>JAZNIZ010000024.1:0-11653 GCA_045577775.1 Akkermansia sp. | reverse complement strand
CCTACGCTACAAAATCGCGCCAAAAATGGATTGACATCCGAGGATACAGAGTGATATAACACGTACATACGCCTGATGAACACGAGAAGAAGGGGCTTAAATTAGCTTTCTAAGTGTCGAAAGAAAGGCGCCAGTTTAGTTGTTTCTGCTGCAAATATCCCTCATCTGTTTCTTGCAACGCCGCATATTTATCGCGAAGTGCAGCTTTTAACCGTTCCGTTGAATCAATAGTTACGTTTAGCACTCGCTGATAATTTCCGATATCTTCGGCATATTTTGCATACTTGTTTCGGAATTGCTGCTCTGGAGTGTTTGGGTCATTAGGTGTTCCGTCTTTTTCCCAAGGGTACGATGTAACAAGTGCGCCTCTTGGGGCTTTCGGCTGGTTGAGCAGTCTCTCTTTGTTTCTAATGGCGATATCAAACTCCTTATTCGCAAGGCTGAGAGTGTTTGCAAGGTTTACATAACTTTCAAGTGCTCGAGGTTCAATGCCAATGCTACGCATCAGTGATGCAATCTGCGTCCCTTCATAAATTATGCGTTGCAGTTTTTTTTCTGTCCTGTCGAGCGTTTTCTCGACCTGGTTCTCACTGCCGAATTCCGTGCTGTTAACCGAACGGACATATTCATTTATTCCTTTTACCTTTCGTTCATACTTATCATAAGCCTCAATCATTTCGTTGATTTTACGGACTTCCTCACTCGTAAAATCAGAACCACGATTTTTTGCAAGGCTCAGAATTTTGTTGTAAAGGTCTTGTATATTCTGCGATGCCTTGCCAGTTTCAGCATTAAACACCAATTTTATTTCAGGCTCAGCCATAATCAAAACATATATCGTAAGTATTTATTGTATGCGCGAACAGCCCATTCAGTAAGCTGTTCTTCGCTGGGGATTGCATCGTGCCCGCGGCGTTCTTTCAAAGGAGGAACAGAGGAACGCTTGCGGAGTACATAGGCGGCGTGCAGGTCTCCTTCGGGGTCTTCCCACACCAGCGAGCCGATAACGTCGGGATTCTTCTTCGCCGCCTCGCCTTTTACGACGAAAAGGTCATGCCCGGTTTTTGCCTGGTAGGCACGCGCAGACAAGCCGCGTGCATCTGCGGTCACAGGTATGGTCAACGCGCGCTTTTTGACCGGGCGAATCTCGCCACCGTATTGCTGGAGTCGCAAACCCCATGGGCTTCCATCTTCTCGCGTGTGATTGAAGAAAATGCTGAAGCCTGTATTTTGCGTATTGTATTTCCAGCCCGTGCTCAGCGGAGCCATGAATGTCCGCTTGCCTGCATGGCGTGGCGTGCCGTCAGGAAACGGCTTAGGATTATCAAACCAATCTTCGGGCAAGCTCGCATACCAGGATTGTATGTTATTACGCACCTGTTCAGCAACTTCCGCTAACGCGCTCTCATTAAAGAAAAGCGAGCGGATTTGCTCACGGAAATTGGTTATTTTTATTTCCATTGTTGTTAAAAGGCGGCGGCAAGTTTCCCCACCGCCGCCTGCTCACATACTATGAAGAAGAAAATCAAGCATTACCAGTAGCAGTACCGAGGAAGAACGCGGAAGGCACAATCATATTGTGCGGCGAGCTTTCCTCTTCGAACTGAAGCTGCGGACGAGAAATCTTGCCGTCATACGTCTGGCTGCCAGTGTTGATAAGGTTGCCGTAAAGGTACTTGGACCACAGCTCATTCTGCTTGTCGTCGTAGGCAACTTCCTTGAAGCACACAGGCACTTTGGGGTCGTTTGTGCTGCCAAACTGAACACCCGTGCCAGACTCCAGAGCAGCCAGCGTTTCTGCACTCATGGGGTTCTTCACACCGTTAAACAGTGCGAAATAAAGCGGCGTCTGGCGTTCCATGTCGTAGGTCATCCGGCGGCTTGTCACCATCGGATTCTCATTGCGAACACGCTTCTTGGAGATAGCGTCGAACGCGTCTTCCTCGTCGTTTTCGGTGCTTACCTCGGTTGTTGCCTGCTTGCACATTGCAAGGTTCTTCCAATCCTCTTCCGGTCGGTCGATAAGACTGCCGGAAGCTTCTTCGTTGGTGGGGGCGTACGTTTCGGTGCGCTCTGCAACGTAAATGGCAATGTTTACAGGTGTTTTAATCGGTTTGAAGATATCAATCGTAGCCATATCAAATTGTAGTTAAAATGTTAATTGAAAACATATGAAGCATTTTGTCCTCGCCTTGGCTCGTGAGCTTCCCAACTCGCACATTGTTGGGCATTCCTGGCAACTGCTGGAATGAAGCACCAGCAAACTTCCGGTACAGGTTCTCGGTGAATGCGCGACTGTCGAAAGCCGAGCTGGATTTCATGGCGGCATTGTGGCACACGGTCACATTCACCTCGATTTCAAGCTGCGTATCGTCGGGTCGGTTGCCTTGGGGAGAGATGTCGCCAAGCTCAACGACAACGCAAGCTCCCAGACCTTTATTCACTGCCAGCTTGATACTCTGCCCAAGGTCACGTTTGCGCATATCAAACACGTTGTCGGAGGTCAGCTTGCCGCCGAGATTCTGCTTGATTCGCTCAATGACCCAGTCGCAGAAAACGTATGAAATCGTGCTCATCAGAACATGTAATCGTTTATCGGGTTGCCAAGTACCAGCGTAACGCCAGAAGTGCCGCTGCTGCCCTCGTTATCGCCAAGTGAGTACTCAGGCACAAGGTCGCAGCTGGCGAGCCGCTGAAGAGCTGCTGTCGCCGTGCTGTATTCAGCAGCGCGGCTGCTTCCCTCCAGCGTCTCAGCCATACCAGGAATGGCTGATATGACCGCATGGCGTGCCAGCACCAGAGCCGTGCGCACGCACCCCGCTGGGACTTTACAAAGTCCCGTGCGGATATGCTTGTTGCGCGGGCAGGTGTTGATGGCTGTCACCACGCTGTCGCATGCCTGTACCAGCATGCCAGCAAGCCATGCCTGCACCTCCCCCTCGGGGGCATTCTCTTCTCCAAGAACGCCGCCGGGGATTGCGTCCAGTTCCGCAGCGGTAAGCTCCGCTCGCAGCTGGTCAACTGTCAGGAGATGCAGAGGCTCGGACATAATACTTTATGCGCGAATGGTCAGAGTTGCACCAGAGTCGGCAGATACACGAATGAAGCGGGGGCACTCCAGAGGAATGCGCTCGCGGTACTCGCCGCTGCTCGGTACGGTCACAGTCAGCACGGTGGCAAAGTCGCCATCGACCTTATCAGCACCCTCAATAGTCACAGAGCCGCCATCAGCAAGCTCCACTACCATCTGAGCGTGTTCGATGCCGCCCTTTTCGGCAATGTCAATCACTTCTTCGGGCTTGGTGCTCATCAGAGCAAGGTCAACTCGGTTGTACTTGTAGCTCATATCTTAAATCTTGTTCGGGTTGGTAATCTTGGTGGTGTCGAGCATGTCGGCGGCAGAGAAATCGTCCTTGCTCATGAACTCGGCAATCTTTTCGGGAGTCTCGTCGTTCAGGATGCCATCGGTCACAATAATCTCGATGCCATCCCACTCGGTCGGAGTCTCGACGTAGGCAGTCTGACCAGACTGCCCTTTACGGTACGTCATAGCCTTGGAGCGGGAAGCACGCAGGCGGCTACGGGTGGCAGGGTTCATCACGATGAGGTTCGGGCGCATGGAAGCAGGGAACATGTCCACAGCCTTGGCCAGCATCTCATCGGTCAGAGGATTGTCGGCAGACTCGTTCAGGATGGCACCCACGGCAAACACGTTCTTCTGCACGAAACCGCGCCAGAAGTTGCAGTGCTGCACCAGAGCTTCCATCATGCCGTAGGTCGGGTTGCCGTCCTTGTCAACCTTGCCAGTCGGACGCTGCACGTTTTCCTTATCAACATTACCAAAGGCAATCGTCTTGCTGTTGCCGAAAATGTTCTCCAGAGCACCGTCAGCCACATGCAGCAGCCACACGGAAGCACCGCCAGCCGTCCATGCTGTTTCGTCCTTGATGTCGGCATCAGCGGACATAGCCATGTAGTCACCGATAGTCTGACGCAGACAGGGTGCGCCAAATTCCTGTGGATAGAACAGGCTCTGCTCCAGACCGAACATCGTTCCCTTGATGGTGGCGCGAGCCTCATCGGCCATCAGTTCATTCTTGCCCTCGGGGTCGGCATCAGCCAGAGCCTTGTCGAGCATAATTACTCCGTCGTAGTAGTAGCACTCGGCGTTTGCGCTCTTGTAGCTTGCCTTGTGGGCTTCGGCACCGGCATTGATGGGGCGAGGTCCAATCTTTGGCAGGGTGTCGCGCTTCTGGTAGCGGTACACAGTGCCGGAAATCACGCGACTTGGAAGTCGCTTGAACAGCGGGGCGGCGTGCTGAGTCTCGTCCACAATCTTGCGGTCGAGGGCGGGAGCACCGCGACGCTGCATCAGGTCTATAAGTGTAATGACTGACATATTATTGTTTTTTTTGGTTGTTTAGAAGCTAACGGTTGCGTAACAATCGGCGATGCTCATGTGGGCATATTCCTGCTCAGTCTTCTGCACGCGATTTGCGAGCAGGTCTTCGTCGTTTTTGTCGGTGGGGATAATGGGCTGCATCGATGCGTAAATGCGCTCGGTGCGTTCGGGGTTGTCCAGATAAGACTCGCGAGCTGCCTTGAGCGTCTCTTCATCGTGCGGGCTCACCTTGCCGTCTTTCTTCAAGCGGTCAACGAAACCATCAGCGGCGGTTTCCTTGTGCTTCTTGATTTCATCCTTGTGCTGGACATTCTCGGCTTCAACTTCCTCGATGCGCTTCTTGCCAGATTCACACTGCGCAAGCAGAGCGTCAATGGCGGCGGCAACATCTTCGGGAGTAGCGTCGGGAGCAAGTCCGAGCTTCTGTTTAATGTTTTCCATATCGTTTGATTTTGTTTGGTTTTGGTCGCCGCCACCTGTGGCAGCAGATATATTTTCACCCGAATTTTCGTTTTCTTCAACGCCCTGAAATGGGGATAAAAATGCCGCGGTGATTTCTTCCTCATCGAGTTCGGTTTTTCCTGCCGCAATACACTCGTTTCGTTCAAATGCAGGGTCGTTCACAAGCGAGCCAACCTCAACACCGCTATGCAAGCCGTTGATGCGATTGCCGCCCTTTTCCAGGCGAAAGGCGGGCGAGATGTAGCCGTAATTGCCACCTTCTACCGCTTCTCGCCCTGCTGAAGTCCAGTTAACGCGCAGAAGAATGCCGCGCTGGTCATCCCACTCGAAACCCAGCGGCTCGGCTGCTGCAGGTCCGCTCTTGTGGTCGAACAGAATCACAGGTCGGGCTCGGTTGCCGTCCTTACTTGCTTGAATCATATCCTGTAGGTCGGCTTGCAGCCGTGCGCATGCTTCCTGGTCTGCCATCACAGCGCGTTTGCCCGCCCTCCCGTTCACCGTGCAGCAGATATGGTTCAGTCCTGCGGGCATGTACGGGACGGCTTCGGGAGCTTTGCCTCCGTTTTCGGAAAGTTTTATTGATACCATGCATGTATTATAATGCGCGTATTCTTATGCTGCAACGACGCGAAATGGGGATAAAATATCGCAACAAAAGAAAAATTTTTCTCGTTGCGATATTTTTTCTTTACACTACTGGCATGTTTGTATATTTTGCATCTGCAAGCCAATAACAGGCGATTTTTTTTGCAGAAAAGGCTGGACAATCTCACATTTTATACTATACTTGTGTGTAGGGGAGGCAAGAAGTGAGAGCGATGAGAGTATAACTCTTTGACGACGGCTTCTTGCCTCCCCTTTTTTCAGTTTATGCTAAACTCATAAAACCAAAGTCGCTTTTTGTTTTCTTCGTCTTTTCGGTGCATGGCATAAATGCGGATTGTGCTTTCTTTCCCATTGACTTTAACAGGTGTAACAAAAGTATAATACAAGTCGTTATCTTCGACTATTTTTGCTTTTTTGTTTCCTTCTTTCTCTTTGTGTTCAGTAGTTTTTTCAGATTCAAGCATTGCATATCTCAACTCGAATGGCGACAGCTCACCGCTGCATTCACGGAATGGCTTGACGAGCAAATCAAGATTGATTTCGGGAGCCGCGAGAACATGATTGAATGGAAGAAAGCCATCTAAATCCTTTCCTGTTCATAACACCCCTCGCCCGGCGGGTAAACCGGGCAAAACATTACTATGAACAAGTACGTTATAATTTGCCGATAAATTCGATGAGGAGTAAACGCAGAAGTCTCAAAAAAACGCTCTCTATCGAAAAAGAGAGCGTTTTTTTGCAGAAAAGGCTGGACAAAGCATCTTGATGGTAATATACTCATCCCTGAGAGAGGAAAGGGGCATCTGCCACCGTCCCCCGGTGAAAACCCGAGGCCTCTCTCCATTTTTTTACCAATATATTGTTGTAAATTGCAAAGAGTGTAAATCTTTTGGATTTCGTCTCTTTCTTCCTATTCTTTCAACAAGTATATATTCCTTTCCTTTGTGGATTTTGTGATATTCTAAACGAGGTGTATTATCCTTCAATGTGTATTTTAATTCGTCCCAATTGTCTACAATATTGAATACAAAATTCATGTCGTTTGCAGTTAAATTAGGATGTCTGTTTATCGTATGCTGAAGTTCTGAAGGAGAAACAGTATGGCAATACTGTTCTATATCACGACCGCACAAAGATTTGACTTTTCTTGCTGTTCTTTTGTTTACCTTTTTCAATAAAATAATATTTTTCTCTATTGTTCCCTTTTTGTTTTTTATTGACAGAAAAGCATTGTTTAATTCGCTCCTTGCTTCTTTTATTGTAGGTATGGTATAATTCGTTCGCTTTTTGTGCCTCTCACAATCTTCCGTGTAACATTTTGACCCGTCTGGCATTTTGATAGGATGGCTACGCCTATCGTCGTCTGTACCAGCCGCAGCTTTCACGTTGTCCTCATCTACCTCACCGCGCAACCCCGCTTCCACGTTCTCCGCGAAAGCAGTGGCCAGCGCGTCGGTATCGGGTCGCCACTTGAGCATCTGCTCGCGCAGCTCCTCGAACGACGCGCCAGCCTTGCGAGCTTCAATCAGTTTTTTTTTAATGGGAGCGAGCCATGCTTGCATTGCTGCGGGCAGTAAGTCCTGCTTGCTGCGTGAGCGAGCGGCTAGAGCCACTTCATCCTTGCTTTTAGGCTCTTGCTGACCGAAGCCCTGGAGCATGCCTGCAAGCCCTCCGTCCTGCGGACTGGGGGCTTCCAGCACCTCGTCATCGTCGCTCGGCATAGCGATGCCCAGCGAGTCGTACACATCGCTCTTAACCACCGACATTCCTGGTATCTGCATGACCTGCGACCAGAACTTCGCACGCTCGATGTTGGCAGCAGCCTGTGGAAGCTTGAAGCGCAATTCAGGCAGCGGCATTCCCTCCACCTTGCCAAAATTCAAGTGAACGATGGCGGGTATAAGCTGGCGATTGATAACGTCTGCCACGAACTCGGCATGCTTCATTACCTCGTCTGCCTGAACGCCAGCATGCACTTTAGCCTGTGCCAAACTGCCACCTCTCTTGCTCGTGTCACTCGTTAGCGTCTGCCCCAATATAGCCTTGTGGCAGTGAGCCTCGGCAAGCTCCAGCAGCTCTTTCTGCGGCATTGTCGTGCCTGTGGGAGCACTTGCCCACTCCACCTGCCTGTCTCCATAGAGCAGGAACGCGTTGATTACTCTATCCTGCTGCAAGTCATGAATAAGCTGCTCGCGGTCTTCGTCGTTTTCGTAGTGGAAAACAGGCTTCGGCAGGTGGTGCTGCTCGGCATACTGCATGAACCAGCCCAGACCGTTCTTGGCGGCACTGAACCACACCACCAGACCATAATACGTGGCATTGTACAGAGGGTGGTCAGGTCCAGCGTTATTCAGAGCAACGATGAACTGATACTGCTTGAACGGCACAGGGTCAGCAGTTTCACCATCAGGAACGTGCAGGAGCAGGTCAGGCTTGCCCGGTTCAACCTCCCAGCGCAGGAACTGCGGTGGGAGCTGCACGAATGCGGCAGGGTAAATCAACTTGCCATCATTCTGCCAGACAATGCGATGAACATTCTGACCACGGAATTCAGCATGTACAATCGTACCAAGCAACTGAATGAAGCTGTGCGCATAAGTCCCCAGTTTTTGAGAAGTACGCCGCCACAGCGCATCCTCCACCACCTGAGCAACCTGCTTTGCCTGAGCACTGACCTTCTCGCCCTTCTTTACGTAAGGAGCCAGCGACCAGTCAAGAGAACGCACCGCTTTTTCGATGCTGTAGGTGTCTTTCTGCAGCACGTCCCAATCATGTAGCATCGTCGCATACAGGCGGTCTATATTCTCAAGCATGCCGTTCCAGCCGGAACGCTTGAAATACGTCAAATCCTGCGCATCAAACGTGCTCAGGAGCTTGTTCTGAAACTTATGGAGAGCGTCAATCTGTATTTTCATAATCAAAAGTATGCTGCAATTCCAAGAGCAATCGCGCGAGCAAGCACATAGGCTTGATTCTTGACCACGGCGGCATCGTCTTCATTCGTACAGAAGCCGCACTCGACCAGCACCGCCACAGGTCTAGTGTTCTTCAGGACGTACAGGTCGGTACGTCTCACAGTCTGCGCCGCGCGCCCAGGCAGATACGGGCAGAGCCGCATCGCTATCTCCTCCGCGAGCCTCTTGCCGTTGCTGGAATAATAGCACACATGCGCACCATGCGGAACAGGGTCAGGCTCATAAATAGGCACACTCTCCACACTGCCATCGTCGCATATTATTTCCTCATATCCAGCAATTCGGCTTGCCGCGTCCATGTGCAGAGACACGCACAAATTGTATTTACCAGCATTAACCGCCTTAACCGTAGCCGAAAGGTCGCCGCTGTTTGTCTTGTCGGGGAAGTCAATAATATCGGCTTGGAACGTGCCAACTTTAAAAGACTCCAGCGTGCTCTTGACCTCAACGGCCAGAGCGGCACACATCTCGTGCTCATCCACAGACCCGCGCGCGCCTGTGCCGCGAGCGTGGCCAACGTCAATTGCTATTCTCTTCATAATGTCTCTGTCGGTTAATTTCATGTCGCGTTCGAGGTGTCCATCGCGGGTATTCAGAAGCTCCATTTGTGTGCCAATTTTTGCCAAAGTACGCGTCTCCTCCTCAATTCGGGAAAGCAACTTCTCATTCTGCTCATAACTCCGTTCCAGCTGGGTGGTCATATATGAGCGGAAATCTTTTTCGCCCTGCTTCGCCTCGTGGTAAATGAAACAGAGCGCAAGAAGCGCACCGAAACCCACCAGCTGAGCTGGTGCTTTCAGGTATTGCTTGTACCAATAATTTATTTTGCTTTCAGTTTCGGTGCGCTCTTGCATGATGTTTTGTTTAGCGTTTGTGTTTCTGTTCCAGACCGTGTTTCACTTCCATGAAGCGCTCAGGTGACATGTTGACCATCGAAGCCATTTTCTTGTAGCTTGGACGGTTGAGGATTTGCTGCAGAACCTTTCGGTCTTCATCGGTCAAACCTTCAAACATCTGCCCCGCCTTCTTGACCGCTTCCGTGACGTTGGGGACGTCGCGAAGCTCCTCCAGAGTTTCCTTGTAGCGGCGGTGGTGGTCATCATAGCCGCTGCCCTGCTGGCTGTAGCCATACTGGGCAAGCATACCATTAGCCTGCTCACCCACCACGCCCAGAATCACCTGGCGCAGTTCCTCCGGGCAAGGCCGCTCGCCATAAGCTACCGCGCGGAAGAATGCCAGCACATCCTCGTGCTCACCGTCTCGCCTCTGCTGGAAGCCATGCTGCTGACCGCCCATATGACCGCCCTGCGAATGAAAACCCATGGCCGATGGCTGACCGTACCCGCCACCCATGTGGGGCTGCTGGTACTGGCCGCTGCCCATGTAGCCACCGCCATGTTGTGGCGGGTACTGGCGACCAGGCTGGCTGCTGTAGTTGTCGTAATTCATTCTTCGTTTAAGGGGTTGCGCCCCGGGGCAACCCGGGGCTGGTTAATCTTAGGCGGTAGCCGCGGCCGGAGTGGTCGGGAACAGAATCTCACCGAAGCGAGTCTCCAGAGCGCCATCAACCGCGCGCTGCACACTATTCATGCACGGTGCACAAGGATAAGGCGTGTAGGCATAGCCACCAGTGTACGGGCCACAGGGTCCACACGGCTGGCACTTGGGCGCGCAGCCGTTGGACTGAATAGCCGCCAGCAGTGTCTGCGTCTGCTGGCTGTTGTCGCGCTCAGCCTTCAGCGTAGCAATCCGCTCATTGGCAGCCGCCAGCTTTTCCTGCATGCGGTCGTACTTGTCAGCGTTCAGCTGGGCCAGGATGCGCTGCTCGGAAGCGCTGATAGCACCAAGCAATTCGCATTTGTCAGCGGCAGCCTGATACTTGCTCTCGCAGCAACACTTAGCCTGTTCTGCGCGCATATCATTGAGCAGAGCCGTTGTCGCGTTGTGCATGTTCATACCCTGCATGGTCTGGGCGTTGAACTGCTGGGCAATGTTGTTACCAAGCTGGCACAGGTTGCGCTCGCTCTGATAACGGTTTTCAAAGACCGCATCCTTGGTCATTTCAAGCTTCGTGCCGTTCGCAGTGACAATGCCAGCAATGGCATCAGCCTTGGCGTTAGCAGCAGCCACACGGTCAGCCGTGTTTTGCTGGTTAATCAGCGCGGCAGTCTCGGTAGCAGCGAGCGAGGTTGCACCGAGCATACCTGCTCCGCCACCCCAGCCCATGCCGCCCATGCCCCAGCCGCCCATGCCGCCCCACATTCCACCGCCCATCAGGCCGAAGAACAAAAGCAGAATCAGCGCATCGAAGCCGAAGCCGCCCATGTTACCAAAGCCCCCGAAAGGGAATCCCCAGCCACCATTGCAGCAGCCGCCGTTATTGTTGTCGTATCCCATTGTGTTTATTCTTTCTAGTTTAGTTGGGTTTGTTTTCTTGCCTGACTCAACGTGAGCCAAGGAAGGGGTTACGACCGCCACCGCGTGCCATACGCTCCATCTGAGCATACAACTGGGGGTTTTCTTTGCGAACTCTATCGGCCTGCTTCTGAAGCCAGCAGAGGCCTTTTTCGTCTCTGCTTTCGACTGATGTCTGTATCTGGTCTACAGACATGCCGCTGGCCTGTTCGAGTTCGCCGCGATAGCGGCTCGAAAGCGCACCAAGCGCATTCTGAATGATTTGTCCGTTCATAGTTGGGTATTTGGGTGTTGTTGTTGGTTTGGTTGTTATTTCTTGTATTCCACGACCGGGACGACGCGGTATTTCACCTCGCCCCCCAGCGCCGTGTAAATCGTTTCAGCGGCCTGAATCTGCTCGACCGTCAGCGTAACATGAGGCGAGCTAGGCATATGCTCGCATGAGCTGAAAAACACCGCCAGCGCCCCCATTGCCAAAATGAACAAAATGCCGTACACCCAACGCAGCACTCCTGTGCTGGCTTTTGCTTCTTCTTTCAGCCACTCGGCGGCATTTTCCGTCAGCTCCTTGGCTACGTCCTTTGCTTTATCTTTCGTTTCTTCTTTCATAGTTATTCCGTTTCGGTTAAGTTTTCAGCCTCGGGTTCTTCTTCCTCCGGCACAGGAACCAGCGTGAGCTTCATAGCAGCGAGGGCCGACTCCAGGCTCTCATATTCCTTCCAACAGGCACGGCGTGCTCCATGCACACGGCAGGCCGTATGCACCAAGTAGCGGGTTCCAGCCGCCGTCTGGT
>JAZNIZ010000023.1:0-27959 GCA_045577775.1 Akkermansia sp. | reverse complement strand
GCCTGCTCCCGGCCACATGCACAAGCCCGCACCGCATCCCGGCAAGCCCCACCTCCATAAGCCTGGCATGCCTGCTCCCGGCCACATGCACAAGCCCGCACCGCATCCCGGCAAGCCCCATCTCCATAAGCCTGGTAAGCCTGCCCCCGGCCACATGCACAAGCCCGAATCCCCGCGAATACCGATCTTCTCCGATACGGTATCCTATAATCCTGGTATACCTGCCCCCGGCCACAAGCACAAGCCCGCCAAGCCCCAGCTCTAAGAAGCCTGGTAAGCCTGCCCCCGGCCACATGCATAAGCCGCTTCCCCGGCTTGAGAAACCGGAAATTCGTCCTGCTTAAACGGGAAATGGTAACCAAGGAGTTAACTCCGATACCAATACGGGCGGTACCACTACAGTGGTAGGTGGTTCTGTCCTGGGGCCTGTTCAGGTACAAGGTGGACATCATGTTTCAGATAATGTAGCATACCCCACCATGGGCCAACCGAAGATGGGTCGCTGGAAGTGAATATTCTCTCACAAAGAGTGTCGTGATAGCTCCACGCAATTATTATCTTGTGTCAGAAGCATCGGATTTGCCAGCCTTTCCTGCGAGCGAATGATGATGCTCTGCAACATCTGGCGATATTAATTGCATTGAAAAATACAAAAAACCTGGCAGCATTCGCGCTGCCAGGTTTTTTTGTGTGAGTTTTTTCGATGTTGAGATTCATTCGTTGCCGAATTCATCATCATCGTCGGTCTTTTTCCGCTTTTTATCCTTTTTCTTGTCTTTTTTCTTACTGTTTGTCTTATCTGCCTTTCTGGATTTTTCCTTCTTTTTAGCAGCTGCGGCTTTCTTTTCCTCTTTTTTGATATCGAGCAGGAGCGTTTTCCATGTCTTGATGAAGTTAGCTACATCTTGTCCGCCGGCTTCTCCCAGTTTGGTGCCGTCCGGGGTCATGGCTATCATGCAGGGCAGGAGAGCTTTGCCGGTATATTCCCACGGAATCTCGGTATCGGTGTCCATGTTCTGGCTGGGGTGTACTACCGGGAAGTCCATTTTTGCCTTCCTGACCCATTTTTCGGCAGCTTCTACGCTGTGGTCTTGATTCAGCATGACCATTTCGCAGCCCTGCCGCTTCATGCGATTGTATTCCCTGACAAGTGCGGGAGCCTCGGCTACACAGATACCGCAAGTGGAGCGGGACATGAACACGAAGTAGATTTTAGCGTCGAGATTGGGCTTAGCTTTGTTGATTAGTTTTACCTCGCTGAGCGCCTGCGGAACGCGGGCAAGTTCCTTGGTTTCGGCGTCTTCCTCCTCAGCATAGGCCCCGCCGCAGATGAGCACGGCGGCCATGGTCAGCAATCGTAAATAGTGCTTCATGAAATCACCATATCAGGTTTTCAGCGTCATATCAATACGAAAGTTTTGTCTGTTTTTTTATATCTGCTTGCCCTGGAGCGGGAGATATGGCTATAATGCGACTATGCTTTTGGTCAGAATCGCGAAATTTTACCTGGAGGGCTTCCGCAGCATGACGCTGGGGCGCACACTGTGGTGCATTATTCTGCTGAAGCTGTTTATCATGTTTGCGGTGCTGAAGACCTTTTTCTTTCCCTCGTACCTGCAGGGCAGCGCGCAGGAAAAGGGGCAGACGGTATCGGCAGAGCTGACAAACCGCGTATTAACCAAAGAATAAAAGTATGGATGCCATTGATTCATCTCTCGTAGATTGGTCGCGCGCGCAATTTGCGCTCACGGCCATGTACCATTGGATATTTGTGCCGCTCACCCTCGGGCTGGGGGTGGTGATGGCCATCATGGAAACCCTCTATGTGCGCACCGGGCGCGAGTTCTGGAAACAGACCGCCAGATTCTGGATGAAGCTATTTGGCATCAACTTTGCCATGGGCGTAGCCACCGGTATCATCCTGGAGTTCGAGTTCGGCACCAACTGGAGCAATTACAGCTGGTTTGTGGGTGATATTTTCGGTGCGCCCCTTGCCATTGAAGGCATTGTTGCCTTCTTCATGGAATCCACCTTCATCGCCATCATGTACTTCGGCTGGAACAAGGTGAGCAAAGGCGCCCACCTGGCCTCTACCTGGCTCACCATCATTGGCGCTACTCTTTCCGCCTGGTGGATTCTGGTTGCCAATGCCTGGATGCAGTATCCCGTGGGCATGGAATTCAACCCCGATACCGTGCGCAACGAAATGGTGGATTTTGCTGCCGTTGCGCTTTCGCCTGTGGCGGTGGTGAAGTTCTGCCACACGGTCACCTCCTCCTGGGTACTGGGGGCCATGTTTGTGGTGGGGGTGAGCTGCTGGTATCTGCTGCGGGGTAAACACACCGATTTTGCCAAGGCGAGTATTCGCGTGGCCTGCTGGTTTGGTCTGGTGGCGGCACTGCTTACCGCTCACACCGGTCACCAGAGCGGGCGAGATATCGCGCTGCATCAGCCCATGAAACTGGCCGCTGCCGAGGGGCTTTACGAGGGCGGTACCAGCCAGGGGCTGGTGCTGGGGGGCGTGCTCACCCCCGGGGTGAACTGGGCGTCCCCGACCTCGGAGAACCGCTTCCTTTTCCATGTGGAAATGCCTTATGCGCTCTCGTTCCTCGCTACGCATGAGTGGGATGGCTATGTACCCGGCATCCGCAATCTGCTGGAGGGGGGCTACCCGCTGCCGGAGGGGGGACCCGCGCTCTCTGCCGAGGAAAAAATGCAGCGCGGGCGCACCGCTATTGCGGCGCTGGCAAGGTATCGCACCGCTACGGATGCCGCTGAAAAGCAGGCGGCACTGGAAATCCTGCGTGCTAATTTCGATTGCTTTGGCTATGGGTATCTGAAATCCCCCGAGGATTTAGTGCCCAATGTGCCGCTCACTTTCTACAGCTTCCGCATCATGGTGATGTTGGGTGGGTATTTCCTGGCGCTCTTTGCCGGGCTGCTCCTGCTGGGTAAATACATCATGCGCTGGAAGTGGGCGCTGCTGGTGATTGTGCTCAGCACGCCGCTGGCCTGGCTGGCCAGCCAGGCGGGCTGGGTGGTGGCCGAGGTAGGGCGCCAGCCCTGGGCCATTCAGGGGCTCCTGCCCAATGTGGCCGCCATTTCGCGACTGGAGGTAGGCGCGGTGCAGACTACATTCTTCATTTTTCTGGGGCTGTTCACCCTGCTGCTGGTGGCAGAGCTGAGCATCATGGCCCGAGCCATTGCCACGGGCCCCGAAACCAATAACGCTGCTGCATAAATCATGAACGATCTATCTCTACTCCAACACTACTGGTGGTTCCTCGTCTCTCTGCTGGGGGCCTTGCTCGTGTTCCTCATGTTTGTGCAGGGCGGGCAATCCCTCATCTGGACCCTCGGCAGAACCGAAGAACACCGCCGCATGCTCCTGCTGGCTACCGGCCGCAAGTGGGAACTCACGTTCACCACCCTCGTTACGTTTGGTGGAGCGTTCTTTGCCTCGTTCCCGCTTTTCTACAGCACTAGCTTCGGCGGGGCGTACTGGGTGTGGACGCTCATTCTGCTCTGCTTTGTGTTGCAGGCTGTTTCGTATGAGTTTCAGCTCAAGCGCAGTAATGTGCTCGGTATGAACACCTATCGCGTGTTTCTTTTCCTGAACGGCGTACTCGGCCCCTTGCTCATCGGCACGGCAGTGGGTACATTCTTCACTGGCGCTGAATTCGTGGTCGATAAGATTGCTGTCACGAATCCTTCCATGCCGGTGATTTCGCGCTGGACGAATCCTCTGCACGGTCTGGAGGCTGCCTTCGTGCCGCAGAATCTGCTGCTGGGGCTGAGTGTTTTCCTGCTCACTCGTCTGCTGGCATGCTTGTATTTCATGGGGTGCATGGCAGATGCCGCTCTGCGGGAAAACTGTCGCCGTCGCCTTTGGATGGAGGGTGGCTTCTTCCTGCTCTTTTTCCTCACCTGGCTGGGCTACTGGCTCAGCTCCACCGGCTTTGCCTGCTTGTCGGAAAATGGTCTCATTTACCTCCAGGAATACAAGTATCTGCATAATCTGCTGGAGATGCCAGGTGTTGCCGCGGTGCTTCTTGTCGGCGTGTTACTCGTGCTCGGCGGTCTGGTGCTGGGCATACGTGGGTGGGGCAGGGCATTCTGGCTGGCAGGGCCAGGCAGCGTGCTGGTGGTGCTGGCGTTGCTGCTCTGCGCGGGCTGGAATAATACTGCCTATTATCCTTCAGTGAGCGACTTACAGAGCTCGCTCACCTTGGGCAATAGCTCCTCCAGCCTGTTCACGCTTAAGACCATGACCGTGGTTTCCTTTCTGATTCCTTTTGTGCTGGCTTATATTGCCTGGGCATGGCGGGCGCTGGATAAAAAGCCTATTTCTTCTGATGAGGTTTAGGTTCGGGGCGAAGCAGAGGGAGGCGTTTCCTATGGGGCAGGGGGGATAGGTTTCCCAATGATTGGGAAGTGGTAGGCTGTGGGTAGATGGGGAACGATATCCGGCTTTGCCGGACGATATCCACGCCTGGGGCGTGGACAATATCGCCCTGCGGACGACGATATCCGCCTGCGGCGGACCGGGGAATACCATATATAAAACACACTTTCACAGCTGGTGGTCATAACCACCAGCTATGAAAAACAACTCATCAAGCCCGGGCAATCGTGGCCAGATTGCCAAATTGGGTGTTTTTACGCTGGCCATGATTAATGTTTCCGCGATTGTGAGCCTGCGCGGCCTGCCGGCGGAGACGACTTATGGGCTGAGCTCCGCGTTTTATTATATCTTTGCGGCGGTGTTCTTCCTGATTCCGGTATCGCTGGTGGCGGCCGAGCTGACCACGGGCTGGCCGCAGAAGGGTGGTGTATTCCGCTGGGTGGGCGAGGCATTCGGCGCGCGCTGGGGATTCCTGGCTATCTGGCTGCAGTGGATTCAGACGACCATCTGGTTTCCCACGGTGCTGACCTTTGCGGCGGTGTCGCTGGCATTCATGGGTCCCAATCAGAGCTGGGACCAGGCGCTGGCGTCCAATAATATCTATGTGCTCATTGTGGTGCTGGTGGTATACTGGCTGGCCACACTGCTGAATATGCGCGGCATGCAGACCAGCGGCAGTATCACAAAATGGGGCGCCATGCTGGGTACGGTGATTCCCGCCGCTCTGCTGGTGCTCATGGGCATGGTGTACTGGGGTAAGGGCAATCCCATCGATATCAGCATGAATGCCCGCGATTTTATCCCGGACCTCTCCAACTTCAATAACATCGTGTTGGCGGCCAGCATCTTCCTCTTCTATGCCGGTATGGAAATGAGCGCTGTGCACGTGAAGGAATGTGAAAATCCGAAGCGTGACTACCCGCTGGCCATTGCCATTGCTTCAGTTATGACAGTGTGTATCTTCGTGTTCGGTACACTGGCTATCGGCTTCATCATCCCCCACGACCAGATTACGCTGACCCAGAGCCTGCTTATCGCCTTCGACAATCTCTTTGCCTATTTCCAGGTTTCCTGGCTGGGACCGATTATGGCGCTCTGCCTGGCGTTCGGTGTGCTGGCTCAGGTAGTGGCTTGGGTGGGTGGCCCGTCCAAGGGCTTGCTGCAGGTAGGCTGTGCGGGGTATCTGCCGCGCTTCATGCAGCGCACCAACAAGGCAGGTGTGCAGGTTGGCATTCTGCTGGTGCAGGGTTGTATTGTCACACTGCTTTCGGTGCTTTTCGTGGTTCTGCCCAGCGTGCAGACGGCGTATCAGATTATCTCCCAGCTCACCATTCTGCTCTACCTCATCATGTACATGCTCATGTTTGCGGCTGCCATCTACCTGCGTTACCGTGAGCCCGATGTGCCGCGTTCCTTCCGCATTCCCTGCGGCAAGACCTTCGGCATGTGGATTGTCGGCGGCCTTGGCCTGCTGGGCAGCCTGGTGGCCTTCCTCTTCAGCTTCATTCCTCCGGGGCAGATTCCCGTGGGCAGCCCGGTGGTTTACGTGGGCATCCTTATCGTGGGCACTATTGTCTTTGCCGGCATACCTCTGCTCATTTACGCCATGCGCAAGCCCTCCTGGGCAGACCCGAAGGCTGTAGCTGAGTTCGACCCCTTCTCCTGGGAGAAGGAGAAGTAGGGAGGAATGTAGAATTTTGAATGTGTTGAATTCCCTGCGCCTGCGGCTCAGCAATTGAAAACGCCGCCCCGGTTTCCGGGGCGGCAACAAGAACCCGCAGAGCGGGTGGCAGAAAACGCGGCTTTTTCAAACAACCGTTGGGACACGAAATCCTGTCAGGATTCTGCTTGATTTTGCATGGTGTCTGCTATATAACATCAGTATGCGATTGCATGGTAAACATTTAGCTGTTTTCGGCGCTTTGATTCTGGCTGGTGGCCAGACTCTGGGGCAGATTGACGTGCCGCAATCTGGTGTGGTTGTGGAATATTGGGAGAATGTGAAAGGCGGCAAAGTGGCAGATTTGGCAGACGTAAGCTCCAAGCGCGCCGCCAATGCTGTTTTCATCAAGGAAACTATAGACGAAGCCCCCTCCGGTAAGGATAATTTCGGCCTTCGTTTCTCTGCCTTGCTGGTGGCGCCTGAGAGCGGTACTTATACCTTTTATCTGGCGGCAGATGACACGGCTGAGCTGCAGATAAGTTCTGATGATAAAGCGACCAACCTGAAGAAGGTCTGCGAAGTGACCCGCTACAAACAGAGACACCAGTTCGGGCCTCACCATGGCTGCGGGAAAATGACCTTGCAGAAGGGTAAGAAGTATTATGTAGAGCTCTGCTACAAGGAAGGCAGCGGTGGTGACCATGTGGGCCTGGCCTGGGAGGGCCCCGGAGTCAAGAAGCAGATTCTGGGGGGTAGATATCTTGTTCCTCGCCTCGAGGGGGAAGTGAAAAAAGGCTATGAGCGTACCCAGGCAGAGGAGAAGCGCAGCCAGGAGCTGCTGGCAGAGTTGGTGAAGCGTGACCCGGCTACTGTACCCGCCTGGCTGGATTCGTTGCGCCCCTGGGGGCGTAATCTGCTGGATGCCGCTCTGCAGAAAGTCCAGAATAGTTTACCGACGAATAATCCTGCACAATGCCAGGCTATTCTTAAACCCTATGTTGATGCAGCAGCCGGTATCATAGCCTCACCGCAGAATCCGGTTAAGAATCATGTAGCCAAGCGGCTCCTGCATATGGAGGAAGCCTGGCTCAAGACGCTGGATGATAAACAGCTGCTCAAACTCGGGGCTCATCGCCTTGCATCTTCATTTGGTGAAATCCCCGAATCTGCTTCTCCGGTGAAGGTGACTCAGAAACTGAATTCCCGCGGTGATAAGTGGATGAATGAATTGCTTTCGCTTGGATTGTATGCACCACCAGGCAAGGCGGTAACGGTCACTATTCCAAAGGAATATGTGGGCAGGAACCTGGAAGTTAAGGTGGGGCATCATTTCGGTGAGCGAAATTATGCTCTGGTGAGTATGCCCGGCTCAACTCGTTTCTTCAAGTTGACGCAGGAGAAAACCACCTTCGTGACTCCTCATGGCGGCCTCATGTTGTTGAATGTTCCCCGGAATCTGGGGTTGAAGGAGGTAGAGGTCACCATTGATGGTGCTCTGAAGGCGCCGCGCTTCATTCTGGGCAAGCACACGAACAAGGCATGGAAGAAACTCAGAAAAGCCCCTGGCCCCTGGGGTGAGCTGGTGTGCGACCATCTCATCTTTGTGGTGTCCCGTGAGCTTCTGCAGACTATTGATAATCCCACCGAACTCATGACCTGGTGGAATGAAAATAACCGTGATCTGGAGGACTTCTATGCATATTATCCGGGCGTTCCCTTCCGTATGCACTCCGGATATTATGCGATTACGGGTATTTCATTCTGGCCGCTGCAGTGGGATACCAAGGGCGTGGAGCGCCCGCTTAACCTGGAGATTATGAAAGAGCACAATGCGGCTCTTTTCCTGCATGAGCACGGCCACCACTGTGACTTTGGTGAAATGGAGCTTTCTTTCTGGGCGGAAGCAACGCCGAACTGGGGTGGTTACTATATGAAGGCTCGCAAGGGTAAGGAATTCAACTGGAAGGATACGCATGATCGTCATCTTTGCCTCCTCTTCGACCCGGATAATAAAGGAATTCGCGAAATCATGCAGGATAAATGGTACAAGATTTCCGGCAAGGGTACGCACCATTGGTCTTACCCCATCACCACCATGATGATCGGTTATACCGATACCTTCGGCTGGAAAGCAATGAAAACCACCATTCATCGCCTCCGGGATAAGAAGGACGATATGTACAAGTGGGACTTTGTTCAGGGCGTGGATCATGACCAGGCCAAGATTGACCGCTACCTGATTGGATTGTCAGAAGCCGCCAAGCGCGACGTGCGCCCC
The DNA here is from genome assembly GCA_045577775.1 of Akkermansia sp. Classification (GTDB taxonomy): domain Bacteria; phylum Verrucomicrobiota; class Verrucomicrobiia; order Verrucomicrobiales; family Akkermansiaceae; genus Akkermansia. The sequence continues at coordinate 19,613 of JAZNIZ010000023.1, read as the reverse complement.
TATTTTGCCCATTTCAAGCTGATTCCCTCAGCAGGTGCTGCTGCGTATCTGGATGAGAAGAATCTTCCCAAGTGGGACCTCACCTATTGGATGCTGCCGGAAAATGCGCAGATTCAGAAGAATCAGACCCTGACACTCCCCTGCGGCGAGGAATCGCTTCGGAGCTTTGCGAAGAATCCTGGTATCAAATGGAATGATACCAGCGCCAAGGGCGGCACCGTTGTCTGCAAGAAAGGAAAGGCCATTTATACGCCTAAACCTGGCTTTACTGGTACTGATTCCATTAAGTACACACTTACAAATGAATATGGTAAATCTGTTCGGAAGTCGCTGAAGGTAAGCGTGAAATAGTTTTTATACAGCGTTTGTTCACTTTAAAACCCGCGCCGGTTTCCGGCGCGGGTTTGGTGTAAGTTTCCGGCAATTAGTAGCAATCCGCATAGACTCGCCAGTCATTTTCACTGGCGTTGTAGTAGAAGAAGTAATTGCCGCAGTCTCCGATGTCGAGCCCTGCGTTGTCATCGTGGCTGATCTGCAGTACGAATTCGTAGCTCTCAGGAAGCTCCGGGGCCCCCTGTGCATAGGAGGGGTAGCCGCCGAGCTTGTGTGTCTCGTAGTCTTTCGGGTAGATGTCATCCTGATAATCCTTGTCTCGGCATATTTCGTGCTCGCAGATTTCCTCCCACAGCTCTTTGCTGCCGCCGCAGTCCGGCCACTTGGGTATGTCGTTTCCGACATGCTCCGGGGTGAGGATGCAGGGAGTCAGCTCGCTTGATTCGTAATCGCAGGGCTCCAGATTTTCCACGCTGGCATAGCCGCGGATGACGCAACCCAGCCTGGGCTCTTCCTCCGGAACCATGGCCCAGGCCTCCTGCGGGGCGAAGATGGTGATGAGCTCCAGCTTCCTGAGCGGGGCAGGGACATACGGTAAATCGCGCACGAAGATGGTAGCCAGCGACTCCAGCGGCGTGCCTTCTGCGTCCACAGGGCGTTCCTCGCCGGGGTGCTGCCAGGTTACGCGTCCCAGCCAGCTCTGTGTACCGGCGGGTTCCCCATGTGCCGCACGGCTGCGGAAAAGGATTGCTTCCCGGTTCAGCTTCTGGCGCAGCTCATCGAGCGTCATCGTCGGACCATCCGGTACATCCAGGCCACGCGCCCGCATGTCCTCCTTCAGAAGTTTTCTGCATTCGCTCGACTCCCTCGATCTGACAAAATTGAGAGGCGTGTCGCCTTCCTTATTCTGCACGGTGGAATCGGCCCCTGCCGCCAGCAGGAGTCGCACGGCTTCTGTTTCGATTAACATGCCGGCAGCCCAATGGAGCGGTGTATCTCCGTCCTTATCGCGCTGATTTACATCGGCCCCGGCATCCAGAAGCACCTTCATGCACTTGACCGCATTGTTAAACGCAGCGATAGACAGCAGACCCATACCTTTCTTATCAACGGCATCGACGGGCAGCACCGATTTCCGGAATAACCCTGGTTTCAGCATCTTGCGCAGTGCAGAGGCCTTGTCGTCGTCAAAGATGTCGTCCAGCTTATCAATCTGTTGCTCGGTGAGGATGGGGTGCATGGCGGAAATAGTTCGGCAGGTGCATTGTATAGTGTTCAGGATTGGGAATCAAGGAGAATATGGCATTATTCATCCTTGCGGCTTGATTTACTTGACACCAGATGCGGATGTGTTACCGTGTTGATGGTATGTTGACCCTGCGTAATCTTGTGATGCTGTCGACCTTGTGGTTGGTGTCGTGCACGAATTTCTGCCAGAATGTGGCCGATTTGGGCGCTGTGTATCAGGGGGTACTCGTTCTGGAACCCGGCACATGCTATCTATATGGCGGCAAGATGTATGCCAAGGGACAGCGAGCACTCTTTCAACGTACGTATGTGGACCATCCTTATGCTATCGCCAAACCATCCCCTTCCCGTTATAAGCTCATTGATGTAGGCGAGGGGGGAATTGTGTACCATGAGATTATTTTGAATGAAGACCGACGGGTGGAGTTTCCCAGTCATGGAAACTGGCAGACCTTGCCGATAAAGAGCTCCATGGCTCGCCCCTTGGAAACGGAGATTGGCAAGGTGCAGGATGTTGATTCGTTCTCCCGGGAACTGACCCCGCATGCCCTGTATGCCTATCCGCTGGCAGGAGCCACGCTGGTGTGTGTGGATGTCCCTCTGAATCTGGCTACCGTTGTACTGGCGCCGCCGATGATTGCTGGTGCGATTATTTACAGCGTCTGGAGCGACGCTGTGAGGCAGAAATCGAAAGATTGAAAGAGGGACTGAAGTCCCTCCGCTCCGAAAACCTCGATTTGGGCGCAAACACGTCAGAAGTATCCTCTATATGTCCGTCATCTCTTCATTACGGCTTAAAAACAGCCCTATAAACACCTACCACAGACTAAAGGAACACGGCAAGCCATCGAAAGTGGCCATGATTGCGTGTGTGCGCAGGCTTATAATCTGGTTGAATGCCGAAACAAAAAATGGCTGGAGAAGAAAGCTCAGACAGGTATCATCGGAGGACACCATGGATTCGGGTGCCGCCGTGGTTGCCATCCTGTCGGGAGCAGGCGTTGAGCGTTTGTCTGTGTCGAAATCTGCCGCAAGCGGCGGTCGAAATTGAATACCGCTGGTGCGGTATTCAGCGAGATAAATAACCATCCGCAATGCGGGGTGGTTAGATGAAGGGGAGGGGATATCAGCGGTCGATGGGGAGGTGCGGTCCTATACCGTATTGGTTGGCGGGCTGGCTGGGCAGTACGGTAAATATGAAGAAGATGATGCCACCGATCGAGGGAATCAGGTTGATGAGCATGAACCATCCCGACATGCCTACATCGTGCAGGCGTCGTATGGAAATGGTTATGGACGGAATCAGGAGAACCAGCACACCAAGGATCAGTATGGCGGTGCAAATGGTTAATCCTGTCTCGGATCCAGCGCAGAGGACTAACAGGCAGATAATCAGCAGGTAAAAAAGGCAAATATTCAGCTGGAACAGCCAGTATTCTGCCCGGCTGGCGCGCCCGGCGATATTACCAAAATTCTTGAATGAATGCGTAAGGGCGTTCACCATGTTCCAGGAGCCGGTCGGCACAAGGCGTGAGGAAAAGATGCTTTCGATGGGCTGCCAGTCTGCCATGCCTTCGGACCAAATCAGGCTGTCGTTGCTGATTTTGCCGTGCAGGCGCAATTTTGCCACGGATTCAACAGATAACGGCCCGATCTGTGTGCCGTCGGGCTTAGCAATGTAGTATGTCTTCATAAGTGTTGGTGAGAAGAAGGATATGTATGGTTTGAGAGGGGAAAATTAACCGCGGTTCTTGAGCTGCGGGAAGAGGATGATGTCGCGGATGGAGCTGGCACCGGTGAGGAGCATGCAGAGGCGGTCGATACCGATGCCGATACCGCCGGCGCTGGGCATGCCGCTTTCCAGGGTTTCCACGAAATCGTAGTCAATCTTCTGGGTGTCCTCGCCCGCCTGGTGCTGCAGGCGCTCCAGCTGCTCCACGGGGTCGTTCTGCTCGGAGTAGCCGGGGCAGAGTTCCTGCCCGTTCATGACCAGCTCGAACACGTCTACCACGCTGGGGTCTTCGGGGTTTGCCTTGGCCAGGGGTACCAGGTCGCGGGCTACGTGGCATACAAAGAGCGGGTTGGCCTGCTTTTCTTCGATGAGCTTTTCGTATACCTGCTGGGTGACATCGGTGTCATTCAGGTCATCGCCAATCTGCACGTGGAGTTCGTTTTCGGCGCGGGAGCGGCGCTGCTCCGGGGTGAGGTCGAACCAGTCGGCTCCGGCCACTTCCTTGACGAGGTCGTTGTAATCAGCGCGGCGCCAGGGGCGGGTCAAATCAACCGTCCAGCGCAGGTTGCCGTTGTCGTCGTACTGGTCAAACTTGAGCGTGCCGAACACCTTTTCTGCCACGGTGCAGATCATGTCCTCCATCATTTCGGCCATGGTTTCGTAGTCACCACCGGCTTCGTAGACTTCCAGCACGGTGAATTCCGGGTTGTGTCGGCGGTCCACACCTTCGTTGCGGAAGTTGCGGTTCAGCTCAAACACCTTGGGGAAACCACCCACCAGCAGGCGCTTCAGGAACAGCTCCGGCGCAATGCGAAGGGTCACGGCTTTCTTGAGCGCGTTGTAGTAGGATTCAAACGGCTTGGCGGAGGCACCACCGGCAATGTCCTGGAGCATGGGAGTCTCTACCTCCAGGAAGCCACGGTTGATGAGGTACTGGCGGATTTCCTGCACGATGAGGGAACGCTTCACGAAGCGGTCGGCGCTTTCGGCATTGCTCATCAGGTCGAGGTGGCGGCGGCGGTAGCGCAGGTCCATATCGGCCAGGCCGTGGAACTTATCGGGCATGGGACGAAGTGCTTTGGAGAGCACCTTGAAGCTGGACACGCGCACGGAGGGTTCGCCGGTACGGGTGATGAAGGTTTCGCCCTCGATGCCGACCCAGTCACCGCGCTCCAGGAGTTTCCAGAGGGACCAGGCTTCCGGCTCCATGGACTTCTTGGTGAGCATGCACTGGATAGCGCCGCGCACATCGCCCACGGTGAAGAACTGGGTGTTGCCCATATCGCGCAGGGCGGTGATGCGGCCGAGGAATTTCACCTGTTTACCCTCTGCGAAATCTGCCTTGATTTCGGCTGCGGTGGTGGTGATATCGAAACGCCCACCATAGGGATTGACCCCCAGGTCACGAATCTTGCTCACCTTCTCGCGGCGCACGGCAATCAGTTCCTCCTCAGAGGAACCCGGAGCGGTATTGACAGGTGTGTTTTCTGACATAGCGCGGGCATTATACCCATTTCTCACCAAATTTCCAGTCTAAAAAGATTGATTCAGTAAAGAAATCTGTTAAGATGACGGCCTGACGAAAAGATTTTTTGCCATGCGATTGGGTGTTCTGTTTCAAATGATGGTGGCGGGGCTGGTGCTTGTGCCGGTGGTCGCCGAGCCGGAAAATACAGCGGTTGTGCAGCCTGCTCCGGTGGATATCATGGGCATGAGCCGCGATGCACGCTGCGGGCAGGTGCTGGTGACGGCGCTCATCAATGGCGTGCCCATGCGCATGATGCTGGATACCGGCGCCACGCACACCGTGCTGCATGAGGAGAGTGTGGCAAAGCTGGGTGAGGTGCAGTGGGTGGATACTTCAAAAATGCAGTTCAGGGGGAATGCCAATCAGCGTCCCAAGCTGCTGGTAGCGCCCATGCAGGTGGGGCCGGGTGAAGCGCCCATGCACCCGATGATGGTGCTGAATCTCGGCGCGGTGCGCAGTATGCTGGCAGAGCCGGTGGATGGCATTATCGGCATGGATTTCCTGAAGTTCCTGCCTTTTACCTTTGATTTCCGCAAGAATGAGTTTTACTGGGGCTATCCTGCAGACGCAGCGCTGGTGCCTGTGCCCTGCGTGGCAGAGCCGAGCGGGCGTGTACACTGGCAGCTTTCCTGCGCGGGCAGGGAAATCAGCCTGCTGCTGGATACGGGCAGCACGGTGACCCGCGTGCGCACGGCAGATTGGGCTCTCGGTGCCGCCGGTGAGATTACCGCCCAGATTGGCGATGTGAATGTGGCCGAACGCCAGCAGATGGTGGAAGGCAAGCCGGGTGATTTGACCGTGGCTCCCGGTGTGGTGCTGAAAGGGGTGACTCCCTTGCTCTGCTCCAGCGAGGAACTGACCATGCTCGGCATTGATGCGCTGCGCCATTCGGTGCTTGTGCATCTGCCCGCTGCTGATACCCCCGGCGGCATCTTTCTGCTGGCTGAATGATGTTCATACACGCGAATGGCGTGTAATCGCGTAAGAATGATGCGCCGCTAGAGCGGTTCATAATCAATGCGCACCGGTACTTCTTCTACATCCAGCCCGGCGGCGGTGAGGGTATCGAGCACCTCCACAAAGCGGCTCATGGACGCCCCGCCTGCGGCTGATACCTGGATGCGCGCCTGCGGGTTCTGCTGCAGCAGCCCGCGCACGGCGCCGGTGAGCTGCTCTGCGGGAATGAGCCTGCCGTTGAAAGCGATGCTGCCGTCATCCCCCACCTCCAGCAGAATGCTGTCCTTATCTCCCTGCGTGCCGGCAAGGTGGTGCGTCTGTGGTACATCGAGTTTCAGCACGCTCACCTGGCGCTTGAATTCGGTGTGTACAATGAAGAAGATGAGCAGGATGGTGAGGATGTCGAGCATCGGTACTATGGGGATACTCTGTTGCCCGAATTTGCGTTCGTAGAGCTTCATGCGCGTGAGGCGTTGCGGTGGTTGGCAAGGATATCGGTAAAGCACTTGTTGATGCGGGCGGCGCGGCGCTCCAGCGCGCGCTCGAAGCAGCTTAGGGCTATCGTGCCCGGTACGGCAATGGCCAGACCAAATATGGTGGTGTAGAGCGCTTTGGAAATGCCCTGGGCAATGGCCTCCTGCGCATCGGGTGCGCCGAATACGCCGAAAATATCCACCAATCCCCAGGCGGTGCCCAGGATGCCGAGCATGGGGGCAATGGTGGTGATGATGCTGATGGTGGCCATGCCGGCGCGCTGGCGGTCGATGATGCAGCGCAGGCGGGCTTCCACCTGCTGCTCCAGGGTGGGGGAGGCGGGAGAGCGCAGGATAAATGCCAGAACCTTCACAAGCTCCTCGTTCTGGTGTACCTTCTGCACGGCTTCGGCAGAGGTTATGCCGACACCGACTAATTCCAGCCGGTACAGACATGTGTTGCGCCGGTTGTAGAGCAGGTGGTACAGTATGGCGCTGACCATGATGATGGAGCATGCCAGTAGTGGATACCCGAAAGGATGACAGGCGGCGAAGAATTGGTGGATGGTTTCGTTCATATTGGTTGTTTTTGCGGTTGATTAGTCAAAGTTGAATTCGAAGATGAGTTCCATAAGATTGCCGATGACATCGGCCTGCACCATGGGCGGCATAGGCGGCAGACTGGCGCGGCGGATTGCCTTGAAGGTGAAGGATTGCTGGCTGATGCTCGCGCCGCTGCGCTTGATGAGTGCCATGCTGTCGATGCGCCCGCGTTTGTCGATGCGCAGGCTGATGGTGATTTTTCCGGGGATGATATCGCCTCGGTGGTCATCGCAGGCTATGTACCAGCAATGCGCGATGCGCCGGTATACCTGCGATTCGTATTCCCCGCGCGGGGTTGCTTCTACATTCAGCGCAGCGCCCTTGCCCAGGATGAAGCGCCCGCTGCTGCGGCTGCGCCGTTCGTGCGTGCGGAAACCCGGCTTCTGCGGCTGTGCCCATTCGGCCAGGCTGGGGTCGTAGAACACGCGGGGGCGCCGCTGTCTGCTTGGTGGGCTGGGGGCGTTCCCTCTGCCCCCGGGGGTGCCTTTTCGTGCTGCGTGCTGTTCTGTTTCTGCGGTGGGTGCTTCCTTCTGCCGTATGCTCAGGGCGCCGCCCGCTGCATCATGTGGACGCAGTGCCTTTGTTGTTTCCTGCTGGGTATCGGTGGCATCCTGACCCGGGGTATCGGGTGCCGAGCTGCTTTCCTGCCGGCCGTCTGCCGGAGCCGGAGTGCGCGGTGAGGGGGGCTCCGGGGCTGGTTGGGTGGCTGACGGAGGGGTGGGCGCGGGCTGAGCCTTGCTTTCGTGCGTCAAATCGCCCTCCTGCCGCTCCTGGTCAAAGTTGACCAGCTCGTTCTTTTCCTCTCCATTCATCGCCGGGGCATGCTCGGCACTGGTGCGGTGCCGGGCATCAGGTGCGCTGGTGGCGCGGGTGCTGCGGTTGCCTTCGTAGTCCGGTGTGTCCGGCTGCGCCTGGGGGGTATCGGCACTGGTCTTGACCGTGGGTTTCCTCGTGGCCGGTATTTCCGGGCTGGTGGCGGGGGGCTTCTCTGTTCCGGCCTCAGCCTTCCTATGGTGGGGCTGGCGCAGCAGCTTCAGCGTGCGGACGTTTTGCCCTTGCTTTTGCCGGTTCTCCTTTCCTTGCGGGGAGAATAGCATTATCAACAGCCCCAGCAGTCCATGCAGCAGCACCGAGAGTGCTACGCAGAGTAGCACCTGCCCATACCGGTTCTGCTGACCTGGTTCCATGATTCTCCTATTCTGCCACCAGACAAGCTTTTTCGCAAGCCGCCAGCCTGTCTTAAAATGATTGTTTGCTAACAGTCATACACTTTGTCTTTCTGGAAGAGTATGATGCTGACTATGAATCCGAAAATAGTAGAAGCTGTCAATCAGCAAATCAAGCTGGAGTTTGAGTCTGCGTTTTTATATCTGGCCTTTTCCGGCAACCTGCGGCAGTACGGCTTGCCGGGCATGGGGCATTGGATGCGTGAGCAATACCGCGAGGAATGCGGGCATGCCCTGCGTTTTGTGACGCACCTGGAAAACCGGCGGGCGAAGGTGGTGATTCCTGCGGTGGCATCGCCGGTGTATACCTGGGAAACGCCGCATGATTTATTCCGACTTTCGCTGGAGCATGAGCGGCGCATCACGGCATCCATTCACGAGCTGCTCACCCTCTGCCGGGAGGAAAAGGAATACGCCACGCAGTGTTTGCTGTTCGATTATGTGAAGGAGCAGGTGGAGGAAGAGCTACAGGTAGAGGAGATTGTGGATATCATGACGCTCTGCGGCTCTCGCATTGATGAGTTGCTGGGGCTTGATCAGAAGCTCGCCTCGCGCACCACCCAGGCGTGGGAGTAGTTCAGAATGCAGATTTCAGAACGCAGAATGCAGAATGTGAAGCTAGCGCAGCACCTCCCGGTGCTGCGTGGTTACAGAAAAGCTCTGAGATGTGTCTCAGAGCTTGTTTTTATCAGGCTTATTCGCTAACGGCGAAGGAAATATCCCGCAGGGTGCAGCGCTGCATGGAAAGGGCGGAGACGAGGGTGCGCAGAAGCTGCAGGGAACCGGCAGCGTCGTAGAGGGCATCGTGCCAGCGGGCATGGGCGGCATCGCTGACCATGGCGCTCACCTGGTCGGTAATGCTCAGCGCCTCGCACAGGGTGGAAAGCGCGTGGTCCGGCAAATCCGGCGCAGCCTGGCGCGCCAGAGCCAGTGTATCGACCCAGGGACCGAAACCATGCCCCGGAAAACTGCGCAGAAATCGTTTTTCGGTGGCGGGGTTATGCCCCAGCACCACGGCGCCGCGCAGCATATCACGAATCTGCGGCCAGAGCGCAGTGTAAGCGGGGGCGCCGCGCAGCATATCGGTGGTGATGCCGTGTACCTTGGCTGCACTCCAGCGCACCGGGCGATTGCAGGCTATGTAGCTGGTGAACAGCTGCGGTTCGGCAGAGAACAATTTTTCCACGCGCACGATGCCAATCTGCACCGGGCAATCGGTTTCGCCCGGTGCGGTGCCGGCGGATTCAAAATCAATGGCCGCCCAGCATAAATCTTCCAGCGCAGCAGCGTTCACGGCTTATTTCTTTTCCCAGCCGCGGGCGGCTTTCAATTCGGCGCAGAGGGCATCGTAATCGCAGGTGAGGAACTTACCGTCGCGGTAGAGTTCCTGCCCATCGACCACGGTGAGCTTGTTTTCCAGCCCTGTGGCGGCGTAAACGATATTGGAAATAATGTTGTGTACGGGCTGCATGTTGGGCGTGGTGAGGTCCAGTGCAATGAAATCGGCCTTCATGCCGGGTTCCAGGGTGCCGATAAGCGGTTCGTGCAGGGCATCGGAGCCGCCGCGGGTAGCCATGTCGAGCGCAAGCTGGGCGGGGCAGGCGGTGGAGTCGAGATGCTGCACTTTCTGGAGCAGGCTGGCCATGTACATTTCGCGCACCATGTTCTGGGCGTTGTTGCTGGCGGGGCCATCTGTCCCCAGGGCGATGGGGATACGGTAGCGCTGCATAGCGCCGATGGGGGCTACGCCGCTGGCAAGCTTCATGTTGCTGGCGGGGTTATGCACCACGGCACAGCGGCCTTCGCTGAGCAGCTCCATATCGTGTTCATCGGCATGCACCACATGGAAGAAGGTGGAATCCGGCTGCAGCAGTCCCAGGCTTTCGCAATAGGGAATGGGGCGCATGCCGAAGTTTTGCAGGCAGGTCTGAGTCTCGCTCTCCGTCTCTGCCAGGTGCATGCCGAAGAGGGAATGCGTTTCATCTGCCAGAGCGCGGCATTTCTGCAGCAAATCCGGGTTGGTGGTGTAGGGGGCATGCGGCAGAATAGCCTGGCGGATGCGCGGGTGCCCCTTCCATTCCTCGGCATGGGCCCGCACCAGTTCGAAATAGGCCTCGGCATCCTTGCAGCTAAGACTGGGGAAGAACTGAGTGACGCTTTCGCCCATGACAGCGCGCATGCCCAGCTTATCTGCCGCGCGGAACACGTTGCGCTGGTGCATGTACATATCGTAGAATGCTGTGGTGCCGGTGCGTATCATCTCTGCCAGCGAGAACATGGCACCCAGCTCTACCAGTTCGGGCGTAAGGCGGGCTTCTGCCGGGAATATATCCTGCGTGAGCCAGTCCATGAGCGCCTTGTCATCGGAATACCCGCGCAGCAGGCTCATGGAAACATGCGTGTGGGCGTTGATGAGCCCCGGCATGATGACGGCGTGTCCCATATCGACCCGGCGGCTTTCCGGGAAGAGAATTTCCAGTAAATCGGTATGCCCTACGCTCAGAATGCGACCATCCTCCACTGCCACGGCGGCGTTTTCGATGATGTCGCGCGCATCATTCTGCGTGACTACGTAATCAGCGGTGTACAGAGAAATCATATGCTTTGCGAAATGGTGGGTGCGTTAGATTACCAGAAGAGCCCGGCACAGGTGCAGATGACCAGACCATAGATGAAGTTGAAAACCGCCAGCCCGGAGATAAGACGCGGACGCTGCACCAGCCAGGCTGCCCAGTCGCGGAAGAGATAGGGCTTGGCCACCCAGAACATGGCTACGGTGAGCACCGGGTACCACCACAGCGGAATGAGGATGCGCGTGGCCGGCTCCTTCATGAAGGCGGCGCTCATGGGTACAATGGCGAACAGGAGCAGGAACATGCCCAGCGCGCGGGCAAAGAGCTGTTCCTTGGCCATGCTGCTCATCACAAACCAGATGATAGGGCAGAGGATGAGCAGGATGCCGCGGAAGCTTTCGAATTCAAACAGCGGCATGCAGAGCGCATTCCAATCTGCCTTGAACAGCAGCAGCGCGACCCAGATGAAATCAATGCCCAGCAGCACCGTGCCGGCGCTGCTCCTGGCGTGTACACTGCCCAGCTGGCGTTGGAACTTTTCCGGGCAGAGCAGCACATACAGGCTCAGCAACATGAGCACTATGCCCATGGCAAAGCCGGAGGGCGCCAGTGAAAGGGTTTCGTAGATATGCATGGCGGTAATGGTGATAGGTGGTTAATCGTCCAGGTCATCTTCCTCCTCGGTGGCGAGGGGGGAGTATTCGATGCGGGTCTGGGTGACGCGGCGGCCATCGGTGCCGATGACGGTGAAGATGAAATCGCGGTGGCGAATCTGCTCGTTGCACTCAGGCAGGTGCCCCAGCTGGTCGGTGATATAGCCGCTCAGGGTGGAAATGCCGCTGTCTTTTTCAAACTCGCCCAGCTCGGGGAGTTCTTCCTCCAGGTCAAAGAGCGCAATGCTGCCGCTGGCTATGTATTGCCCATTGCCGACCTTGAAGAAAGTGCGTGCGGCTTCCGTCTCGAACTCGTCCTGGATGTCGTTGCCCACGATTTCCTCCAGCACATCGTCCAGGTACACCAGACCCTGCGCCTCGCCGTATTCATCCACCACAAGGGCAAAGTGGGTGTGCTCCTTGGCGAAGAAGTCCAGCAGGGTATCCAGCTTCATGGTTTCCGGCACCACCTTGAGCTCGCGGCGCTCCACCATGATATCGCGCGTGCCGCTGTGTACCATTTTGAGTACGTCTTTCACGTGTACCCATCCCTTCGCATGGTCCAGATGCCCGGAAACCAGCGCAAATCGGCTGTGGCGGCTGGTGAGTACCTGCTCCAGCAGCTCCTCGAAACTCTTGTTGATATCCAGCACCTCAACACGGCTGCGCGGTACCAGAATATCGCGCACCGAGCGGTCGTTGAGCTCCAGCGCATTCATGGAAATTTCGGCCTCGGTTTCGGTCACTTCCTTGCTGCGACCACTGGCTTCCACGATGAGGGCAATTTCCTCGGCGCTGTGGGATTCGTTTGGTTCGTAGTGCGGGTCAACGCCGAAAACGCGGTGGGCAATGGCGTTGGCCGTGTTGTTGAAGAGCAGGATAATCCATTTGGTACACTTGGCAAAGCGGTGCATGGAAACGGCCGTCATGAGCGCTATCTGCAGCGGCTTGCGGATGGCCAGACTCTTGGGTACCAGCTCACCCAGTACCACGTGGGCAAAGGTGAACAGCGCATACGAGACGGTGTAGGAAATCACGTGTACCACCGTGGGGCTCAGGTGCAGCCAGTAGCTCAGCGGGCTTTCTATCAGACTGGCAATAAAGGGCTCACCCATGGCACCGAGTGCCAGCGAGGCAAAGGTGATGCCCACCTGGTTGGCCGAAAGGTAGGTATCCAGGTGGCGCACGATGTGCCTGGCGGTGCGGCGGCGGTGAGCCTGCGCCCTGGTATCATCGCTATCTTCGGCCAGCTGGCTCTCGCGCACGCGGGCGCACGCAAATTCATTTGCCACGAAAAAGGCGTTCAGAAACAGGAAAAAGCTGATGCCTGCGATGAAGAGCACGATTTCGCCCACACCGGGGTAGGTCCACTCCAGCTGTTCGATTTCCTCTGGGGTTAAAAAGAATTGCATATCGTCTGGTTAAAGCTTTTCGTACACGCCTTCATCCCGCTTCTGCATCACGGTGAAACCGGCCTTCTTCGCATCGCTGATGGAGAGCGGGGCTGTGATTTTCGGTACGTTCACCGGGCCGATTTTCTTGCGCACCGGGTTCTTGCAATACATACAGTGCGTCAGCGGGGCCCGGTCTGCCGGGCGCATCAGCTCAAATCCCTTGCGGCAGATGCGGCAAGATCGCTCCGGGTCTTCCGGATTCTCAGAGATGTATTCGTATATCGGCATTGTTGGGAATAAAGCAACGCGGGCTAGTCCGTATAGGATAGCCCGCGTAGAAAAATTGTCAAGTCTATATCAGGACTTACCAGCTGGACTTGGTCACACCAGGAATCATGCCGGCGTTGGCAAGCTCGCGGAAAGCGATACGAGAAAGGTGGAAGCGGCGCAGGAAAGCGTGACGACGACCAGTGAGCTCGCAGCGGTTCACGAGACGCACGGGGGAAGCGTTGCGCGGCAGCATCGTAAGACCGATGTAGTCGCCTTCAGCCTTCAGCTTGGCGCGGAGGTCTGCATAACGAGCCGCGACAGCTGCCTTCTTCTTGTTTCTTTCAATCCAGCTTTTCTTTGCCATAACTTTGTGGGCGGTGTATATACAGCATATCGCTTCTTTAGTCAAGCGGAATTTGCTCCGAATTTCAAAATTTATCAAATTAAGTCACTTTTATGAAAAAAATGCTTCCATTATTCCTTGTTTTATGGTAGGGGTTAAGTTATGAAGCGTTTGGTCTATTATCTGTTTCTGTGTGGCCTGCCTGTCTGGGCAGCGCCGGAGTTTGCTGACATATTCGGGGATGGCATGGTGCTGCAGCGGGGACGTGAGATTGTGGTGCGTGGCACGACCGACAAGCCTGGCGAAGCGGTGACGGTGAGTTTCAACGGTCAGAAGGTGAAAGCTGAAGTGAAGGGCAAGACCTGGCAGGCAACATTGAAGCCCATGGAGGCGAACGCTGCCGGGCAGGAGCTGACCGCCACGCAGAAAAGCGGCAGTGCCACGATTCAGAATGTGGTGGTAGGCGAGGTGTGGATTGCCAGCGGACAGTCGAACATGCTGTGGCGCCTGAACCAGACGCCGGACCGCCAGCAGGCGATTGCGGCATCGGCCAACGAGCATTTCCGCTTTTACCACAGCCAGCCCCAGCTGCATACATTCCCCCCGCGCTATACGCCGGCGCAGATTCAGCAGGTGAAGGATAAGAAGATGTATGTGGGAAGCTGGGCGGTGAGTTCTCCTGCCAGCTCCGGCAATATGTCTGCCGTGGGTTATTATTTCGGCCAGAACCTGCAGAAGGGGCTTGGTGTGCCGGTGGGGATTATACATGCCTCGCTGGGTGGTTCCAATATGCTGGCCTGGATTCCCCGCGATACGGTGAGCAAGGAATACCCCGATTGCCAGGGCAATAACTGGGTGAAGAGTAAGTATGCCAGTGAGTGGGTACGCGGTCGCGCTCAGCAGAATGTAGGCCCCGGCGGTGATTTTGCCCTGCATCCGTTCGCTCCTTCCTATCTTTATGAGACAGGGTTGCAGAAGTGGGAAGACTTCCCCGTGGCGGGCGCTATCTGGTACCAGGGTGAGTCTGATGCTGAGATTCAGGATATGGAGCAGAATAAGAAACTGCTCAAGGATATCATTACCTCCTGGCGGCGCAGAATGAATAACCCCGATATGCCCTTCATTATGGTGCAGCTTCCCCGCATCAATGATAAGACCCCGCTGCGCGCCTACTGGCCGGAATTCCGCCAGGTGCAGGCCGAAGTGGCGCGCGAGCTGCCGGGGGTTTCCTGCGTCGTGACGCTTGACCTGGGCTCGACCAATAACGATGTGCATCCGCCCCGCAAGGTGGAGGTGGGCGAGCGCCTGGCTGCTACGGCCTTGAACGTGGTGTATGGTAAGGATGTGGCCGCCAGTGGCCCGAAGATTATCGGTTTTACTGAGAAAAACGGTAAGGTAAAAGTGCGCTTCAAGTATGCCAAAGGCCTTAAAACAACCAATGGTGCCGCGCCTGTGGGGTTTGAACTGGCCGGGGCTGATAAGAAGTTCGTTCCTGCCACGGCAGAAATTCAGGGGGAAACGGTAGTGCTGTCTGCTCCCGGTTTGAAGCGTGCAATATACCTGCGCTATGGCTGGGCTGTGTTTATGGAGCCGAATCTGGTGAACGAAGCTGGCCTGCCTGCAGTGCCTTGTGCTGAGCTTGGTATCCGAATAAGAAATAATTATAACAAGGTTTTTTCTTCTTAATTTAATTTTGCCATTCTCATAACAAATTTTTTTCTTGTTATCACAACGCTTATCATGTAATATCGGGTTGCTATGAAAAAACTTCTTTTCTTTTCTCTTGCAGCAGTAATGCTTGCATCGTGTACAAATCGCATTGGCGATTTTACCGTGCTGAGCACTAAGAATATGAATATGGAACAGCCTGGTGGTTTCCGCGTGGGTGAGAACCGTGTGACCGGTGTGGATAAGCAGCACATCATTGTGCTTTTCCCCACGGGTCAGGTAAGTATGAAGGAGGCTACTGACCGAGCCATTGAACTTGGCGGCAAAGGTTGTGTTGGTCTTTCTGACGCTGCCGTGTATAGCGGTGCCTGGTATATCCCCTACGTATACGGTACCAGCCACATTACTGTTGAGGGTAATCCTGTATACAAGAAGTAAACCGGAAATTTCTGGTAGAGAAGCGCCACCATCTACGGGTGTTGGCGCTTTTTGGGGGCCAAAAAACGAGCATGGGGATTTCTGCTTTCCCATGCTCGCTTGATTTATGATGGTATTGGTGAGGGTAACGGTATCTTTCCGATGGCCGGGGCTTATAACCAGCCCAGACCAACGGCCTGGCGCACGCGGGTGAGCACCTTGGCCGCCTCCTCGCGGGCGCGGGCGGCGCCGGTGTTCAGCACATCGTCCACGTATTCCGGGTGAGCCAGAATCCACTCGCGCTTCTCGCGGGCAGTGCGGAAGTATTCCCAATAGGCTTCGAAAAGGTCTTTCTTGAATTGCCCATAACCCACACCGCCAGCGTGGTGGGCATCCACCATGGCCTGGTATTGCTCTGGCGTGGCAAACAGTTTATACAGTGCCAGGATGATGGAGTTTTCCGTGGGTTTTGGGGCTTCCAGTGGGGTGGCATCGGTTACCACCTTTTTGTTGATGAGCTTGCGGAGCGGTTTTTCCTCGCCAAAGATGGGCAGGGTATTGCCGTAGCTCTTGCTCATTTTCTGCCCATCCAGCCCGGGAACCACGGCAGTGGCCTCGCTGATGATGGCCTCGGGCATCTTGAGGAGCCCCTCGCCGAAGGTGTCGTTAATCTTACCGGCCAGATCGCGGGTCACCTCCAGGTGCTGCTTCTGATCTTTGCCCACCGGCACGGCGTCAGAGTCGTACAGCAGAATATCGGCAGCCATGAGAGCCGGGTAGGCAAATAGCGCATGGCTGGCCGCAAAACCCTTGGCCACCTTATCCTTGTAGGAGTGGCAGCGTTCCAGCAGCCCCATGGGACACAGAGTGGAAAGAATCCAGGCCAGTTCATTTACTTCCGGCACGGCAGATTGTGCAAAGAATACGGCCTTTTCCGGGTCGAGCCCGCAGGCCAGGAAATCCACTGCCAGACCGCGCGTGTTTTCGCGCAGTTTTTCGGCACTTTCCATGGTGGTCATGGCGTGGTAGTTTGCAATGAAGTAAAAAGCCTCGCCTTTTTCCTGGAGCCGCACGGCAGGTTCGATGGCGCCAAAATAATTACCAATGTGAAGCTGCCCGCTGGGCTGTAATCCTGTGAGGAATCGCATATGTCTGAATGTGTATTTTATTTGAAAAATTACGAGCCTGGCTCGTTCTGGGTGAGCAGGGCGTGCAGGTAGCGCTGGAGACTCTCGGCGGTGTACGCTCCCTCAATGCTGCGCAGCTTTACCCCTTCGGTGTAGAAAATTGTGGTGGGTACCTTTGTCAGGTTGTAATCATTGGCCAGCGTGGGATAGGCATCGGCATCGATTTCGACCACCTGTACCCCGCCATTTTCCATTTCGGCCAGTTGTTGCAGAGATTTTCGCATGGCGTTGCTGTGTCGGCACCATGGGGCGGTAAAACAGAGCAGCAGAGTGCGCCCCGATACCTCGGTCACCTGCCGCATATCCTGCCCCTCGTACACACTGTACAGCTTGAATTTAGGCCCACCATGCAGGGAGGTGGGTATCTGTTTATCGGTGCGGATGAGAGCTTGCAGTGATTCGCGCTGCGGGTTGGGCGCCGGCCTGGTGGAGGTCGTGAACTGCGCTGCGCGGTCTCGCTTCTCCTGCTCTGAATCCCCACAGCTCACGCAGAGCAGGGGAATCAGTATCAGCATCACCATACGCGCCATTCGTTTCATGGGCGTTATCTTGCCAGTTTTTCGCGCGCGTGTCAAGCGCATGCGACGCTTTGCTCTTGTCATCTTCAACTTGTGTGTTATAATGCCGGCATGAAGTACACGGAAAAACTTGCTGCTCGTATTGCAGCGACTCGTTCGGCTCTCTGCGTGGGGCTGGACCCCCGCCCTCAGACTGAAAATATGACCGAGCTGGCCGACTGGCTGCGCAAGGTAGTGGAGGAGACTGCGCCCTATGCTGCGGCCTATAAACCCAATATCGCCTATTTCGAGGCCATGGGACTGCCCGGGCTCAAGATTCTGGAGGAGTTGCTGCCGGATATGCCCAAGGATATACCCGTGATTCTGGATGCCAAGCGTGGCGATATTGGCGAGACGCAGAAGTACTACGCACAGGCTTATTTTGACCGTATGGATGTGGATGCCGTGACGCTTAATCCCTTCATGGGATACGACATTCTGGAGCCTTTTCTGGATCGCCCCGGCAAGGCTGTGTATCTGCTGGCTGTGACCACGAATCCCGGTTCTGTGGATGTGGAGCAGCAGGTGCTGGCCAATGGCCGCAAGGTATACCAGCTGGTGGGTGATATGGTGACCCGTTCGATTGCCGAAAACAGCGCCACAGAGGTGGGCATGGTGGTGGGCCTTACCAATGCCAACAGCCAGATTCTCACCGACCTGCCGGATGCTCCGCTGCTGGTGCCGGGGCTGGGTGCCCAGGGGGGTGACCTTTCCTCGCTGACTGGTGGCACGCGTGTGGCTCCGCCCACCATCAATGTTTCCCGTGGTATTCTGTATAAGGACCCCGAGCTGAGCTTTGCTCAAAAAGCAGAGAAGTGGGCGAATCTCATCAGAGAGGCTCTCGCGCTCTGATTAAGTAGAGGGAAGTACGAATTACGAAGTGTGAAATCAGCTGTGGCTGTGCCGCAGGTTTTTTATGAAACAGTACCTCGCATTGCTTGATGATGTGCTTACCAATGGTGTGGGCAGGGAAGACCGCACTGGCACAGGCACGATAGGCGTGTTCGGACGGCAAATCCGCTGTGATTTGCGCGATGGTTTTCCCTGCCTGACCACCAAGAAGCTGCATCTGCGCTCGATTATTTACGAATTGCTCTGGTTCCTGAAGGGCAGTACGAATGTGCGCTGGCTGCAGGAACGCGGCGTGAGCATCTGGGACGAATGGGCCGACGAAAACGGCGATTTGGGACCGGTGTACGGTAGCCAGTGGCGCGCCTGGCCGGATGGCAAGGGCGGCAGTATTGACCAGATTGCGAAACTCATTGACGGGCTGAAGAATAATCCCTGGAGCCGCCGCCACCTGGTGAGCGCCTGGAATGTGGCCGAGGTGGACGGCATGGCGCTGCCTCCCTGCCACTGCTTGTTCCAGTTTTGCGTGATTCCTGCGCAGAAGGAGGGCGAGAAGCATGGGCTGAGCCTTCAGCTTTACCAGCGCAGTTGCGATTTGTTCCTGGGCGTGCCTTTCAACATTGCCAGTTATGCGCTGCTGCTCATGATGGTGGCACAGGTCTGCGGCTACGAAGCCCGCGAGTTCGTGCATACCTACGGCGATTTGCACCTGTACAAAAATCATCTGGAACAGGCCCGCTTGCAACTGACCCGCGAGCCGCGCAAGCTTCCCACCATGCGCATCAACCCCGCGGTAATGGAGATAGACGGTTTTGATTTCTCGGACTTCACGCTGGAGGAATACGACCCGCACCCGCATATCAAAGCTGCTGTTTCCGTATGAGCCTGAGCTTCACAGGAGTGGTGGCCATGGATGCCGACCGCGCTATTGGGTTGAATAACGGTATACCCTGGCGCCTGAAGGAGGATATGCAGCTCTTCAAGCGACTTACCATGGGTCATCCTATCCTCATGGGCCGCAAGACGTGGGAGAGCCTGGGGCGCCCGCTGCCCGGACGGCAGAATATCGTTCTCACGCGCAATGCTGACTACGCCGCCGAGGGCGCGGTGGTGATTACGGATATTGCCCAGCTGGAGCAAATTGAGCTGCAGGACCCGGAAATTATGGTGATTGGCGGTGCGCAGCTTTATACCCGTATGTTGCCGCAGATGCAGCGCCTGCATGTTTCCGAGGTGGCCGGCAGTCACGAGGCCGATACCTGGTTCCCGGATTTTGCGCACCATTTTGCCACGCGTACCCCGCAGCAGGAGTTCGAGGGCTTTACGCACGTGCTGTACGAGAAATGAACGCTGCTCTGGCTCTCATTTTGTTCTTTCTGGGTGCGTTCGGGGTGGTGGTGCTTCTGTTTACGAGCCTGCGCCAGCATTCGCGCGCGGCGGAAGGTGTGCTGGCGGGGGCTTTGTATAATGGCGCCGGGATTTGAGACACTGCATTAAGCCCTCTTTGGCTTGTGCAATTCATCGGGCGTGTGTATAATCAAACCAACACACGCACATGCAAAACGAACAGATACATAAGAGAGGGCGTTATAGCGCCGAGTT
>JAZNIZ010000022.1:0-9858 GCA_045577775.1 Akkermansia sp. | reverse complement strand
TATCTGCATGGATAACGCATGGCTGCGAGCAGAGGGATATATCTCGTTTTATCAACTCCTCAAACGCTGATTGGAAACCGCCGTATGCCATAAATGGCACGTGCGGTGGTGTGAGAGGGGGCGAAAGCCCCCTACTCAATTGCGTCGACAGGTGGCTGGTATCGGCATTTATTTGATTGCATGCCGCCATAAGAGTTGACAGGAGGAGTATGGTCTGGTATGTTTCTGGGGAAATGAGAACCACTGCTCTGATAGTTGCCTTGTTATTTGCCCCTGTGTTGTATGCTGCTCAAATGCCAGCAGATACACCTTTTGTACGCCCGGTGGAGGAGACGTCCAGAATCATAGATGACTGCGTTGCGGCCATGAATGATGTATTGACCACCTATGAGGGTATTAAGGATACGCAATCTGCCGATGCGGCGGCGGATAAGCTCAAGCCTCTGCATATCCACATGCAACAGACCGTGGATAAAGTGAACTCCATAGGCGAGGCCGATGCCGCAACGCAGAATTTGTTCATGACCAAGCTGCTGCCCATGCTTTTTGTGAATGGTGCGCGTACTAAGGCGGCAATGGAGCGCATTCGTGAGAATGATTACTACGGCAGCGAGAAGCTGCGCCATTTCCTGGAGGTGGAGCTTTTGCCGCAGGGCTGATTCAATTCAGCATGAGCATTTATTGGCCGGCCGGGTAGAGAATATCCGGCCGGTTTTCGTTGTACCAGAAGACTCCCTGGGGCGTTTCCTTACGGTAAAGCTCGTGGAAGGTGTAATCGTGGTAGTACAGGTTGGATTTGGCCGTGAAGGTGTAGCGGGCGTCGCGGGGCAGGGGACTCAGTCCCACGGTGTCAATGTGGCGGCAGTTTTCACCGGAAAATTGCAGGATGGCCAGCGGTAAGAGCATGGGGGTACCATGGCGCAGGAAAAGGAGGTTTTCCAGAACCACAATGTTGTTGATATCCGGCTGCGGAGTGGTGAGCTGCCGGTGTTTTCTGGCGAAGAAGCGTGAGGTTTCAAAGCGGATGTTGTGATGATACAACCTTTCGCAAAGTGTACCCAGGCTCATTTTCTGATTCAAGGGGTCAAATGGAGCGAAATGGTACTGCTGTCCTTCGTGTTCCACCCAGCCCATGCAAGCGTTCTTCAGCTCATCCACAGAGCAGACAAGCCGGGACCCCTCTGCGTGTCCTGGTGGGTGCGGCAACTCCTCTGGTTCTATCCAGCCCCAGGTTATCCCGCTGCAGAAGATGCATGCCAACAGATAGAGCTGTGCCTTCATGACTATTTCTCCACGTTGAGCAGGCCACGGGCGTGAGCTTCGGCGGCAGCGCCGCTGGTGCCCAGCATGCGGACAAGTTCCGAGATGCGTGCATCGGCATCGACTTCCTCCAGCCGGGAAACCGTGCGTCCTTCGGCGGTCAATCCCTTGGAAATGAGGTAGTGGTGGTCGGCCAGTGCGGCTACCTGCGGGAAATGGGTGATAGCGATGACCTGGTGCTCTCGCCCCAGTTCGCGCATCTTCATGCCCACGGCTCGGGCAATTTCTCCACCCACGTTGGCGTCAATTTCATCGAATATGAGCAGGGGGGTATCATCCTGCCGGGCCAGGGCGCTCTTGAGCGCGAGCATGACGCGCGCCAGCTCGCCGCTGGAGGCAATGAGCCGCAGTGGTTTCTGCGGTTCGCCCGGATTGGGCCCGAAGAGAAACTCCACTTCTTCCAGCCCCTGGGGCCCGGGCTCGGGCAGCGGGCTGAGTTGCGCGGTGAAGAGCGATTGCCGGAAGCCCAGCTGGCGGGCATGCGCGAGGAAATCCCCCTCCAGCCGGGGGGCGGCAGCCTCGCGTGCGGCGGAAAGTTTCCTGCCCGCCTGCAGTACTTCTGCATGGCGGCGCTGTTCCTCTGCCTGCAGCTCCTCCAGACGCTGTTCCCGGTTGCCGATGGAATCGAGCTTGGCGCGGCAGGTTTCAAGATGTTCGCAGATGGCCTCGAAATCGACTCCGTATTTGCGTTTCAGATTATCCAGCAGGGCAATGCGGTTTTCCAGCTCGGCTAGTTCGGCGGGATCGCATTCCAGTGCTTCGGCGTAATCCTGCAGGTTGGCTGTCAGTTCCTCAGCGGCATCAATGAGGGTGTCTAGCCCCTCCAGCCAGGGGGCGCAGGAGGCATCCAGCCGTTCCAGCTCGCGGCCACTGCGCACCAGCTGGTGCAGGGTGGAGAGCAGGGAGCCCTCCTCGCCATCGACCAGGTGGAGCATGGGCAGGGCGGTATCGCGCAGGCGGTTGGCATTGCGCGCGCGCTGCCAGCGGGCCTCCAGTCCTTCCACTTCCTCGGCGGTGAAGGCGGCAGACTCAATTTCTTCTACCTGGTGGCGCAGGAAATCAAGTTCGCGTTCATTGGCCATCTCGCCTTCCAGCAGGGTGCGGTAGGCGGTGCGGGCATCCAGCCAGGCGCGGTAGGCGGCGTGGTAGGTGGCCAGGGCAGGGGCGTCTTCCGCAAAGGCGTCGAGCAGGCAGAGCTGGCGCTCCTGCGAGGTGAGGGAACGGTGTTCCTCCGGGTGGTGCATATCCACCAGCCCGGAGCCAATGCGCTTGAGCAGCTGGAGCGTTACCGGGCTGCTGTTGATGAACTGGCGGTTGCCGGTGGCAGTGATGACGCGGCGGATGATGAGCAGCCCATCCTCGCAGGGCGGTACACCGCCTTCCTCCAGCTGGGTATTCAGTGCGCTGGTATCTGCCAGCTGAAAGACTGCTTCAATGCTGCACTGGCTTTCCCCACTGCGGATGAGGGTTTTATCGGCTCTCTCTCCCAGCGCCAGGGAGATGCCCCCCATGATGACGGATTTGCCGGCACCGGTTTCGCCTGTAATGCCCAGGAAACCCGCGTGGGGTTCCCAGTTGAGTTCGTCTACCAGAGCCAGATTCCGTATCTTGAGCAGCGAAAGCATAATTTCTCTTTGCGTTCTGCGGTAGATTATGCCATAATGCGCGCGGAAATCCAAACTAAAATCCCATGCTGAACGTACTTTTCCTTGGCAGCGGAACCTCCACCGGGGTGCCTGTGATTGGCTGCAACTGTGAAGTCTGCCGCTCGGCGAACCTGCGCAATAAGCGTTGGCGGTCGTCTCTGCTGGTGCGCTCGGCCACCACCACGCTGCTGGTGGATTCCTGCCCGGATTTGCGGGCTCAGGCGCTGCGCCACAATCTGACCGCCATTGATGCGGTGCTGTACACGCACGAGCACCTGGACCATACGGCTGGCTTTGATGAAATGCGCGCCTTCTGCTGGCGGCGGGAGGATCGCCTGCCGCTGTATGCCGGTACTGCATGCCTGGCGCATCTGAAACGCATGTTTGGCTGGGCCTTTGACGAGAAAAATACCTACCAGGGCTATATCCGCCCTGCGGCGCATGACCATGCTGGCAAGCCTTTTACCGTGGGGGATATTGAGGTGACTCCTGTGCCGGTCATTCATGCTACGGTGGAAACATACGGCTATGTATTCCGCTGTGGCGGTAGGAGTTTTGGCTATGTGCCTGATATTCAGGAGTTGCCTGCGGGGTCTGCGCCCTTGCTTATGCACCTGGATGCGCTGGCTATGGATGGCCTGCGCTACCGCCCGCACCGCACGCATTTCTGTGTGGATGATACCGTGGCGGTTATGCTGAAGCTCCAGCCGAAGCGTGGCTATGTGACCCACGTGGGGCATGAGGTGGAGTACCAGTCGCTCTGCGATTATCTGCCCGGTTTTATGGACGCTGCCTATGATGGTCTGCTGGTTGAATTGAGCTGAGCCGGTGCCGCTTTTGCTGCGGAACGCGCTGCCGGGGATTCTCTATTTGGTGACAAATGCTGGTGCTTGTGCTCTAATGGGCACCGGCAAGAGTACCCAGCTGCCCAATTCCGGTTCCGGAACGGTTGTCTGCCGGTGCCGCGCGGCCTGACCCCACACCCGCTGGGTAATCCCATGCAGCCGATTTGCTATTCCAAACCAACAACCCTACTATTTTTATATGGCAGACATTGAAAACAACTACCAGATCAAGTATTCCGAGAAGTGGGGCAGCTATCTCCAGCAGGAGGTCTCGCGTCTCGATAAGTATGTAACCGTCGAATCCGGCCTTACCGGTAAGATGGCAGCCTTCGACCAGTATGGCCTGCTGGCTTTCGATGAAAAGACGGAACGTATGAAGAGTACCACGCTCTCCGAGGCTCCTACCACCCGCCGTGTGATTCATCCCAAGATTTTCACCAAGGCTGTGGGCTTCGATGAGTTCGATGCCAAGAAACTGGCTAATATCGATGTGCCGGTAAGCAAAACGATTGAAAGCCTGCGTGCCGCGGCCGGCCGCTGCATGGATAAGGTGATGATTGATGCGTTCCTGGGCGCTAATTACACCGGCGAGAATGGCACCGTGGTGGTGAATCTCCCCGATACACAGACTATTGAGGAGGATTTTGTGGAAAGCGGCAGCGCTGTGGAAAGTAACCTCACCGTCGGTAAGCTGCGCCATGCGCTTACCATTCTGCAGAAGAATGAGGCCTGGAGCGATGAGCGCCGTGCCTATGGCGATGAACTGGTGCTTGCCTGCTCCAGCAGTCAGATTAATTCGCTGCTGCAGCAGCAGGAGGTGTCCAGCTTCGACTACAATGCCGTGCGGGCCCTGGCTGAGGGGCGCCTGGATACGTTCCTCGGCTTCCGCATCATTCGCACCGAGCAGCTCCCGGTGGATGATATGGGGGTGCGCTCCTGCCTGGCCTGGGTGAAGAGTCGCGCCCAGTTCGGTATCTGGGACGATTTCAAGGTGAAGCTCTCCGTGCGCGATGACCTGGACGAAACGCTCCAGATTCGCGCCAAGTTTGCCTGCGGTGCAACCCGCCTGCAGGAGGAGGGGTTTGTGAAAATTCTCTGCGCCGAGTAAGCGCAGATTCTGGAGAAAGGGAGAAAAAAGAGCCCCCGGCGGAGAAATCCGCCGGGGGTAATTGGTTTTTTAGCTTGCCAAAGCATTAGTAGAGCGATAGAATATCCGAGTACAACCGTACTCTGAATTTTATTATTATGAAACCGACACTTCTTGTTCTCGCAGCAGGTATGGGCAGCCGTTACGGCGGTCTTAAGCAGCTTGACCCCATGGGCCCCAATGGTGAAGTTATTCTTGACTACTCCGTGTACGACGCTATCCGCGCCGGCTTCGGTAAGGTCGTTTTCATTATCCGCAAGGATTTTGAGGAGGCTTTCAAGAGCCAGGTAGGTGCTCGTTTTGCCGGTAAGATTGAGGTGGACTACGCTTTCCAGGCGCTCGATGACCTGCCCGAAGGGTACAGCGTTCCCGAAGGTCGCGTGAAGCCCTGGGGTACTGCTCACGCTCTGCTGGCTGCACGCAATGTGGTGAATGAACCCTTTGGTGTGGTGAATGCAGACGATTTCTACGGTGCAGACGCTTTCCAGAAGGCTGCTGAATTCCTGACCGCTACTCCCGCTGCTGATGGCAAGGAGCACTACGGCATGATTGGCTATCCCCTCAAGAACACCCTCAGCGACCACGGCGATGTGAACCGCGGTATCTGTGGTATTCAGAATGGCTACCTCGACAGCGTTGAGGAATACACCAAGATTAAGACTGAAGAAGACGGCGTGTGCCGTGGCGACAGCCTCAGCGGCGAGCGCAAGCCTGTGGACCCCGAGGAACTTGTTTCCATGAACTTCTGGGTGTTCCCCGCCAGCTTCATTGCTCAGATTCAGGACCACTTCAACCGCTTCATGGCTGCTCACGGCAGCGAGCTGAAGAGCGAATGCTACATCCCCACCGTGGTGGACGAACTCATCCACAACGGCAAGGCTGATTGCAGCGTGATTAAGACTACCGCCAATTGGCTCGGCGTGACCTATCCCAGCGACAAGCCCGCTGTGGTGGAAAGCATTGCCAGGCTGGTGGAAGAAGGTGTGTACCCCGCTAAACTCGGTTAAGCATATGTTCGACTTACAGAAAATTGCTGGACTGTTTGACCTGCGCGCCGACTACGTGTTCGGCGGCCCCTACGGCTCCGGCCACATCAATGATACGTTCCGTATCGAGATGGATCAGGCTGGCATCCGCGTGCGTTTCATTCTGCAGCGCGTAAACAGCAACGTGTTCCGCCAGCCCATCGGGCTCATGGAAAACGTGAAGCGCGTGACCGATGAAGCTCTGCGTGTGCTCCTTGAGGAGGGCTGCAAGGAGGCCTATCGCCGCACGCTCACCATCATTCCTGCCAAGGACGGCAAGCCCTATGCGCAGGATGAAGAGGGCAATGTCTGGCGTGTGTATCCTTTCATTGAGCGTGCACGCACTTACGATATGATTGAAAACCCCGGCCAGTGTGTCGAGGTGGCTCGCGCTTTTGGTAACTTCCAGAAGCTGGGTGCCAATCTTCCCGGTGCTCCGCTCTTTGAGACCATCCCCGATTTCCACAACACCACCAAGCGCTTCCAGAATTTCCAGAAGGCTATTGCCGCTGACCCCCTGGGCCGCGCCAAGGATGTGCAGAAGGAAATTGACTGGTATCTCTCCCGTGAGGCCGATTGCCACAAGGTGGTGAACTACCTCGCCAGCGGTGAGCTTCCCCTGCGCGTCACCCACAACGATACCAAGCTCAACAATGTGATGCTGGACGATGTGACTGGCGAGGGTATCTGCGTGATTGACCTGGACACCACCATGCCCGGCTCGGCTCTGTATGACTTCGGTGATATGATCCGCACCTCCACCTCCCCCGCTGCGGAGGATGAGAAGGACCTCTCCCTGGTTACCATGCGCATGGAGTACTTCGAGGCTCTGGCCAAGGGCTACTGCGAAGCTGCTACCTTCCTTACCCCGCTGGAAAAGGAACTGCTGCCGTTCTCTGGTAAGCTCCTGACCATGGAATGCGGTATGCGCTTCCTGACCGACTATCTCGAGGGCGATACCTACTTCAAGATTAAGCGCCCCGAGCACAACCTCGACCGCACCCGCACCCAGATGGCTCTCGTGGAATCCATTGAGGCCCAGATGGATGAGATGATGAAGGTTGTGGCCAAGTACTAATCAAGCTTACATATCAAACCTTTCAGCCCTGCCTGTGCCAGTGATGTCGGGCAGGGCTTTTTTATGGACTATGATTGAGCCTATTGATTTGCCTGCGAATCTGCCTCTGGGTGGAGTATGGCAGGATGCTGAGACCCAGAGACTGTATTTCCGCCTGGGGGAAATTCTGCTGGCTGCCCGGGTGGGCAGTATATCGCAGGGCAGGGCTGCACTATATCTCGTGGATTCCCTGCCGGATGGTGTCGTGCAGCAGGAGCTGCCGGCGGGGTACGAAGGGGCGGAGGTACGGCGTTTGCTCGTCTGCTGGCCGAATAAGGACGATGTGGATGAATTCGTGTTGACTCTTGATCTGGGTCGCGACCGCTACCTGTGTTTTGCGCTGGAGTACGAGTGGGCCACGGAGGCTCACCGTATGTACCCCGCTGCTTCTCACGGAGAGATTGAGGGCGAAATCAGACACGCTGCCCGATTCCCCGAGAATGTGGCGCTGCCCGCAGAGGTGGCGACGCGGGCGCGGCTCTGCCTTCGGTTGTTCGGCTTCGGTGCTGCTGTTCTGCTTTCATCTGCGGCATGCGGATTCCTGTTTGAGGCAGAATGGGCGATTGGTATCCACCTGGTGTTGGCCATCCTGCTGTGTGGCGTGGGCTTTATCCTGATGAAGCGCCCGGCGGTCTGCCCCTGGTGCGGTGAGAAGACTCTGTTTCTGGGTGATTCCAGCCGCATGACCTGTCATTCCTGCGGCAACGATTGCTCCTTGCCTCACAAAAAATAACGAGTAAAGGGCTCGCGAACTGCTTAAAAATTAGCAGAAATCAAAATATACGCTTGCCAGAGCGCGAATTATGATTATAATACCCGCTCACTCACCTACGTGCGTATGAGTAATAACTTAGCTGAAAGAGCTCTTCAATACCACGAGCAGCCGCGCCCCGGCAAACTGGAAGTGCTGCCGTGCAAATCTTGTTTTTCCATTGATGACCTGACCCTCGCCTACTCCCCCGGCGTGGCCGTTCCCTGCATGGAGATTGCCAATGATACCTCCGTGACAGGCCGTTATACCAACCGTGGCAACCTGGTGGGCGTTATCAGTAACGGTACGGCCGTGCTTGGCCTCGGTAATATCGGTGCGCATGCCTCCAAGCCGGTGATGGAGGGTAAAGGCCTCTTGTTCAAGATTTATGCCGACGTTGACGTGTTCGACATCGAGCTGGATATCAAGAAGCCCGAAACGCTTATCGAGGTCATCAAGACCATGGAGCCCACCTTCGGTGCTATCAATCTGGAAGATATCAAGGCCCCGGAATGCTTCCTGGTAGAGCAGCGTCTGCGAGAGGAAATGAACATCCCTGTATTCCACGATGACCAGCACGGCACCGCCGTTATCTCCGGTGCAGCTCTGCTGAATGCCGCTCACCTCACTGGCCGTCTGCTGCAGGATATGCGCTGCGTGGTCTGCGGAGCCGGTGCTGCCGGTATCGCCTGCGCCAAGTTCTACATGGCCCTTGGCATCCGCCGCGAAAACATCTTCATGTTCGACTCCAAGGGGCTCATTCACACCGGACGCCTCGACCTGCATCCCACCAAGGCCATGTTTGCCCAGAGCGAGGACTGCACGCTCGAAGTTGCCCTCCAGGGTGCCGATATCTTCCTCGGTCTCTCCAAGAAGGGCCTCCTTAAGCCGGAGATGGTGAAGAGCATGGCTCCCAATCCCATCATCTTCGCCTGCGCCAACCCCGACCCCGAAATCACCTACGATGAAGCCAAGGCTGCCCGCCCGGACTGCATCATGGGTTCCGGCCGCAGCGACTGGCCCAACCAGGTGAACAACGTGAGCTGCTTCCCCTACATGTTCCGCGCTGCCCTCGATATGGAGGCCACCAGCATCAGCGAGGCTATGAAGATTGCCGCCGCTCGCGCTCTGGCCGACCTGGCCCGCCAGCCTGTGCCCGCCGAGGTGGTAGCTGCCAACGGTGGCGTGTCGCTGGAATTCGGTCGCGACTATGTGATTCCGAAGCCCTTTGACCCGCGCATGATTGAGTACCTTTGCCCCGCCATTGCCGAGGCCGCCGTGCTCTCCGGCGTGGCCCGTCGTCCGCTCCCGGAGCGCGAAGTTTATACCGCCGAACTCAAAGCCCGCGTGGCCAAGGTGCACGAACGCACCCACGCCCTGGTCGATAGCTACAAGGCTTAATGACGCGGCCCTCGTCTCTTTTTGCTAGTATTTGATTGATTCCCGGAGCGCAGGAGTATTCCTGCGCTCCGTTTTCATGTCCGGGTCTCAGACTTCGGATATCGTCGCCCGCAGGGCGATATCCTCTCGTTGGTCGGACTTGCGTTGGCAGAGGAAGGCTAAATTATCAACTTTGATTTACAGAAAAACGGCCTTTTTCCCACTCTGGGTCGATGTGGTGCAAAAGTGTAAAAAATACTCAAATTTTTATTTTGCTGATAATTCAGCGGGTTATAACAAAAAAGACGCAGATGCACAAAAAATCTCAAAAATACGCTTGACGTGAAATGGAGTTTCTGATATATTCTGCCCACGCCCTGCTACAGGGTAGCTCGAAAGAGAAAGCGGTTCGCCGCTGACTCCACCGGGCGAGGCAATTTTCCAAGTATGACTTTCCGAGGCGCCGGGAGCTGCTGAAAAAGCGGTTTCACTGGCTTAACAACCTGCCAGGCGGGGCGCCGGAGAGGATAAAGAGAGGGAAGGAAAAGGTCGTGACGCGTGCCGTGGCCTGCGCCGGGATGAAACTTATTAGAAAAAAGTTTCGGAGCGGGGTAACACGGCACTGTC
>JAZNIZ010000021.1:0-37054 GCA_045577775.1 Akkermansia sp. | reverse complement strand
GATGAATCGTTATCCACGTCGTATCTTCAACGGACAATCTGCACGCACAAAGGCACGCCTCGAAAACCTTCATTTTATCAAATTTGCCGCTTAATCAGAAGAAAAAACTCCTATTGTCGCATTTGGTCTTGCAATTCAGCTCCTGCTGCCGCAGTATTCTGCAGAGAGGTTCGCTGAACCCGGCATCGCCGGGAGCAATTTCGACCGCCGGAGTCAAGTTTCGCTGGTGTGGTATACAATGAGATGCTCACTATTCGCAAAAATCCGCGGGCGGAATGCAATTTAAATTGCCACGAACGGCAGGCTGATGTAGAATAAGGACATGAGACGCTCCCCTATACCCGGATTAGTGCTGGCAGATGGCTGGCTGGCCCCTTTTGAACACGCTATCAAGGGCCGCATGCGATTATTCGACTCGCAGCTGGAGCGTATCTGCCGCCGCCATGGTTCACTCATGGATTTTGCAGGTGCGTACAAGCGCATGGGTTTTCATCGCGATGCTGCCACGGGGGAATGGATATACCGGGAATGGGCGCCTGGTGCCCGCCAGCTTTATCTCATTGGTGATTTCAACTTCTGGAACCGCGAGGCAAACCCGATGCAGCGCGGCGCCGATGGCGTGTGGGAAACCCGCTTGCCGGCCGATGCTCTGAAACACGGACAGCATGTCAAGGTGCATGTGGTGGGCGCAGACAATGAGCACAAGGACCGCATGCCTGCCTGGATTCGTTACACGGCGCAGGATGCTGCGACTTTCGACTACAGCGGTGTTATTTGGGAGCCGGAGGAACCCTACCGCTGGAGGCATACCCGCTGGACTCCTGCCAATGTGAAGACGCCGTTCATTTACGAGACACACGTGGGCATGGCAGGCGAGGAACTGCGTATTCACAGCTACCGCGAGTTTGCAGACAATGTGCTGCCGCGCATCGCTAAGCTGGGCTACAATGTGGTGCAGATCATGGCCATTCAGGAGCACCCGTACTATGGTTCGTTCGGCTATCACGTCTCCTCATTCTTTGCGCCCTGCAACCGCTTCGGCACGCCGGAGGATTTGAAATACCTCATCGATACGGCGCATGGCCTGGGTATTGCCGTGCTGCTGGATGTGGTGCATTCGCATGCCGTGAAGAACATGGCCGAGGGACTCAATAATTTTGACGGCTCGGGTGGCCAGTATTTCTGCGCGGGTGAGCGCGACAGCATGCACCCGGATTGGGACAGCTGCCTTTTCGATTACGGCAAGGAAGAGGTGCTGCAGTTCCTGCTGAGCAATCTGCGCTGGTGGCTGGATGAGTTCCACTTCGACGGTTTCCGCTTCGATGGCGTGACCAGCATGCTGTATCTGCACCACGGCCACGAGCCCTTTACCGACCTGGGGTGCTATTTCAACACGCAGGTGAACCTGAATGCGGTGATTTACCTGCAGCTGGCAGCCACGCTGGTGCAGCAGGCCCGCCCCGGTGCTTTCGCCATTGCCGAGGATATGAGCGGCATGCCCGGCCTCTGCCGCCCGGTGGATGAGGGCGGTTTCGGCTTCACCCACCGTTTGGCCATGGGGCTGCCGGATTACTGGATCAAGCTGCTCAAGGAGAAGAAGGACGAGGACTGGAGCGTGGGCGATATCTGGTATACCCTCATCAACCGCCGCTATGGCGAGGCCAATATCGCATATGCCGAAAGCCACGACCAGGCGCTGGTGGGCGACAAGACCATTGCGTTCCGCCTCATGGATGCCGAAATGTATACCCACATGAGCTGCGAGCTGCCCAGCGTCATCATCGACCGCGGTATGGCGCTGCACAAGATGATACGCCTAGCCACGCTGGCCGCAGGCGGTGAGGGCTGGCTCAACTTCATGGGCAATGAATTCGGTCACCCGGAGTGGATTGATTTCCCCCGCGAGGGCAACGGCAATTCGTACCAGTACTGCCGCCGCCAGTGGAGTCTGGTGGATAACAAATTGCTGCGCTACCGCTTCCTGAATGAGTTTGACCGCGCCATGGTTGAACTGGCCCAGCGGCGTGACCTGCTGGCCGCCGCACCTGCGCGCCCGCTGAACATGGACGAGGAGAACCAGGTGATGGCCTTTGAGCGCGCCGGGCTTGTGTTTGTGTTCAACTGGAGCGGCACCCGCGCCATTCCCGACTACCTGCTGCCCGCCCCGAAGGCTGGTGAGTGGTCTGTGGTGCTGGATTCGGATGATGCCCGCTTCGGTGGCTTTGCCCGCCAGGACCACAGCGTGCACCACTTCACCGATAAGAATCAGAAGCTTTCCCTCTACCTGCTGCCTCGCACGGTGATGGTGCTGGCACCCGCATTTCAGGGTGGAAGGCCGTATTAATCCATGCTGGAGTTTATTATAGAGTTCATTACGCAGCTTCTTACCGAGCTGTTTTTGCGGCACTGGGTGTGGGGCATTGTCCTTGTGGTGCTGGTGTTGGTCATCATCCTCTGTTGTATAAAATGAGCCGGAATACCATTTCCCCTTGGTGTGTGAGCGTGTGCATGGCAGTGTTCACGCTTGTCTGCCTGTGTATCACCCTCTGGCAGGGCGGGCGGATGCTGGCCGGGCTCACAACCTGGGATGCAAGCGGGCTGAAACTGATTCTGGCGCAGCTGGGGGTGCTGTTCTGTGGCGGGTTTGCCTATGCCGCGTGGAAACAGCACTGCGATGAACCTGCTGATTCCGGAGCGGGGGCGGCGCTGTGGCTTCTGCTGTTTCTGGAGCTGCCGGTGCTGCTGGGCTGGGGCGCGTGGAGCACGTATACTGAAAGCCGGGCATTTGTCGATTCCGGCATCGCGGTCACGGGGCGTATTGTTGACCACGATTTCAAACGCGTCAGCTCCGGGCGTGGACGCGGCAGAGCTAAGCTCATCCTGATATATGAGTATCGCACCGCAGAGGGGCAGGTGCTCCGGGGGCGTCAGGCGGATGAGACATGGTCGTTTGTGCCGTTCAGAAAACGCGGCTATATAGAGCCGGAAAACCGCGTGGGCGCAGAGATACCCGTGCTATATATGCCGGATGCCCCCGAGCGCAGCACGCTGAACCGCTTTGGCGAGCTTTGGTTAATGCCCATCGTTATGGCTGGCGGTGCGGTGGTGACTGCGTGCATTCTCATCTTCTCTGTTGTCCGCCTTATCCGCGGCAAGCGCCCGAAATACCGACGCAGAAAACGCTGGAGACGGTGAAATATAGGCGTTGGCAATCAGCCCCTTGCCCCGGGCTGCTTACCGGGACTCGTTTTCAAGGCGTTTCAATGCCGCACGAGCTTGCTGAATGGCTTCCTGACCCATGAATCGCTCATACGCGGCATCCGGCAGCACAATCTGCGGTGCCATGCGTCCCTCACCATCGCATTTCCTCAGCCATTCCAGTTCGCTGGTTTCCCGGCTTTCGGACCAGACCGATTCCAGCTCCAGCTGCAAATCCCCGAGGCACAGGAAAGTCTGCGCAAAGGGAGGTGCGGGCGGTGAAAGAAACTCCGGTTCGTAAACGGAAGGACGCCCTTGCCCCAGCAGGGCTTTCAGCTCGGCAACGGCCTCTTCCGGCATGGCAAAAGTGGCCAGTACGGCGTTATCCGAAAAGCGAATCACGGCTACACTGGCCGTACAGGTATGCGCAACAGCACTTTGCACCATGGTGGCGCGTTCCACTGCCTGTTGCGTCGGCGCGGGCATGCAAGCCAGCATCAGGGTGATGAGCGGGAAAATCATGGGGCTGTTCATACGTTATCAGCTTGCTGCGCTTCAGGGGCAGCTTCGGCAGATTCCTCTGCCGGTGCTTCGGGCTTTTTGCGGGGCTTCTTTTCTTTCTTGACGTTGAATTTATTGGCGGCGGCCTGGAAGCCCTCGCGAATCATCATCACCGTGGCTTCCTCGGCCTTGGAGAGGCATTCCTCCAGCAGGGGGCGTTCATCCGGTGCGAATTTGCCCAGCACATGCCCTACCATTTCTTTCTGCCCCGGCGCGCCGATGCCCACGCGCAGGCGCGGAAATTTCTCGCCCCCCAGGTGGGCAATGAGGGATTTCATGCCATTGTGGCCACCCGCAGAACCGCTGGAGCGCAGGCGCATCGTGCCCACGGGGAAGGAGATATCATCGTAGATGACCAGTACCTGCTCCGGCTCAAACTTGTAATAGCGCATGATGGGCCCCACGCATTCGCCGCTGCAGTTCATGAAGGTCTGCGGCTTGATGAGCAGCACGCCGGGACCCGCGGCCAGCTCGCCCTTGCGCGCTTTGTCGAGCTTCCATTCGGCGCCGAAACGGCGCGCCAGGCGCTCCAGCACCATGAAGCCCACATTGTGCCGGGTCTCAGCATAATCGCGGCCTGGGTTTCCCAGGCCGACGATGATACGAATGGGTAAATCTGCGCTCATGGGCTTATGCCTGGGCAGCGGCCAGAGCCTCCAGCGAGATATTGCGGTTCACGGCGTTGAGGTAGGCGCGGGCAGAAGCCTCAATCACGTCTGTGGCGGCACCCTTGCCGGAAACCGGCTTGCCGCAATCGCAGGTGCCGAACTGCACCTTGACCGTCACTTCACCCAGGGCATCCTGACCGATGGAAGTGGCGCGCACGTTGTAATCCACCAGCTCGCCCTTGCTCTTGGTGATGCGGTCAATGGCCTTGAAGCAGGCATTCACCGGACCGTTACCAATGGCGCAGTCGGTGTACATCTTGCCGTCTTTTTCCAGCTGCACTGTGGCGGTGGGGCGGGCGGCAGAACCGGCGATGAACTGGATGTCCACCATCTTCCAGGTGCCGTCGCAGGTATCCAGCGAATCGTTCACCAGGGAAGCCAGGTCATCATCGTAAACAAACTTCTTGCTGTCGCCCACCTTCTTGAAACGCTCGAATACGTGGGTGATTTCGCTGTCGGAAAGATTGTAGCCCAGCTTTTCCAGACGCGCTTTCACTGCGGCGCGGCCGGAATGCTTGGTGAGCGGAAGCTCGGTTTCGCCCCAGCCCACCTCGGCGGGGTCGATAACCTCGTAGGTTTCGCGCTTGGCCAGAATACCGTGCTGGTGAATGCCGGAGCTGTGCGCAAAGGCGTTTTCACCCACAATGGCCTTGGAACGCTGCACGGAAAGGCCGCTCATGCTGGACACCACGCGGCTGGTCTTGACGATTTCGCGGGTTTCGAGGTTGTGCGGCTTTTCGCCGGCGGCAAAGCCAAAGGCTTCCGGGCGGGTGGAAAGGGCCATGGCCACTTCTTCAATGGCGGCGTTGCCGGCGCGTTCGCCGATGCCGTTGATGGTGCCTTCCACCTGGCGGGCGCCAGCGGTGACGGCTGCCAGAGAGTTGGCAACGGCAAGGCCGATGTCATTGTGGCAGTGTACGGAAATGACCGCTTTGTCGATATTCTTCACATGCTTGACCACATAGTCAATCATCTCGATGTATTCCTGCGGGGTGGTGAAGCCCACGGTGTCCGGCAGGTTCACGGTGGTAGCTCCGGCATCGATGACGGCTTCTACCACCTGGGCCAGGTAATCGTGCTCCGTGCGGCTTGCGTCCTCGGCGGAGAATTCAACATCATTGACGAGGCTCTTGGCGAGTTTCACACCGGCCACGGCCATCTCGATGATTTCTTCCTTGCTCTTTTTCAGCTTGAACTCGCGGTGCAGCGGGCTGGTGGCCAGGAAGGTGTGAATGCGGCCGCGGTCGCCCGCAGGGGCAACGGCAGCGGCGGCGCGGCGAATGTCGTTCTCCACGCAGCGGGCAAGTCCTGCAATGCGGCATTTCTTCACCGTGTTGGCAATGGTGAACACGGCTTCAAAATCGCCATCCGATATGCAGGGGAAACCGGCTTCGATGATGTCCACGCCTAGCTTTTCGAGCTGACGCGCTACCTCCAGCTTCTGCCGGAGATTCATCGAAGCTCCCGGGCACTGCTCACCATCGCGAAGCGTGGTGTCGAAGAATAATACTTTGTCGCTCATACTAGACGTTTCTATGGTTGGTTTTTGGAAACCCCACTATACAGAAATGCCGCACAAAATCAAGCGGATTGTGCGGAATTTATTAAAATTATTCTAAAATAGACCTGTTTTTGTTGCGGTATGTCATGGTTGAGCGGGTTTTACCGTCACGGCAAAGCACTCAGTCCTGGCCGGAGGCGTGTTTTTCTCCCAGGGGCGGGAGTAGATGACGCGCACCACCTGGGTGCCGGGTTTCACCGCAGTAATCGTGAGTGTGGTCGGGGTGGGGAATCCGCAGCACATGCCGGCATCCTCCGGCGCCACACAGGTGAGACTCACCTTCACCGGGCTGTCTGCGGGCAGGGAATCCGCCTTCTGCCAGAGGTAGCCGGTAGTGGGGTTGCCCTCCAGCACAATCGCAATCTTCTGACCGACCTGCAGATTGACGGGGGTGGGGGCTACCTCTGCCTGCGCCGCCAGCACCGGCACGGCAGCCACCATAGCAAACAGCATGGAATTGAGTGTCTTCATGGAAAATTATCTACCACATTTCCGCGAAGTTGTCAACCTGGAATGCAGCCGCCCGGGGCAGCCGGTTCCGATGAGAATTCTTTACCAGCGCATTAGAAATAGCCCCGAATCAGGGTTCAGATATCTTGCCAAGTGCGGTGGAATGTGGTATGATGTGGGCATGTACATACAGGAGCAGTTGCAGGAGATTAAAGCTAATATAGCCGCGGCAGAGCAGCGTGCCGGTCGGTCGGCAGGATGCGTGAAGTTGCTGGCTGTGAGCAAGACGTTCCCGGTGGAGGATATCATGGAGGCCTATCATGACGGGCAGCGTCTTTTTGGCGAGAATCGGCTGCAGGAGGCTATGGGAAAAATACCAGCGATGCCGGCAGATTGTGAGTGGCACCTCATTGGGCCGTTGCAGCGTAATAAGGTGAGAAAGGCATTGGAGCAGGGGTTTGGTATGCTGCAGGCGGTAGACTCGCTGCGCCTGGCTGAAACAATATCACGCATAGCTGGTGAGCTGGGGTGTTTCGCGCGCATCCTGCTGGAGGTGAATGTAGACGGGGAGGAAAGCAAGCACGGATTTACCCCGGCAGAAATACAGGAACTGTGGCCCCAACTGGTGGCATTACCTCATCTGGAAATCTGCGGGCTTATGTGTATACCCGCACCAACCGAGAACCCGGAGGATGCCCGCCCCGCGTTTTGCACGCTGCGCAGCCTGGCTGAAACGCTGCGCAGCCGTGGCCCGCTCCCCCTGCCGGAGCTTTCCATGGGAATGAGCCACGATTATACCGTAGCCGTGGAGGAGGGAGCCACCATTGTGCGAGTCGGGTCTGCTATATTTGGCAAGAGAGACTACGCATGAGGTATGCATTTACCTGCGAAGCGTAAGTGACCTTGTACCCTGGGCAGGGTGGGGGGCATTCAGAATTGCCACCCCATGCCTGCCGTGATGATGTGTTGCCCCCAGGGGGTGCTGTGCTGAGTGTTGGGGTAGGTGCGTCCGTATTCATAACCTACCTGTGCGTAGAGCCGTTCGCTGCATTGGACTTTGATGCCGGCTCCGGCTGAAAAGGTGAATCCGTTGAATGAGCCGGAGCGGTTATACAGGATGAATTCCTCCTTGTGGCGCCCGAATGCCCAACCTGCTTTACCGCCAAGGAAAAGGTAAATGTTATCGGCGATTCCCAAATTGAGAGTATAACCGCCGGTGAGTGGGGCCATAAAGATATCCTGATGGCTGCTGTGGCTGTGCCCGCTGCCCCATTGGGGAGCAATCTGAATGCCAAATTCGTGGCGTATGTTGGAGTTATCCGGGCTGTAGAGGTTCTGCCCCAGTCGGAATCCTGCGGTGTCGGGGGTGTGAGATGCCCCTACGGCGTAGAGCCCTTCGAGCAGGAGAGTGGGTTGCCAGTCGTTCGGGGTCAGCGCGCCGGGTGCGGGGGTGGGCAGATAGTAGGGCGCCGCGCTGGCGTAGCCGCACAGCAGACAAAATGAAAGAAGTTTCTTTTTCATAGCATTCAGTGTTTAGCACGCTGATGCTGCGAAATCAAGAAGTTAGGTCTGGTTGTTATGTGGTGTGGTGGCGCTGCCTTACCTCGTGTGTTTTTTTGGGGGGGGGAGTGAGGGGAGGTCAGACTCCCTTCCTATCGTCCCAGAGGGTGAGATGGAGGCGGTCTCCCAGACGCACTTTGTGGCGCAGACACATATCGACCACGGTGGGCCTCGCTAGTTCGAGCGAAGCTTTTGTAGTGGCACATGGCATCAGGATGATTTTTTCCTGTGGCAGGTTCAGTGCGGCAATAGCAGACCAGTCCTGCTCGTTTTGTACTACAAATTTGAACCATGCCTGCGGCAACTTTGCAAAGTAGGCAAGAGCGGCAGGATTGAGTGCCATCTTGCTGGAATTGCCAGAATGATGAAGCTTGGGGGAAATGTTCCACTGGTTAATCCGGCTGGCGAGAGCAGGTGAGGGAACAAGGGTACCGTTGGTTTCCATTTCCACATGGATGCTGGAGGGAAGCCGGTGCAGGAGTTTTTCCAGTGGTGCTTGTTGGAGCAGGGGTTCTCCACCAGTTATGACAAGAGATGGGCAGTGGTAATCGATGATGTGGTTGGCAACATCGTCGGTGGTGCAGAGTATGCCGTTTCCCCATGAATGCTTGGTATCACACCACTTACAGGCCAGGTTGCAGCCCGCAAGTCGCAGGAAGACAGCCGGGGTCCCACAGCGGGTGCCTTCTCCTTGCAATGAGTAAAATATTTCGGGGGCAGAATTCAGGCGTGCAATATTGAGCATGTTATGGTAGGATGCGGCTTGACATGGAAGTACATACCAGAATTGAGGGCAGCGGTCAATCGGAAATTGTGCCGCAGGCATTTCGTGTGCTGTTTGTTTGCCTGGGCAATATATGCCGCTCGGTGGCGGCAGAGCATGTATTTAACGCGGCGGTGAGAGAGGCGGGCCTTTCAGACCACGTGGAGTCTGACTCCTGCGGTACGGCGGCCTACCACGTGGGGCAAAAACCGGATGCCCGCATGCTGGCGGCTCTTGAACGTGCCGGTTTTGCGTACAATGGGCATCGTGGTCGCCAGTTTCGCCGCGGGGATTTTAAGGAATTTGATTTGATTGTGCCGCAGGATGATTCGAATTACGAAGATGTGGTGGCACTTGCTTCCTCGCCGGAGGAGATAGCGAAGGTGGTGCCGATGAGTGCCTGGTTTGCAGATGACTGCTCATTGCATGAGGTTCCGGACCCTTACTATGGCAGTACAGGAGATTTTGATGATGTGGTGAGCTTGCTGGTGGGCGCTTCCAGACAGTTGGCGAACGATATTGCGCGCGCGGAGTCATAGTATGTAGAAGGGAATTGCCACTATGAAATTATTTCTTCAAAGTCTGATTATGCTGGTTTCGGTCACGATGCTACCCTCTTGCCTGAGCCAAAGTGGAGCAGTCAGCCCCGAGGCCGTACAAGAGATGCTGGCCTCCCCCAAGCTGGCTGTTACGCCCTTTCAGCCCATATGGCTGAATGAAGGAGGGAAGGAAATATGGATGCTGGCCGAGGATGCACGCTCGAAGGTGTGTGCTATTCTGCGCGCCGGGGAGGCCCGGCACATACCGGAACTGACATACCAGACCGATGATGAGCGCAATCCGCTCGCAGCACAACGGTTTTATATCTATGCCTCAAATGGGCAGTGCCTGGCTGGAACCCAGCTGGAGAAGCGTATTGTGATGCATGATGTCGTGTTGCCCCCGGAACTGGAACAACAGTTATATTCTGTGCTTGAGCCGTATTTGAAAAACGTATTTGCAAAATGAAGCCTTTTTATTTGCGCGCAATGGCCTGGGTCCTGGGGGGGCTGGGGGTGGTTTCCTGCAGTCAGCAGGTGGTCGTAGCTCCTGGAATTGACCCGACTCCCCGCACGGGGGTGATGGAACGCCGCACTCAGGAACCTTTGCCCTTGCGGCAGGCAGATGTTGCGTTTATTTTTGTGGGCGGTTTCGCGGAGCCTGTCCTCTTGCAGTTCCGTGAGATTTATGAGCAAATACCGCCGTTGCCTTGCGAGGGTACACAGTTGCGGGCCTATTATGCGTGGGAAAGCGGAACAGGAAATCTCCTGTTTCACAGCACGTGGAAATTGCAGCGTGACCTGCGCGCTTTTCTGCAGTTGAATCCTGCGGCAGATGTAGTGCTGGTGGGGCATAGTTATGG
Source organism: Akkermansia sp. (assembly GCA_045577775.1). Classification (GTDB taxonomy): domain Bacteria; phylum Verrucomicrobiota; class Verrucomicrobiia; order Verrucomicrobiales; family Akkermansiaceae; genus Akkermansia. Next base: position 26,891 of record JAZNIZ010000021.1, on the reverse strand, counting down.
TGGCTCGGCCATCATGGATGCCTTGCGTGGTGTGGCAGATGTGCCGCATACGGGAAAGACCCTGGTGTTGACGGTGGACCCGGTGAGCCGCCGGGAACGTTCCAAACCACGCGAGCGTGCTCCCCAGGTAGATTTCTGGGTCAATTCCTATTGTTATCCCTACCGCAATGTGAGAGACGTTGCTGCCAAGGTGGGGGGACCTTGGCGAGAATGCCCGCAGGCCGATGTCAATATCCGTTTTTCCGCATTGCAACGGGATGCTGAGGGAAAGCGCTACGCTCATGTATACCCACGGCCATTGATGATGGAGGCGGCCCCGGGGCATTCGCAGTCTGCCTTCCAGCAATTGGTGGATGCCTGCACTCGCATGAAAATCGGAAAGAAAACAAAGTGATGGAGCCTTGGAGAGAACTTGATGCGGTGCGTACGGAGCTGCTGGAGATACAGCCCCTGGTGCAGGGCGAAGTAAGCCCGGCGGCTCATGTGCTCGGTGTATTGCAGTTGGGGGAAGATTCAGTGGTTTTGCCCGGCACGGTGATTGAGGGGCATGTGCGCATTGGGCGCGGGTGTCGTATTGGCCCCAACGCTTATCTGCGCGGTGAAACCAGCATTGGTGATCATTGTGTGGTGGGTAACGCTGTGGAAGTAAAAAGCAGTGTGCTGGGGAATCAGGTTTTTGTGTCGCACCTGTCCTATATTGGCGATTCTATTATACGCGATGATGTGAACGTTGGCGGCGGTTGCATTTTCAGCAATTTCCGGCACGATGCCGGAGAAATCCGCATGCCCTGGCAGGGGAAACTGCTCCCCACTGGCCGCAATAAGCTGGGGTGTGTAGTAGGGGAGGGCTGCCGCATAGGCTGCAAGTGTGTTATTTTGCCCGGCCGTGTTCTTGAGCCGGGTACCTGGACTCAGCCGGGAGCTGTTATTCGCTGAGCTTCTGGTCTCCCCCTCGGCACTTGTGCGGATTACGGCGCGGAAAGCTGGCGTTCCAGCACCAGGCGGAATCCAATCGTGGGGTGCCGGGTATCGGCCGGGTGGGGGGTGCGGCTGTGGGAGCACAGTTGCCCAGGGCGGAACGAGCTGTAGTCACCACCGCGGGTCACGCCATATCGGCGGAAATTGAAATTGGCAGGTCCACCATATTCTCCGCGCACCCATTCCTGAACATTGCCACCAAGGTCATGTAGCCCCAGAGCATTAGGTGCAAACGACCCCACCGGGGCGGTGTGCGCAAAGTCATCTGTATAGCTTGGTATGGTGTGGTCTGCGCGTATGAAGGGTATGGCGCTGCTATCGGCAAAGTTACCTGTTGCGGTAGCGGGGGGCCACTTGCGTCCCCAGGGGTATTCCACGCTATCGGCTGCGCGCAGGCGTTGGCGTTCATAAGGGCAGTCCCCATTGTTGTCCTTGCAGCCCACCATATGGCTCCATTCCTTATCAGTGGGCAGTCGGTAGGTATCCGTGCTTTCTATGAGTCCCGCTTTCCTTTCGTGTTCGGTGAGCCATGCTGCAAATTCCTCGGCATCATGGCGAGAAACATTCACCACCGGGTGGTGTTCGTTCTGCTCAAATCTGGTGGCTGGCGGATCGGGGTTGCCTGTTTCCCGGCAGAATTTGTGGTAGTCTGCTACTCGTATCTCTGTAGCGCAAGCCAGTAGGTTGGGCATAATCGGTTGCATCTTGATGCCCAGACTATTGATCCATTCTGCACCGAAATTGACAGAATTGTTGGGCTGCAAATACAGATTAAGCACGAGGTCCTGCGGTGAAAGTCCGCTGCGGCGTACGGTGGAATAACCAGGCAGGCGTATCTCCAGATAATATGGAGCCAGCGGTATGCGAACCGATTGCATGGGGGTAATCCCCAGCGGTATGCCATTAAGCATGACGCTGGCGCCGGCTGGATTCGTGTAGATGCTTACCGGGGTTTTCTGTACCAGCATGGTGTAGAGGCGGTAGCCGCACAAGTCCGGCCCTGCCTCCGTACCTGGCTCTGGGCGGGCCACAAGCGAGTGGTCCCGGCCTATGGTGCCAGCCTTTTCACATTGGCGAGTGAGCCACAGGGTGAAGGCGCTGATGCTTTCCTGTGAGGTGTGAAGCTGGCCACCGCTCTCTACGCAGGTGAAGCTTTTTCCAGCGGCCGAGGGGGATGCCAGGAATTCCCGGAACTGGGCAGGTGTTACCGGAGATGTGGCTTCATGTACCCCGCCGGCTGGTCGATACTGGGTTCCCTGAGCGTCTACCCAGGGTTTTCCGGTACGCGGGGGCCGGTATGGACGCAGTTCTCCCCCCAGTGAGAGCAGACTACCCGCAGGTACTACTCCGCTGGTATGCGTGTCGGCGTAGCCCTCCTTGCGCAGAATAAATGCAACGTGTTTGCCTGCCTGGGCTGTAATGGGGCCATATGGGGTTTCGTCAAGGTAGATGCCATCCTCTGTGTACACCGATGCCCCCGAGGGAACGCTTCCCACAAAATACTGCCCATGCTGTGGCAATGGTGGTGGTGGTGGTTCCGGGCTTGTATCGGGTTTCTGCTTCACCGGTTCTGGTGGGTTCCCCAGCAGTGAGTCTCTGGCGTTCAGGAGGCGTTGGCCGATATCCTGCGGTAAATAATGAAGGCATATGGCAGCAGCTCCTCCCAGGGTGAGCAGGTAGAATCCTGCCTGGCGAGCCACCTGCCGCCAGGAGACACGTTTTTTCCGTCTTGTGGTTCCGGCCTCGCGCAGGTACTCGAGTTTTTCGGCCAGTTGTTGGGCGTTTACTATGGTTTCCTGCGTGATTTGTGGGTCTGCGGCTGCGCAGATGATGTTGTTAAACTCAAGCCACAGCCGGTGGGAAGCGCCTTCCGGCAATTCTGGCGGCAGAGAGGGAAAATTCAGTCTGTCCATGCCTGTGGACATTTCGTAAAGGACTTTTGCCAGCGCGAAAACATCTGCGCGCGGTGTACCCGGTCCCTCTGGCGGTATATACCCCTCTGTACCTACAAAACTACGCTGGTTACTTTGAGCTACCAAGCCGGCATCTGCCAGTTTCACCCTCCCATCGATGAAAATGACATTGGTTGGTTTCACATCACGGTGTGCCAGCTCCTGGGCGTGCAGACCTGCCAGCGCCCGCGATAGCTGACAGCCTACCTCCAGCACATAATCCAGCGGCATGGGGCGGTTGCCATACTGTTGCATATCGCTGAACAGAGTTCGCGGTACATAGGCCTCCGGGTCTGTGTGGCTTCCTGTATAGGCATCATCTGCCAGCTCCATTACATAAAAATAGTAGGGATATGGCCCGCCATGTTGTCCTATGTGTAATATATGTACCAGACCAGGTATTCCTCGTGCTATAGGCTCGTATCGCAATACGCCGTCAAACTCACGAATAAATATCTGCTCATCCTCGAAATCCTCCCGCCACACTACTTTTACCGCACGGTAGGCACCTGTTACTGACCTCGCCAACCACACTTCCCCATAGGCGCCGGTTCCTATCTTACGTAGAATTTCATGATCCGGAACGGCTGGCCGCGTATCTGCGGGCCGTTGTGCACGCCGACGCGTCACCGCGCGCAAACTACGCTGCGCCAGACTTGAGGCTTTGCGTTCCCATTCCATTCCTGACGCATTATATCACGCGTGTGTTGGCAGTGCAAGTGGGTTTCTTGCAGATGAGCAGTCCTCCGCTTGCCGAGGGACGATGCCGGTGGAAGTCGGCAGGTGAACCCAGGCGTGCGGATGCGCTACACCACGCGGTGGAGTGTATCAGTTGTACCATTTACGGGATATTTAAGGAGCAAGACGTTTGCGGAGTTCGACCGAATAATTCTCAAGGGGAATATCGTAGCCTACATAACAGCGTCTGCGGATTTCCTGCGCTGATTCCCCGGGTGCTGATTGAACCGCATTGTTGTTAATGAGAAGTGCTGCAATATCTCCATTGTGCAGCGGAAGAAAATCATATCGACGAGCCATGTGCGGAGCAAGTACCCGGAAACCTTTGATGAGTCCGGTTGAGCAGTTGTCTGAAATGGTGTTGTATGCCTTGTGGGTGGATTCTGCGTCCCGGGCAAGCTTGACGTAGTGTTCAAGGAGCTTCCGGGCTCCGTGAGGTTTGGCCTTGAGTGGGTACAGACTTAAATCCTCATGGCGAATGTTGGTGCGTAGACCGAAAATATCCTCCTCTGTCCCGAAAATGTAGAGAATGCCGTATTGTTTGTAAATTCCAGCGATGGCGTTTTGTTCTACCCCGGCTGGCAGACGCGTTTCTGCGGATACAACCACATGGCGTCCATCTGCAAAATTGAAACTGAGCATGGTGTGGCACACGGAAACAAGACCATCCCAGTGGCATTCCGCAAAATCTACACCGGTGAGGGTGTTGAGGTCGTATGTCTCTGTGCGGTAGCGCGCGTCGCTGTCCTCTTCGGTTCTGTATCGAAAATCCCGCAGGTGATGAATGGTGAGTATATCCCCATTCTGCTCAAAACGGGGAGCTATGGCCCATGGCTTCTGCCATTCTTCGGGGGTGGGACCGGGAATCAGGTTATAGGTGGTGACGTTGAGCAATACAAGCAGCCAGAGCACAAGATGAACGGAAGGGCGGCGCTGGCGTTTCTTCCACCACAACCCGGTGCCAACCAGCAGCAGCGCTGTCGGAATGAGGCTGACTGGCTGGTAATACCATAGGCCTGCGCTCCAGAGCAGCAGTGGCGCCAGTAGCAGAATGGAAATGAGCGCTGCAGTGTATTTTAGCACTTTTCTCATCGGATATGAATGATGATGGGTTGGGTCGGCGGTGTGGCATTGGGCAGCAGGGGTGCCACATCATTGGCGTTGATCCAGCCTCGTACTCCGGTAAAGGTTTCTACATAGCTCCAGCTGCCGCGAAGGGCAAGCAGGTGGAGGGGGGTGGAAGGCGTGAGCTTCATGATACTGGCACCTTTGGCTTCTGCCGTTGTTCTCAGCTCAGTGGATTTCAGTACATAGGCAATATCTGCCGGTGGAAGAGATGATAAATCCGGAGTCTGACGAGTGCTATAGTAGCCCCAGTCTGCTGCGCAGAGCAGGGAGATGAACAGCGCTATGGCGGTGACGGTTTGAAGCCATGGCTTGCGCTGCCTGCGGCGCATAATGAGCAGTGAGATGCAGAAAGAAAGAAGCGCTGTGCTGCATATCGTCAGCACCCAAAGCTGGCTGGGGGTTAGTAGGGTGAAAATGTCATCCGTAATTGAACCGCTGGGTAGCAGTGCTCCCTCTTTGCGCTGGATGAACTGAAGGTTTGCCACGGCTTCCTTCATACCTGGATCTTCGTTCAGCGCGCGTGCGTAGCACAGGGCTGCATGGCCAGGTTGTCCCAGGCGGTAGTAGCAGTTGCCCATGTTATACTGTCGCAGTGCTTCGGGATAATGCTGCGCTTGTTCCAGCTGAGCGAGTGCCTTGCTGTATTGCCCGCCCTGGTAATCCTCGCGGGCTGTCATGCTTTGCGGCGCTTCACCTGCCATGCTCAGTGGTGCCAGACACAGGAAAAACAGTGCGGTTCTGGTGGCGATGTTGCGGATTGTGCGCATGATGGCGCTGCGTTCTTGTTGGGATATTGCCAACTGAGCATCAGGACGGAAGGCTTCTTCGTCACGCTTGTCGAGTATCTGCTGGAGTTCGGGTGTCATGCTACCGGGTTCGACGTGCGTTTCAATATAGGCACCTACACCTTTCAGGAAGCTTAATCCATCTTGTAATGAGGCGAGGTGGGTAAGTTCGCGTTCTCTGGCGCGTCCTGCCGCACCTGCTGCCACCTTGCGGCGCAGCGCCCCTATGGCAAGACTTGTCAGAATTAACGCGGCCGGCAGATACAGCAGATACCAGTACCAGCGCGGCATATCAAATGGGGCTGCATACATGGCGCGGGGCATGTAGCCGTATATATCAGTCATTTCTGCGACGGGCACGGTGCCGGCAGGCGGGGGCTCTGCGGCTGCCACATGCTGCATGCCGCTGCCTGCCGTGTCTGTTTCGCGCCATTCCAGCGGAATCGGCGCCGTTTTTGCCTCGCGGTACTGCATGGTCACCGGGTCAAAATAAGAAAAAGAGAAGGAGGGAATGCCGGGAACTTCTGCGGAGGGACGAATAAGCTGACTAAACACCATACCGAGGGTTTCACCGTTGGGACCGACGATGGGTTTACGCGTTGCGGGGACGAGTTTCCAATCGGCAGCATCATCCGGTTTGGGGCATTCGAGCTGGTCGAGGTTGCCAGAGCCCTTAACCGTGATTTCAACCTCGACAGCCTCATGCATGGCCAGTGATTTGGCAGTAGTGGAGGCAGAAACAGAGTATTCACCCACGATATCGGCAAAGTTTGCCGGAGCACCGGGGGGCAGGGGAAGAGCGCCGATGGTGAGCACGGGCAGCTCGCCCTCTGCGCGCATCACCGAGAAGAAGCCCTGGCGCTGCTCCAGAACGATTTTGCCCGCCACATCGGAATTACCTTCGCGGAAAGGTGTAAGCGTACCGGTGAAATCGACTGTGCGCCAGGTCTGCCCCTTGGCATAAGCAGTGGTGGTTCCCATGGCCTGGTTGTGAACCATGGCCAGCACACCCTGGAGCGTGGGTTGGAAATTCCCCACACGCACATCTACTGAATTGAGCTGTGGTGTGCCCATGGTATCAACTCCACCCGGTAACAGTAGTTTGATTGAGGTTTTAACCGGTTGGTGCTCATAGCCCTCTTTGATATCAGTGTGCCAGAGAACACCAAAATTGACCGGAGATTTCATCCAGCGGATATCGCGTGAGGAGACAACCGGCAGCGGGGGAACGGTGATGGTTTCCTTGCGTCCGGAATTATATTGAACCACTAACTCTGAAACGCTGACCTCGCCCGGAGCGTCGGGGGTAATCTGGAGCGGGTAAATCTCCATGGCGGCGCGGTTCGGATCCATGGGGTTCGCGCCGGCATAGTGCTGCATCATCTCCATGGCGGCGTTTTTCACCATGGGCCGTTCAGGAATGCGGAACAAATCCTCGCCTATTTCCGTATCCACCAGATACAGAGCTACCTTTTCACCGGGAATGGCTACATCTACCGACCACACCGGTACAATCTCTGCCATGACCATGCTGGAAACGCAGGCCACAAGGGTATAGAAAAGTTTAGCAATGGTTTTCATGAAGTCTATCAATGGGCGGGTGTTTAGTAATCTTTTTCGGGCGGGCGTACCTGGTCATTTATATGTGGAATGGGGGAGCCATCTTCCTCGTCCAGGTGGCGGCGGAGAACGGCGGCAGCATATTGGCGACCGCGGTCTTCCTCATTGTTCTGTTCGTCTGCCTGCTGGGGCTGGGCGGGTTGCTGCTGCTGCTTATCGTCCTGCTTCTGCTCGGGCTGTTGCTTGTCCTGCTGTTGTTTATCGTCTTTCTGGTCAGGCTGTTGCTTATCCTGCTGGTTGTCCTTCTGCTCGGGCTGCTGCTTATCCTGGTTATCCTGCCCGTCTTTTTTCTGCTCCTGCTGGTTTTGCTTGTCCTGCTGGTTCTGTTGTTTCTGATTCTCCTGCTGGTCGTCTTGGCGCTCCTTGTCCTGCTGTTTATCCTGACTATCAGCGCTTTGGTTGTCCTGCTGCTGCTGTTGGTTGTCCTGATTTTGCTGTTGCTTCAGGCGTTCAATTTCTTCCTCCAGCTTTTTGATAAGTGTCTCAATGGAGTCGATATTCTTTTTCGCGCGCGCGAGTGAGGGCTGAAGGTTGAGGGCATCGCGGTATGGCTGTATGTCCTGTTTCAGAGAATCGACAATCGTCTGCAAAGCCTCCGGGGTAACCTGCGGGGCTGTCTGCTCTGTGTCGCTGAGCCTTTCGTCTGCATTTTCTCCATAAAGCGCGCGCAGCTCCGCGAGGGTCCGGGTTGTGTTGACCTGGCCCATCTGGTAAAGCGAAGCCGCCTGCAGGGCGGTGTCCTCATCCAGCAGTGCAAGCGAAAATGCCTCTTTTGCTTTTGTTGAATCATTTGCTTGCATGTATTTGAGCCCCTGCGCATAAGATGCTGCCGATTCGGGCTTTGGAGTGGCTTCTGCATGAGGTGTAAGGATACCTATGAAGATGGTAACGAAAAGAGTCTTGCTGCGGCGCCATTCAGTGCTGCTCAGCATGGTGAGAACCAGCAACACCAGCGCCGTTATGGCAAAGGGCGTAAAGAGGTCATTGGGAACCTTGTTCAGAGAAAAAGCTTCCTCGTGCTTATCCAGCTTACTCACGGCCGCTTGGGTGAAAGCAGTCAGGTCGGCGTTGGAATCCATGACGAAGTAATCGCCCCCGGTGGCTTCAGCAAAGCGTTGCAGCGACTCGGAATTGAGTTTGCTGATAACGTGCTTGCCGTTGGCATCCTGCCAGAGACCGTTTTCGCCGCGAGGGTCAGGAATCGGACCACCGGCTGCAGTGCCGATACCCACCGTAATGACCAGAAGCTTGCTTTCCTTTGCTTCTTCTGCCACTTCGAGTGAGGAATTGACCGTATCTTCACCATCGCTGAGGATGACGAGCGCATTGGTGCTGCCTTCGGGGGTGCTGCGCTTGAAATCCTGCATGGCTTTGCGGAGCACCAGTCCGAAGTTTGTACCACCCACGCCTGCCCAGGTGCGGTTCACCTGCTCCAGCGCATCGCGCAGGGCGGTGTGGTCGTAGGTGAGGGGCACAACCAGATCCGCTTCGCCGGAGAAGACGATGAGCCCGATTTTATCTCCCGGCAGCGCATCGATAAGTTCATAGGCTGCTGCCCGGGCTTCATCGAGGCGCGAGGGTTTCACGTCCTCTGTCTCCATGGAGCGCGAAATATCCAGTGCAATCAGAAGATTACGACCTGTCGTGGTGGCGCCGCCTTCGCGGTAGCCGTTGATGGGGCGAGCCAGGGCAATGATGATGCAGGTGAGCGCCAGAACCGAGAACGTGGCAGGCAAGGCTGTGCGCCAGAGGGGACGTCGGGTCACCAGTTCTCTGTGCTGTGCCGAAACCAGCTTGCGCCAGCCCTGACCAGTGCTGCGCCATGCCAGAATAATCACCCCCACCAGCACAGGAATGAGCAGCAGAAACCACAGAATATTAGGATACAGGAAACTCATGTTGAAAATCAGGGGGCTGGCTTGGGGCGGGCAAAATTAAGCGCGATACCCAGGAGGAGGAACAACGCCGCTGCTCCCAGCGGCCAGGGGAAAAGTTCATCGAAGCTGATAAGCGTGCGGCGCTTGGCCTCGGTCTTTTCCAGTTTATCAATGTTTTCAAAGGCTTTCTGTAAGCGGGCTCCGCTGCTGGCGCGGTAGAACTGGCCACCGGTGATTCTGGCAATTTCGCGCAGTGTCTTTTCGTCGAACGTATCGATATTAGCAGTGTAGCGGGAGAGCCGTTCATCCTTGCCGATGGCGATGGTGAAAATCTTGATGCCGAGTTCGGCCGCTTGTTTGGCGGCATCGATGGGGGAAATGCTGCCGCGGTTGCTCATTCCGTCTGTCACCAGAATAATAACCTTGCTTTTGGTTTCTTTTCGCTCATCCAGTCGCAGGGCTGCGGAGGCAATAGCCGTGCCGATGGCAGTACCATCTTCTGCAATATAGCCGGGTCGTCGGTCATCTGCCAGATAAAATTCGCGGATAATGTAGCGGACAATGCCGTGGTCGAGCGTGAGCGGACTGCAAAGTTTGGCTTTGCCGGCAAAGCCAACAAGACCAATGCGGTCATTCGGTCTGCCGGTAATGAATTCGCTGATAACGTATTTGGCGGCGGTCAGGCGGTCAATGGCGGCGCGGCGGGTGCGTCCGCGGTCGTCCTTAGCGGTGAACAGCATATCCTGACTGGCCATGGAACCGGAAAGGTCGCAGGCAATCATGATATCAATGCCACTCACAGACTCCTCTGTATGCTGGTTTTTCCACTGTGGGCGTGCCAGAGCCACAAGCAGAGCTGCCATGGAAAGCGCCATGCAGATGGGGCCAATCCGGCCTGCCAGCGTGGCGGGACGCCGCAGCTGGGTCGCGGCAAAGCGAATGGTGGGATGCACCAGGCTGGCGGTGGTGCCGGAGCGCCGCCGCAGGAAAAGGAAAAGCAGAACAGCCGGAAGCGCCCAGAGCCAGCCGGGCTGGGCAAAGGTGAATTCGCGCGTGGCTTCCAGGGTCTGGGCGGTGGCAAGCATCATACGGCAGCTGCCTCCTTTCCGGATGCTTGCTGCTGGGCCGAATCAATGCGGTTTACCAGGTTGCGGGCAGTTTCAACGAGTGAGTGGGCGCGGGTGGCATCCTGCGCGGTTTCCCCGGCGTACTTGAATTCGGCCAGGTGTTCCAGTAAATCGCGAGTTTCCAGCTGGCAGCTCACGGGTACATTGGCCAGCGAATCCATGCGCTGGGAAAATTCCTCGTGGGTTTCGTACAGGGCGGGGTCCTGGGCTTTCCCTGCCAGGTACGAGCGTAGAATCATGGACAAGCGCAGCGCACACTCGCGCATGGGGGGCAGCTGGGTTTCCAATTCAGCCAGGGCGGCCTGCGCTTCCTGCAGCGGTGTGACCGCGGGCACGGCAGGAAGCCGGTTGCGGCGGTAGAGCCACCAGGCTGTCAGCACTGCCAGGGGAATGAGGATGGCGCATGCCCAGGCCAGCGGTACCCAGAATTCCTGCACCATGAACTGGTCTGCCGGAATGTCCTGTTCCAACGTGGGAATGGCTTGTAAGATATCATTACCCATATATTTAGTGAGCAAAAAGCCTGCTGCGGCGGTTGAACATGGTGCGCAGGGCGGGGATAAAGTCCTGCGTAGTGCGTAAATCGAGCGAATCGATACCCAGCTGGTTGAACACGCGCATCCACTCCACGCGGTGGGCCTGCACGGCTCGTGCATGTGCCTGGCGAAGTTGGTTGTCGCTCAGGTCTCCCTCGAAAAGGTCGCCGGTTTCCGGGTCGCGGAAGCAGATGCGCCCAGCAGGCGGCAGTTCGATTTCCGCCGGGTCGCACACGCGCACCGGGATGAGTTCGTGGCGGAAATTAAGTTTGCCGATGGCCTGTTTATCAGGCGCAGCCAGAAAATCGCTGATGAGGAAAACCATGGCACTCTTGCGCTGTGTGCGCAGAATTTCGGCGGCTACTTCCTCTACGGTATCGTCTGCGCCGGCAGAGGGTGCGCTCAGAATCTCGCGCACCACGCGCTGGCATTGCTTCATGCCTTTGGCGGGCGGCAGGTAGAAATGCGGGTGGTGGCCGAAAAGCAGCAAGCCCACTTTATCGCCATTCAGCGCGGCACTGTACGCCAGCACAGCGGCAATCTGCGCGGCGTATTCGCGCTTAGTGTCGGCTATGCCGGCACTGGCGTAATCCATACTGCCGCTCACATCCACCGCCAGCAGCAACACCTGCTCGCGCTCCTCGTGGAAAGTGCGTACATAGGGGGTGCCGGTGCGGGCTGTTACCTTCCAGTCAATGAAACGCGGTTCATCCCCGGCGCGGTATTCGCGGAAATCATCGAAATCAAGCCCCTGACCACGGAAGCCGGAGCGGTACTGCCCGGCAAAGGTGGCGGTGGACATGCGGCGCGCCTGCAGCTCGATGCGGCGCACTTTTTCCATGATTTCCTGCGTTTTATCCATGGCGTCGGTTTACGGCACGGGAACCTTTGAAAGGATGCTGTCGATGACGTTGTCGCTGGTCTTGTTGGCGGCTTCGGCCTCGTAGGAAAGCAGAATACGGTGGCGCAGAATATCGTGTGCCAGGTCTTTCACATCCTGGGGGGTCACATAGCCACGCTGGCGGGTGAAGGCCAGCGCCTTGGCCGCCAGCGCGATGTTGATGGTGGCTCGGGGGGAGGCACCAGCGCGCACCATACCTTCCAGTCGCGGGTCTACCTTTTCCGGAGTGCGAGTGGCGCGCACCAGGTCCACAATGTAGCGCTGCACAGCGGGGTCAATGAAAATCTGGTCCATGAGCGCGCGGGATTCCTCAATCTCCTGAACGGTGACTACCTGGCTGGTGTGCGGGGTGGCAGAGGTGCTGCTCATCATTTCCAGCACCTTGAGTTCCTCATCCCGGCTGGGGTAATCCACCACCACCTTGAAGAGGAAACGGTCCAGCTGGGCTTCGGGCAGCTGGTAGGTGCCTTCCTGCTCAATGGGGTTCTGCGTGGCCAGTACAAGGAAAGGATTGGGCAGGGGATAGCTGCGCTCGCCCAGGGTCACCTGGCGTTCCTGCATGGCTTCCAGCAGAGCGCTCTGTACCTTGGCCGGAGCTCGGTTGATTTCGTCTGCCAGAATCAGGTTGGCAAACACCGGCCCTTTCTTGGCGGTGAACTGGCGTTCCTCCGGGTTGTATATCATGGTGCCCAGCAGGTCTGCCGGCAGCAGATCCGGCGTAAACTGAATGCGCGAGAACTCCGCCTGCATGGTGCCGGCAAGCGCTTTTACGGAAAGGGTTTTGGCAAGACCCGGCACACCTTCCAGCAAAACGTGCCCCTTGCAAAGCAAGCTCAGAATCAGCCGGTTTATCAGTTTCTGCTGGCCAACTACCACTTTGGCCATTTCTTGTTTCAGTGCGCTTACCCAGGCGGACTTCTGCGCAATTTGTTCGTTGAATTCCTGTGTGTTCATGGTCGTGGTTTGCGCTCAAGTTTACCACCTGTGCGCGTGTTGGCAAGTTTGTACAATGTCAGTTGACGCAGATGCCCGGTCGCTTGTTCAATTTTGTTAGCTGCTGTTGGGGGAAAGTGGAAAAATTATGCGGTAATATGGGGAATCTGGAGGGTGAGCCCTTGCAAATTCATCCGCTCTCTGCTATATATGGGTGCATGCAGAATATCATCAGCACAGGAGCGCCCGTTGTTCAGAAACTTACTCATGAATGGTATGGCAAGGCTCTTGCTGTTCCGGTGGAGTATAGTTTTTCCATTGAGGAGGATTACCTGGTTTTCCGGGCATCGCAGGCGGCTGCTGTTACGATTCATCCTGAAGCGCAGCCCGGTGAATTCACAGAGGAACTCTGGATGTACGATACAGCAGAGTTTTTTGTGGCTGATGCCGAGGGTAGGCAATATATGGAGTTCAACCTCTGCCCGAATGGTGCCTGGTGGGCCTGCGCGTTCAGTGCGCCGCGTGTGCGCGATGCTGCTGCCGGGGTGCCCGTGGCGGTGCGAACCACTGGCGAGGTGTCGCCCGATGGCTGGCGTTGCTCCGCCCGCGTGCCGCTGGCCTATCTGCGCAACATGGATATTGATATTTTCTCCTGCCGACTGGCGGCTACCTGTATTCTCAACAGCCCGGATTACCTCTTCTGCACCACCTCCGACGACCAGAGCGGGGAACCGGATTTTCACCGCCCCCAGAGCTGGGCAAAAGCCAAGCTGGTGTAAATGAAACCGGGCGAGAAAACGAATGTGATGCGGCTCCGGGAGCAGAAAAAGGTGCCGTACCAGCACTACACCTACGAATCGGAAGGGGCAATCAGCGGGGTAGAGGTGGCGGCGCTGCTGCAGCAGAACCCGGCACAGGTGTTCAAGACCCTGGTGACCACCGGCCGAAGTGGCGCGCATTATGTCTTTGTGATTCCTGTTGGTGCCGGCCTGGATTTGAAGCTCGCCGCCAAAGCTGTGGGCGAAAAATCGCTCGAAATGCTCAAGCAGAAGGATTTGCTCCCTCTTACTGGCTATGTGCATGGCGGATGTTCCCCCATTGGCATGAAAAAGGTCTTTCGCACCACGATTGATTCTTCTGCACAGAATTTTGACTCCATTATTTTCTCCGGTGGGAGAATCGGCCTGCAGGTGCAGGTTGCCCTGGCCGATTTAGCCCGCATAGTGCGCTTCCAGCTGGCCGATATTACCACGGATTTGATTCATAATTGAGGTAAAAATTATAAATAAAATGCCGATATCAGGGTGATTTGGAACAAAAGTTGTCATTTTGGAAGAAAAGGCTTGCTAAGTGAAACGATTAGCTGTATTCTTTGCGCCGCGCGGGTTTATTAAAAAATCCGGTCGTCGGTCCTCCTTTTCCTTCAGGAAGCAGAGCCCGCATGGAGGGGAACCCGGCCAAAAAAATACACTAATATGTCTGACGAAATCATTCAGGAGCAGGGGCCCATCAAGCTGGCCCATTTCGAGATTCCCAACACGCTGAAGCGCATTGTTGACCCGGAGGATGCTAACCACATCACCTTCATTGCCGAGCCTATCGAGACCGGCTTTGGTCACACTCTTGGTAACTCCCTTCGTCGCGTGCTGCTCAGCTCCCTGGAGGGTGCTGCTATCACCAGCGTGCGTATCGCCGGTGCCCAGCACGAGTTCACTTCTCTTCCCGGCGTGGTGGAGGACGTGACCGAAATCATCCTCAACCTCAAGAAGATCAAGTTCAAGCACTTCGGCAAGGAACCCCGTACCCTTTCCCTTCGCGTCACGAAGCAGGGCGTGGTGACCGCCGGTGATATCCAGGAAGACCACATCTACTCCGTGGTGAACAAGGACCAGGTTATCTGCCACCTTGACCAGAGCACCATCTTCGATTGCGACTTCGAGGTGAACGTGGGCCGTGGTTTCCACACCGCCGACGACAACAACGACAAGGACCGCCCCATCGGCGTAATCCCGATTGACTCCATCTTCTCCCCGGTGACCCGCGTGAAGTACGCTGTGGACAACGCCCGTGTGGGGCAGATGACCGAGTTCGACAAGCTCGTGCTCGATATCTGGACCGATGGTCGCGTGAGCCCCGCCGATGCCATGCTCCAGGCCGCCAGCATTATGCGCCACCACCTGGACGTGTTCGTGGACGCCGACAGCCGCCGCGTTGAATTCGACAAGGCCAACGGTGGTGAGCAGGACGCCAACACCGCCCAGCTCCGCAAGCTGCTCAACATGAGCGTGAACGAAATCGAACTCTCCGTGCGTGCTGCCAACTGCCTGAACAACGCCAACATCACCACCGTTGGTCAGCTGGCCATGAAGACTGAGAGCGAAATGCTCAAGTACCGCAACTTCGGTAAGAAGTCCCTCAACGAGATTAAGGACAAGCT
Source organism: Akkermansia sp. (assembly GCA_045577775.1). Taxonomy (GTDB): domain Bacteria; phylum Verrucomicrobiota; class Verrucomicrobiia; order Verrucomicrobiales; family Akkermansiaceae; genus Akkermansia. The sequence continues at coordinate 11,879 of JAZNIZ010000021.1, read as the reverse complement.
CGTGCAGCACGGTCTGTCTCTGGGTATGCAGTTCGATGCCAAGCTCCTCGCTTCTCCCGCACCGGCTGCCCGCATGCGTGACCTGAACGATGAGACCCGCGCTACCGACCTGCAGGCCCTCATCTCCCACAATATCGACGCCTTCGGTGACGACGACGACGAGTAAAGATTCCAATAGAATAAAACTAAAACACTAACACACATTAAAAGACTATGAGACACGGCGTTAAGAAAGCTAAGCTTCAGCGTAATGCTTCCCACCGCAAGGCCCTGCTTGCCAACCAGGCTTGCAGCCTCATCAGCCACGGCCGCATCACCACCACTCTGGCCAAGGCCAAGGCTCTCCGCCCCTACGTGGAGAAGCTCATCACTCTCGGTAAGAATGGTTCCCTGCACGCCCGCCGTCAGGCTCTCGCTACGCTGCCCCAGCCCAAGGTTGTGGCCAAGCTGTTCAGCGTGGTGGCTGAGGCTACCAAGGACCGCCAGGGTGGTTACACCCGCATCGTGAAGCTCGGCCAGCGCATGACCGACAGCGCCCCCATGGCCCTGATCGAAATCATCGACCTGCCCCAGCTCACCGCTCCCGTGGCTCCCGCCACCACCACCGCTACTGGTTCCACCTCTGAGGAGGCCTGAACCGTAAGCAAGGAGTAAAAGCTTACAACCGCCGCAGTTGCCCCGGGCAGCTGCGGCGGGTTTCTGTTTCCGTCCGGTTTACAAAAAAAAGCCGCAGTTGCCATGCTGCAACCGCGGCGTTTTTGCGTGCTTATGCGGAAAAGTCCTCGTCGTCGTGCCCCATATCGCCCGTAGCCAGATATCGGGTTAACCAGGTGTCAAACACCTCTGCCGGTGCAAAAAGATTGTTTGAATAGAACCGCGTGAAATCTTCTGTGCTGGTGTAAGGATATACCTGAATCCGTTCCTCCGTACACCAGGCAGTCCCGCTCAGCGGCATATCGCAGTATTTTTGCACAAGCTCCTGCGCTACCGGGTGCAGGGCAAAGGGTGAATCGGCCACGGCGCGCTGCACCAGTGCCGGATCCAGGTTGTTCTCCCCTGCGTTCAGTTGGTAAAAAGCCAGCCAGCCCTGCGGCGTCAGTACCACCTCCAGTGCGTGTTCGCTGTTATACCAGAAGGCGTAATCTGATTCCAGGATCATTTCCGGGCTGTCGCCGCCCAGGGCGCTGTGCAGCTTTTCCAGATTGCGCCGGAAATCCGGTGCAAAGCATCCTTCATATTCTGCCGGGGCAGCTGGTAAGGCCGCTTGCTGCTGCGCCTGCCGCATCCCCTTTGCTGCGGTGCAGATTCCCCACGCCGCCACCACGATGCCAAGCAGGCAGAGCAGGGGATTCGCGATGCCCTGTATGGCGATGACGAACCCTAGTATCGCGATAATGATGGCGTATCCTGTGTGCGGTGATTTTGGTTTGTTACTTGCCATGTCGCGCGCATCTTAATGACTTTTGCTTTTCCTGGCAAGCTTTTATGCTTCATTTATTAAATAAAAGTTAAATATCGCTTGACTAAACACCGTGAATCTGGTATTTAGACGCCATGCGAATCGTAATGATGGCAACGGGGGACATCGCCATCCCCTCATTTCAGGCCTTGGTGGAGACAGGAAATGTCGTAGCGCTGATAACCCAGCCGGATCGGCCGGTGGGGCGGCATATGGAGCTGACGCCGCCGCGGGTGAAGGTGGTGGCCGAGCAGCTGGGGATTCCCGTGTTTCAGCCTGAAAAGATGCGCGCTGCCGCCGCGGTGGAGCAGCTGCGGGCCTATGAGCCGGATATTGTGGTCGTGATGGCCTATGGGCAGATTCTCTCCCAGGAGGTCATAGATGTGCCCAGAATTGCCTGCATCAACGCGCATGCTTCGCTGCTGCCGCGCCACCGTGGGGCGGCGTGCATTCAGGCCGCTATCGAGGCCGGCGATGATGAGACCGGCATCACTATCATGCATGTGGTGAAGAAACTGGACGCCGGGGATATTATCTGCAAGCTGTCTGTACCGCTGCGAGGCACTGAAACCGGGGAAAGCCTGCACGATGACCTGGCATTACTGGCGCCCCAGCCGCTCATGGAGGCCATTGCCTCTCTGGCCGAAGGAGTGGATATGCGCGAGGAACAGGATGAGAATCTGATGACCTACGCCCCCAAGCTCCTGCGCGCGCATGGTCAGATCGATTGGTCCCAGCCTGCGCTGCAGGTGGCGCGCAAGATACGCGCTTACCATTCCTGGCCAGGCACATTCACGATTTACCCTTCCGTGAAGAGCGGGCAGGATAAGACGCTCAAAATCTACCCGCCGGTGGATATGTTCCTGAATGTCCGCAAGCCTGCAGACGCTGTGCCAGGCATGGTGCTGGAGTCCGGGCCGGAGGGCATGCTTATTTCCTGCGGTGGCCGCCGTGGTGGCGCCATCCGCATTACCACCATGCAGCCGAGCGGCGCGCGAAAGATGAACGCCGAAAGCTTCTTTGCCGGGCACAAGATTATGCCTGGTACCATTCTGGGCTTGCCCACAACCCCTACCGTGTAACAAATTATGGCACCGCGACAGAGAGCCGAAAACAAGAAGATGCTGGGGCTGTATGTAGACAGCGCCCTGATAGAGAGATTCCAGAAAGCCTGTGCCTACTACGGCCAGACCATGACCTCTGCGGTAACACTCTTCATCGAAGAAACCGTGCAGGAATACGAGGAGTTGATGAACGAGGAAGGCGAGAATTAAATCCCGCCCCTCCGGCAGAAGAACCATGGTGAACCCCCTGACCAGGCAGAAATGGAGGGCAACATTCCTGTTGCTCCTGGGGCTGCTGTGGGTGATGTATTCGGGGTTTGCGTTCAGCTCGCCCTATGTTGCCCGCCAGTTGTGGGAGGCTTTTCATGCGGATGGGCTGCTTAACGTGGTGCTTTTGTTCACCTGTATCGCCTTCTGGAGCTGGTTGCTTGTGCTGGGCTGTGTGTGGCTGGGGGCTCCCCGGCTGTCTCGCTGCGCTCAGTACAGCTGGTGGGCAGTGGCCATCCTGTCACAATGCGGGTGGATATACCTTGTACTGTGACGCACCCGGCGTGGGCTCAATTATTCAGCGGCTCATAGATGGCGTCAACCAGCCAGCCTATGGGGGTGGCGATGATGCTTAGCGGAATATCTGCCACTCTTGCCACCCAGCTTACTGGTTGCAGACAGCGGTTCAGTACGGTGCGCCGGGGCGGCAGGGAGCGAGTGCGGATTATTTCAAGATGCGGTGCACCTATGAAAGTCTCCATTTCCGGGTGCTTGACGGTGACGGTACTGCCGTGGGCTTCGTAAATGAGCGTCGCCTCATTGAAATCCACATCATCAGCATGGCGAAGCTGCAGCCGGGGGAAGGGGTCACGGAACATATCCACCTTGTGACGCCTGCATATATGCTTAAACTGAGCATACGATAAGTCTGCGTAGTATAACTCAGCCGGATATTGCGCAATTTCTTCTCTCTTTGGCCCCCAGTATCGGTTATCCAGAGAATTCCGGGCGGGTGAGTGGCCGGCGCTGTGTTCGATGAGGGGCTGCTTGTAAGGTACATAGGCTACAGGCACCTCGACAATGTAACGGTTCCCCTTTTTCCATGCCCTCGTGCGGTACCTCCAGTGTCCATCATCTGTCAGCGTTCGCTGGGTATAGGGTCGTTCAAGCTCCAGGTTATGCAATATCCCGCCCATGTTGACCGTTGTATAGCGTCCGGTGTAGAAGGAAATGCACCCCTCCATCATTATGATGAGGAGAAAACTAAGAACATAGATGCAAATTCTGGTGCCTCGCTTCATAGCCTTGGTGGTTCATTATACCATTGCGAGGCATAAAAACAAGGAAGAAGCTTCTGTATGAACAGAAATGGGTATCGGCCCGCTGCCGCGCAGGCTGAAAATCAGAATTTGCTGTTCATCCTTCCTTGTTGGGCAGGGCGGGTGTTGCCGGTTGTGTTGTTTCCTGCTGGGGGGCGGGTGTTGCCTGTTCACTATCGGGCAGCCAGTGGCACACCGTGATAATGACATAGACCGGGGTGAGTACGGCTCCCGCCAGGTTAATCATACGGCCAATGATGCGCCAGCGGGTCAGCAGGGAAAGCCCGAGTACCGCCAGACTCACCAGCACGCTACCCAGCACCATGAAGACCATGAGCATTTTGTCCGGTTCTTTTTCCTCAACCGGTACGGCATTATCAGCGGTGAAGATGCCTGTGTCCTTGGTGAACACATAGTAGAGAACTACCGGCACCAGCCCGAGCATCAGCGTGGCGCCAAAATTATCCCAGCTGTTGAATGCGTTTAAATCTTCCGGTTGTTCACTCATGCGAAAAGGAGTATACCGCGGCTTTTTCTGCCTTGCAAATCCTTTTTGGGGCAGCGTGTCAGTTAGTGTGTTCGCGTTGCAGAATTTTCTTTACAACGCGGCGTAATTCAGGCATTCTCTGCGCCGTCTATGTCATTCTCTGAACTTGGTATCTGCCCGGAAATTTTGGAAGCCATCGAGGTTCTTGGTTTTGAAACTCCCTCTCCCATTCAGGAAGCCGCGATTCCTCCCGCTCTGGAGGGCGCCGATATCCTGGGGCTTTCCCACACGGGGTCTGGCAAGACGCTTGCCTTTTCGATTCCTGCGCTGGAGAGCATCGACCCCACCCTGCGTGAGGTGCAGGTTCTTTGCCTGGCACCCACCCGCGAGCTTGCCGTGCAGATATGCCGCGAGGTCGATAAGCTGGCTATGTTCCTGGATGGCGTTTCTGCAGTGCCGATTTACGGCGGCGCCTCCTTTGGCCCCCAGTTGGCAGCGCTGAAGCGCGGTGTGCAGTTTGTGGTGGGTACTCCCGGCCGCATTATTGACCTCATGGAGCAGGGCGAGCTGAAAACAGATAACATCTCCATGCTCATTCTCGATGAAGCCGATGAGATGCTCGACATGGGTTTCCAGGAAGATATCGACCGCATCGTGGCGCAGCTCCCGGAGGAGCGCCAGACGCTTCTTTTCTCGGCCACCATGTCTGCCGCTATTCGCAAACTGGTGGATGCCGTGGCCAGCGACCCGCAGGAAATCGCCATTGAGCGCCCGCAGCTCACCGTGCCCACCTGCGAGCAGTTGGTGTATGAGGTGGTGTTCTCCTCGCGTATCGAAGTGCTCAGCCGCCTCATTGAAATGGGCCGTATGAAGCGCGGCCTCGTGTTTGCCAATACCAAGCGCGTGGTGGATGACATTGTGGACGGCCTGCTGGCCCGTGGCTATGCGGTAGACCGTCTCCATGGCGATATGCCCCAGACCCTGCGCGAGCGAGTCATGGATTCGTTCCGCAAAGGGAACCTCACCGTTCTGGCGGCCACGGATATTGCCGCCCGCGGTCTGGATATTGATGATGTGGATACCGTGGTGAACTTTGAATTGCCCCGCGACCCGGAGGACTATGTCCACCGCATTGGTCGCACGGCCCGCGCCGGACGCAAGGGCCGCGCTGTCTCTTTCATCGGCCGCCGCGATTTCTCCCTGCTGGGCCGCCTGGAACGCTTTGTGGGGGTGCGCATGCAGCGCGAGAAGGTGATGACCGGGGTACAGGTGGAAGAAGTGCGCCGTGAATCCCTGGTGGACGAAATCCTCGAAAGTGCTGCCGCTGCCGCCGATCTGCCGGAGGAGCTGCGCGATATTGACCTGCCTGCCGAGCAGCTGGTGGCTGCCATGTTCAACCTGCTGGTGGCTAAGTCCAGCCGCGAGCTTCAGCCTATCCCGGAGGATCGCCCCAGCAAGTTCTCCCGCAATTCCCGCCCGGCGGATGATGCTTATGCCCCGGTAGAGAAGGGGAACGACTGGAGCAGCCTGCAGCAGAGTGTGACCTTGTTCATGAATGGCGGCAAGCTTCTGGGCCTGCGCCCCAAGGATGTTGCCGGCCTCTTCTACAACGAAGGCGGCGCCCCCAAGGGCACGGTGGGTGATATCCGCCTTTTCCTCAAGCATACGCTCATTGAGGTGACACCCGAGATTGCGCCCCAGCTTATCGAACGCCTGGGAACATGCTCCATCTGCGGCTACGAGGTCAATGTGCGCGAGGACAAAGGACGTCCGCAAGCGGGGAATGCCCCCTACGAGCGCGAATTCCGTCCCCGCGAGCGCGAACGCCGCGGCGCCTCGTATGCAGGCCGGGGCAATACCAGCTTCCGCCGCGATCGCGAGGAACGTTTCGATTCTCGGGACCGCCGCGATTCCCGCGAGCGCAGTGGAAAGCCCGAGCGCGTGTTCTACGATAAGTTCAGCCGCCGCCCCCGCCGCCGCGACTAAGGAAACACCGGGGGATTCACGTTTTATCAAGATAAAAGTGGCAAAATCTCACATTTTGTAAAGATAAGCAGGCGGGAAGGCTGGCTTATCTGGGGTAGAGAAGGTGCTCCCCTAGGGATTTCAGGGAGTCGAGGTTGATGAGCTTTTCTCTGATGCGGAGCAGTTGTTTGTTTTCGGCATCCATTTCCCATATCTGGAAATCGATGCGTTCCTCCTGGCGGTCGACGATATAGCGCAGGGTGTTGGCGAATACGAAAGGCACAATTGCCTGGGCTTCGCTTTTGTGGTAGCGGAATGGTTTGTCTGCGGCTTCTGCGAAGCGCTGGCGGCGCAGGGTGGTGAGGCTATTGCCATCGCGACTCAGGAGCTGGATGCGTTCGGTATATATCCTGCGGTGGGCTTCATTGCTGCTGGTTCCGGAGCTGTACAGGATGCGGCGTTCTGCATCCCACTGGGGCTTGCGTTCCTCCTGGCGTCCCTGGAACAGGGCGTCGAATAAATCTCTTTCCTGTTGTGCGGTGGTGTCTGCGGCGATGCAAGGACTCAGCAGACCTCCTGCCAGGAAACAGAGAGCAAATAGAAACGTTTTCATGATTAGTGCGATTGGAGAATCTGGCGCACACGTTCCCAGCGCCCGGGCAGGGGGAAAGGGTAGCTCCGCACCAGGGAGGGGGCGGTGAAATTGAAATCGGTGGCATTCAGTCGCGTCGTGCCATCTGCATCGCGGGAAATGTATTTGGCATCGGTGCTGATAATCATCCAATCCTTTTCATTGAGCTCGAACGCATCCACCAGAATGGAGACCCCTTCGGGGAGCGATGAGCCAAGGGATTCGCGCACCGTAGCGCGGTAGGTGAGGGTGACGAATTCGCCATTGTCGTGCCGCGACAGTTCCTCGTGCAGCTGGACGAGCACGGCGGGTCCGCTGGGGATAATCTGGTGGATTTCACTCACTGGCATCTGTTCCTCCCTGCAGTTGCAGGAAAGCAGCAGCAGAGCCATGCCTGTGGAAAGTATCAAGCGTATCATGGATTACTCTGGTGTTGTTGGACGTGGTGGATGACCCTGCCTGGCTCAAAAAGCCAGCTGTGGTAGGGGGGTGGCCAGGTGCCTTCCGGCAGCAGGGGATTGACCCAGCTGGCGCGGGAGGAGCTCTTGCCAAAAATGCCGTGGCGGCTCAGAAGTTCGCCATCTGCCCAGCTGTGCAGGAACCAGAAGGCATTGATGAGTGTCAGACCGCCATAGAGTGCATACAGCGCAGAGCTGCCCTTGATGATACTGCGTTTTGAACGGAGCAGCCCGAGGGTGAAAAGAAAGAGCAATCCCCCGAACAAGGCCAGCGTAAAGTACGGACAGGTTACCACCCACAGCCCGGTGATGCTCCACAGTAACTCGCAGGCTGCTAGCGTGCATAGCAGCACCACCAGCGGCCAGATGATACGCCTGCTGAAACCGCGCTTTTCTGCCTTATCTCCCAGGTAGCACAGCATCCAGCAGCAGGCCACTGCGGGAATATGGGTGATGACCATGCTGCTCACAATCTGGAACAGGTGCGGAAGCTGCCATACAATATAGTCATGCCAGGCGGGGGTATGCCCTGGTATCTGCAAGGTAGCGATGCTCAGACTCAGAGCCCCCAGAATGGGGATGAGCACCAGCAGCCACCCCATGCAGCGCTGGCCGGTGCTCAGTGGCTCCGGGGACCGTTGCGGGGCTGTAAAAGGATTAGGCTTGCTCATGGGGGGGAAGGGCGGATAAGTTTATCTGCCGTTTTTCTCCTGATGTAGCGGAGCTTTCGCGTGTGTATAAAACAATGCGGCTTAGACTTATAAATCAGGATGGAAAAGGCGGGCGGTAGTGCCGTCCTTGCGAAGAAGAACATGCGGGCCCTGTCCTTTGTGGCCAGGGGCAGGGTAGATAAGCAGATAGCTGCCATACCCCTGCACGTTGTAAGGGATATCGGCATTTCCCTGGTGTTCGCGGATGAGCTGAAGCGCCTTCTCTCGGGCTTCCGGAGTGCCGATTCCCGGTTGGGGGGAGCTGGATTCCGGCTTGCCGAAAATTTCCGGGTGCTCGGCCAGTACTTTCTGCATGGCTTCCTCGTAGTGGCCGGTGGGAACCAGCATAAACTGCCAGTCGTGCAGCCCCAGGTTCACCGCCTGTTCCACCGGATTCCATTTGCCTTCATGCCGGTTGAATCCGATATAGACGCTATCATTGGCCTCATAAACGCCGGTGGCTTTTTTGCAGCCCTCCAGCTGCTTGACGAAGGTGAGTTTGGTTCCCGGGCGCATGGTGCCTTTCAGGCATTCCTGCACCTCCACCGTAGTGTAACTCCATTTGTACCGCCCAGCGGCAGTGCCCTCGTAGTCGCCAATCTGTCGGCGGATTTCCTTGCAGCGCACCACGGTATCGTGCTGGCTGATCCAGCGGTATAGCCGGTGGCAGGGGTACGCAATCTTCTGCGCTTGTTCGGCGGGAAGATAGGGGCTGCTGTCATCGAATTGCAGTTGAATCGGCTGCGGGGCGGGCTGGCTCAGGATATCCGCCAGTTTCTCGGTGTTTCCGGCCTGTCCGCTGACCCGGCGGCAGCTCTCCCAGTATAAATGCAGCGTGTTACCCTGGCGCTCAAAGCGGTCGGTCAGCAGAAAATCGCCGGAAAGAGCCTGCGGGAAATCTGAGGTTTCCTTGCCCTCCGGTGCATGAATGATGATGCGTTCGCCGGGCTGGTAGCCCTTGCACCAGGCCTCCGGCAGCGCCATATCGCATACCAGCGCCTGGGTTTCGTGCCATTGGCCATCCTTCTCATAGCGCGTGGTAGTGGCCTTGAACTGCTCCCGGCAGACAATCGGCATGCGCTGCACTTCTTCCGGCGAGATGTTCGTGCGCAGGTATGTCAGAATCGAGTTCCAGGCCATCTCCTGCCGGAACTCGGTGAATCCCCTGGTACCCTCCGGAGCTTCCAGTGCATGAGCCGGGGAGGTGGCGTGCAGCACCTCGCTGCGGGCATGCAGCGGGCGCAGATTTTCCAGCGCTGCCAGATTCAGAATCCAGCGCCGGGCTGCCCCCTGTGTGGCGGGGGTGGTGTTCCCGGCATCCAGAATGAGCATGGTGCCCTCCTTCAGGATGGTTTTGTTCCCTGCCAGCACCCGCACCGCGAGCTGTGGCCTGCCATCGGCGGTGCGGCAGTTGAGCGCCGGGTCAATGATTTCCTCCACCAGCACCACCGGGGCTTCGGCTTGCTGCCATTCCAGCAGTGTGGCGGTATCGGCCAGTGCTACGCTCCTCAGCGGGAGCAGAGCCAGCCCCAGGGCTATCAGAAAGGTTTGTTTTATCATGGGCATTTTGCGTTAACATCTGTCAGATAATCGAAACTATCGCTGTTCTTGGTATACAGGAACTTGTGACCCTTGCGGTGCTTCCCGTTTCTGTCCACCAGCTCCACATAGATACCATCGGCATCGAAGCGGGTCTGGGTCACATCCCATTCCATAATGCGGGAGCAGATGGTGTAGCGCCCCTGGTAGCGCCAGCGCTTGATTTTTCCGCCGGGTATCGCGCGGTACACATGCAGAGTGTAGCTCCAGCACCCGGCAGCGGTCCATTCCAGCAGCGCAAAGGTCTCGTCTTTTTCGTCGGCTATCCAGTTGCAGATGCCATCCAATTTACGGGCACTGTGGTACAGATGCTCGATTTCAAAATCCGTGATAGTGGCTTTATCTTTCCAATTCTGGTTGGATTCCAGATTGTCGAACGCACCCCAGCGATGCGCCGCTGCCCTGGCAAGCTGGGTTCCGCTGCTGTGGTTTGGTTGTTTGCGGTAGAAGTAATCGCTGCTCCGGTTCACCTTCCGGCGCTTTCCCATATCAGACTCCGAGTCTATTTCAGAAAAGAGCCTGCAGGATTCTTCTTCATTATCGGCAAAATGAAATGTCTTTTCAATTTTGAGACCGTGAGGCTTGCTGATGTAGGTGACCGTTAATTGATGTTCGGTGACCTCCACCCCGGCAGGGAGGTATTCCACATAGCGCGCCCAGACATTGTATTGCCCGACTCGCTGGTATTCGTTGTTGCGATTCAACCGGAATACGGTGAAAACTCTGTTGGATGCCCCGCATCCCGGCTCGGCCATAAAGACGATGACCTTGCCATCCTGGCTGGTGAACCATTCGTCTTCTGTGGTGCAGCCAGCCACGAGACTCAACTGCAGCAAGTCTGTCACGCGGGCGGCAGGCAGGGGCTTTTTGCCGGTCCAGTAGTCCTGGTTTTCCGGATTGTCACCAATGGCGTAGCGGCGGGCGGCTTCGGGGGTATTGCCTTTGGCAATGAGGGCGGCTTCTTTCGCTAGCGCACGACTGGCAGCGTTATTATAGCGCGGGTAGGCCAGCAGAGGGCTTGCCAGCACCAGGGGGAGAACAAGATGGGTGAGAAGTTTCATGAGCGGGTTGAGGATGGTCTCTATACTTTCTGTATGCAACATTATTTTCCCAGCCCCCCTGCCAGCAGGGTGAGAAAATCTTCGAACTGACATTGAAGCATCTGGCGGCATGCCTCAGTAGCGGCGGGGGTGCTGCTGCCCTGGAGCGAGGGAATGGGGCAGTGCAGTCTGGCGGCTGTATTCATGTACTGCTGCCAGGCGGCGCAGGCCGTGCGGAACTTCGCCTGGCAGGTGCCGGCGTAGTTCTCTGGGGCATCTTCCAACCGGGTGTTGGTCAGAAATTCGGTAACCGGACGGTCGCCAGCCAGCAGACTGGTTACAAAATCCGCCTTGCTCTGGTGCTGCCGGTTCAGGAAAGCCTGCAGCTCGGCCATATCGCTGCGCATGGTCGGGGCGGTAGCAAACCGGTCGGTCAGCGCTGCGGTGAACGCATCTTCTCTGGGCTGAAGCTTAGGGTGGCGGGCGGCATCGCAGAGCACCGAGCGCAGCCGCAGCTGGTGCATATCATGCTTCAGCAGTACAAGCAAGGCCTGCCGGAACTGCACCTCCGCAGCAAAGGTTCGATCGGGCTTGCTCACGCACAATGGCTCCAGCGAGTAGCGGGCAAAATCCAGCTGCGCCTCGTAGGCACGGCGGGCGGCAAACACGGCTTCGTTCACCGCCTGGCGGGCAGCGGCAATCTCTTCCTGGCTGCTCAGGCTCAATGCTCCGTTTTTGCGGGCGTGCTGTATATCCTGTGTCCAGGTCAGGAGCATAGCGTTGAATACATCATCGCTGGTCGTGTTCGAGTCGGGGTAGATGCGCTCGCCCATGAAGACATCGGCAGCCGGGGCGGGCATGATGCCGGGCAGGACGAACAGGCAAAGAAGGGACAAAAAGAGTTTCATGGTGTATCTACTGATAGGTATACTGCCCCTTTTTCTCTGTTCTTTCAAGAAAAAAGTCGTAAATAAAAAAAGTCAATGTGTTGTTGAATTAAACTTGCATTCTGGTGCGGATTAAACTGGCGCCTTTCTTTCGACACTTAGAAAGCTAATTTAAGCCCCTTCTTCTCGTGTTCATCAGGCGTATGTACGTGTTATATCACTCTGTATCCTCGGATGTCAATCCATTTTTGGCGCGATTTTGTAGCGTAGGC
>JAZNIZ010000020.1:0-10738 GCA_045577775.1 Akkermansia sp. | reverse complement strand
TTTCCCCGGAGAAGCTTCAACTCGCGGCTGAGGCGCTGCAGGCAGCCTCGTCTTAGCCTCAAAATCCCGCTGCTTAACCTAAACAGCAAACGAATTTTGCACCAATGACAGGGATTTTACAGAAAAAAGCTTGCGCTGCCTATACCAGCAACTGCTAATATGCACCTCATGATACCCCCCCCCTATGTAACTCGAAATATTCCCCCGCATATGATGCTGGTAATAAAAGAGGAACAATAGGTAGAATTCTTTTCATTTGTTGTGAAATATACTCACCGGGGTGAATTTTATTCGACTTGTAAAAAATTCTTTATGATATTCAGCTCCTCTGCTGTATAATTAATGATAATCCTGTCTCCATGCCCCGAAAGGTCCCATGAAAACATCGCAGGACGTACATAATCAACATATCTAGGTTCATATCCAACATTTCTGCAATTTTGTTCTACACAATCTTTGGGATATCCAACCTGCTGAAAGAATAAAAATCGATTACTGGCAATTGCCTCCTCGTATCGGGCTGTGTATTCACCATCTCTCAATGCTATGGTGCGGTTCTGGGATAATGTACGATATATTTCCGTATTTAATTTCTTTGATTCCTGTTCCGGAATGGGGTAAACGCAAAGTAATTGCACTACTTTATCCGTACCTTTTTCTTTTTCGCAATGCGCTGGGAAATAAGGTCCCACGGTAACAGGTGGGCAATTTTGAACGAAAAATATAAACCCCTCTGCCTCTAGCATACGAGGATCGATTTCCTTTATTACTTCACCAAATGTTTTTTCTGTAGTCGGCTGGATGATAACCGGTTTTCCCAATGTAGCCTCTTGTGGTATCTGTTGCGTTCGATAAACATGATTTTTGTAGTATAGAGGAATAACCAGAATTCCGTTTTTTGCATAGTGGGAATAATCGAAATTTTCCCTGTAACCATCACTGTATTGCGCCGAGTAGTCCGTTACTGACATAGGATAATCAAAAAGCAAGCGAGGAATTTCTCCTTCCTCCTGTTGAACGTGGACTGGATTTATGCCATACCCCTTTATAAACGACAAAGCACAAAAGTACAGACACGAAAACGAGACTCCCATAATAACAAGCACCACAATAACTACTATGGGAACTCTGAGACTTTGAAAATTTACGATTTTTGTTTTGTTCATACGCCCTACTGTAGAGGTATACAATACACGATAGGTTAAATCAAGACTAAAGGCCTGATGGTCGGATATATTGCACACGTGTCCCAAAGATTTTCTGAAAGGGTAGCGAAATAGCAAGAATCAGGGCAAAAAAATGGAAGGTTGATTTTTTCACCAGCAAAACGTATGCTAGTGTTGCTCCAAAAAACACCTTCCATGGGTACTGTACATCTTTTCTCCCAAGTAGCAAGCTTAATTGGTCGAACGCTGGTCAATTTTGCCGCAAAAAAGCGACACACAGACAAGTATTGCCAAACTCTCGATACTTGGACGCACCTCATAGCCCTGTTGTTTTGCCATATGGCAGATTGCCAGTCTCTGCGTGATATCTGCAAGGGATTACAAGGTATAAGAGGCGGGCTCAACCACCTTGGTATTCAAAAGGCCCCATCACGTAATGCGCTCAGCCATCAGAATGCAAAGCGCGATGCCTTGGTGTTTCGGGATATCTATCGATTGCTTCATAAGCGATTGGGACAGCAGGGGTATCAGCTTTGTTGTGCGACTGCGTAAGGATATCAAGTTTATCCGCAAAGAGGCTTTTCCGCTGCCTGACGACCGGGAACAGGATATTCTGGTAGATGAAGCCGTAGAATTAGTAGGTGATGAGACGTCAAAAACTATCCACACCCTTTGCGCCGAGTTGTCGTCTACCGCCCGTATGACTCTTCCCGCCGCAAATCAGAGCAGAGAACAGACGATACAGAAGCGCCAGAACATACAATTGAGCTTATTACGAATAATGCTTACTGGGAGGCTGATACTATTAGTGCGCTCTACAAGTCCCGCTGGCAGATTGAAAGCTTTTTTAAGACTATAAAACAGCATTTGCGCATCAAGACCTTTATCGGAACAAACAAGAATGCCGTGATGTGTCAAATCTGGACGGCCATGATAGCCATATTGCTGCTCCAATACCTCAAAAACAAGGCTAAGTACGACTGGCATATGTCCAATCTTGTCACTTTCATCAGAATCCATCTGATGAGCTACATTGATTTGTGGACCTGGATGAATCAGCAGGTAGATAAAGCGCATTCTCCACCGAAATTTGCTCAAATCTGAGTACAGGGGGGGCTTCGAAAAAGCCTCTATTCGGAAAGCCTAGGATTTATCGGCACTTGCGTCTCTCAGAAAAAATCTTTGGGACACATGTGACACGTGAGGGTTGCAGAAACCACAGGATAGATTTGCAATTGTGGGGGCAATGTGTATAATAGGGGCATGAACCGCAGTATGTTGATTGTTCCGCTCCTGATGCTGGCGGCTTGCCAGCCGGAAAAAACTGAGGAACCCCGGGACCCGCAGGCCATGTACGACAAGGCGCAGGCCTTGCTGCAGCCGAATGTGGAGAATGGACAGTCTGATTTTGCCGGTGCGATGCAGTATCTGCTGAAAGCGGCAGAGGGGGGATTGCTGCGTGCGCAGCTGGATTTGGGCGGTATTTATTTTGCCGGCGGGCAGGGGGTGGCGGCAGATGCGCAGAAGGCGTACAACTGGTTTTCGCTGGCTGCCGCCCAGGGAAGCAAGGAGGCGGAGGTGTTTCTGGGAATTCTGCAATACGATGGTTCCCTGGGCAAAAAGGATGTGGAGACGGCGCTGAAACATTGGCGCTCGGCGGCTGAGGCCGGGATTGCTGAGGGTCAGTACCGCCTGGGGCGTGTGCTGGCGCGGGCTGAGGCCACCCGCCAGGAGGGGGCCGATTGGCTGGTGAAGGCTGCCGATGTGGTGCCGCAGGCGGCTACGGCCTTGGGAAATCTTTATTATCAGCTCCTCCTGGATGGCGGTGCAACGGCTGCTACCTGGTATGAGAAAGGCGCCATGGCGGGCGACCCGCGGGCGCAGCATGTGTTTGCTGAGATGCTTCTGCTGGGGGAGCCGGTGGAAAAGGACACGGAACGCGGTCTGGCGATGCTGCGCATGGCGGCAGGACAGGATTATAAGCCGGCTATTGCGAGGCTTATCAATGTGCTGCGCAATGGAAAGAATGCCAGCGAGAATGAAAATGAGGCCGCAGCCTGGGATTCCCGCCTGCAGGAGTTGATGAAGGAAGAGGAAACAAAGCACCAAAAGTGAGCAATATGCCCTGCGCATCATGGGTTTTGTATTGACTTGACCTGGTTTTGCTGGTATAAAATTCGCACCTCATTATGTTACATGAATATTTTTCAGCCCTTATTCAGTTGATTGCCGGTTTTGGTTTTGCTGGTATCATTATCATCCTGAGTATTGTCTTTGGACGCCGCTCCAAGATGCGTTCTGCCATGGATGTGCCGTATGAATGCGGTAACATTCCGGAGGGCGAGGGTTCGCCGTCTTTCTTCTCCATCAAGTTCTACCTGGTGGCCATTCTGTTCCTGGTGTTTGACCTGGAGGTGATTTTCCTGTATCCCTGGGCTCTTGGTTTCCAGGATATCGTGATGAACAATGGCGAGGCTTTTGCTTCCATGGCTGCATTCATTGGTGTGCTGATGGTGGCTTACCTGTATGCCGTGGGCAAGGGCGCTATCACCTGGCACCGCAATCCCACCCCCCGCCGCTGATTCCACCCCGCTTGTGAGCGTATGATTTTTTGCTGCCGGTGGGCTCGTTGACCCCGCCGGCAGTTTTTTGTTTTTGAGAATATGATGACGACTGCTGCTGAACGCCAGATTTTTTTGCAGAACACCCTGCGCGAGCGAATCCTGATTCTGGATGGTGCTTGCGGCACCATGGTGCAGAAACACAACCTGACGGAGCGGGACTACCGCGGTGAGCGCTTCTGCGACTCCCCCCGCGACCTGAAGAATAACAATGATTTGCTGGTGCTCACCCGCCCGGATATTATACGTGGCATTCACGCCGCCTATGCTGCTGCCGGTGCGGATATTCTGACAACTTCCAGTTTCTCTGCCTCGAGCATCGGGCAGCACGAGTTTTTCCACGAGTCGAACCAGAGTGAGCATGGCCAGGAGTATTACGACGAGGTGCTGGAGAACCAGGAACTGGCGACCCTGGCGCGCGAGCTGAATCTGGCGGCCTGCGCCCTGGCGCGAGAGGCGGCCGTGGAGGCCGAGGCGCGGGAGAATCGTCCGGTTCTGGTGGCTGGTTCCATCGGCCCCATGGCGGTGACGGCTTCGCTCTCCCCCAGGGTGACAGACCCGGGCTATCGCGCCATTAACTTTGAGCAGCTTCGCCGCGCCTACCGCGAGCAGGTGCTGGCGCTGGCTGAGGGCGGGGTGGATATCCTGCTGCTGGAGACTATTTTTGATACGTTGAATGCCAAGGCTGCGCTCTTTGCCATTGATGAACTGCGCCAGGAGCGGGAGCTGCCGCCGATTATCATCAGTTTCACCATCACGGATAAAGCCGGCCGCACTCTTTCCGGGCAGACGGTGGAGGCGTTCTGGAACAGTGTGCGCCATGCGGCTCCTCTGGCCATCAGCATCAACTGTGCACTGGGGGCCGACCTCATGAAGCCATTTGCTGCCAAGTTGGCCGAGCTGGCGGACTGCGCCGTGTGTCTGTACCCGAATGCGGGACTGCCCAATCCGCTCAGCCCCACGGGCTATGAGCACAGCGCCGAGCATATGGCCGGTATTCTGCGCGAGTACGCCGCAGAGGGACTGCTGAATATCGTGGGTGGGTGCTGCGGCACAACCCCGGAGTATATTGCCGCCATTCGTGAGGCGGTGCAGGGCTATGCCCCGCGCGAGATTGCGCCGCGCCCTGCTGCCGGCACCATGCGCCTGGCCGGGTTGGAGCCGCTGAATCACCACCGCAATCAGGGGGTGCTGTTCATCGGCGAGCGTTGCAATGTGGCAGGCTCGCCCAAGTTTGCGCGTCTGGTGCGCGAGGGGAAATATGAGGAAGCGGTGGAAATCGCCCGCCAGCAAGTGGAAAAGGGTGCCAAGGTGCTGGATTTCTGCTTTGATGATGGCATGATTGATGGCCCGGCGGCCATGACCCGCTTCCTGAATCTGGTGGCGGCGGAGCCGGACATTGCCCGCGTGCCGTTCATGATTGATTCTTCCAATTGGGAGGTGATTGAGGCGGGGCTGCGCTGCATGCAGGGCAAGGGTATTGTGAATTCCATTTCCCTGAAGAATGGCGAGGAGGAGTTTTTACGCCAGGCTACCTTGCTGCGCCGCTATGGGGCCGCAGTGGTGGTCATGGGATTTGATGAGCATGGGCAGGCCTGTGGGCGCGAAGATCGCATCGCCATTGCGCACCGGGCTTATGATTTGCTGGTGAACAAAGTCGGTTTCCCCGAAGAGGATATCATCTTTGACCCCAACGTGCTCACTGTGGGCACTGGTATTGCCGAGCATGCCAACCATGCCTTGCACTTCTTCCAGGCCGCTGGCGAAATATACGCCGCGCATCCGAACTGCCATATATCCGGCGGTATTTCCAACGTGTCGTTCTCGTTCCGTGGTATCAACCCGGTGCGCGAGGCCATGCATTCTGCCTTCCTGCACCATGCAGCGGCCAATGGGCTGGATTTGTGCATCGTGAATGCCGCGCTCATGGATGATTATGCTAATATCCCGGCTCACCGGCGCAAACTGGTGGAGGCGGTGTTGCTCAATAGTGCAGAGGATGCAACGGAATGCCTGATTTCCTATGCCCAGGAACTGGCGGCCAATAAGGACAAATCGGCACCTGCCGGTAAGCCTTCGGCGGCACCCTCGGAATGGCGCCAGGGTACGGTGCAGGAGCGTCTGGCCCATGCTCTGGTGAAAGGAATTACCGAATTCGTGGAGGCCGATACCCGCGAGGCGTTGGAGGTGTGCGGTTCCCCGCTGGCGGTGATAGAAGGCCCGCTTATGGAGGGAATGAAGCAGGTGGGTGAGCTTTTCGGCGCAGGTAAGATGTTCCTGCCGCAGGTGGTGAAGAGCGCCCGCGTGATGAAGCAGAGCGTGGCGGTGCTCACCCCGCTGCTGGAGAATGCCACCGGGCAGCAAAGCTCGGCCGGTACGGTGGTGCTGGCCACGGTGAAGGGTGATGTGCACGATATCGGTAAGAATATCGTGAGCGTGGTGCTGGCCTGCAATGGTTTCCGCGTAGTGGATCTGGGCGTCATGGTGCCCTGTGAGGATATTGTGGCCGCAGCCCAGCGGGAACATGCTGATCTGGTGGCGCTTTCCGGACTGATTACACCCTCGCTGGCAGAAATGGCCAAGGTGGCCGCGGCTCTGGAGTCGGCCGGGATGACGGTGCCGCTTCTGGTGGGTGGTGCAACAACCAGCCCGCTGCATACAGCGCTGAAACTCGCTCCGCATTATCCCTCCGGCGTGGTGGTGCAGACTTCCGATGCTTCTACGATTGTGCCCGCGGCGGCTGCCCTTGCCGGGCCAGAAAAAGCAGCTTACATTGCAGCCCACAAGGCAGAGCAGGCTCGCCTTTGCCGCGAGTTTGAGTCAAAAGAACAGCCCTTGATGACGCTGGAGGAGGCGCGCACCAAGGCTCCCGTGTTTGATTGGAGCTCCCAGCCCCAGCCTGAACCTCTGCGTACGGGTGTTTTCACGGTAGCGGTGCCTTCCGGGTGCAAGTGCTGCCATGCCGCTCCGGATTTCTCGCTCACCTGGCACCAGCTGGAGGAAAAGGCGGATTGGGGTATTCTGCTGCGCCATTTTGAGATGCAGGATGTATGGAATCCTGCCCGACAGGCGCCGCATTCTGGAGCTCCGGCGGATAAAGTGGCGGCGGCGCAGCAGCTTCTGGCAGATGCCCGGGGATTGCTGGCCCAGGCTGCCGACCACTTGCAGGCCCGCGCTGTTTTTGGAATCTGGCCGGCGGCTCGCGTGCAGGATGATATTGTGCTGGTCGATGGCACGGTGCTGCACACGATGCGCCAGCAGAAATGCAGTGAAAAACCGCGCCTGGCATTGGCGGATTACGTCGCGCCGCAGGGTGGCTATGTGGGTGCCTTGCAGCTTTCGATAACAGGGGGCGATTCCTGGTCCGCGGCGTTTGATGCTGCCGGTGATTCGTATCATGCGCTTCTGTGTGTGGCGCTTTGCAGTATGCTTGCCGAGGCGCTGGCAGAGTGTGCCCAGGAGTGTATTAATTCGGTGTGGCCTGTAGCGGGGAGCCGCTCGATTCGCCCGGCATGTGGCTATCCCTCCCAGCCCGACCATCTGGAGAAGGAAACCGTGTTTGCCCTGCTGGATGCCACGGCGCATACCGGTGCTACTCTGACGGAAACTGCCATGATGCAGCCGGCTGCTTCGGTGTGTGCCTTGTTGTTCAACCACCCGGAAGCAAAGTATTTTGCCGTAGGTCCTGTAGGTGAGGATCAGCGCGCGGATTATGAAGCGCGCAGTGGGCATCGGCTGCTGTAAAAAGCAACCAGACAAAAAAGCCGCTCGATCGAGCGGGTTTTTTTGTCTGTAGAATAACCAGGGGCGTATCAGCCACGGAACTTGGCCTTACTGTGCTGCCAGATGGCAAAGATTACGCAGAGGATATTCGGCAACCAGAGCACGATATATGGCGTGATGCCTACGACCTTGCGTGACAATTCGCAGAATACCAATGCCATGAAATAGACCGCGGCTACCAGAATACCGATGGCAAACCCCGTGGATGTGTCTTTGCGGCGAGCTGTAATGGCTAACGGAACGCCGATTAGGGAGAACACAAGGCATGCGCAGGCAAACGAAGCGCGCTGCACACTCTCCGTTTTGAAGGATTGGCGATGCTCTTCAAAGAACATCATCACATAATACAGCGCATCTCTTCGCACCTCTGCCCACAGTTGTTTGGCGCAGGGGAATGCTGGTGTGACGGATGCGTTATCTTCATACTCTTCCAGTTTCTTCGGGTTAAGCTGGTTCGTAAGGCGAGAGTGGCTCAGAATATAGTCAATTTCACTGTTGGTGAAACGATTAGGTTTGAGCTTGCGCTGGTCTTTCAATGGAATGTGAACGCGTAATGGCAAGACCCCGATGGCCGGCATATCAGTCAAATTCCCTTCTGAACGTTCAATGCGGGCATTCTTCAAGGTCAGACTCAGTAATCGTGTTTTGGTATCAAACTCACCGATTTCAGCGCGTTCTGCGTGAATGGCGTCGAAATCGGTGCCGACTCCAAGCCCGTCGTCCTGCGGGTATACATGAAGCCCCAGCATTTCATCGCCCGAGCGCTGTTCAACGTAAAGTTGAACATTGTCCAACTGGGTCATGCTGCTGCTGGAGTTCAAAAGGTTACGAGGATTATCCATGGCGGCGCGCATGACAAGCTCACTCATGGCATCCTTGCCGCGCGGGGCAATTTCAATGTTAATGTAGTAGCAGACTGCGGTGAGGGCAATACCCATACCAATGGCGGGTGCGCTCAGACGCCAGAGGCTCAGCCCTGCCATGCGCATCGAGGTCAGCTCATTATCTGCCGCCAATCGTCCATACACCAGCAGAACGGCGGTAAGGAAGCCCCATGGTATTGAGAATGAAAGCGAGAAGGGGATAACCTGCAATATGAATTCAAAAACAATGCTAGGCGGAGCTCCGCTTTCCACCAGCAGCTCGTGCAATTGCTTGAACAGCTGTCCCAGCAGCAGCAGCATGGTAAGCGAAAGCACGCCGAGGAAAGTGACTGAAATAAGTTGCCTAAGGATGTAGCGGTCGATGGTTTTCATTGCAACTCCCACATTCTAGCATATTCGGAACATCTTGCAAACATGAAAATGAACTTTCCTTTCATTTTGTTCAGAATTGTTCAGAATTGTTCAGAATTGTCTGGGATGTGGGTGTCAGCAGGGGTGTTTCCTCTTGCCATGCCTCTGTTGACATAGTATGATATGGGCATGACCTTACTTGAAATCCTCAGAGCCATATTTGAGATTCTTGTGCTCTGGGTATTGTTTTACCAGCTGTATCGCGCGGTGAAAGACTCGCGCGCGGCTGCTATTCTGGCTGGTCTTATCGCAACGGTTATTTTAGGGTACATCCTGTTGGAAATAACGCATGCGGTGGTGCTCAAACAGCTGGCTGGACTTATCATCGGCCCGGGTACGATTCTGGTTATTCTCTTCCAACCAGAGATTCGCACAGCCTTGGCACGCTTGGGCTCTAATAAATTCATTTCCAGACTCATTGGTACGCGTGAGGAAAACAAGGACTTTGTCACGCTGGTGCGAGAGTCGGTTTCGTATCTTGTGTCAAAGCGCTATGGGGCGCTGATTGCGATATGCCGCTCGAACAATCTACAGGAATACGCTAAGACCGGTACCTTGCTGGATGCTCAGTACACCCGCGAATTGATTGGTACTATTTTTATGCCCAAAACATTGCTGCATGATGGTGCGGTGATTGTCAATAATGAGCGCATTGTTGCTGCGGCTGCTATTCTTCCCGTATCAAACCGTGAGCTGAAGGACCGCAGTATGGGGTTGCGCCACCGTGCCGGCATAGGGCTGGCAGAGGCATCGGATGCTGTGGTTATCATTGTTTCTGAAGAAACCGGCTCTGTATCGCTGGCCGTGGGCAACATGGTGCAGCGTGATATTAATCTTAATCTCCTTTCCGAACGTTTAACAAACCTCCTCAACTCACATGCGAACCAGGATCAGATTACGGAAATTGATGACCACTAACTGGCAGGCGAAGTTGATATGTCTGGCGGCTGCAGTGGTAGTGTGGTTCATGGTGAACCACTTGTTGGTGCGTGGTTCCAGCCCGGAGTGGAATATTGATGATATTCGGCTCTCTATACCGGAATAATCAGGATATGAATGCCTATTTTGTAGCTGGAACGGATGTGGGCGTGGGAAAGACCCACGTTATTTGCGCGTTGCTGCGTAATCTGGTTCGCCGTGGTGAATCTGCTATGGGGTGCAAACCAGTATCCTGTGGCGACCGTAAGGAGGTTCGGGCCATGCGCGAGGCGGTGGGAATGACTACCCTCCCGCTGGATTCCATCAACCCGCTCTACCTGCGCACCATAGCAGACCCTCGCGTGGGGGCAGAGTTTGAGCATCGCGAGGTTTCGCTCAATACGCTGGTGGAGCAGTGCTCGGCTTTGGCGTCTGAGTACGAAACCTTGCTGCTGGAGGGTACTGGTGGCTGGGAAACCCCGCTTTGCAGTGGCAGAACCATGGCAGACCTGGCTGCCGCGTTGAAGTGGCCTGTTCTTCTGGTGGTCAGTAACCGGCAGGGGGCTGTCAGCCAGAGTATCCTGGCTGTGCGGGCCATTCGCGCTGCTGGGCTGGAGTGCCGCGGTATCATTCTTAATCAGCAGAGCGAGGAGTGGGATACTGCCGCTGTGACCAACCGCGCCATGCTGGAGGAATATACCGGCGTGCCTGTGCTGGCAGAGCTCATCTTTGGTGATGATGAGCTCGATGCCGGCTCTGTTCTGGTGTGATTTTCCCGATAACAATAAAGAACCCCCGGTTCCGTAAGGAACCGGGGGCTTTTTGTACGACCGACGCGATATGCGTACTGCGGTGAAAGTCCGCGCGGAGCCGCGATGATGCGGAATCCCAGACCTGAAGAACAACTGCGGGGAGGTAACAAACCGTGGGAAAGGAAGTTCGAGGGGAAATCCCG
>JAZNIZ010000019.1:0-4490 GCA_045577775.1 Akkermansia sp. | reverse complement strand
GGATGAATCGTTATCCACGTCGTATCTTCAACGGACAATCTGCACGCACAAAGGCACGCATCGAAAACCTTCATTTTATCAAATTTGCCGCTTAATCAGAAGAAAAAACTCCTATTGTCGCATTTGGTCTTGCAATTCAGCATCCTGTAAGCAGGATGTCTTCCTTTCAGCACACAGACAGAGCGAGGGATTGACCGCGCGGGTGCGCGTGTGATATGATGCTGTGCAATCGATATGGACCTTTTCGAATTTGCCGCCAGCCAGCAGAAAACCCCGCAGGAACGCTATGCGGAACTTTGTACCATTGTACGCCATAATAATGAATTGTATTACGCGCAAGCGCAACCGGAAATAAGCGACGCGGAGTATGACAAACTCTACCGCGAAATTGAGGACATTGAGCGCGAACACCCGGAATTCATCACCCCGGAATCGCCCACGCAACGCGTAGGCAATGATCTGAGCGAGGGGTTCCGCAAAGTGACACACCCCGCCCCGATGCAAAGTATCGATGATATCTTTGAACACAAGCCGGAGACGGGTGAGCCGGACGCCGAGCTGGTGGAGTTCTACCAGCGCCTGAGCCACAGCCTGGGGCAGAACGAGCCCCTGGTAACAGTGGAGCCGAAAATTGACGGCTGTGCCGTGACTCTGCTGTACCGCCACGGCAAGCTGGCTTATGCAGCAACGCGCGGCGATGGCCGCACCGGCGATGACATAACCGCCAATGTCCGCACCATTAAAAGCGTACCCTTCGACCTGCCCGCCGGAGCACCGGAATTGCTGGAGGTGCGTGGTGAAATCTACATGCCCTCGGCCGATTTTGATGCGCTGAATGCCGAGCGAGATGCCGACGGCTTACCGGCCTTTGCTAATCCGCGCAATGCCACCGCCGGCACCATCAAACTACTGGATGCGGAGGAAGTAGCGCGGCGTCCGCTGCGTTTTCTGGCGCACGGTATCGGTGTATACGAAGGCGCCCCTATGCGGAACACGGCAGATTTCAACGCCCTGCTGGAAGCAATGGGGATTCCCCGCAACCAGCCGGTCATCTACGCCGCCACGCTGGAGGAATGCCGCGCTGCCGTGCAGCAGGTGAATGAGCTGCGCCGCAACCTGGGCTATGGCACAGATGGCGCGGTTATCAAGCTGGATGATTTTGTCCTGCGCGAAAGCCTGGGCAGCACGGCTCGCGCCCCGCGCTGGGCCGCTGCCTTCAAATACCTGCCGGAGCAAAAAGAAACCATACTCCGCGGCATCAGCATTCAGGTAGGGCGCACCGGTGTGCTCACCCCCGTCGCAGAACTGGAACCAGTGCAGCTTTCCGGCACCACCGTCTCGCGCGCCACGCTTCACAACCAGGACGAAATTGAACGCAAGGACATCCGCATCGGCGATACGGTACTCATGGAAAAAAGCGGCGAAATCATCCCCGCCGTAGTACACGTGGTCAAAGAAAAACGCCCGGCTGACGCCGTGCCGTACAGTCTGTACGATGCCGTGGGCGGCGTCTGCCCCAGCTGCGGTGCCCCCATAGCCCAGGAAGAAGGACAAGTCGCCTGGCGCTGCACAAACTTCACCTGCCCGGCCCAGGCCGCCATGCGCACCACCTATTTCTGCCGACGCGAGGCGCTGGATATCGAAAACCTGGGTGAAACGGTAGCAGAGGCACTGGTGAACCAAGGCTACATCTCCACCCCGCTCGATTTGTTCACCCTCACGGTGGAACAGCTGGGAGACCTCAACCTGGGCACCAATGACGAACCCCGCCGATTCGGCGAAAAGAACGCAGCCAAGGCACTGGCTGCCCTCGAAAACGCCCGCACCCACCCCCTGGAACGCTGGCTCACCGCCTTCGGGATTCCGACAATCGGGACCGTGACTGCCAGGACCTGTGCAAAATACCACCGCAACCTGGCCGAACTGGCAAGCGGGGATTTCCTGCGGCTGCTGGTACAGCTGGAAGAAGGAGTGCTGCAATACAATGCACTGAACCCGAAAACCCGCGCCAACAAGGGAGCAGATAAGGAAACACTTCTCGCCCGGCAGGCAGAGCTGAAAGCGCAGCTTGATACGGCTGCAGGCTCTTTCTCTGACCGGGGCTATGTGGTCCTGGAAACAGAGGGAGCCAACAAGCTCAGGTTCACGAATCCGCTGGGCTCGGTTTCCACACACAAGCTGCTGGACTATTTCAACTCCTCCGCCGGACACGCAGTACTAGCAACCCTGAGCAGCATGGGAATCAACCCCGACTCTTCCGGTTTTATCGAAAATATGAACCAACAGGCCGAAGGCCCACTAAGTGGCAGAACCTTTGTGCTTACCGGCGCGCTGAGCCGCCCCCGCCCGGAATTCGAAAAACTGATTGTCTCTGCAGGGGGCAAGGCTACAAGCTCAGTAACAAAAAACACCACCTACCTGGTGGCTGGGGCTGGCGGTGGTTCCAAACGAGACAAGGCGGTAAAACTAGGTATCCAGATTATTGGTGAATCAGAATTACTTTCTTTGCTGGAAGGAGGTTCCATATGAACGGTCGCGCGCTGATATACGGAACGATTGCCATTGATACGCTCATCACCCCCGGCGGGCAGGTGAATTCAGTTCTGGGGGGCTCGGGGCCGTACGCGGCACTGGCAGCTAGACTGATTACAGATAAAATGGATATGGTCGGTGTGGTAGGCGATGACTTTCCGGAAGCCTGGAGCCAGGCGCTGGAACTGCGAGGCGTAAGTATGCAGCACGTTGCCCGAGAAAAAGGACAGACCTTTGCCTGGACCG
Source organism: Akkermansia sp. (assembly GCA_045577775.1). Classification (GTDB taxonomy): domain Bacteria; phylum Verrucomicrobiota; class Verrucomicrobiia; order Verrucomicrobiales; family Akkermansiaceae; genus Akkermansia. The sequence goes on along the minus strand of JAZNIZ010000019.1, from coordinate 1,712 downwards.
GACAGTATGAGGAAAACATGAACAACCGCACCACCGTAAGCCGCACCGAGGGGGTGCAGGAACATTGGGTGATGCAGCTGCCGAAGGAATTGAGCGAATGCAGCATTGCCGTAGCCACCAACGTGACCCCGCGCCTGCAGAACCGCATGTTGCAGCAATGCCCGCACGCCTGTTTCCGCATGGCTGATTCCATGAAAAGCTGGCTGGAGCGGGAGCCGGAATATGCCACCGAATTGTTACAACAGGTGGATTTGATGCTCATGAACGATGAGGAGGCCCAGTTCTGGGCGCAGACGGATGATTCAATCGAAGCCGGGGAAAAGCTGCTGGCGGCAGGGCCACGCTATGCTATTGTGAAGCACGGCAGTGCCGGCTCTACCCTGTTCCACCGCACCCCGGAGGGAGAAACCAGACTTTTCCGATGCCCGGCATGGCCGCTCAAGCATGCCCAAGATCCCACCGGCGCGGGAGATGCCTATATGGGCGCGCTGGCTGGCTACCTGACCAAATGCCTGAACGGCGGCACCCCTACATGGGAAGACATGAAGCGAGGGGTGGCTATTGCCACGGTGGTTGCCGCTGCCGTTTGCGAAAAATTCGGCACAATATCACTTTTCTCGCTCGGAATTCACGAATTGGCTCGCAGAATTGCTATTTTTCAGGACATGACAAACTGGAAATGATATTTTCTGCCGATTGTCCCCCCCGGAATTGCAAAATTAACTGGACAAGCAAATTTCATAATGCTAGTATGACACCATAACAATGGAAATGGGGCTCACTCGTTCCCTTTTTGTTATGACCAACATCAACAAACTGATATCAAAGATGAAAAAAACTCTCCTCGTCCTGGCTTTAGCCGCCCTCGGCAGCACCGCATACGCGGCTCCGTATTACATGCCCAACCCGAGCTATACTCCTAACACCGGCACCCCCATTCCAACCTACGCAGCACCGCGTGGCTACGACTACGATGCCAAGAGCGCTCCCATGAACAGCGCTATCCAGGAGGGCAAGTCCACCTTTGCTCTGGAAGTCGGTCCGAACTACACATACATGATTGATGGTCCGTTCGAGGATGAAGAGATTAACACCATTGGTGCCGATATCACGGGCGTATACAATCTCACCAGCCACTGGGCCATTACACTGCGCGCCAACTGGGCCACCGGTGATAAGAAGGATGATTACTATGTTGAGGCTGACCTCATCAACTGGAGTATTGCTCCCGGTGTTCGCTACACCATCGGCATCACCGATACACTCAGCGCCTTTGTCGGTGCCAATGTCGGTTATGGATATTCCGACATTGATATCGAGGATGGTGACTACAAAGAGACGTTTACCGCTTCCGGTGTTACTTACAGCCTTGAAGTGGGTCTGAAGCTGGATTTGAACGATTCTCTCTACCTGTACGGCGCAGCCCAGTACTGGGGCACCACCGCAACCCCTGATAGCAAGTACGGCGATCTGGAGAAACAGAGCGGCATCAGTGCTCGCGTTGGCATTGGTTACGAATTCTGATTTATTTCAACAACTCTTCACCGCGACACCCCGCAATGGGGTGTCGCTTTTTTGTACGACCGACGCGATATGCGTACTGCGGTGAAAGTCCGCGCGGAGCCGCGATGATGCGGAATCCCAGACCTGAAGAACAACTGCGGGGAGGTAACAAACCGTGGGAAAGGAAGTTCGAGGGGAAATCCCGACTG
>JAZNIZ010000018.1:0-2141 GCA_045577775.1 Akkermansia sp. | reverse complement strand
TATTTGTTCAGTTTGGTAAAAAAACAGCCGGATGGCAGCTGGCAACTGCTCAACCAAACAATCATGAGCCCCGGATACCCCGGGCGTGACCTCCGCTGCAAACTCGAAAATGACCGCTACCTCATCGAAATACTGTGTGGCAAGGAATGGGAAACTGTTTTTTCCGGAAGATTCTCTCAACCGACTCGTACTTATCAATATATCAATGTCTCCAAATGAAAACTATTTCCTCGTCTGTTTTCACGCCATCGGCGACATAAATGCCGGAAACGCGCAACAAAATGCCCGCCACGAGCGTCTATTTATTAGAAAATCTGCACTTTCTGCAATTTTTTGTTGCGGATTCGGTACCGGGAAGTATTATCATAGATGTAGAAAGAGTTGTTTATGTCCCTTTTGCCAAAAGATTTTTTTAGCCGAAAGATAAAGGCAGCCATGCTGTTGGTGGGTTTGGTATTGCCTGCAATTATTTTTGTGTTGCCGGGCTGTGCGAGTGCTCCGTCTGTGTTCGGGGGTAAGAAATTGGTGCTGGAGTTTGAGGGGGCTCCTATCAGTTACGATTTTCCGGAGGGGGATGAGTATTGCATGACGAGGGGGGAAGATACGGAGCATCCGCATCGGGTTTATCGTCGGTATGATGCGAGTACACAAGAATTTTACGAGATGTCGGAGATTCTCAATGTTCATGATGGCCGGGGCGAATCCCATTGGCGGTTGGATTTTACTACTCCAACAACAGGCAAGGCTACCTTAATCCGGAAACATCCATGGTCGTTTCGGAGTAAAAATATAGGGTTCTCTGTGCCTTTTAAGGTAGTCTCTTTGTCCGATTCTTCCGTAACAATCTTCGTATACCCCAGTGGTGAAATGAAGAAGTTGAACGGAGCCTCAGCGGAGTCTTTGCTCTGCGAACTCAGAGAGCTATACCGCTCTGCTGCAGAAAGAAAATTAAATGAATCTTCGATGCCCACCCTGTCTGCCGAGGGAGCAATTATCGGCCATGCTCAGTATGATTCTCCATTAGTGGATATTGAAGATGGAGAGCAATCTTGGACGATTGCCCGAGGTTTGCGAGAAAGTGAGGCTCTGTTGCTCTCTTATGGTACAGCCCCTTATCGTGTACCTAATCAGAAAAAAATGCTTCGCCTTTTGAATCATATCGGGTTAGAGAATTGATGTTTACCTGCCTTAACGCAAAATGACCATGCCAGCCATCCCCCGAATCCTGACCACCACCGCCCTGTACCTTGCGGCGATGGGACTGAATAGCTGCGTAAGTCAGAATTGTCGGAGTATCTGGCGCGGGGCTTATGAAGTAGACAAGGTCTGGTGGATAGAAGGGGTGAGAGATAATACTACCCCTATTTATCGCTACAATGGAGACTATTTTGTTCTGGGTAAAATGGGACCGGCAAAAGGCACGCTGAAGTCTCCCGGTTCAGTCTTCGAACGTAACTATTATCCGATATTGGAGAAAGCGGAACCAGCCTACCTGCGTTTAGATGAGGAATCTGCCCTGCTGGTTAAAGCAGCTATACAGCGAAAAGCTCAGGAGCCACTGACGGTAACATTCCGCAGAAACCCGGCGCAACATCTCACGTCCCTGCCACCGGGAGCGCAACTCCTGCCTGTTGCGGCATACGTTGTACCGGAACAGAGGAAAATATACTCAGAAACAGAAAAGCTGGAGGATTCTGCCCATTCTACTTCCGAAAAATACTGGCGCTACCCCCTAAGCATACTCACAGCCGTTGCGGTTGATGCGCCTTTGACTCTCTTGGGCAATACGGCGCTGGGGGTAGGTCTTGTGGTGACAGCCCCGGTAACGCTTCCCATTTTTTTTATTGCGGGGGATGAGCTAGAATAGTCAGCAGCGAGCGCAAAACTCCACTCAGGCACCTCGTTGATACGCCCAGACAGGCTCGCAAGACCATGACCCGCACCCGGCAGACCAAGGGCTCCACTTCGAGCAAATCCTCCCCTTGCAGCCCTGTTTTTACGCCATTGGCAACAAAAATGCAGGAAACGCGCAACAAAATGCCCTCCACGCTTGAACAGAGGGGCGGGAATTGATATAATCCCCTGTAACAGATACACGCTTAGTTATGACCAAGTTCCAATTCTCCAGAATCCTTGCCACC
>JAZNIZ010000017.1:0-8973 GCA_045577775.1 Akkermansia sp. | reverse complement strand
AACTCGGCGCTATAACGCCCTCTCTTATGTATCTGTTCGTTTTGCATGTGCGTGTGTTGGTTTGATTATACACACGCCCGATGAATTGCACAAGCCAAAGAGGGCTTAATGCAGTGTCTCAAATCCCGGCGCCATTATATGACACGAACTTTCTAATGCGTCTGCCCTGGCTGTGTAGCCATTTAACTTGACTCAAGAAACAAGGAAGCTAAAATAAAGGCAACAAGATAATAATGAGTAATGAACGAAGCATCTAAAAAACAAAAATTTGTAATCCTATACAAATATGTCTCCTACAAAGCCTTTGAATCAATAATGGAAAAATGGGCTTTGAAAGCGACATTCCCTTTTGAATCTAACGACCCTCTCGAGTATGTTGCTCAATATACTGATTCAAAAATTGATGGCTATATAAACAATCACACCCCTCTAGATGAGCCTCCTCCTTTTATCAGTTTCTCTAGAAAGATGTCAGATGTTACAATGTGGGGACAATATGCAGACTTCGCGAGAGGGGTATGCTTAGTATTCAAGTTCCTATTGTCTGAATATAGTAGAGAATATTGGGCTGACGAAAACGCAGAAAGAATACCAACATATGTACATCATTCGACCAATGATGACACCAGAGATATTCGACTTGAGGGGGTAAGATATTCTAATGAAAGATTTACTCCAGGCGACCTCAACAAGGAACAGCCTGATTATGATACTCTGATTATGGCTTTAAATTGGAAGATATTCTCTCAGCCAATCAAAGCTGAATCTTGGCAATATGAGGATGAGGTGCGTATCATGGAAAAATGTGAACACGCCTCTAGCGAAAGCAATGGTATGTTGCTTTACAGCTGGCCATTGAATTATCTGTATGGGGTAATAGTAGGCTCAAATACTCCATTCCCAACAGAATACATAAAGCAGAAAATCCGTATATGTTACAACAATACAGGGAAAAACCACTATTTTTGGAAAAATAGCTTTGATTGTCATGTAATCAGGGCATCTATCCACCCGACGAAATTTGCCTACGAAGCGTACCCATTTGGCGATAGAATGGAAAATGATTTGCTTGAAAAGGTTATGAACCTTACGAATCATCACTATGATGCTAGCAAAACGTGGCATGATTTATCAAAAAAAATGCTTCACGAATTGGCGGAATGGAGAAATCACAAGATACAAGATATATCAAAAAAAGTTGTGCGCCTATTGCAACAAAATAATTCTGTTATAGAGGAAGACGATGTAAAATCGTGCCTCCAATACATACGCTGCATCATGTCACATTCTATTATCAGAGAAAAAGTTTTTAAGGGTGAACCGTTAATTGCTGAAAATATTCAAGAAGCAATAACCAGTAATCCCAAGGAAAAAGAAAACTGGAAACATTATGCCACGATATTGCTTCAATGCGGTTTTGAAGGTGTCGTAAAGGAAATTTATTTTGAGGCCGATAGCACGATCGATACTATTGTGTCTAAATATTTTAAAGAATCAAAATAGGATTATGCAACACATCATTATTTGTGTGTTAATTAATGCAAGCTCTTCCAGCTGCTCAAGCCTCCGGCCCGGGCGGTATGCCTGTACCCCAAACCTCCGCAGCGGCGAGAGGTTTGCGGCTTTGCTTTGTTCTACAAAAATACGCTCGTCCGGGAATACTTCGGCCCGGATATGCTCAAGGAATTGACCCGCACCGCCCGCGAAAAGGGGCTGATGTGAGCCCCAGCAGGCGGCAAACAAGCCAAAAAGCCACATGCCTGTCACGGCGTAGCAAGAGCCCCAAAGGGCTACGCGAAGACGGACAGGGTAGGAAGGAGCCCCGGCAGACCAAGGGCTCCAGCGGCTGGGCATCCTAGGCTTTTGGCTAGTTTTTTGCGCTTAGTTGCATGGAATTATCTCCCGGCTCCGCACTAACAGCTTGCAGAGCCTCCCGGATTCTGGTAACATGACACCGTAACAAATAACCATCTTCCAAATACTATGAATCTGAGACCTTTTGTATGTTCTGTGCTTGCCTTGTTGGCTTCCGCAACAGCCCACGCGATAACTCCCCGCAACTCCGTTACAGAAGAACTGATTAAGCCGGATAACGCCATCAATCGCCATCTGGCTGCAGCTCCCGGTTCCTTGGAGTCGCTGCCGGGATGGTACGATGGCAAATACTGGAGTATCTGGGCAGAGAAAACGTCTATTCCGGCTACATCTGTTGAAGAAATATGGTATGCCTTGGCAGATGGGCCGGTTCCGGAAACCAGACAGAAGAAAACGGATTTTCTCAGGTACTGCCGCCCCGCTGACTGGACTACAGATGATGCGGGGAATGTCTTGCTTTTCTTTGTAGACCCGGTGGGCAACTGGAACAATGGGTACTATGTCATCTACCGCCGCAACGACCGGGATATGTTTGAGTACACGGGTGAGGTGCATGTCGGTTCTCATATAGGTTGCTGGAAGAATGAGATTGAATTTGTGAAAGAGGGATTTATCCTCACTTTTGACAATATCCAGGGGGAACCAGCTATCCGCCACTTGTTCCGATATGACAATCTGGAAGATTTCTGTATCCCCAGCAACAATCAATAAATCCTCCCCTTGCAGCTCTGTTTTTGCGCCAACGACAACAAACGCGCAACAAAATGCCATCCACGCTTGAACAGAGGGGCGAGAGTTGATATAATGCCCCGTAACAGATACACGCTTAAGCTCAAAGAATCGCCGACTCAAAATCACAAGCTATGTGGTATGCCTTTTGTCAGTCTTTTTGCTGAAGGGGTGCAGCGCATCATCCGTCTGCAGAACGATGAGAGCCCTGCTGAGCGCTGCCCCTTTTCCCGCCTGCGCGAATCAGTGTAGCTATGTACTGTTTCTGAATCTTGTGCTGGTACGGGTGAGCTAAAGCCCAATCCAGCGGTGTGCGTCCTTGCTCATCCTCTGCATTCACATGCGCCCCGGCAGCAAGGAGCATTTCGGCAGTCTCCGAACAAGTGCACTCATGCAGTGGCGTGGCGCCCTCCTTATTCACCGCGCACGGGTCAGCCCCGGCATCCAGCAAGGTGCGAGCCACATCGGGAGTGTGTGGGCGGAACAGCGGAGTATCACCGGATTTGAGCCGGGCATTCACATCCAATCCACGCTGTACAAGTATGGCCACACTTTCAGCATCCACCACACTGTGCAGCGCGGTATAACCACCGGCCCAAACAGCATGCGGATTTGCCCCTGCCGCCAGTAACATGCGTATTTCTTCAGCAGGATGATAATTCATCAGTGCAGATTGTCCATATTTGCCGATAATCGAGGCATCTGCCCCGGCGGCCAGCAGCGTCTCCAGTACCTCACCTCGGGCAAAAAACACAGGCGATTCACCATAACGGGTCAGCCCATTCACATCTGCCCCGGCCTCCAGTAGCAAGCGAGCCATTCCCGACGAACGCGCCCGGTGCAAAGGGCGGTTCCCATAGGAATCCATAACAACGTCCGGGCTCATTCCGGCATTCAGATATTGCTGCACCAACTCTGAATCATCCGCTTCCAGAGCCTGCGACAAGCGGCACTTCGCCAGCTCTTCCTCCGGCATACCGGAACTTTTCTGCAGCAGGTCCACTATTTCAGCACTTACACGGAGAGCTATGGCACTATGAACCATGTCGTCATCAGTTTTCACAAATCGCAACAGTTTGCGTACCCGCTTGAGTGATTCCTGCTGTATAGCTTTCCACAACAAACTCCGGTATTTTTTGTATTTGTGTCGCTGTCGGCTGTTCATAAAAACACTATAGTACAAAACTTCCGTTTTGGCAAGTTCTGCGGAATTTTCGCCATCACCCATTTCTTACAAAAAGCCACCTTGCAGCCTAGGATTCCTCCTAGGCTGTTCGCTTGTCAGGCCGGGGCTCCATCCTACCCTTGCAAGTGTGTTTTTGTGCTCCGAGGCAACAAAAATACAGGAAACACGCAACAAAATGCCCGCCGCGAGCGTCTATTTATTAGAAAATCCGTACTTTCTGCAATTTTTTGTTGCGGATTCGCGGATGAAATGTGTTAAACTGCTGGATATGGAAGCAAAGGATTCTCAAAATATACTGCCTGCATGCGTGTTGTCTCGTCGACGTTTTGTGCGTGTGTGTTTGCTGGCTCTATTCCTTTGCAACCTGGTGTGTGTGGTGGTCAGGTTTTATGCTGTGCATCATCCGGATTGGAGTATACTGAAGACGGATCTCGTACTGGGTGGATTGATGATGCTCTTAATCTTCGGACCACTGCTCATTCCGGTGCGCAGCAGGCGCGGGAGCAAGCTGCAAGTGCTGGGGCTGGTTTGTGCTTTGCTCCTATCCTTCGTGATTTGCTGCGCCGGCGGATGGGAGAAACCGGATTCCAAGGAACTCAATTATACTCTTTACCAAGGCTGTGTAGTCTTGATGGGCGTCTTACTCTTCATCTTTGTCTACATGCCCGTGTGTCTTGCTCATCTTTTCATGAACATCTCGGAAAAGCGGCACGCACGGAAAGGTGGATTGCCGAATTAATCTATTTGAACACCACCTGCAAGACTAGGACGCGCCCTTAGCTGGGCAAGAATGAGCACCGACTCTCTTCCTAGGCTTGCGGGTGTCTTTTTTTGGCTTAAATGACATCTTTCAACTTCGGCTACCGAAGTCTGGTACAATTCGCAAGGCGTTGATAGTAAGCACTCTCTTTTTTCCAGATTCCGCTTTTTGCTAATCCCACCGGTCAGCACCACTCCAAAACCGGAGCCACGAAGCTCGAACTAAAAGAGAATCAATACATTATATCTTCGAACCGGAAAAGGTCTCCCGAAGGCTGATTCAAATTTAGCAAAACGGCTTTAGGTACGCTTAGGCTTTTTGGTCCCCGGAATGGAAAAAATGGGCCTTAACCGGCTTCGAGCAGTGGGGAAGCGTGCAATAACTAAGCCTCCGTAAATCCTGCAAAATCAAGGCAAAACAAAAAACCGAACCAGATTGTTTTCTGATTCGGTTTCTTGGATTAAGTGGAGTTAACGAGCCATCAGCTTGGGAAAATTGAGCCCGGAATTCGCTTTTTTCGTTTTTCCTACGTTCAGCCCAAGCAAATATAGAATCATATCATAATATATTGGATAAGAAGGTTTTATGAAATTCGCTTCGCCATTCAGGGGCCTGTCACATCGCTTGTAAGAGGTCATGGAAAATGAAATACAGCATTCGCGGAGGGTGGGCAGAATCAACACACAAAACACCACCCGCAAGACTAGTGTCTTGTCGAGTTAATTCGTTACAATAAGCAAGCTTATTTATTCTTTATAATACAAATGCTTACGTGTTGAGAGTATTGTGTAGGACTAGCTAAACGAGACACTAGGACGCCTCCAACGCTGGGCAAGAATGAGCCCCGGCACTCGTCCTACCCTTGCGGGTGTCTTTTTGTCCTCTTTGGCTGTCATTCCGCAGGTGAAGTCTACTTTGTCACCGGAGGCGGCTGCATGTGAAGCACCTCCATCCGGTGCTCGATAGTCTGCAATCGGACAGACATCTCGGACAGCACGCGGATGTTCTTCTCCTGCGCTTCGGCCTGTTAAAGCAGGCTGAAGCGCAGGAAACGAGGATTAGTCATCAATCTTGAAATATTCGAGGACTCTGCGATTGAATAGATTGACACTAATACCAAACTGTGCTATGTTATTCTCGGAACAAGGTATTATGTCACCTTTCGAAAGAAGACAATACAGCGGCAAGCAGATTACCAAAGCTGGTGATATGCTACGCAATGTTGATGAACTCACCTCCGAGGATAGGAAGTGGGCTCTGGGTGTGTTAGATAATTTTCGAGTCCTGCATGCCATGCCGCTGAATACTTTTCAAGCGCCCCTCAGAAAAAGAATCGCCCAGCTTGGAATTAACGATTTTATCGTAGCACAGCGAATTAAACGCAAGCCCGCCATTCTGGACAAACTGCACCGCTTTGCGGACATGCAGCTCAAACGCATGCACGACATTGGCGGAATCCGTGCCATTCTACCCACCATCAAGGATCTTGATTTGCTGAAAAAGCAATACACAGACAGCAGCAACAGACTCTCACACAAGCTCGTGCGGGTGGATGACTACATCAGCACCCCCAAGAATTCAGGTTATCGCGGAATACATCTGGTGTTCAGCTACCACACCACACACCCCGAAAAACAGGATTACGAAGGGCTGCGCATCGAAATGCAGTTACGCACCCGACTTCAGCACATCTGGGCCACTGCCGTAGAAATCTTTGAGGCTTTCATGGGCGAAAACTTCAAATCCAGCCGGGGTAGTCAGGAATGGCTCGATTTCTTTACCATGGTTTCCAGTGCCTTTGCGCACAAGGAAAAACAGCCGGTAGCACCAGCTCATACAGGCATGAGCCAGCAGGAATTATGCCTCGCCCTGAAACAGAAAATGGAGGAATTACAGGTTCTCGAAGTCATGCAAAGCTTCACCCTGACCCATATTCTCAAATCCGATGTCAAACGCACCAAAGGGCATGCCCTGCTCATCTTCGACGCAGAAGAAAAAGAAGCCACCGTGCGCCATTACACAGCCAGCGAATACGAAGAAGCATATTCTGCCTATATCCGGGCCGAAGAAGCATCCCGGGACAACCTGAAGCGCCAAGTCGTGCTGGTAAAAATGAATTCTATTCAACAGCTGGAAAAAGCATATCCTAACTACTTTGCTGACCTCAAACAATTCCGCCATCACCTGCTTCAAGTATTGAAGATTCTACCCTCATGACGTTCACCTCCTTGCGGTGAATATCGTTTCCTATTTTACCCTTGAATCCTTCAGCCACGCTCTAATGAGTTGCTGTGAATATCTTGGGCTGATATGACGGCGTAGTCAATATATCTACAGGCACTGTACGAAACACCCAGACAGTCAGCATTGGTGGTCAGCCGTTTTAGGGCAAGCTGCGCAAACGATTGTTACCACCCGCCACCGTGTTCAATTGGGATTAAAATAATCCGAATCGATGCGCTTCACCACATAATGGTTCACCGGAGAAACGCCTACACTATGCTCAATCATGAGTTTAGCCAGCATAGAACCATCCACCAGAACCAGTTTCTTATCATGCGGTAAATCAGCAAGTTTTAAAGCAGGAGCAGAAAACCGCCCGGTAGTAATAAACAAGCCCTTGCTCGCACAATTAGCCGTTAGCGCTCCGAGAAACTGGTGAACATCCGGCGACCCGACCGTACTGTCCAGAGCCCAACACTTTGCCTGTATATATATCTTGTTAAACCCTAGTTTATCTTCAGATACAATACCATCGATACCTCCATCACCGGTAGGCTTTGTCACCACGCCAGCCCCTTCCATATTGCTGCCATACCCCATTGCCATCACTAAATCTACGACTAATCGCTCAAAGAAGACAAAATCACCGGCATCCTTCTTACGCATAATTTCCTCTAGTATTTCAGACTCCAACACCCGACGTAACTCCTCGTATGCGGAGTTCATCCGTTCCACAGGCGTCTCATCCGTCCCGGCTTGCTCAGGTGCCGGCACCACCGCAGAGTGCGAGCCCTGGGGCTTATTCCCTTTCTTGAATCGCACAAATCCATCGTAGCGCATCATATATGCATCGTCCAATACGATAGAAGCATCATTCACGACACGCAGGCCCTCTTCCGTCAGCTGGCAATATCCACGTTTAGGATACACCACCATACCCGCCTGCCGCACATAGGTAATCGACCACTGCACGCGGTCAAAAAGCATAGGCCTACGCCCGCTAGGCAGCATTTTCTGGCAATCCTCAGGTGTCAGCTTCAGCTTCTCAACAATGTAAGGGACACAATCTCTCCAATGGTGTACTGCGCCATCGCGCAACGCCTCAAGAACCAGCCGATACAAATCTGAGTGCCTAGGAACAGCCATACACAACCATGCTACACTAATTTCTTTTGGAGTCAAGGATAAACGGTCCTATTCCAGACCGAATGGCGTCCTTTTCTGATTATGCGCTTGTGATTTGTGCTCAGCTCTTATCTTGATGAATCACGGCGCATTTTTCGCTTCGGCTTCGTCTATTCTTCTGTATGAAAGTTCCGCATGCCAGAGCAACACAAGGGAAAAGACCAATCCTCGCACCCGGCAGACCAAGGGCTCCACTTCGAGCGAATCCTCGGCTTTTTGCTCAGTTTTTGCGCCATCGGCAACAAAAATGCTGGAAACTCGCAACAAAATGCCCGCTGGGGAGCGTCTATATAATAGAAAATCTGCACTTTCTGCCATTTTTTGTTGCGGATTCGGTGCCGGGAAGTATTATCTTTTGTAAAGGAGATAGATAATGAAACTGGATTGCCGCGATAAATTGGTACTGGAAGATGGTTCCACCTGCGTCTTGTTGAAAAACAAAGCGTTTGCTAACCTTCCTCGTTTCGATTTGTATGACTCATCCGGCGCATTGCTGGTAAAATGCCGGTTGATTGGAAAATTCTTTAGATATTTGAGCTTCACCGATGCCGGGGGACAGGAACTTGCTACCATACGCTTCAAATGGGCTCTCCCGGTGCTTCATTTGCCGGATGGCTCAGAAATAGAATTGAACTTTTTCCGGCATCTGGGTACTGATTTCCTGCCGGAAGCATCGGTGGAACTGTTTGGTTCAACAATCAACAGCACAGACGGTGTTTTCTCCTTCAGCGACGATATTGAAGCCGATAAACAAGGGCTTATAAAAGCAATTCTCTGTTTCTGCAAGCAGTATCCAAAGACCAGAGAAAAAGAGATGGAGAGAGGAAGATACCTTGCCACTACAGCCCTGTGCCTTGCGGCGGTGGGGCTGAGCTCGTGCTATTCGACGTTTCACAAGTATGCCTGGAACAGAGCGAAAGTCATTGATGAAGCCTACTGGGTTCAGGATGAGGAAAACATTGAATTGTACCGAGTGGGTGACACCGTGTATGCCAAAGGTTTCATTGGGCCCGCT
>JAZNIZ010000016.1:0-7947 GCA_045577775.1 Akkermansia sp. | reverse complement strand
TCAACAACCGCTCTCGCCCTGCGGGCGCCCGGTGAACCGGGGAGCTTATCCATCGCCCGCAACAGGTCAGGGTGAAGCTCCATTTGCCAGAACACAAAACAGCCTAAGTCGTTGAGACTTAGGCTGTTTTGTATTCTGGAGCATAGGGGATTCGAACCCCTGACCTGTTGCGTGCGATTCCGAGTTGGGCAACAGGATTGCCCCATAATTATAAGTAATTCTAAAGGCGCTAGAGACAGTGTATCAGAGACTTCTGTGTTATGCAAGCTTTATTTGTAAAATATTTTCAGAAGGCAAAAAAGCCCAAAAAGACGCTAAAAAGAGCAGAAAAACGCTGAAAGTTTGCGACCATTTGCGACCACAAATGCACACAAATCTACTGATTTTCAACAAAAACGCAATATTTACAATTCAAGAAAGTTATTAACACGACCTGTAATATCCCTCTTTACAGGTTATATGTATGCGATAAGCCCTCCCTGGCTTCCACCAGAGAGGGCCAATTTTATGCGTTTACGTTTGATTTCTTTTTAATATTCACTAGGGTAGAATGTTGCTGCCGGTGTGCAGAAAGCTCGGGTACGGGCTTCCATCCACTGCTTGCAGGCGTCCAGATTATATCGCGGGCGTGATCCCTTTCCCGGAGTCTGACGAGAGCCTATGAAGTATGTGGGCATACCTTGCTTGGTAAGGCGAGTAATCGTGCAGACGCTGCATTTGAAAAACTTTGCGAGCTGGTCTCGGGTCAACAGCTCTGCCGGATCAATAGCATTTTGTGTGTGTTTACGTGTGGCCATATATCTAATGTGTCCTTGTTACGTATATTAAACCTCTTTTTAACCCTATTTTCTATGTGCGATTTCGCAATTACAGAAATATTTTGCAAAAATCGCCCTAAACTGGCTCAGCTATGAGCCCCAAAACACACATTACCGAGAGTATGAGATCATACACCGGCTAGAAATCACTTTCAAACTTAAGCTGTACGAAGACTTCTTCCAGCTATGTGATTAGCTGTATCGGCTCAAGAGCTTATTCAAGAGGATGTGAAGATTGCACCCTCGTTCCAATGAGCGCAATTCGCCCGGTTTGGATATATAATCCCACGATTCACCGTATTCGCAGGCAGGCACCGCTGGCGGAACCGTCGTGATGAAGCTGAGGAAGTCTGCCGGTGAGTCATGATATTGATCATCAAATTGATCGGACAACTTCAATTTTTCCCACGTTGAGCAATCCTTCTCTATATCGTACAGAACATGTTCCAAGTTGCGTGAACAGTAATACGCTTCGTAGGGTATTTTCTTATACGTAGTCCCCATGTGGGCAAGGAGAAGCATATTGCTGCTCTTGGTCGCATTACGCCTCTTCACATCTTCTTCGCATGGTGCAGTAATAGTCGTAGTCGTGTAGATGAATCCGGCTACTGTCGGATCCTCCAAAATCGCAGATTCCGGGATAAACGCTCCGTCGGTGTCCATCAGGTGTACCACCTGTAGCAAGTCTTGGGCTTGCAGTCGGTACGCGCTCATGAACTTCTTGACCAAATCATTTACCAGAGTCTTTACACTGGTAGCGCAGCGTCTCTCCTTTGTGGTAATATCAGCGCCCATCACATGAAAACGAATTTTCTCATTGCTGAGCAGTTTAGAAAGCACGCCTTCCAGCGCAGCCGCATCCGACTGTCCTTCCACTACGAACAATAAAACCTTCCTTGCAGCCATGGTACTTAATCTCTGGGAATCGTCTTACGGATAGCGCGGGCGATCTCCGTCTTGTTGGTTTCTTCGTACAGCTCAAGCTCCTGACCACCTATGAAGATGGAGCGAAGGTAAACATCGCGCAGGTTGTTGCTGGCCTTGATATTCTTCATGCGAATGAATCGCTGATTCGGATCTACCGTGGTAAACACCACGCTGCGCTTGTCGAGCATTTCCAGCGGATGCAGATTGTGCGCCGTGAAGATAAGCTGCCCCTGAGCGTTCTCCTCCCACACAGACAACAACTCTCCCAGTAGGTATTCGAAGATGCTGGCGTCAAGTTCGTCCACAATCAAGCAGGAGCCCGGCGTATTGGACACGATAATCCAGTACAACAGAAGAGAGATAATCTTCTTGATGCCATCAGATTCGAACTTCAACGGAATCTCCATCCCCTGCCGGGTTGCCAGCAGCTCCATACGCATCAGCTCTTCATTAAGAGAACTCAGCTCCAGCCCCAGTTCCCGGACTTGCAGATGGAAACCGGGAATAATTTTGCACATCACCTGATTCATGTGAGCCAGGGACTGCTTGAACTCCTGATAGATGGGGAGCGGCAGCGTAGAGGGTGCATTCAGGTTGATCAGGCATGTCCCTACGGCTGAGCAATCACAACTGGAGTCAGTGTGTGAGATCGGTATCGGCTGCAAGTTGACATTGACCAGACCGGATTTGCTGTGGCCAATGACAAAGAGATTGCGCTCAGCATAGCAGCGCACAGCACGAAGCAGGTCGACAGCCTCGGTTTCCAATTTGAGGAACAGAGGATACATGCGCTGGTTGAAGATATAGGAAGTACGCTCCTGATATGTGAGCACCTTGTTGATGATCAAATCCTGTCTGGAGCTGTTGCTCACAACCTTATTGAAGGAAGCGTTAGGCACAAACTCGGCCTCCGTAGGCAATGCCGGCTCTGTGAACTCTGCGACGATGTTGGTGCGGGCCTTGGGTGCATTTGCTTTCATGGTAAAGCTCTCTTGCTTTACCCTTGCCCCGTCGGTGTCCACACCGATAGTGACCGTATATTGTGCAACATGGTTGCAGTCTCCTCCCTCTATGCTGAACAGGATAGAAAGAGTAGCCTCTTTTTCTCCACATGTAATCAATGAAGCGGTGTCGGCCTCCAGCGGCAGGCCGCAGATAAGGCGTTGGATTAAGATGATCGCATTGACCACAGAGGTCTTACCGGAGCCGTTCTGCCCGTATATGCCCAGCAGCTCACCTTTCTCGGGATTATACCCCGGGAGGCGATTCGGCATCTCTATTTTTCCATGCCGGACATTTTTGATGTTGGAAATCTCAAAAGAGCATATACGTACTACCGTTTTCATAGCACAGACAGTTTACCATAAAATGGCATTTTGTCAACATTACGCACAGCAAAAGGTATAAAAAATGCCGTTTCTTGATATATTTGTGGAAAAATCAGCAATTTGCACCCTGTTTCCCGGCTTATACGCCCCCGGATGAGTGAAAATTGGCGTTTTAACGGGTTATATATGCCTGAGCGGGATGGTTATCCCACTCCGCGCGCATTGAGCGTGTGTTTTTTCAAAAATAACCCACTAATCGCCAACAATGAGTACACGATCAAACATCGGTATCCAGAATGAGGATGGAAGTCTGGATGTCATTTATTGTCACTGGGATGGTTATCCGTCGCATAACGGGGCTATCCTTCTCCATCATTACCAGGATCTGGAGAAAATCAGGGAACTGATAGCTCTGGGTGATATCAGTTCCCTGGCGGAAGCTGTAAAGCCGGCCTCCGGGGAACATACATTTGAATCACCACAGGAAGGTGTGGTGGTTGCCTACGGGCGTGATCGCCACGAGGATGGAATAGGCAGCAGGCATTTCGATACCCTGGACGATTACCAGAAGCTCATGCGATCGGAAGGCGGGTACATCGAATACGTGTACCTGTACAAGGTCGCAGACAGGAAATGGATCTGGTCGCCGGCGCTTGATGACATCGGCATCAAGGAACTCCAGGACTTAACGGAAAGGAGCGTGGCAGCATGAGCGAGGAAGAAGTGAAGAAGCAACTGCTGGAGCTCGACTTCCCTAATCTCTGCCGGCTTACCGTTACTGTGGAAGTGCATCCGCGCTGCGTTGCGCTATGCCACGACGGTAAGGAATACGCTGTAACGATACACGAAATGCTCTGCAAACGGGCCCGGGTCTATTACCACGGTTCCAAGGCTGTGTGTATCGAGGCGTACAAGTCTCTCATCAAGGTATTCACCAACCCCGATTCCGTATCATGCACCCAGTCCTGAAAGATCTTCTCTGTGCCGTGGTCATCGCCCTGTTAAGTCAGGGTATTGATTCCATCAGAGAAAGGCACATGAGAAGGCAAGCTGAGCATCTCGACCAGGAATACTGGTCATAACGCCACCGGCACTCCCTCCGAAATCATTCTGGAGGGGGTGCCCTGTTTTTAACTCCAACGAAACAAGAACGATGTGTCAACAAAGCAACACGATCGCGCATGACCTGTTCTACCCACTGGATGCAGCGAACGAGCGGCAATCCCCGGGAGGCCGCTTTTCCATTCACCGGGGAAAGGATTTCAGCGTGGCCTATTCCTACAGAACCCCCATAGCCGTATACCCGGATAACGGTAGTTTTGTTCTGCTGGATTCCGCCTACTTTTCTAACACCACAACTAAGCACCAGAGCAGTATTCGTCAGGCTGTTCCCTACAATGTGCAGCGAATCGAGTGCGACTGGCTCGGTAAGAATGATCTCTGGTACTCGCCTCATCACGATACCTTCCAGACTCAGTTCCGAAAGTTCATCAGGGATGTGGCGGCGGGGATTCCGAATATCGGGAAATCGGACAGTGATTTTGCCTACGCCCGCAAGCGTACAGAAACGCTTAACCGGCTGAATGGTTTGCGGAAGCTGGCGGAGGTCAGCCACATTCGTAAAACCATCATCGCCCGTGTGGACAAGCGCGTAGCGGCTATTACTGCCCCCAAGCGCATTGAGGCTGCACAGAAGCGGGCGGTCAAGCAGCGCACCGACGCAAAAAAGCGCATCCAGCAACGCCGGCAGGAGGATAAACTCCACATCGAGCTGAACCGGCTCTTTGAAACCAACGAGACAGTGGAAAAGGCTGTTTCAGATGCCGCCGAGACGTTGCTGAACCGCTTTCCCTTTCACCAGTGGAAATGGCTTCCTGAAGGACTGAAAGAGCCTCATGTGCAGCCGGCGCGGCAGATCTACCGCTTTACCCGGAGTGCGGTCAGAGACGTTGCTGCGCATCTGTGGAAGCATAAGTACGGTCAGCCTACAATCACTGACGACTGCGACATCCGGTGGCACAGCGATGGTTTATTCCACACCACCAAGGGCGTAGCGATACGCTATGCCGAGCTTCAGCGCTGTCTGGAGCTGTGGAAGAACCGGCAGTTTCTGGGCGAGCTTGTAGATAATCGATTCCGGGTGCTCCGCAATGATGAGGAAGTTCTCATCATCGGCTGCCACTGTTTCCGGCAGCAAACGGTGCAAAGCATCTGGAACCGCTATGCCCGCAAGAGCCCTAAGACTATTGCTCACGAGGAAGCCCTGCGCAAGCAGGAGACAGAGGAGTTCATCCGTCTGGTGATGCAGCCTCTATTGAAACTGGTACAGCGGGAGTTCCGCAAAGTCAACCAGCAGCTAAACCAGAAACAACCAACATAACATACTCACCTGACAACAATGACAACAGAAAGAAAAACAATCAACGTCCACTTCATCGACCTCTACACAGAGGACGAGAACGACGAACTCAACACAATCAATGACCACGCCTCCACGGGGCTCAGCTTCCAGATATCCCGGGAGGAGTATGCTGATATCCGCAAGGTTCAACGAGCCTTGCAGGAATCACAGAAAGCACAGGACTCGCCCTTCCGCTACCTGCATGTCTGCGTGAGCTGGGAGATAGATGATAAGCCCAACCTGATGATGAATGGTGTCGAGTTCCATCCGCGTGAATCAGAACTGGAAATCTCTGCATACGGAGTGGAGCTGAACATCTACCACTACGGCGAGCGTTCATGCAAGGTGCGTGCAGATCTCACAACGTACATGAAAGACCTGTTCCCGGAGATTGACTACCCGAAGGAGATAACGTCTTGGGATGAACTGGCCGGCGAGTTGGCCGAGCATATCACCAAGGAAGTCAGCGTGCGGATCACAGGCGACTTTGCCAAGCAATATCCCATGCTGGCGAGGCCGGAACTGGATGAAGGCAGCAACCTCAAAGAGCTCTGGCGCTTCCGCTACCTTTCATTCCAGTACGAGGAAGCACCGGCAGACGAAGATGCCGACATGTATGCGCTGGAGTTCTTGCAGGTTTATCGCGGCTCTGGCCCGGAACTCGTACTCCGGGTATCGGAAGTGGACGCGGAAGGGAATATCAGCACCAGCAACCTCGTGTATTCCACAGAGAAAGTCGAGGTGCTGAAGAACGAACAGAATAGCGTCGAAATCCTTATTCATACCTACAATTCTGAGAAGAAAGGAGACAGCGATGGGCTGGAGCGGTAACTACTGTACGAAGCCGGCAACAAGGAAGGAACAAGCCGAGTTGTTGCTGGAATACTTCAATGCGGACGGCTACACACTCCCGACTCGTGTTCTGAAGCACCGGCTGATCGGAAGCGTGTGGTACGCCAAGGTGGAAACAACCCGGGAAGATGGTTCTGTCCTTCGCTGGATTGCTGTCTGTCTGGTTCGCTGGGAAGACGGCATGCTGCTGCGGAAGATGATGGATAATTCCGTGGGACCATACGCCGATGACTGTCCAGTCAGCTGGTTCTCTGATGTGCCGGTGGCCGGCAGATTCGACCAGGAGTGGCGCGACCGGTGCCATGCCAGACAGGATAGGCATCGGCATACGATGCGACATATCCGAAATATGGAGGCCGGCGACAGCGTTAGGTTCAGCACCAAATACGATGATGCCGATGTATGGATCTACACCGGCATTCCCTGGCTCTTCCGCAAAACTCCGGGAGGTAACGCCTGTCGCCTCCGCAACTGGCGCAAGCACCTCATCGAAATCAAACCACATAACACACAAGACACGAATATGATCACACAACACACAAGAAAGGAACCGAGCCATGCCTAACTGGTGCTTTACCGACTACATGCTCATCGGCTCCGAAGAAGATACCAAGGCCGCATACGAGGCGCTTCACAAGGTAGAGGAAACTAAACGTCCCGGGCCGTTCGCGACATGGAGCTTCGAGTCGAATCCGAACTGGCTGGGCTACGTGGCGGAAGATGTCATTGGGCTACCCTGGAGCGCTGTCGCGTGCCGTGGTACCTTTGACAATCTGCGCCTGACCACATGGAAGGACAAATCTGCTGTGGCGCTAAGCACGGAAACCGCATGGGGACCCTGTGAAGAGCTGATGGACGCGCTCGCGCAGAAATACAGGTTATCGCTGAACTTCCATGCTACCGAACCGGGGAACATGTACTTTGCCAAAGGTGGAGCTGATGAAGTCTACACCGAGACGCTACACTACTCGGACGACGACGGTGAGGAATACTTCGACACCTTGGAAGAGTTCCTCGCGCAGTACGGCGACAAGTACGGGCTGAAAGCCGATGCCACCCTGGACGAAGCCATGGCCACAGTCAATGCCTCTGAGGATGGACTGCTAGCGCAGATCACAGAGTAATCCTTCACCCGGACAACTCCTGATATATGAACACAACGCTCAACTCCGAAGCGTTACAAAAGGCGCTGAATATCGCTGCCGGTGATGCCATAATCAGTCCAGTCATCACAACAGAAGCCTACATCAGAATGCAAACCTGCTTTTGGGCTAACTTGGTCGCCATGCTCGATGCATGGAGACATACTCCAGGATCCGGGATACAGGTTTATGGTCTTGCCTCCGAATACGCCAAACGCGTCGGTCGCAGTTTGAATACCATCAAAGACTGGCTCCGTAATCTGGAGGCTAAAGGGATGATACACCCCATAGAGGGAGCCCCGGGCAAACTGGGAGCTGTAGGGGATGCTCTCTACAACTTTGTTGAGGTAGATAATGCCCTGCGTGAAATCCGTGAGCAGCGACTAGGCAAATCATCAGCCTAGACGTAATTGCAGGGCTTCCTGCGTTTATTATGCAGGAAGGCCCGGGACACCCTAAACGCCGATAATGGAGGTGGA
>JAZNIZ010000015.1:0-22443 GCA_045577775.1 Akkermansia sp. | reverse complement strand
CGGCGTGGGCATCGTGCGCGCCACGGCCAAGAGCAGCGTATATGCCGAGCTGGCACTGCACCACGATATCGTGCGCGATAACCCCGAAGTGCGCGTGCCTGATGGTCGCCGCTACCACGGCCTGAACCCCGGTCGCACGGGCATCAATATCACCGTGGGTGGCAGCTATGCGCTGAGCGAGCAGTGGAGCCTGAACGCGAGCTACACGGCAGAAATCGTAGAGAACGCCACGAGCCACAGCATCAACGCCGGCGCCACGTACAAGTTCTGATATCCTATGGTTCTTGACAGAGCAAACAGAGAATTGTACGATTCGGAGAGTATGAAACGTGTTGGTATTTATGCGGGCAGTTTTGACCCGCCTACCAAGGGGCATCTCTGGATGATAGAGCAGGGGGCATTGCTCTTTGATGAGCTGGTGGTGGTGCTGGGTGTGAATCCGGATAAAAGGGGATTCCTGACAGAACAGCAGCGCATGGATGCCCTGCGCGGTATGCTGGCGGGCTGTCCTGCCAATGTGCGGGTAGAGAAGATGCAGGGCGGTTTCCTGGTGGATTTTGCCCGGCATGTGGGAGCTACCCATTTGCTGCGCGGTATTCGCAACACGGTGGATTTTGAGTACGAGAAATCCATGGACCGCATGAATGCGCGCATGGAACCGGAACTTCGCACCGTATATCTCATGCCTCCGCCGGAGCTGGAGGAAATCTCCTCGTCCTTTGTGCGTGGTTTTGTGGGGGTGCAGGGGTGGCAGCGCTGGGTGCGGGAATGCGTACCGGCCAACGTGTTTAATATCATCGCAGCGATGCATAAGGAATCATGATTTACTGGGATAACAACGCTACAACAGCCTTGGCACCAGAGGTGCTGGAGGCTATGCTGCCCTATTTTCGCGAGAATTTTTACAATCCCTCTGCGGCCTATGGGGCAGGCAAGGCTGTGCGCAGGGCTATTGATACCGCGCGCGAGCAGGTGGCTGCTCTGGTGGGTGCCGAGCCGTCGGAAATCATCTTCACCTCCGGCGGAACTGAGGCAACCAATGCGGCGCTGGCGCAGTTCAAGCATGTTCTCACCTTGGCAACTGAGCATCCTGCTACCTTGCGCACAGCTCGTGGTGAGGCGGCTCCGGTGCTGGCGAATGGACAGGCCGATGTGCCGGAATGGCGCGAGTTGCTGCCCGGTCACGATGGTGCCAGCTTTGCCTGGGCAAACCATGAGACCGGAGTGATTCAGCCGGTGCGGTCACTAGCCCTTGCGGCACATGAGGCCGGGGCGCGTGTGCATGTGGATTTGGTACAGGCCGCAGGGAAATTGCCCATAGCGTTGAGAAATTATCCCATTTCCTTTGCATCGCTTTCTGCACATAAGCTTCATGGCCCCAAGGGGGTGGGCGCACTTTATGTGCGCACTGGCACAGAGTGTTCGCCTTATCTTACTGGTGGCGCGCAAGAGGATTATCGCCGCGCTGGAACGGAGAATGTGGCGGGTATCATTGGTTTTGGAAAAGCTGCTGAGCTGGCTTTTCAGGCTGCGGAGGCATATGCTGAACTGGCTGGCTTGCGAGAGCGTTTTGTAAAGACTTTGGTCGATGCTGGTATTGAGGTGTGTATCAACGGTGCAGCAGCTCCGCGTCTGCCGCACGTGCTCAACATGCGTGTGCCGGGGGTATCGGCAGAGTCGCTTTTCCTGCTACTGGAGCCCGCTGGGCTGCTGTGTTCCACTGGCTCTGCCTGCACGAGTGCCGAGCCGCATCCCAGCCATGTGCTGCTGGCCATGGGCATGAGCGATAAACAGGTGCGCGAATCCCTGCGCTTTTCGCTCTCCCGCTACACCACGGCAGATGAGGTGGATGCTGCAGCATCCATATTCATTGCGGCCTGGCGTAAGGTGCGTTCGGTGCAATCTGCCATCACCGGGCCGGTCATGGTGTATCGTTAAAAGTTTTTCTTATGAACACAAATGCTTTGTGGTTGGTTGCCATAGTATTAATATTTTGTTATCAAATGTTGAGTCGGGGATATTATATTATTGGTAGTCTTGTTCTTGTGGCTGTAGTTGTGGGCGCGTTGCTGGTGTGGTGGTTTCGGTCCAGTCATTCGGAATATGACCGGATGATTCAGGCGGTGGTGGAGGATTACCAGCCGGAGCTTGCCCGGAAGGTCGTGAACAGCATGGATGCTGATACTCTTGCGGAGTTCAAAAAATCGACGGAGATACTGTATTTAGCTCTTCACAAAGGTAATGTGCAGGGGGCTGAGTTATTGCTGGAATTGGGCATAGATGTGAATGCCTTTCTTTCTCCAGGGTTCAGCGAGACCAGTGTATTACAGACCTTCTGCGTGGAACCCACCCCCAACATGCAGGCGATTCGCTTTCTGTTAGAGCATGGGGCTGCTCCGGATGCCGGTCTTTCCTTCTCCTCGCTCCTCTATGCCAGGGCGTGGGGCAACAAGGAACTGGAGCAACTTTTGCTGCAATATGGTGCCTGCCCGGACATCATGCGGTCGGACATCAACCCCTCGGGGAATACACCATTGCATTCGCTCTGCTCGCTTCGCGGAAATGCGGAAAAAGAACTTACGCTCCATCGCATCAGGGCGCTGTTGGATGCTGGGGCGGATGTGAATGCTCTCACGACTGCCGGCCATACGCCGCTGGATGTGGCACTGGAGCAGAAGGGCGATGAGGAAAAGCCCATGGATACAACAAATGGTGCCATGCCCTTGCAGCAGGAGGTGATTGACTTGCTGCAGGAAAGGGGCGCAAAACGCGGTTGCCAGTTGTTATGCCCGACGCCCCGGTTCTGTGGTCGCGTGCTTATCAATGGCTCCTTGCCGGACGAAAACCAGCTGCGCTACCTTTGCCACGGTGAATCTGCTGCGCGTATTGACCTGGTTAATCATGCCTGGCGGGGCGAGGGGCTTGGTGCCTTGGTAGATGAGGCTGCCATGAGCGATGCGCAGAAACGAGAGGCCCTGGCTCATACCTGTTACATTGAGGTGACCATGGAATCCACAGGTGCGGTGCCTTACGAATTGGCCCAGCGCTATGTGCGTACGCTCTGTTCCCTGGCTCAGGTGAGTGGTTGCGTAGCGCTGGATTTCGGACGCACGGTGGTGTCTCCGGAGTATGCAACTGTTCTGCCTGAGCATCCTGATGCTATGTTGGGAATTCTGGTGCAGGGAAAGTTTCAGGAGGTTGGTCAGCTTGGTCAATGCCTGGTGACTGAAGGGCTGGCTGATTTGGGGTTCCATGAGGTGCTCTGTGCTGACTCGCAGCAGGCAGTTGGTATTGTGCAGCAACTTGTCCTTCCCATGATTGTGCTCTACGGAACATGCCTGGAGCATAATCACCGCGCTTTCATTACTCCGAATTTTTCGCTTGTGGCTCGCTGTGTGCCTGAGGAATCAGGAAAACCGCGGATTCTCCACATTATACCTGACCGCGCTAATTATCGCGATTAGCAGGAAAATGGCGTCCGGAGGATGACTCCGGACGCCATTTTGCTTTGCGGGGGTAGCCGCGGCTGTTACATTTTTGCCAGGACTGCCAGAAAATTCTGAACCGCCGCGGCCAGCTCATTGCTGTTGTAGAAATTTTTTGCTGCCAGTGCATTTACTGAGCTGACGAACGTTACGCCGGTGGCTTGTGCTTCGTTATCGCCTTCCAGTTCGCCTTGCGCTGCGGCTAATTCGCCGGCATCTATCTGCCCCTTCAGATTAACCAATGCTGTGGCGTATTGCGTAAGCTGGGCAATGGCAACGGCTACCTCTCCGGGCGCCTCCTCGATGCCTTTAATGGTCATCAACTCGTTCATGCCCTTGAGAATTGCCATCTGGGTGGCGATATAGTCGCTCGCTGTGATTTTTTGTTCCTGGGCAGAGGCGGGGGCTACAATGGCAGGAAGAACAGCGAGTGCAAGGCTGGTAATCTTATTCATAGCTCGTGTGTAAAATGGGGGCTTTGTGTATTCGGTACCCCACCGTTATAGCAGAATTCTGAGTAGAATCAAGCGTTTTCAACGTTATGCTGCAAGGTGCGTTGTATATGCTGCTGCCCGGTAACAACCAGGATGAGGGGAACAATATGGTGCTGGCTCAGACTGGCTCAGACTGAATTTTAGGAAAACTTAAAGAATATGCTTGCCATGGCGCGGCGTATATGTTAGGCTCTTAGTGTTGAAGCTCCCCGACTACCCCATTACCGAGCCAAACATAAACGGGCGCCGTGTCGCTGGGTGTCTGGCGTGGGTATCAGGAGATTCGGGCGAGCTTTCAGCAGACTACCCCCAACCCTACCCCCCCCTGAGACCCTATGATACCAGAAATTGAAGAAAAGAAGAGTACTGTCATTACCGCACTGCGTCGCAATCTGCACCTGGCGCTTCGCCGCCGTACCTGGCGTTTCAAACAGAATGCGCGATTGAACGAGTTACTGCCGCAGCAACCGGTACACCGGAGCCACACCGTGTGGAGCAGTGTGCTGCCCCTGCTGCTGGCGCTACTGCTGTTCCGGGTGTAATTCCGGCTTGCGCAGTGGTATGGAATCCGCTAGAATACGACCACACATGGCAGGATTTCATGAGATAGCAGATGTCCGGGAGACGCTCAGAACTTATTTTGGGTTTGATGCGCTGCGCCCCGGTCAGTCAGAGGTGGTGCAGTCAATTCTGGAAGGACGCGATGCCATGGGAATCATGCCTACGGGCGGTGGCAAATCGCTTTGTTACCAGTTGCCCGCGCTCTGCCGCCCTGGGCTTACGGTGGTGGTGTCGCCGCTGATTGCGCTCATGAAAGACCAGGTGGATGCCCTGCAGGCGCGGGGAATTCCTGCGGCCGCGGTGAATTCTTCGCTCGGGGCAGAGGAATACCGCCAGGTGATGCAGGCATTGCGGAGCGGACAGCTCAAGATTTTATACGTAGCGCCGGAGCGTTTTGCGCAAGAGGGATTCATGACCCTGTTGCGGGGGAGGCCGATTGCGCTTCTGGCGGTTGATGAAGCTCACTGCCTGAGCCAGTGGGGACATGATTTCCGACCGGATTACCTGCGGCTGGGCCGGGTGCGCGAGGCTCTGGGCTACCCGCAGACGGTGGCGCTCACGGCTACGGCCACGGCATTTGTGCGAGATGATATTCTGCGCACGCTGCAGCTGCATGAGCCTGCGGTCGTCATCAGCGGCTTCGGGCGCGATAATCTGGATTTCGGCATTACGCACTGCGAGAGCCGCAAGGCGAAGTTCGAGCGCATCCACAAGGTGATAGCGCGGTGGAAGAAGGGGATTATCTACTGCTCCACGCGCAAGAATGTGATGCTGGTTTTTGATGAGCTGGCTTCTCAGCAGGTGAATGCGGTGGCCTACCACGCCGGAATGACGGATGAGGAACGCGAGTATTCGCAGGAAGCCTTTGTTTCCGGCCGGGCAGATGTGGTGGTGGCCACGAATGCGTTTGGCATGGGGATTGACCGTTCAGATGTACGTTTTGTTGTGCATTTTGAGATTCCCGGTAGTGTGGAGGCGTATTACCAGGAAGCCGGACGCGCCGGGCGTGATGGCGAACCGGCGGTGTGCGAGCTGCTTTTCAACCATGCTGATTTGAAGACCCAGGAGTTCTTTTTCGAAGGAAGCAATCCGCCGGTTTCTACCATTCGCTCGTTGTACAACATGTTGCGGTTTGAGTGCGACCCCACCACGCATGAATTATATATTACGGTGGATGCCATGGCCGACCGGCTGGGTAAAGATGTGAATCCTATGGCGGTGAGTACGGCGCTTGCCTGCCTGGTGCATGCCGGGGCAATTCTGCGATTTGACGTGCCGGGGCAGCTCACGCGCGGTACCCGACTGCTTAAGCCAGAGGTGAATTTCGAGTGTCTGGACATTGACCGCTCAGCGTTGGAGGAAAAAGCCCGGCGGGATCATCTCAAGATTGAAGCGATGACCCGCTTTGCTTATTCTATGGGGTGCCGCCAGCAGTGGATTCTGGATTATTTTGGTGAACAGGGTGCGACTCCATGCGGGCATTGTGATGTGTGTGCCGATGCTGACCACGATGGGCGGGCAGAGGTAAGTGGTGATGACCTGCTGACGGTGCGGAAGGCGCTGGCCGGGGTGGCACGAGCTTCTAAACGCGGTCCCCAGGGCGAGTGGGTGGCTATTTATGGCCGCGGCAAGGTGATGGATATGCTGCGCGGTGCCAAAAATGCCTCCATGCACCAATACCTGACCGGCCTGTCTACCTATGGCATTCTGAAGCACATGACGGATGCGAAGCTGAAGGCGCTTTTCCGTGCTCTCCTGGAGGGAGGGTTGTTACAGTCCACTGGGGGAGATATGCCGCTTATCACCCTTACACCGCAGGGAGAGGAAGTGATGCAGAGCCGGGCGGTGCCGCGTTTGTCGCTCCGCGTGTGGGGTGCTTCTGCCCGCTCGTCTGAAAATCCTGCTATGCAGCGTGATAGGACAATGGGTTTGCTGCAGAGCATGGGGCTGGGTCGCCTCGATAAGGAATTGTATGAGCATCTGGCTGAGCTGCGGCGCGATCTGGCGGCAGAGTACAACATGCCGGTCTACCGGGTGATGCACAATGAAACGCTGCGGGCTCTGGCCACAGTGAAGCCCACCACAATGGAGGCCGCAGCGCGGCTCAAAGGGGTGGGCCCATGGTTGCGCACGCATGGTCTGCGCGCTTTTGTGGAATTGATTCAGGATTACGAAGAAGGCTGATACCGCCTCAGTATGATTGGTTCAGCACCTCGTCCATCTCCTCCGAGCGGGAACAGCTGAGGGCGTCGCGCCCAGTACGGTCCTGAAGCCGCGGATTGGCTCCGTACTCCATCAGCTTACGGGCAATGCCTTTCTGGTTATCAATAACGGCATGCATGAGCGGAGAAACTCCGTTTTCATCACACATGTTGGGGTCTGCATGCAGTTGCAGCAGGACTTCAATACATTTTTTTCTGTCGTTGAGTACGGCTGCGATAAGTGGTGTGCGACCATCGCTGAGACGGTTGAAATCGAACCCTGATTTCTGCTGTGCCAGGATGCGCAGCAGCTCATGGCGACCATTTTCTGCGGCGCTGACGGCTGCTTTCAGAATCACCGCCGGCGACTCTGCAGCCTCCGGCTGGGCAAGGAGGCCTCTCACGGCAACCTTTTTTCCGAGAATAGCTGCAAGTTCCAGAAGCGAGCGCCCCTCCTCATCGTAGAGGGAATAGGGATTCTTCCCTTCGTCCTGCCATTTGACGTTCAGTTCATTGTAGGCGGCAATCTCGGCGTGGTAATCTTTTTCCTGGCGCAGGGTGACCCATACCCCGCTGCACACTACCAGATACACCGCACTCCATACCACAGACATGAAGGCTTTTCTCTGAGCCATGGCTCGGGCTAGTGCTAACAATCCATTCACAATAAACCCTGTAATGCAGAAAGTAAGCATCCATATTTCAACGGAAGATGGCGTTTCGATGCCCACGCTTACTTTCCAGGAGAGCAAGGCTATGATGATGAGCAGAAACAGGGGATTGGCGTAGTCTTTCATGAGTGGCAATGAAACATGCTGAAATGTATCAAATTACAGCTCAGCTGGGGGTGGGGTGATTTCGGATTTGTTCCCGGGGGCTTTTACTGGTTCTTCCCCGGGTGCGGCAGGTGTTTCCTCTGTAGGAGTATTCTGCGGCTGCGGCTCTGCAACCTGCGTGGTTTCCTCAGCTTCAGGCGCACTGGGTTGTTCGTCCTTATCCTCAGTTACCATTGGTTCTTCAGCAGCAGGCTCGCTCTGGGACTCCGTTTCAGGGGGCTCAGGCTTGGGTACAACCAGTTGCATGGTCTTTTGCCTGGGAATGACAGGTTCTTCCACTGCTGGCACAACATCGGCCTGTTCTTTGCTTTCTGTGGGCTCAGGGGCAGGGGATTGCTCCTTTTCTTCCTCCTTGGTTTCCTTCGCTTTCTTGCGGGAAGGGTGGGTGATAAATGTTTCGAACAGCGCCATGAGAAGTGTGTATATCAGGAAGAAGGCTCCGGGAACAGCTACTGTAACCCAAGGGGTTCCCAGAATCATGTTGAGCGCTTCTGGTGCTGCGGGATTTGTGCTGTTGCTCCAGAGCTGGACTGAGTAGAAGAATAATTCACTTACTCCATACCAGAGTGCGTAGCTGATGAGCGTTGTGATAGCAACGCGACCGCAGGCGGATGCGCATACCCATCCTGCGGCAAAAATAAGCGTGACTATTGCAATGGGAACCTGGTAGGCGAAAGCTGAATCGCAGAGTGCGCGAATGGTTTCGCTGTGGTAAATGGCATGGGGCAGCGCTATATCTGGTCCAAGTATTCCATAGGAGCCGCAGGCAAGCAGTACCAGCATAGAAGCACTGAAAAGCACGTTCCACGCGGCTTCCAGTATGCGAGTCATGGAGAATATACCCAGCAGTAGAATGACACCAAGTGAAATGGTGATAGCATTGATTCCCTGCAGAACTCCCAGCAGGTGACCTGGGGTGATTGATGTGCAGAATTCACTCAGCGAGATTGTGGGAGAGACCTGGAGGTAGCACGCTAGTGCCAGCACGATGATGAAGCTGAACACAACGCGGAAGAGAATAGCCATTACTTTCATGACCGGTGTATTTTAGGCAAAACATGCCGTTTCGTCAAGGTAAAAGGGGGGGCATACCCTCATAATTTTCAGATAGAAGAAAAGTAAAAACACCGCAGAATTAATTTTTGCGGTGTTTACTTGTTGTCGTGTCTGCTGGTGTTTATTCTGGCAGGCATTCATCCTGCACCATTTGCTCAAGTGTCTGGCGGCGGCGGATGATGCTCCATTTGCTGCCATCCACCAGCACCTCGGCCGCCAGCGGGCGGGAGTTATAGGTGGAAGACATGCTGAAACCATAGGCCCCTGCGCTCATCTCGGCCAGCACTTCGCCGGGTTTCACATCGGCAATGCGGCGATTCTGCGCCTGGAAGTCACCGGATTCGCAGACCGGCCCCACAATGTCGGCCACAATGTCATCGCCACTGTGTTCGGTGACTGGCCAGATTTCGTGGTAGCCTTCGTAGAGTGCCGGGCGGATGATATCATTCATGCCTGCATCAATCATCTTGAACGTCTTGGCCTCACCCTTCTTTTCGTAGATGCAGGTGGTGAGCATGACGGCGGCGTTGCCTACCAGGCGCCGTCCTGGTTCTATCAGAATCCGGATGCCCAGCGGCTGCAGCAGGGGAATGAGCGCATCTGCATAGCTCTGGATGGTAATCTGCTCCGGGTGCGCGGCCCACCACTCCGGATCGCCGGAGGCCATGCAACCATCGTACACAATACCGATGCCTCCGCCGATGGACCAGAACTCAATGCCGTAGAGCTCGATGAACTTTCTGACAATCGGCAGCACTTTTTCCACCGCGGCGACAAAGGGCTGCACCTCTGTCAGCTGCGAGCCGATGTGCATTTGCAACCCTTTGATGTGCAGGTGGGGCATTTCTGCTGCAATGGTGGCATATATTTCCTCGATGCGGGTGATATCCACGCCGAATTTATTTTCGTTTGTGCCGGTGGTGATGTATTTGTGCGTGTGGGCATCCACATGCGGATTTACGCGTACCGATACAGGGGCTTTTACGCCCATTTCCCCGGCTATGCGGTTGATTTCGCGCAACTCGTTTTCGCTTTCGCAGTTGAAGCAGTATATGTTCTGCAGCAGGGCGAAGCGGATTTCCGGCTCGGTCTTGGCCACGCCGGCATAGGTGCAGAGGGTGGGGTCGCCGCCGGCGTTGATGACTCGCCAGAGCTCGCCGCCGGAAACGATGTCGAACCCGGCGCCCTGCTGCGCCATGAGGTTGAGAATGGCCTTATTGGAACAGGCCTTGACCGCATAGGCCACATGGGCGTTCAGCGGGGCAAATGCCTTGCGGAAGGCTGCCAGGTCTTCTGTGATGGTTGCCTTGCTGTATACAAATACCGGGGTGCCGACGGCGGCTGCAATCTCTGCAAGCTTTACATCCTCGCAGCAGAGGGTGCCATTTTTATAGGCAAATGAATGCATGGTTTATTCTTGAGTTACGTTGTTGAGCTTTTTGACGTGGCGGGGTACTTCGTCGGAAATGATGGTGGCCACCCATGAAAGATCACGTGAGTTTTCCAACGCCAGCTTGATGAGTACCATGATGGGAACGGCGAGCAGCATGCCGCAGGGTCCCCATACCCACCCCCAGAACAGCACCGCCAGCAGCACCACCGAGGTGGCAATGCCGAATTGCTTGCCCAGGAAGATGGGTTCAATGCCGTTGCCAATCATGAAGTTGATGAAGATGTAGCAGACGGTGATGATGGCGGCGTCTCCCCAGCCGCCCATGAACAGAGCCATGATGATGGGCGGTATGGCAGCCACGATGGAGCCAATGGTGGGAATGTAGTTGAGCACAAAGGCCACAACCCCCCAGAGGAAAGCAAAGGGAACATCCCAGGTAGCGCAGGCCCACCAGGCCAGAGCTCCCGTGGTGGCGCTGGCGATGGTCTTGATGAACAGGTAGCGCTGAATGCCGTTGAGCGCCACGGTGAAGTCTTCCTTGCCCTTGGAGCTGCTGGGCAGGCGGTGCAGGTTCTTCTTGAACAGCTTGGCTTCGCCCAGCATGAAGGTCATCAGCACGAGCACCAGGGTGCAGGTGGTGATAAAGGAAATAGCCTGACCGGAGATAGCCTGCACCATGCTCACCAGTTGCTGGGTGTCAAACACATCCTGCGGGGAACGCACCAGGGCCCGGGCCTGTTCCTCCAGCCCGAAATTGCCCAACCAGACCATCAGTTCGTTGTATTTATCGACCATGCGAATGGTAAATTCTCCCTGGAGGGTGGCTTTCATATCCGCCGCCAGGAAATTGATGATGCTGGCCACACCAAAGAGAATGCCACCATCTACCAGCACGGTGAAGGCCACTGCCAGCCAGTGTGGAAAGCGCAGGTACTTGCTGAGCAGTTTGGTGATGGAGTAGCTGATGATAGCCAGGAAGCTGGCCATGAGAATGGGTAGCAGTACACTGCGGGCAGCTTGCAGCCCCATGATGACGATAACAGCGGCTGCCGCAGTCAGCAGGAACCGGGCTCCTTCACCAATCATCTGCGGGGTTTCCTTCTGTGGCTTTTGGTCTTCTGGCATAGATTTCGTGCTATTCTACACATGCGCGCGCGCTATTTCAAGCGGAATAGTGCCAGCATGGCAGAAAAATCAGGCATCGGGAGCGGTGTCCGGCCAGTCATGGCGGGGGTAGCGCCCGGCCAGGTCTTTTTTCATCTGGGGGTATCCATTGCGCCAGAAGGAAGCCAGGTCACTGGTGAGCTGGTAGGGCCGTTGGTTTGGCGCGAGAATTTCAACCAGGCATTTGACGCGACCATCTGCTATGGTGGGGGTGTGAGGTACACCGAAAAGCAGCTGGCATTTAAGCCCGAAGCCTGGAGTGCCGTCTTCGCGGTAGAGCAGCTTGACCTCGCGTCCGTTTGGCAACCGGATTGCCTTGGGGGCATATTTATTCAGGCATTCCCGCTGCCAGGGAGAGAGCCACTCGCCCAGAATGGGCAACACCGCTCTATTCTGAATTTCCTTGTAGCTTACAGCGCCCTCGCACAGCATGGTTATGGCCACGAGACGGTCATCCTCGCCGAAATCGGGCATTTCCAGCTCGGGCATGGCAGTGCGCAGGCAGGTGAGGCGGTTTATCCATTGCAGCACATGACCATCCCAGCCTTCCAGCCGCAGATTGCCGCGTATGACCTGTTCTGCCAGCAGCGGTGCGGCCGTATCGGGCGAGGCCTCGCCGGTTTCTTTTTCGCTGAGCACCAGGTCGCGGTACAGGATGCGGTGGTAATTGAGTACACGCTTGCGAGCGGGGTCATAGATGGCTACATCATCCTCTGTGGTGGGCAGATCGGCCAGCTGCAGCAGGGTACATTTGCTCAACCGTGTTTCTACGCTTTTTCCACCTACTTCGGTGATTTCTGCGGCGAGAAATATATCGGCGTTCCGGGCGGTGGAATCGTCTGCCACGCTGCCGCTGCGGCGTTGGCAGAGCCGTGCGGTGCTGGTGGCGGTGCTGTTGCTGGCTGCCACATGGGTGGGAAAACTGCCCAGCAATCCTGCGATGATGGCTGCACGGTGTTCTGCAAAACCGGGAGAGCCGGGGTGCCCATGGAGCAGCTGGCGGAAACTCTGGGTGATTTCGCGGGCGGCACGCGCCATGATGCCTAGTCTGCCGCATTCCTGTGGGTTGAAGTTGAGCCTTGTTGCGGCTTCTACCGCGCGCCATTCAGCCTGAAAATCGGTGAAGTCATCCTCCTGTCGCAAGCTGGGGTGCAAGCCTCCCTGCATGACGACGCTTTCCCCCTGAAGCAGTGCGGCGATGGCGGCCATTTCTGTGTGGCACCCGTGTTCATCGCCAGCTACCAGCAGGCGTGCCAGCACAGGGGGAAGGGAATATTGCAGCATTTTCCGCCCGGTGGGGGTGAGACCGGCCGCACTTGTCGCCCCTAAATCCACCAGAAGCTGCCAGGCTCGTGCTGTTTCGGCTTCGGTGGGGGCATCCGGCCAGGGAAAGTTGCGGATATCGCTCAGGTTTCTGCACCCCCAGCACAGCAGGTTCAGGAAGGCTTGCGAAATGTCGGCCCGATGCACCTCCGGCGAGGGGAAGGGGGCTCTGCGGCGGTGTTCTGTCTCGCTCCATAACCGGATACACCGCCCCGGTCCCAGGCGACCCGCGCGCCCGGTGCGTTGCTCTGCCTGTGCCTGGGAAATAGGAACAATATGCAGAGTGGAAATGCCGCGCAGCGGATCCCAGCATGCCTCGCGGGCCGTGCCGCAGTCTACGACAGAACGCACCCCTTCAATGGTAAGCGAGGTCTCGGCTATGTTGGTGGAAACGATGACCCTTGGTCGGCTGCCGCATTCTACGGCCCGGGTCTGGTCTTCGGGGGAAAGCTGCCCATGCAGCGGGAATACATCTCGCCCATGCATCCACCCCACCTGCTCCAGAAGTTCCACTGTGCGGCGAATTTCATAAGCTCCGGGCAGGAATACGAGTACATCCCCACAATCTGGTTGCCTGATCAGTTCTCGAACAGCATCGGCGCATTGTTCCCACAACGGTGGCGCTTGCATGTAGCCGAATTTGTTGCGCACCGGAACCGGAGGCCGATACCCCACTGTTACAGGATAGAGCCGCCCCTCTGCGCGCAAAACCGTTGCCTGTGGCAAATACCCCTGCAACTTATCTAGTTCCAGCGTGGCAGACATGACAAAAATGCCTATATCCGGCCTGCTGCCCCGTTGTAATTCCAGAACCCGGGCGAGGCACATATCCCCGCTCAGTCGGCGTTCGTGTACCTCATCAAAAATAACGGCCGATACCCCGCGCAGCTCCGGGTCTTCAGTGAGACGCCGTTCCAGTATGCCATCTGTCACAAACAAAATGCGTGTGGCGGCGCTGCGCTGGGAATCAAAGCGTACGGTATAGCCTACCTCCTGTCCCAGCCGGCATGGAAACTGCCGTGCCACATACCCCGCCAGCAAGCGTGCCGCTAAACGTCGTGGCTGCACCACGATGATGAGCCCTTTTTCTCCCCATCCAGCCTCGTGAAGCATAACTGGAACGCGTGTTGACTTGCCGCTTCCGGTTGGCGCGCTGAGCAGCACGCAGAAACCGGGTGTTGTTACTGCGCTCATGATATCATCGCGAATCTGCTCAATGGGTAACATCTCGCGCGGATTGTACACTATCTGCTTCTTTCAAGTCAAGGGGATATCGGTGGCCCCCCGGTCATTCAAAAATAGAGACGGACCCCATAGGGCGGGTGACAGAAAGCTGGGTGTCAACATATAGCCCCCCCCTTCTGCCGCCCTGACGGATTCAGAATCCCGAGCACGTCGTGCGCTGGAAGAAGATGATACAAACAAATCAGCTCGCCCGCAGGGGCTTCCCTTAAAAACGGATTCATCTTTCAATGTCTTCTGCACCTCTGGGGCACATGTGCAGTCCTTCAGGGTAACATGTTTTTGGAGTTGACTTTTCCACGAGGTAAGCGTATAACTCCATTGATATGAGCCTTATTCCTCTTATTTCTGCAGCAGCTGCGGCCGTAGCGATTGATGCTGTAAATCCCCTGCCTCAACCGGGGGAACCGGGGTATACTCCGCAACCGCGTCACCATCTCCGTTTCGTTATGGAGAACGATTCACCTTTCGGTAGTGATTGCAACTACTCTCATGGAACGCGTATTGACTATGCAAAAAGCTTGCCCAAGAATTCGCATCATGCTTTTGGTGTGAGTCTTACGCAGAATATATATACGCCGGAGCAACATACAGATGGCGCTGTGCCCGGTGAGCACCCATACGCTGGTTATCTGGCTTTGGGCGTGGCTCATATTTTCACCGGTGAATATGTCGGTAATAGCATGGAATTTCAAGTAGGAACCACCGGCAAGCCTTCGCTGGCATTTGATGCCCAGGATTTCGTGCATAAAACATGCGGCTTGCAGCGCTGGGATGGCTGGGGGGACCAAATCCCTTCGGAGATGACCTTTCAGCTTACTGCGCGACAGGATTACCGCTTACCCTGGTTTGAAACCGCCATGCCTTCCGGCATGCAGACAGATGCCACATTCTTCACCCGCGAAGAATTGGGAACCGTTTCCATTGCGGTTGAGGCGGGCGTTTATTTTCGCATTGGTCGCAACCTGCCACCCTCCATGCAGGTAAATGGCAATCACGCCGCCAACTACGCGGTGGGGCTTCTTCGCAAACCCGACTATGACCCCACGGCAACCTCCTGGTTTGTGCTGGTGGGTGGCTCCGTGCGTTATGTTGCCCGCGATATGTTTATTGAGGGGGGCGTATTCCATGACTATGATTACGCCTGCAGCATCGAACCCTGGGTAGGCGAGGCTACCGTGGGTGTTGGCGTGCGCCGGAAGGGAATCGATTACTACGTGGGTGCTGTAACTCGCACACCGAATTATCATGCCCAGGTTGATGATACGTTCTTCGGAACGTTCAATGTTGCGTTCCACTGGTAAAAATGAGTGGCTGGCTTAAAGGGGGGATGATGGCGCTGGGAGCAGCCTGTGTAATGCTCCTGGCTGGAGCATTCCCTCTGATGGGCGCACCTGGAGTATACCGCAGCGGAGCTATGCTTCTGCTGGGGGCGATTACCGTTCTGCTTTGCCTTGTGGGTGGGTGGCGCCTGGCGGGGCGCAGGCGCGTGCAGCTGGTGGTGGGGCTTGCCTTCCTCTTTTTCACCGTCACGGGGCTGAACATGTTATTCCAATATGGTGCTAAAGCGCTGGAATACGCTGGAATTGGTGGCCCTATGTGGGCCGGAGCTGTGGGCATGGGGTGCGTGGCTCTCACCGGCGTGGTATTCATGGCAGTGTTTGGTTTTCTCTGCTGCCGCGTCATGAACCAGCGTGTGCTCTGGCTGGCCGGTCTGCATTGGGCTGTAGCGCTGCTGGGAATCGGGGCCTTTGTTGATGCCGCATACGAAGTGCGCATACCGGTGGCGCTGCCTGCAGATGCCCGCACCGAATTGACCGAACTGCGTGCGGAAAATGGCACCACCTATCCCCTGGGCTTCCGACTCCGGGTAGATTCCTTTAATATCCAGTACTACGATGACGCCACCTATTCCCTTTATTCCTTTGACAAAGGACGCCCAGGCCCCACGCAGCGAGTAGAACGCCGTGGCGATACCCTGCACCTGGGAACAGAAAGCTGGCCGGTAAGCTCGCTACAGAATGCACCCGGCATGCCCCATCCCTTTCTCTTGATACCCGGCCCCCCCGCTCGCGTGCTGGTGCAGAACCCCGCCACCGTGCGCGACTACTGCGCACAAATCGTAGCTTTCACCGACCACCGAGGCCGCCCGGAAACCCACAAAGCTGAACTGCGTGTCAATTCCCCCTTTGCCTGCAAAGACTGGCGGTTTTCCCTCTCATCGTATAACCTGGAATCCGGAAAACCCCGAGTGCTGCTGCAGGCCCGCCGTGCACCCGGCCGCTTTGCCGCCCTCTGCGGCATGGTGGGCCTCATCATCTGCACTGCTGTGTGGTGCTGGTGGAGAAAGGAGGAACCCCAGCCATGATAACCCTCGTCTACACACTCACCATTTTTGCGTTACTGCTCTGCCTGCTCAGCGTGCTGGCCACCGTGCGCAACCGGGCAGGGGATTCCCGCCGCGCCTTTGCTGCCGCCTGGTGTGTGGCACTTCTCCTCTTTGTTGCAGACTGGATACTGGCTCAGGCTCCACCCTTTGGCAACATGCGCCATGTACTCGCCTTCTTCCCCCTGGTCATGATGCCTGCCGCCAGCTACTTGCGCCGCTGCCGCGCGCTGGAACTCACCGGCTGGCTTGCTGCCGCCTCGGCCATCGCCCTCATTGGCGCGCTCTGCATGCCCATGCAAGCCACCTGGCGGCAAATGCCCGCCCTGCAATCCCCCTGGTTTTCACCACACGTCATAGCCTATGTCGTATCCTACGGCCTCATGACCGTGGCAGCGCTGCTGGCGCTTGCCTCGTGGCGCAACGAATCCCGTTTGCGCGCGGCCGATGCTGTGGTGCGCCTTGCGTTCCCCTTCATGACCTTCGGCCTGTGGAGCGGAGCCCTCTGGGCAGATGCCGCCTGGGGCGGCTATTGGGCATGGGACATCAAAGAAGCCTGGTCACTGCTCACCTGGAGCCTTTACCTCATTTACCTGCACCTGGAGCGCTATCCTGCCTTTGCAGGCTGGCGGCGCCCCCTGTTGCTGCTTGGTTTCTCTGCCGTTATCGTAACTTTCCTGGTAGTTAACCTACTGCCGCGCATCGAATCCATGCACAGCTATGCGCAGTAACAGACGCGGAACTCAGCGCCCATTCAAATCAATAATATCCACCATGCGGCCAGGCACGGCAATGCTCACCTGCTGCACCTTGCCTTGCGGAGTACAATAAGCCCCCAGCTCTGCTCCCCCGCGCAGCCGGAACTGGTACAACACCTGATTCTGTTGCCTGGTCATACAAAACGCCTTGCCCGCCAGCGCCTCCAGAGCCTCCACCCTCACCCCTCTCACGAGAATTTTCTTCACATCATCAACAGAAGGTCGTTTCCCATCCTCCTCGACCTGCCTCTCCAGCCACTTCTGCGGCGAACCAAAGTGCTTAAGCGTAGCCTGCGCCGTCTTCTGCAACGCCGAAGCCGAATCTGGCGGCATCCGAAGCACCACCTGGCCCCCCAGCCTCAGCGTGCCGCAAAGCTGGCGAGGGGCAGCACCACTGATGGCTCCATGCAGCACACAAGCCGCCAGGTACGTTCCCTTCGCATTCGGATGCGAGCCATCCCCCACATGCAGTGGCTTATC
The DNA here is from genome assembly GCA_045577775.1 of Akkermansia sp. Taxonomy (GTDB): domain Bacteria; phylum Verrucomicrobiota; class Verrucomicrobiia; order Verrucomicrobiales; family Akkermansiaceae; genus Akkermansia. Next base: position 5,064 of record JAZNIZ010000015.1, on the reverse strand, counting down.
CGGCCTCCGGCGGTACCACCGAGCCCAGGCCTCACCCACAGGCGCCACCCGCACCCCACATTCCAGCGCGGCCCGGCAATAAGTGTTGCTGAGCTTCTCCTGCATATCCACCATCGGTTGCATTCCTCCGGCGGTTCTGGCGGCATGCGCCCAGGTCAGAAATAAAAGCGCCTGCGTATCCTGTTGCCTTGCCAGCTGCACCCAGCCCCGCACAGCATGCAACGTCTCCTCCGGCATGTAAGCCGGAGTCTGGCTCTGGTCCTGCAGCACCACCCAATCATAATTTCCCTCGGCAAGCATTCGCCGCGCCTTATCATGTTCCGGTGAATCCAGAAAACCGCGCAGACTCATCGCCCCCACCGTATAAGAATCCACCACCAGCGGACAATCCGTCCTCTGGCTCAGCGCCATCAGAACCTCCGGCAGGCGGTTACAATACGTATAACTATTCCCAATCATCAACACGCGTTGCACATCATTCTCAGCGGCCCTCCCCGGCAGCAAACACCCCATCAACAACACCATTACCATCTTCCACCGTTTCAGCATACCGACATCCTACCATGCTCGCTACCCCATCACAAGCCATACTGACAAAAAAATATGCACAATAAGCTTGCACCTCATTCCCTCGAACGCTAAAATACCGCCGCAACACCCCACCGGGGCATTAGCTCAGTTGGTAGAGCGGTTGCATCGCACGCAACAGGTCAGGGGTTCGAATCCCCTATGCTCCATTCTTGTAACCTCCTAAGTCGCAACGACTTAGGAGGTTCTTAATTTTACTTGCGCTTGCCGAATTCGGGGTTGGGTCGCAAATGGTCGCAAAACTTGCGTTTCTGCTCCTTCCAATTCGGTATCTGGGTGTGATTGTGCTTATTGCGGAATCGCACATATCATTAGACCATACCTTACTGTACGATAAGGGCAAATCTAACGCAACAGATACGCAATGATTCAAGATATATCAATGACTGCCTCAGCAGAGGCGAGTGGGCGTGCCTGCGCACGTCGCAACAGTAAGTCTACCGACTCCGCAAAGATTCGTCTTTTGGATGGTGCGGTTAAGATAAACGATAAACTCTATTCCCTTCATTCCGGGGTGCAAATCTGGAAGCGTCGCGGTGTCGATAAGCTGATTGTACGCGTCTTCCTCGCCAATGGAAGCACGCAGACCAAATCCTACCCGATTACTCCCGACGGCGTTAAACAGGCCAATGAACAGGCTAAGTTGAACTCTAAGGAGATTGCATCCTACGGTGCTGACTTCGGCGCCTTGTCCGTCATGGAGCGGCAGGCTATCGAGTTTTACCGCCAGTATGAGAAGGAATGCATAGGGATGGGAATTCAGCCCTGTGGAGTGCTGAATGTGCTGTGGAAAGGTATCGAGTGGGCCAAGGCTGCCACGTGCGGCGCACCGCTCTTCCCCGAGGTGATGGAGGAGTACCTGAAGTATGTGGAGTCACACTCCGGGGAGAAACACATTATCCGGCAGCGCGGTCTCGCCAAGCATATGAGCAAGTACTGGAAGAAGAAGCGCATAAACGATTTTCAGGAGTCGGATGTACACGCCTATCTGAAGACCATTAAAGGGCGCAAGGGTGCCAGGCCGGCCTCGTGGACGCTTGCGGCGAACTTCAACCTGATACGTGCCTTGTTTGCGTATGCAGCAAAGCACCGCATTATCAAGTCCGATATGAACCCCACATTAGCAATGGATTGCATTGATACCGGCACAACGGCTGAACCGGAGGTAATGACCTGCGAAGAGGTGAAGCGCATGCTGGTGTGGTGCGCACAGTCAGAATCATGGCAGGATATGCTGCCGGCGATCGTGCTTGGCGTGTTCTGCGGTGTGCGTAATGCCGAGCGATGCCGCATGCGCTGGTCTGATTTCCGTCCCGGTGGTCGCGATGAGATTTACCTGAGCCGCCTGATTACCAAGACCAACAACGCCCGCGTCATCCCTATCTCGCCGGCGCTGTCTGCTTGGCTGGATTATTTTGCCAAGTTGGGCTTCCCCATTGGCTCCGATAAGTTCATTATAAAGACCGACGTCGACACCGAGAAATGTCGCGAGGATCGTCAGGGCGCCTTTATGCGCTCGGCACGCAAGGCCGGCATTGAAATCCCCAAGAACGGGCTGCGTCACACCGCTGCCAGTAATCTGAGCGTAACTCTGGGTAAAAGCGCCGCCGCCGATATTCTGGGGCATAGCGAGCGCATGCTCATCCGCCACTACCGCCGGGCAATGACAGCGGCAGATGCCGAGGAGCTGCTCAGCATCACGCCGCAATCATTAGGCCTCTGCTGAGACCACGAAAATCCCCAGCTTGATTAACAAGCTGGGGATTTTTACATATCGTGTCGTGGGGCTTATTCTGTTCAGTATGTCTGCATACTTTCTGTTCCCAGGGGCATCGTTATCCGGCAGCAGGAAAGGATATTGCGGCCTAGAATCCCAAGTCTATTACATACCTGGGTGGAGCCAATCTACTTCCTGTCTTTCTGAGTCTCAGCTCTCTAGTCAATGCCTTGGCTTTGTCGATGTACAGAGTGTAGAATTCCTTGCCTTTGTCGGAGAGACTGATGTACTTCAGTTTTCGAGAAATAACCTGTTCATCGACGTATCCATCATCGATGAGCCTTGTCACGTTATGCGTGACTGTTGTATGATCTCTGTGAATGAGATCGTATACTTCGCTTTTCTTGGACTTGCCCAGAGTCCAGAGAAGGCCAAGCACGCTGAGGCCAAGAGGTGTGACACGATCCACCATGGTATCAGCCGCGAGCTTGGCGCCGATAAGCTCGAACTGTGCTTTATCGTAACTATTATGGAACATAACTGCTTCGTCCGGGGGTGTCATGGAGCATGTGCTGCTCGCAGACTTCCCGGTTTAATGCGTTTGCTTCTATGTGAGGTTTTCTGAATCAGCCCGGAGCTTTTATACCCTCCCTGACTTTTCCTGCGTGTATTGTATCATCAGACGTAGAAAATTTCAATGATTAATCCGGTTTAGTATTAAACCGAATTAAACCGACTCACATAAATGCAAGCTACTAATAAAAAATACTGTCTGTAGACAGCTTTTCTCGTTGACTGGCTTCCAACTGTGGTTTAAACTGTATCACGCATGAGCGATCAGATACCAGACACCTACGACGCAGAGGAGATCAACCGACTGTTGCTTGAAGCGGTTGGAAATAAAAAGGAGCCCTTGCCAACAGAGTTATTGAAACAATGGTTAAAGTGCGAGGGCTGGAGCTACGAAGTCTTTGCTGCGATGCTAAAAGAAAACGTCTCCACCCTTAAAGGCTGGCTGCGCCCGGGAAGCCGAATCCCGGAGCGAAAAGAAGCATCGGTGCGACGCTTTATTAAGCGCAAGATTGAACAGGAACAAGGTAGTTCTGTTGTCAGCCTTGCAGAAAATCAGGAGGGTTCATGGACATATACTATGCCACCCGGCATGCATGCCATGATAGAGTCCTTAGCAAAGAGACTAAACCTTTCTGTCCCGGATGCCATCAGCCGCGTTCTATTAGACTGGTGCCAGCGGCATCTGTCCATGAGCATAGAGAGAGGCCGCACGAATCGATCATGTCAGGCTGCCACAATCAATTCGGAGCGCTATGCTACACGTACGGAAGAGCGGTTAAAGCAGATGGTAGATCATGAAGAAAGCAAACTAGCTGCGTTGAAATCCAACTTGTCGTGCCTAGAAAAAACAAAAGAAGCAGCATCCCTCCCCGATGTAATAAAGCTCATGCAGGATGAAATCATTAAAGTCGAGACCAATCTGAAAGACTTACAGGAGTCCTATGAATGCGCCAAGACCTATACCCAGCTTGTAAAACAAGATTTGGCAAGAATCCCCGCCCGCCGGTGATCCCTACCGCTCAGCCTAGGCCCGGTTTTGCCCGGCAATGTGGAAAATCCAGAATTTCCGCTTTTCTCATAAAAGTGTTCTTCGTAAATTTCACCACCCGTATAATCTTGCCGGGGATTCCGTCAAATTTGCATTCAATGCCACGAATGCCGTCCCGTCGCTCGCGACTACACCATCTGCAATCTGGCAACGGAAATACGAAAACAGAAAGCATTTCTATCACCACGGGGAATTTTACCCTCCCCCTTATTCTTTGATGGCTATAGTTTATGCTCTTGTATATATTGGCACCAAAGATCGTATTTTAATTTAATGAGTGATCCTTCCCACGTTATGCCTTTCTTATTATAAAATGCATGTAGGTCTTCAATACTCGAGTCCTCGAACGATTCGAGGTCCAGCGACATAGCTGCGATCTTACAGTGTGTAGGAGATAGTTTTGCTTTTGAAACGCATATAGCCTCATTATTGGTTTCCTTAAGCAAGGTTTTTACATATGTATAACTGAATGTACACTGGTGCCCTAAAATTATTCCGGCAAGATATTCCTTTAAGATATTTGTGAATAGTAAGCCCTTTTCTGCATGTAAGTCATTCTCGTGAACTTGGACCCTGAATTCTTTTTCATAAGACCAATCTGTTGATTTTGTCGCAAAGAATTTGAAAAAATTGTTTACTCTTTGTGTCGGAGATTGCAAGTAATCACGAACCTTATTTAGCCTCAATCGCTCGTCGGTATATACAACCTCGTGAAGACAGAATGATTTTCCTTCTCGGGACTGACACAAGTATACCTTATAGTTGTCGTCATTAGCAAACTGTTGCTTGAGATCTTCTCTTATGGTACAAAGAGGTAAATCAAATACTAGACATATTCCCGCACCATGTTCTGCATAGTGCCCCCACATAACAGGCGAAGACATTCTTGCGCTGAGGCATACAGTACATGGCGCCATTGTGGGCATCCATAACTCCCACTTGCTTTCTTCTTCTGCGTCTTTAAGTACGGGACGGTATTCAAAAGGGTCATTTGAATGCTAAACTGGCGCCTTTCTTTCGACACTTAGAAAGCTAATTTAAGCCCCTTCTTCTCGTGTTCATCAGGCGTATGTACGTGTTATATCACTCTGTATCCTCGGATGTCAATCCATTTTTGGCGCGATTTTGTAGCGTAGGC
>JAZNIZ010000014.1:0-87714 GCA_045577775.1 Akkermansia sp. | reverse complement strand
TCGGCTTCGTGGCGTTCCCGATAAAGTAGCCCACCCGGTCTACCACAGCATCTTCGGGCGCAAAGCTGTCCTTGTTGACCTTAATGGTGCCATCCAGTGTCAGCGTGCTGCCGGTACCAAGCGTTATCTTGCCGCCGAGGGCGGATGCACCGTCAATGCTCAGGCTTGCGCCGTCTGCCACAGAGCTTTCGCCTGCGGTGGTCAGGCCGTGGGAAATTGCGGTGGAACCACCGTTGATGACCAGCGAGCCCACGCTCACGCTACCCAGCGTGTTGTTGCCGCCGAGTGTCAGCTCCTTGCCTGTCAGGCTCACGGAGCCGGTGCTGTTCAGGTCGGCTACCACGCTCTGGTTGCGGTCAGCCAAGGTGTGGCTATCGCTACCCAGCTCCACCTTAGAACCGCTCACGCCCAGCGTATCCAGCTCCAGAGCGGAAGTATCGCCGGTGGTGTTCACCGTGCCGCTCCAGTCAGCACCCACGCTCACGCCGCTACCCAAGGTATTAGCGCCGCTTTCCATGGTGTAGCCACCCGCGCCGGCCAGCGTCACGTCTGCTGCACTCGCATCCAGCTGCGCGGCATTCAGGGTCACACCGCTGCCGATTTCTACTTCGGATGCAGTCGCGGCCTTCACAAAATCATCGCTTGTTGTACCCAGAGCTTTTTCCAGTTTCAGCTTACCACCATCGAGCTGAATGCCTGTGGCGGCTTCACCTTCGCTGTTGGTGAAATGGGTAAGAGTGCTGTCACTATAGGTGATGGTATCGCCCTGAGCCACATGGAATATCGTGCCCACACTGCTGCCGTAGGCATGCAGCGTGCCATCACTTTCAAAGTCGAATGAGGCATCATCATCACCCTTCAGTTTCCAGATGGCACCAGTGCCATCAATCGTCCCCCCCTCGGCAATGGTGATATCCCAGCAGGCGGCTTCGAAGCCGGACTTGGTTGTGTTCGGCGTTGTGATGTTACCGATGAAATAGCCTGTGACTTCCTTTACCGCATCAGAGGGCTTGAAGGTGGTCGTGTCCACCGTAATAGTGCCCTGCAGATTCAAGGTACCACTGTTGGAAATCTTGCCGCCCAGTGTGGTGTTGCCGCCCAGGGTCAGAGTTACACCGCTGTTTACCGTGGTGGTGCCGTTCAGCTCGGTGTTTTTCCAGCTCGTGGTATCGAGGTCGCTGCTCACCGTGGTGTCACCGGCAGTCTTCACCGTGCCCCACCAGTAATCGCTCGGCAGCGTTACCCCGGTGCCCAGCGTAAGCTCCACTATGTCACCCACCTTTTTGTCGATGATATAAGTGCCGCCATCCGGGGCTATCAGAGTAAAGTCACCCGCGCCCACAGTGGATAGCTGTGAGGATTTGAGCTCGACAGCATTATTATTTATATTCAGCCAGGAAACAGTAGATTTCCATTCAATGGATTGCGTATCCTTCAAGGATTCGTTCAGCACCAGATGACCACCGTCCAGGCTGAACGTTGTCGTGTCATTCGCCAGAGCCCGGGTATATGCTACATCACCGTTTCGGACATAGTAGACAGCCGTATCCTCGATGCCATCCACGATAACCATGCCATCTTCGTATGTAGCCGACTGCGTGCCCACTTTCCATGTGGCGGTGCCGGTGGCAGCGCCGCCTGTCAGTACAGTATAGGTGGTGTCCGTTATCTTGTAACCGTTGTTACCGGCAGAATAGCGTTCACGCGTACCGGCAGTAAATGCCGTGTTATCCACCGTGATGGTGCCGCCCAGCACCACCGAACCATTGTTTTCAAGTAGCCCATTCAGCTTGGTATTGCCACCCAGGGTCAGTGTCGCGCCGTTATTTACCGTAGTAGTGCCGTTGAGCTCGGTGTTGTTCCAGCCAGTGGTATTCACGGCACCGCTTACTGCGGTAGCACCGGTGGTCTTTACCGTGCCTGACCACTCAGAATCGCTTATCATAATCCCGGTTCCCAGCGATAAATCAGTACCATTAATGACGTAAGAACCGGTACCGCACAGGGTAATGGTTTTATCATCAGTCGCCGTCAGGGCATTCTGATTGAGAGATGTATTGATGGTAACCGTTGAGGCAGCTCCATCTACAGTGGTAATTTCTGGAATGAGGGAGGAAATATCCGTATTCACTACCAAATTACCGCCGCAAAGGAGAATCTTGTTTGTATCGTTGCTTTCGAGCACTGTACTCAGGTCAACATTCCCACTGGAAACTCTGTAGGTGCTCTTATCTGTCGTAGTTACGGTGACATCGCCGGCATTATAAGTCGCAGTATTACCGCCAACTTTCCATGTTGCGCTGCCGGCAACCGTTCCGGTGCCTGTGATAACTCCGAGGTAAGTTGTTGTTGTTACCTCGTAACCATTGTATGCAACATCATCGAAACTGCTTGCAGTACTGTGCGTAAAATTCGCAGCATTCAGGTTAATCGTGCCGCCCAGCGTAAGCGAACCGGAGTTGTTAATCTTCCCGCCAAGGTTCAGAACAGTGGATGAATTGAGTTCAATGTAGTTGTTTTCTTCGATGGCAATTTCTCCATTCGCAGTCAGGGATCCGTAAACGATAGTCGTGCTACTATTGGTGTTAGCGAAGGTAATTTTGCCATTCACCGTCACATCTGCCTCGCTGTACTTATAATCGCCGTTCGATGCCCTGAAATAAGTGTTTGAAAACACAATGTCACGATTAGACACCATTTTCCCGCCGATATCACAATTTGCTAAAGTGAGGGCGTTGTTGCCTTTCCCTACATTGAGGGAGCCATCCCTGTATATGGCCAATCCATACAGACGATTCTTCTTACTGGTATCGGTGTGTGCAATTTCCACCCCATCTGCAATTGTTGCCTTAGCTTCGCCATTCTCCGCGTTACCATCTCCCACGTATACCCAGAATGTGAGCAAATTGTCTTCAAAACTGCTGTTTATCGCCAAATCTCCTGAGGTCAGGGTTAAATAACAGTTTGTTTGGACCATATAATGTCTGATTTTGCTTGTCAGGAATTCAGACGTCAGGTCTTTGTGGCCGGCGCCGTACACATTCGTATTGTGTACCCTAATACTATCATCTTGCTTGACTCCTACCAACAAGTCATACAGTGTATCGGTGGCGTAAACCTGGGGATTTTCAACAAATGTTATCGAACCGCCGGTTTCAATTTCGAACTTAGATGCATGAAAATTGAATCCGGAAGAACCGTCATACAAAGCGGAACCAACCATTAACTTGCCATTGCTATCGACAGTTAAAGTTCCTGCTGTAAAATTTGCATTCTTAGTTGTGGAGTAAAGATGTGCACTAGAGCTGCTGACAGTTACGTTGTTGTAAGTTATATCCTTGGTAATTTGGGTCTCGGTTATTGTTAAATCTTCCGCCATGGCCGGGGCGGTGATGGCAGCCAGGGTGGCTGTGGCGATGGTGGTGGTAACCACGGCGGGGCTCAGCAGGGCAGTGATGGCCAGCAGAGCACGACGGAGTGCGGTAGGCAGGTGCAGTTTCATGATGGAGAAAAATGGGTGAATGACAAGATGAAAATCAGAATACAACGTGTTGAAAGACAACTCTTAATCCTACCATAATGGGGGGGGTAACAAGCAAATTCATTCAATATGACGTTTTTTTCTACCATAGAGGCGCTTGCGGCGGGGAAAAGACCTGTCGGAGCTCGGGACTTCAGTCCCGACGTTGTAAGCATAGGGGGACTTCCGTCTTCGGCTTCTCCCGCCCGTTTCCGGTAAACCTACGCCGAGACAAGACACCGTGACAGGAAAGACCCCGCTCCGAATCAAACTTTCACCCCTCCAACTTCAGCGGGTGTGTTGCAAGCCTGATTATGCAAGGTTTTGTCTGGGGAAATTAAGGCCGCTTGCGTGAATTCGCCGGGCCATTTATGAGGCGGATAAGGCACTTGCCCAGCAAGACCAGGTGGAAGGGGAGCGAGAAATAATCAATGAAGAAGGGGAGATAAACAAAGTAGCCGGGGTCGACCAGCGGGTTGATGTACAGACCCAGGGCACCGAGGCTGCCGCCCAGAAAGGGAATGGCGGTAAATTGTTGCTTGTTGAATATGCCTCGGTACCAGGCAATAATAACGCCACTGGCAATATAGAGCAGAATGCCCGAAGTTATCAGCTGGAGGTAGTACATAGGGCACAGAAAAGCCCCCCGCAGGTTGGCTGCGGGGGCTTTGAAATGGGTTCTTAGGCCATGCGGGCGTAGGCGTCGGCTTCGACGGCGGCCCAGAGGGAGTTGATGCGGCACTCCACTTCGGCCTTGGCTGCCACCAGGTCTGCACCGGGTTCGCCATGGGCAAAGAGGTAGTACTTGATCTTGGGCTCGGTGCCGCTGGGGCGCACGGCGAAGCTGCGGCCATCCACCAGGTCGATGAAGAGCATCTTCTCAGCGGGGATGGGGTCACCCTCGGCATCGACCATGGTGCCGGCGGAGAAATCGCGCAGACCGACCACGGCAGTACCGTCCATTTCGGTGGGCGGGTTTTCGATATAGCTCTTGGTGAGGGCGGCAATCTTGGCAGCGCCATCGGCGCCTTCCATCACAATGCTCTTGCCCAGTTCCTTGTAGTAGCCGAGCTGGGTGTAGATGTTGTTGAGGCATTCCAGCAGGCCGATGCCCTTGGAGGCAAGGTAGGCGTTCATTTCCGCCAGGCAGAGGGCGGCGGCGTTCGCATCCTTGTCGCGCACGAAGTCCTGGGCCAGGTAACCGTAGCTTTCCTCACCACCGAAGATGAAGAACTTGCTGTGCTCCAGGCGCAGGGCGCGGGTTTCGGCTTCGGTCATGGAGCGGTAGCCCTGGCGCAGTTCGGCGGGGATGGCTTGCTCGTACTTGCCGAGCTTGGCGGCAATGTACTTGAAGCCGGTGAGCACGTTCACGGTCTCGATGCCGAAGGAGGCGGCGATGGCATCCTGCAGCGGGCTGGTCACGAAGGTCTTGACCATGACGCTGTGCTGGATGTTCTGCGGGGTAATGATGCCCAGCTCAATGGCGCTCATGCAGCGGTACCAGGCGAGCAGGCAGCCGGTCTGGTTGCCGGTGAGCAGCTGCATCTTGCCCGTGGCGGTATCGCGCACGGCGATGCCCATGCGGTCACTGTCCGGGTCGGTGGCAATTACCAGGTCGGCCTGCTCGGCATCGGCCTGGGCGCAGGCCATATCGAGGGCCGGGGCATTTTCCGGATTCGGGCTGGCCACGGTGGGGAAGCGGCCATCGAGCGTATCCTGCTCGGCCACGGTGCTCACGTTGCAGCCAATCTGCTTGAGAATCGGCACGATGCAGCGGCCGCCGGTGCCGTGCAGGTTGGTGAATACCACCTTGGCAGAGGCCTTGGCAAACACATCCGGGCGCAGGATGATGCCTTTGAGCTTTTCAATGTAGATGGCATCAAACTCCGGCCCCAGGATGCTCAGCTTGCCTTGTTCATCGGCGGGCAGGGCTTCGTACACATCGCTGGTGAGGGCGTTCACCTCGGCAATCACGGCTTTATCGTGCGGGGCGATAAGCTGGGCCCCGTCGTTGAAGTAGGCCTTGAAGCCGTTGTCGTGGCTCGGGTTGTGGGAGGCGGTAAGCACCACGCCGGTGTCGGCGTTCAGTTCGCGGATGGCGAAGGAAACTTCCGGGGTGGAGCAGGGACCGTCGAACAGTGCGCAATCGCACCCCAGGTCGGTGGCAATCTTTGCGCAGTATTCGGCAAAATCGCGGGAGAAGTGGCGGGTGTCGTGCCCCACAACGATGAGGGGCTTGCGGCCGGTGCCTTCGGCTTCCACGAAGCGGCGCACATAGGTAATGAGGCCGCGCATGGCGCGTCCCACGTTAAAGTAGTTCATGCTGGCTGTGCCCACGCAGGGAAATTCCGGGCGACCGTTCACACCGCCCTGACCCTGCTCGGCGGCTGTTACCACGGTGCCGATGGTGCGCCCGCGCAGACCACCAGTGCCGAAAGCCAGTGTCTTGTAGAATCGGTTGTTGAGCTCGGCCCATTCGCCTGCGGTCACCAGTTGCTCAATGGCTGCGGGTACCACCGGGTCCTGTGTGCCACCGGTGAGCAGTCCGATATTTTCCAGAGAGGATTCCAGCAGCTTGCCCTCGGCAACTGCCTGCTTCAGTGCATCAAGAATCGTAGCGTTCATAACTTGCGCGGCATTATACCGCGAGCAAGCGCGTTTGGCAAGTATTTACGCAAGACATAAACCGCGGCGCATGGCTGCTGCATCCGGCGTCTGGCCGAACCAGTGCTCAAAGGCGATGGCTCCCTGCCAGAGCAGCATACCCTGACCGGTGGCGGCGGTGAAGCCTCGCTCAATGGCGGCGCGGTGCAGGGCGGTTTCGTGTGTCACGATATCGTATACCAGCTGGCCAGGGTGCAATAATTCCGGGGGCAGGGGCATGGCATCGCCTTCGTGCAGCCCCAGGCTGGTTGCGTTGATTATCAGATCTGCCTGGGCCACAGCAGCGGGTAGCCCGGGCGAATTAAAGTGGAGGGAGGAGACAGGGGATGTGGTATGGGCTTGCAGTTTTTCTGCAAGTTCTGCCAGTTCCGGTCGGGGGCGGTTCACCAGGGTGATGCCGGGGCAACCCTCCAGGGCACACTGGCAGGCCAGAGCGCTGCCGGCACCACCGCAGGCTCCCAGAAGGAGCACGCGGAGTTCCCGCAGCGGGCGTTGCAGTGTTTCTTCGATGGCTCGGGAGAAGCCGGGACCGTCGGTGTTGTATCCATGCCATCCGTCCTCCCGGCGCACCAGGGTATTAACCGCGCCGCTCAGCTTCGCCAGCGGGTCGAGGGTGACGGCGGTATTGTGTGCCCGCTTTTTGAATGGTACGGTTACGTTGACGCCGATGAAACCGCGCTGTGCAAGTTCATCCAGCAGTTGTTCAAAGGCGCCCTGTTCGGTATCGGCCAGCAGGCGCACATAGCGGGTACCGGTGCCTGCGGCATCCAGCGCGGGTTGCTGCATCTGCGGTGATTTGGAATGTGCAATCGGGTTTCCGATAACGCCCAGTCGGGCGTTTTCCGGCAGCTCATCCAGCTGGTCGATGGTATAAAATGGGAGCATGTAAAAAAACAAAGCACGAGCCGTGAAGTACGAAGGAGAAAACAGACCAGCGGTTGCAATCTTCTCTCACTTCGTACTTTCCACCTCGTACTTCGTAGCTTGCAATTACTTTTTGACCGGCTCGGCAGAACCGTCCTTGGCGACGGAGGTCATGATGCTGGTCTTGGCAATCTTGATGATGGTGTTGGGGGCGATTTCCAGCTTCACGGTGTCCTGCTGAACTTCGCGCACAATACCGTAGATACCACCGGCAGATACCACTTTGTCACCAGCCTTGAGGCTGTCCTGGCGCTGCTTGAGCTCCTTCTGCTGCTTGCGCTGCGGGCGGATGAGTAGGAAGTAGAAGATGATACCGATAAGACCAAAGGTGATGAGCATGCTCATGGGGTCACCTTCCTGACCAGCTGCCGCCTGGGCAATGTAGAGTGCGTTCATTGTATGTCGTTTGCTTGGTAGCGCGAGATGAAGCTGCGTTTAAACGCAGCGAATTCACCGGCTGCAATGGCGCTTCTCGCTTGCGCCATGAGCCGCAGGTAAAAGTGAAGGTTTTGGAACGAAAGCACGCGGAGTGCCAGCATTTCGCCTGCGCGGAAGAAGTGGCGCAGAGCCGCGCGGGAGAAGCGGGTCACGTGCGGGTGCCCCTCCGGGTCGAGGGGGGTCGGGTCATCCTTCCAGCGTTGGTTTTTGATGTGGATGGGACCATCCGGAGTCATGGCGATGCCGTGGCGCGCCAGGCGGGTAGGCATCACGCAGTCGAACATATCCACCCCACGCTCAATCATTTCGAGAATCTGGGTAGGCGTTCCCAACCCCATGGCATAGCGTGCCTTCTTCTGGGGCAGGTAAGGGGTGCTGTTCTCAATGGCGCGCAGCATTTCGTGCTCCGGCTCGCCCACGGATACACCGCCAATGGCATAGCCATCGAAATCCATGGCGGCGAGTTCCTCGGCGCAGGCTCGGCGCAGGTCTTCATACACCGAGCCTTGCACAATGCCGAAATGCTGCTGCAGCCCCGGACCGCTCATGGGCTGGTGCTTATCTACCCACGCCTTGCAGCGCTTGGCCCAGCGCAGGGTGAGCCCCAGCGATTTTTCGGCATACTTGCGGTCGCAGGGGTAGGGCGGGCATTCGTCGAACAGCATGGCGATATCGCTGCCCAGGTTGGCCTGGATTTCCATGCTGCGCTCCGGGCTCAGCATCATATACGAGCCGTCTATGTGGTTGCAGAAGCGCACTCCTTCCTCGGTGATTTTGCGCAGGCGGGCGAGACTCCACACCTGGAAGCCGCCGGAGTCGGTGAGCATGGGTTTTTCCCATCCGGTGAAGGTGTGCAGCCCACCCAGATTGCGGATGGCTTCATCCCCCGGGCGCAGGCAGAGGTGGTAGGTGTTGCCCAGAATAATCTGAGCCCCCAGTGCTTCCAGGTCTTCCGGATGCAGTGTCTTGACGGTGCCTTGCGTGCCTACGGGCATGAAAATGGGGGTCTGCACGTCGCCATGCGGCAGGTGTAGTGTACCGAGGCGTGCGCCGCTCGGGTCGGTGCTGTGTAAATCAAAGCTCATCGTTCTTGACGTAGCGGGCGGCAAAGATGGGCTTGCCCATAGCCTCCCATTGTTTCTGGAAATCGGTTTTCGGGTAGAACGGTGCGTTCCATTCCTCGCGGCAGAAAAGGGGGCTGGCATCCATGCGCTCGCACACCCACTGGAAATATTCCTCGTGGTCGGTCTTGAAGAGCACCTCGCCGCCGGGTGCCAGCGCACGGTGCAGTACGGGTATGAACGAATCCTGCACCAGACGGTTCTTGTGGTGCTTTTCCTTGGGCCAGGGGTCGGGGAAGAGGTAATGCAGGCGGCTGATGCTGCCGGGTGCTACCATCCATTCCAGAAAATAGCGGCTCTCTACGCGCAGCCCGCGCACATTGCTCAGCCCGCGCCGCGCACTTTCGTTGCACACTTTGCGAATGCGCCCCAGCAGACGCTCCACCCCCAGAAATTGCGTCTCCGGGTAGTGCTCTGCCATGGCCAGCAGGAAACCGCCGTCGCCACAGCCCAGATCGACCTCACACGTCTCCCCGGTGCCGAAAATATCCGCCACTCCGTAACGCGCAAAATAATCCTCTGGTACAAAGGCTGTATTCATCCGGGCCGTATTTTACAGGACATAATACCCCAAGTCAATGGAATATGAGGGGCGGTGACACATTCCGGGAGTGGTGATGATGCCTGCGGTGTAAAATAAACCCGGCTGGGAGGGAGTACCTGCACCAGCCGGGGTTAAGGGAATTAGTGTTTCGTTTGCCGAAGTTGTTTACGCCTTGAGAGTAGCTCCCTCTTTGGCATCGATTGCCTTCTTGGCCTGCTCGAACACAGCCTTGAAAGCCTCCGGGTTGGCGATGGCCAGCTCGGACAGGGACTTGCGGTCCAAATCGATGTTGGCGGCCTTGAGACCTTCCATGAAACGGGAGTAGGTCAGACCAAGGGGACGCACAGCGGCAGAGATACGAGCGGTCCAGAGGCGACGGAACTGACCCTTACGCTTCTTACGGTCGCGGTACTCATACTGCCATGCTTTGTAAACAGCATCCTTAGCGTAGCGGAAGAGCTTGCTGCGGAAACCGCGGAAGCCCTTGGCGCGAAGCAGGATGCGCTTGCGGCGGGCGCGGGATGCCGGCCCATTTGTAGCACGTGCCATAGTTCTTTTTTATCTATATGCGTTGAACAGACTGTTCTTCCTCACCTCCTTGCAGTCTCGCCTGTTCGATCCCCGACAGTGTGTCGCGGGGAAGGCTGCACGAAGGCCGCCCGATATGCGGACGGGTGCTTGGCTGGTAGCCATGTTCCTCGGCTTAAGCGAAGGGCATGTTCTGCTTTACTGCCCAAACCTGGGTGGCGTCCACCAGAGCGGGACGTCCAAGGGCGCGCTTGCGCTTGCTGGACTTCTTCTGGAGAATGTGACGCTTACCCTGCTTGCGACGCAGAACCTTGCCCGTGCCGGTCACCTTGAAACGCTTGGCCACGGCCTTACGTGTCTTGTTGATACCACCTTTGCGGGTCATGGTGCAGGGATTATACACACCTTTTCACATCTGGCAAGGAAAATATCTCCCATTTTTCCGAAAAATGAAAAAAATTGTCAATTCCTACTTTTTTGCTTGCAATTAAAATAGAATTGTTCTAAAGTATGGCCATGAGCACGACATTCATCGAATATCCGAAGTGCACGACCTGCAAGAAGGCAAAGAAATGGCTGAGCGAGCAGGGGGTGGAGTTTGCCGACCGTCACATAGCCGAGGAGGCCCCGAGTGCGGAGGAGCTGCGCAGCTGGTGGCAGGCAAGCGGCGTTCCGCTGAAGAAGTTCTTCAATACCTGCGGGGTGAAGTATCGCGAACTGAATCTGGCAGAGCAGCTCAAGACCATGAGCGAGGAGGAGCAGCTGGCCTTGCTGGCCACGGATGGCCTGCTGGTGAAGCGCCCGATTCTGGTGACAGCAGAAGGCAAGGTAGTGCCTGGGTTCAAGGCTGAAACCTGGAGCGCCGCGCTGGGTAAATAAGAGATTTAAGTCGGTAATAACGTAATTGCATACAAAAGAGCCGCGCACTGGAGAATTTTGGTGCGCGGCTCGATGTTTGGACTTGTAGCAGGGGGGCGGTTGTGATAGCATAAGGGCATGGATATCAAACCTGCAAATCAGAAGAAAAAGCTCATTTATCCGCTGGCAACCGCCGCAGTGATTGGCAGTGCCGTGCTCTCAAGCTGCCAGCAGCAGCAACAGCAGCAGCGCCTGGGCGGGGAGCCTCCCCAGGCTATGGGTGGCGTGATTATCATCGAACCCACCAAGGGTGACAAATAAATCGCATCGGCTCATGAAAATCACACCAGCTACCCGGAAAAAGAAACTCTTGTACCCTATGGCTGCCGCTGTGGTGCTGGCGGCGTGCCAGCAGCAACAGCAACAGGGGGGTGTGCTTCCGCTCCCGCCGGAGGTGTGCATCGTGCCTGCGGAGAAGCAGCAGGAAAAGGGTGAAACCACCCGTCCGCAGCGTCTGGGAGGTAAGGCTCCTCTGCATATGCACCGGAACCACGATAAACAGCTGATTCCCGGGCGCGCCAGAGCTAATCAACCCCTGCCGGGTAAGAAACGAGCCTCACGGTGAGAGAGACTCTGCAGCTGACCCTGTGTCTCACGCATGATTGCACCCTGCGCTGCGCCTATTGCTACGCGGGGCGCAAGTATGCGCACGCCATGACCCGCGAGATTGCCGAGCTGGGCATGGAAGCCGGGCTGGCAGAAGCTCTGCGCACCGGGCGTGGGGTGGATGTGAGCTTTTTTGGCGGCGAGCCGTTGCTGGAGTGGGACTTGCTTCGGCATTGCTACGAGTATATGGCGCGCCGCGCTGCCGAACTGGGTGTGGCGGCTCGCTATGGCATTACCACGAATGGAACGCTGCTGAACCGGGAGCGACTGGCCTGGATGGCGGAGCGGGATTTCCTGGTAGGCCTTTCGGTGGATGGTTCGCCGGAGATGCACAACGTGAACCGCCGCTATGCCGATGGGCAGGGGAGCCATGCCGCCGTGGCGCGGGCGCTGGCCCTTATAGGGGAATTCCCCGAATTACGCAGCCGGGTCATCTGTGTGGTGAATCCGGCGAATCACCATTTCCTCTGCGAGGGCGTGCAGTGGTTGAACGAGCATTATCGCGGCGTGGTGGGGCTGAATTTTGACTATTGGAGCGAGTGGAGCGATGCGCAGTTTGATTCCCTGTGCCGGCAGCTGGAGACATTGCAGGAAAAGATGCTGGAATCCTACCGCGAGGGCAACCCCATACGCGAGGAAAATATCGAGGGCAAGATATGGAGTGCGTTCCGGGACGAGGACTCGGCCTGTACCCATTGCACCATTGGTGAGCAGGAGCTTGCCGTCTCGGTGGATGGTCACTTCTTTCCCTGTTCCCGCATGGTGGGGGTGGGGGATGATCCGGAGATAACCTTTGGTAATGTATACCGCGGTATTGACCGCGCCAGACAGAACTATTTCATTGCCACGCGCGGAAACGCCACCCCGGAATGCCGCCTGTGTGAGCTGCGCCACCGCTGCCTGAATACCTGCGGCTGCACCAACTATGCCGGCACCGGGCATATTAACCGCGTGTCTCCCTTCCTGTGCAACCTGGAGCAGAAGTTGATAGAACTGGCAGATGCTCTGGCCGAGGCGCTCTACCAGGAGTCCAATCTGGCTTTCATGCAGCGCTTTTACCGTGTAGAGTAAACCGCGCGCCGGAAGTTGTTCCCGGTGCGCGGTATGAAGTGTTCAGGACGGAGCACCCTTACTTTTTGCGGATGATGAACTTGCCGTGGGTATCGCGGGCCTTTTCGTCGTTATCGAAAGTTACCAGAATACGGTGCGCGGCAAGCTTCTTCATGATACCGGCATAGTGTGCAATGGAGGCAGCACCACCGGTGCCGACGCGACGGTGAATGCACAGGCATTCTGTTTCTGCTGTACGGTGTGCAGCGGATTGTTGGGAAAAAACACATGGAAAAAACACATGGGGCCTTCCGGTTGCAGGTCTGAATAAGAGCTTTTATTATCAGGAATTTCCAGAGGGGGGAACAAGATGAATATGCGTGATTTCTGCCGGTGTCAGCAGACGGATGGGAAGCCCGGTCCAAATGGAGGTGGCGTTGGTCACATAAATCTGGAGTGTTCCCCGCTGGTACAGCCCTTGTACCAGCCCATCGTTGAAGAGTGCCACCAGTTGCCGCATGCCGGGTGCCATGCCGCCGTGCGTATGCCCCGATAACTGCAAGTCTACTCCGTGCAGAGCGGCTTCCCGAGCCAGTCGGGGCTGGTGAGCCAGCAGGACAATGGGCTTATCCTCAGGCGCGCCCTCCACGGCGCGTGCCATATCGGGGACCGTGCTGTTGTCGCGCCCGGCTGCCGGGTCGGTCACCCCTGCCAGTACGATATGTCCCGGACCAGGCTGAACATGTTCGTTATTCAGGAAACGGATGCCGAGGGCGCTCAGGTAGCGTTGCCATGCCTGGTGCCCGCTGAAGTAGTCATGGTTGCCATGCACGGCATAGGTGCCCCAGCGGGATTGGAGCTCGCTTAGCGGGGCGAGGGCAGACGCCAGCTCCCGGAGCTGACCATCCTCGAAATCGCCTGTAATGACGACGGCATCTGCCTGCAAGGCATTGGTTCGCTTGACGATCTCGCGGAAGAAATCAGCCTGTTTATAGCGGTCGGCGTGTAAATCGGAGAGCAGGGCAAGCCTGACCGGTTGTTTCAGCTTCGGCAGGGTAATGGTGATTTCCCGCACCTCCGGCAGGGCAAATGCCTGGTACATGCCCCATGCTGCCACGATGAGCGCCATGGGCAGGCTCAGGCTGTATAGCGCAAAGCGCACACGTCGAAGTCGCTGGCTTTGCCGCCAGATGATGCCCGGCACCAGAAAGACCAGCTCCAGCACCAGGAGCAGTGCCAGCAGAATCATGAGCCCCATGAAAAGCCAGGTACACCCCATTTCCACCCACATGGGACAGGCCGGACGGAAGAAATGCCCGCCGTAGATGCGGTACAGCAGAGGGTAGCGGAAAGCCCCCAGCCCCAGCGGGATGCAGAGCAGCAGTTTCCACCACCAGCGCAGCGGCAGCGGCCAGATGATGCGCCACAGGGTGTAAATGAACAGGACGCAGCCAAGGATGAGGGTGCTGATGACGAACATAGGCTAGATGTTTTCCGGCGGCAGGGTGATGGTGAAGGCAGTGCGCACGCCCGGCTTGCTTTCGGCGGTGATGCTGCCGCCGTGGGCTTCTACGGCATGCTTCACAATGGCGAGCCCCAGCCCTGTGCCTTTTACCTTGCCGGTGGTGTCGGCCCGGTAGAAACGGTTGAAAATGTAGGGCAGGGCGTCGGGGGCAATGCCCCGGCCGTTGTCGGCCACGCAGAGGCGCTTGCTGCCATCGGGGGCTATATCGGCGCTTACCTCGACTTTCAGCCCCGGCGCCGGGTTGTTCTTCAGCGCGTTTTCCATGAGGTTGAACAGCACCTGCGACCAGTAGAAGCTGTCTCCCCACACGGGGTATGGCTGCGGAGATATGGAGAGTTTCACCTGGGCATTCAGGCTTTCAGCGGTGCCCTCCAGACGATATTTCACCTCGGTTGCCAGTTCTGCCAGGTCAAAGTTTTCCTGCTTCAGGTAGCCGGAACCCGGCGTTTCCACTTGCGAGAGCATGAGCATGTCTGCCACCAGCCGTGCCATGCGGTCGGCGTGGCGCTTCATGATGCTCAGCGAGCGATGCCGCAGGGCTGCATCGGCGGCAGATTCCGGGTCATCCAGCAGGGTTTCCAGATACCCCAGAATCAGGGTGAGCGGGGTGCGCAGTTCGTGCGAGGCGTTGGCTACAAAATCGCGGCGGATAATCTGTGTGCGGTGTTCCTCGGTCATATCCAGGAACACGATGCCGATGTGCCGCTCGCGCGTGGCCAGGTGAGTGGCAGTAGTGCGGTAGATGCGCTCGCCCTCCGGGCGCTGCACATGTACCATGGCGCGCACCTTATCCGTTGATTCGGTGGCCTGTCGCAATACCTGGCGCAGCTCGCTTTCCGGCAGCACCCGCAGCAGGTTGGTGTGGGTCAGCGAATCAAAACCAAACAGCTCGCAGGCTTTTCGGTTGGCCATCACCACGTGTCCGCTGGGGCGCATGAGCAGAAACGGCACGCCCAGCGCTTCCAGAAACAAGCCCTGGTCCTGGCGCACGTGCTCCTCCAGCTCCGCGAGCAGTCCCCGCATCTGCCTCACTTCGCTTTCGGCATCGCGGGCGCGTTCGCGGGTTTTCTTAACCTTGCTGTACAAGAAGATAAGGGGCAGGGTAAAGGCCAGCACCAGAAGCCCCAGCATGATGTCCCAGCTTACCATGACCCTGTGTCGAATGTTTTTTTATTCTTCCCCTGCGGAAGCAGCACCGTTCTTCTTTTCTTCGATGGCTTTCTCGAACATCGCAATCACTTTTTCGAGGCGTTCGCGATATTCGGGACGGTCTTCCTTCTGCAGATTCCTCCGGGCGTAGTCCATCGGCGTTTCGCCCTTATCATTGGCAATTTCGGGGTCGGCTCCGCATTTCAGCAGGGCTTCCACCTTCTCAACATAGGGCATGCCCACGCAGTAATGAAGCGGGGTATTGCCCTCCTTGATGCCCATGAGGGTGTCGTAATAGGTCTTTTCTGATACCGGACCGGCTATTTCGTATTTGCTGCATTTTGCGTTGGGGTCTGCACCTGCCTTGGCAAATAGTTCAATGGTCTGCGCATTGCCACGGAAGGCTGCAATGCACATCATGGTGGCGCCGGAGGTATCATGCAGCTTCACATCGAGCCCATGCTTGAGCAGGAAAGCAATCTTGGCGGCGTGGGCTTTCTGGCGCTTGAAGTGCATGGCACGGTATTTTGCTTCCTTGGGTACGCTATTGTTACGGGTGTTGACGCAGGCGCGGTCAACCGCTGCTGAGTCGTGCGCGTGGACATCGGCCCCCGCTTCAATGAACAGTTTAATAGTCTTCAAATCGGCAAATTCCGCTTCGCAGAAGGGCGCCATGGGCACGTTGGTCTTCTTGCCCCGGTGGTTCGGGTCTGCACCGGCAGCCAGCAGAGAGCGTACCAACTTAGCACGCACGGCACCATAGGATTTGGGATTTTCATTGACTGCCTTGTTCAGGTCCGGGTGCTCGCCCTCCATTGCTTTGCTGAGCATTTCGCCTTTCTCGCGTATGGTTTCCAAGGTGAATTTGGGCATCAACATGCGCCCTTTCTTCAGCTTGGCCTTTTTGCGCCAGGGCAGACTGGCAATTTCGTTGTACACCGGTTTGCCCAGCTTGTGGGCTCCCAGCAGCCACTTGCGTGCCTTGGTTTCATCTTTCTTTACGCCGCTGCCATCGCGATAGGCTTCATAGAGCTGGTAGCAGGCTTCGGCATCTTTGTCGGTGCGCTTGTACAGGGCTTCGAATTCGGCTTCTGTCAAGGCGTAAGCCATGCTGAAGGTGGCAGCAAGCAAGCTGAGCAAAAGGTGTTTTCTCATCATGTCAGTAATGGGTTAGTGGATATAGACAGTACAGAACCGCCATGCCGCCATGGTAGCGCATGTCAGCCCCTGCGTCAATGAGAAAGATAGGGACTGCGTTTGTATAGGGTCTGTTTATTTTGTCGTATTTTCTTGACTCCCATATGTCAAATAATTCATCAATGACCAGAATTCCGTGCTTGTCGCACAAATCCAGCACCTCGGGAGCAGGCGGATTATGGGTCATGCGAATGGTGTTGCAGCCCATGTTTTTCAGAATTTCAATCTTGCGCTCGTAGGCGCGGGTGTGGAACGCTGCCCCCAGCGCGCCCAGGTCGTGGTGCTCGCACACACCCTTAATCTGCACGCGTTCATTGTTGAGATAAAAACCATCCGCACGCCACTCTACCGTGCGCACGCCGAATGTCGTCTTGTGACTGTCAATTTCCGAATCTTCTGCCTTCAGCGTTGTTTTCAGATGATACAGATACGGTTTTTCACAACTCCAGAGCTTCGGCTTCTTCAATGAGAGACGCTGGGTCACCTCTTTTTCCTCGCCGGGTTCCAGCACCACCTTCAGCGGTTCGGCAGTAGCCTGGCTTACGGACAGGGTACCCAGCGCAATCAGAGTAAGGATGTTTTTCATGTTCATAGGCGAATCTTCGGAAAGCTTAACAGAATGCACTCGGGAAACCAAGAAATCATGCCGTGATTCCCCTTTGCGGGGTTTTTGTAGGGTGTTATGGATGCGGAGGGCGAATCGAATCAGGCCGTGGGGTATTCCAGGCGTTCGACCTCCTCAGAACTCAGCAGGACAAATTGGTTGTGCTCCCTGTTCTGGTAGAACACGGGCATGGAATGGGAGATGCGGCCTGATTGGAGCAAATCGCAGAAAACCCCGAAGGGGGTCCATGTAGAGCCATCATTTACCCGGGCATACAGGCAGAATCCGCATTCCTTGAGAATGAGCAGAGCGTCTTCTATTTTCCAGGAGTTGAGATATGATTCAGAATTCCGCTTTTTAACGGAAATTCTGCATTTTCTAATCCTGAACAAGGGCCAGGGAAGCAGGAACCAGAAAAGCGAAAGGAGAATCCACCTTCGCCACTTATGCAGGGAAGATTCGTGAAAGCAGCTCTGGTACAGATGCGCCGGAATGCGCTTCTTATCCCCCACATAGACATCGAAAATCAGCGTATCAGACTCTCTGTCCACACCAATATCAAAGATGATATTGAGATTTCGGGCGTGTCTGGTGCTGGTGGGTTCCATGAAAATCAACGAGTGACCGGGAAAATAGTACAAGAAGCCGCTTTCTTCCGCAAGTAAAATGTGCTGGCATCCGGAGCCGCTATCTGGTATATTGAGGCAGGCGGGACTGCCCCGCCTGCCTGGCGACAGCTTGTTGTTTAACCCATATGATATCCTATGAACGAATGGAATGAGAATCTGAGCCCGGAGGAAAATGGGCGTTGCCAGGCAGCGCTGCTGCCGGAAGAACGAGTGCTGCTGGTAGCCAAGCCATATACCCGGATGGATTTGCTGGAGGTGATTATCCGTGTGGCTAATGGGGCGATTCTGGCCGGGGGGCTGGGCTATGTGCTGTGCGTGTGTGTTGGAATATGGTGGTTGCCGCTGCTGGTAACTCTGCCATTCTGGGCGCTGGCGGTTGCGCTGGTCTGCTCGCCGTGGCTGCACCGCCGCCGCCGGGAGCGGACGGTGTACTTGCTCACCGATAAGCGAGTGCTGGTGCTGGAGCCTGGTCTTCTGTTCAGGGCTCGGGTGGTGGCATACCCGCTGCAGCCGAATCCGGTAAAGGAAGTGCGCCGTGGTGATTCGGACTATGGCGATATTATTTTCGGCTACGAACACCGCTGGAAACTGGGGACCCGAATCCACCGGGGACCCAGCCCGGTGGGGTTCATGGCGGTGCCGCAGGTTGATGCCGTGGCTGCCATGATTGCGGAGCAGGTGGCCACTACGCCTCGTTCTGCCCTGTTGCCCTCGGCGCTGCCGCCATCATTTGCCGGGCTGCCCACGGCTACGGATTCCTGGGGCAATTATGTTCCCGTGAACCCGAACCGGGGGATTATGGTCGGGGTGGGAGCGGCTTTTTCCGCAATTTCGCTTATCTTCCTGATACTGGGTATTCTGATGCTGCGCAGCGATGCCCGCTTTGAGCAGGAGGCGGTCAGAACGGCGGGCTCGGTGGTGAGCGTGCGCAAGGAATTTCATGAGGGGTCGGAGCATCGCAGCCACCGGCATCACCGCGATCATGGAGCAGGCGTTCGCATTCGCATTGAGGCGGAAAGAAAACCCCGGGGCACCTGGTTATACTACCCCACCTACCAGTTCTCCGATGCAGCGGGAAATTTGCACCAGTTTGAATCCAACGTGGGCAGCACCCGCTATAACTTCCCCATCGGCCACCCGGTGGAGGTGATGTATCTCCCCGCTAATCCTGCCGAGGCCCGGCTCTGCGATGATGGGCCCGGCATCGGGCTGGTTCTGACCCTGGTGGGTGGCTTTGTCCTCGTTATCGGTGGCGGCTTGCTTGCTGGCGGTCTCATGATGAAGAAATCCTGAAAAATTAGCTTCCTTTCTACGTATAGTATGGTAGGATAGTAGGGTATGAAGGTGCTGGTGGTTGAGGACGATGTGGATATTGCCGAGCTGGTGGCGTTCAATCTGGAACGTCAGGGTTGGGGCTGTACCCTGGTGCACCATGGCGGCGAAGGATGGGAGCAGATTCAGAAACTGCGTCCGGATTTAGTGATACTGGATGTGATGCTGCCGGGCATGGATGGCATGCAGATTTTCCGCGCCATGAAGGAAAATGAAATGACGCGCAGCATTCCGGTGATATTTCTGACGGCGCGCGGGACACTGGATGACCGCCTGGAGGGGCTGAGCCTGGGGGCAGATGATTATGTGACCAAACCGTTCAGCCCGAAGGAACTGGTGCTGCGGGTGCGCAATGTGCTGGCTCGCGCGAATGCGGGAGCCGCGCAGTTGGTGGTGCGGTGCGGTGCTTTTGTGCTGGATAAGAACACCCTGGCAGCCACGCTGGCCGGTGCAGTGCTGGATTTGACCACGGCTGAGTTCAAGCTGCTGGCTTACCTGATGGAACGCCCCGGCAAGGTACAGGACCGCTACGAATTGCAGAAAATTCTTTTCGGCTATGCCGATACGTCCCAGAGCCGCGCGCTGGATACGCATGTGAAACGCCTGCGCCAGAAACTGGGTGACTACGCCGCCTGCATCGGCACCGAGCGCGGTGTGGGCTATTATTTTACCCCCGATACAGAATTATGATGATGAACCGACTGACTATAAGTCTTATGCTGGCTCTGACGCTGGGTGCCGAAGCCGCCGATTATGCCAATCTGAAAGACAAGTTCTGCGATGAGCAGAACAAGGTGATTTACGATGGCGCCGGACGCTTTGCTGTGAAATCTCCCGCTGTCACGCAGCTGGAACTGGAGCTGGATTTGGCCGCATTGGAGAGTTATTTGGGCTCCAATGACTACAAACAGGGCCCCATGGTGACTTGGGACATGAGCTCCGCAAATGGTCGCAAACTGAGCTACGGCATGGCAGATACCTCGACGCATCTCACCTGCTACTGGGCGAATCAGCCCTGGGCGAAGAACGGCGTGATTACCTACGATAAGCTCAAATCGCTGGCGAAGAACGGAAAGGTGAAGCTGCTGCTGGATATCAACCCCGCCAAGGGGCTCATGGTGAGCTGCGAGGGGAAGGAAATCCTGAAGGCTCCCCAGCTCATGACCTCGATACCCTTCGACACCACGAACTCGTACTCGATAAACGTGAATTACGTGACTGCCGTGGGTATCAAGGCGCCCTCTACCCTGGACACGGCCGGTTATAAGCCCCCGGCAGATTATACACAGCCTTTTGAAAAGACCCGGGAGAACTCCATCGGGCGTGTGATGTTCTGCGGCGATTCCATCACCCACGGAGTGAATGACCAGACCTGGCGCTGGCAGCTGTTCAAGATTCTGGTGGATAATGGCGTGGAGGCAGAGATTGTGGGCCCGCGCAGCGGCTACACGCCCGGGTATACCAGACTGACCACCAGCGATGCGGGCGATTCCTACGCCGGGGTGGCGTTCCCGAATGTTCACCTGGCGCAGTCCTCCGGCCGCACGCATAACATCATATCCGGTTCCAATGCCGGTATGAGCGGCGTGAACTACGGCGGGCACTCCACCAAATCCTCGGCCGCAGCTTTCAACTGCGATACCTTCTGTTGCCTGATGGGAACGAATGACCTGCTTTCTGACCGAGGGTACACCCCGCAGGAGTTTGCTACCAAAATGCAGAATCTGCTGGGCGGCAAGGTGAGTGTGAAAGGAAAGTCATATAACTGGGCGCCCGGTTCCGACTGGGGCAACATGGGACGCATTGCTGCCGATTTGCTCCAGGATGATTCTGACATTCTGTATGTGATGGCGGTGCCCTGCTGGGGGCACCACTCCAACAATAATGAGCCCGAGCGCCACCAGGCGGTGAGGCAGTACAATACATTGCTGCGCAAGTGGGTGGATGCCTACAAGAAGCGTCACAATAAGAATCTCTGCTATGTAGAGATTAACCGCGGTATGGTGGATTATAGCCACCGTGTCCCCTTCAGCTGGCCGGACAGCATGTCCAACAAGCCGGGCCGCGATGGCCTGCATCCGAATGAGCAAGGCTCGATGATGATTGCCAATAATCTGGCGGAAGCGATGGGGATTCCCGGTCGCACGGCGGGGCTGGAGCGCGGCTCATCCGCAGCGTGGCAATCTGCCGGCAAGAAGGGAAACATTGCTAGCGGAAAGTCCCGCACCGTGCAGAAAGATGCCTTTACCCGTGAGGATGGCTACAGTGTCGAGCTTGCCATACGCCCCCTCACCAGTGAGCTGGAAATCAGCCTTGGAGATGAGACTGGCGGCGGTGTGCTGACCGTGACCAAGGATAATATCAGCTGGGCTGGACGCACGCTCTATTGCTTCGGCCTTCCCGAGACGAAGAAAGTTGTCAAGCCTGAGACGCTTCGCGTGGTATGGCATCCCGGGATGAAGGGGAATCGCCCCCAGGGATATTACGTCTGGGTGGGCGATAAGCTGGTCGGTCAGGCTCTGCCTGCCGGTGCCAAGGCAGAGCAGGGCTTGAAAATCAGCGTGAAGGCGGGACATGTGTCGCTTTCCTCCGTCAAATACGCGGATACAGCTGCAGCCCCCGCACTGGAGGAAAAACCTTGATTCCTGCGATGCATTCGACTGAGCTGGCGGGGAGGGGGGCTTGTGATGAAAAAGCCCTTAGTTGACGGTTCCCATTGGAAATGGGAAATCATCGGAGTACGGGACCGCAATCCCGCACTCCGATAAAGCCATGAACAGATGCGCCTCTGTTAATCCGTTGCTTCGAGAAGCTGAACCGTGGCAGTGTGGCCCTTCTCCCTGGCGTAATCGAGCGCGGTTTTGCCTGCGGCATCGCGCACATCGGCTCTTGCCCCGGCAGCCAGCAGCAGCCGGATGATTTCCGGACTTTCCGCCTTGCGATAGCGCACGGCATTTATCAGGGGTGTGGTGAGTCTCCCGCTGACCTGGCATTGGCGGTTGACATCGGCCCCGTTCCGGATGAATAAATCCACAATATCTGCCGAAGAAACGCAAACGACAGAGTGAAGCAGGTTCTGACCGTAGCGATCTGTGTGGTCGGCATTGGCACCGCCTTGCAGCAGCATGCTGACCATGGCTGTGTCGTTGTTGCGGGAGGCGATGTGGAGCGGCTCACCGGGCGATACCTGCTCCAGTCCGTTAGCCGAAGCCCCGAGTTGCAGCAAGAGTCGTACGAGCTCATGTTTGCCACTCTGAATGGCCATGTTGAGCGGGGTCTGGGAGCCTGCGCCGATGCGTATATCAATGTTCCCCCCATATTCCGCTACTTTTTTAACAATATCCGGGCTGTTGCCCTGAACGGCAAAGGCCATGGTGGCACGGTGATGCGAGGCATCCACTCTGGCGCCAAGTGAGTGCAGCAATTCTACCATGGCGAGATTACCGCGCCCGGCGGCTTCATCCAGAGCGGTGCCGTAGTTGCAATTCATCCCGAATCCGCATTTCAGATGCGACGAGGTGTTGAGCCCGGCGCCGAGTCTGACAAGCAGCCGCACGGCATCGGCGTTGTTGTGCTCAACAGCCTTGTTGAGCATGCGTCGGCCATCGGCTCCGGTGGAATCAATCAGTACCCCTTGCTGCAGTAGAGCCTGCAGGGTTTCCTCATGACTGTTCAGCGCAGCCAGTACAGCTGCTTCATGGCCGATGCGGTGCTTGCCGGAGCTGTCCACTTTGAGACCATCAGAAATCAGGCGCTGTACTTCCTGGGTACTGCCTGCGGCGGCGGCCTGCAGCAGAGCCTCTTCCTTGCCGGCGGGGGCTCCATGGGCGCGCAGCATGTCTGCCAGTACTTGGTTGCCACTCATCTGGGCATAGCTGAGGGCGGATTTCCCAGTGGCATCCACCACGGCGGCTCTGGCCCCGCACTGCAGCATGACGGAAACGAGCCGGGCATCTCCTCGCCCGGCGGCAATCATGAGCGGTGTCTGCCCCGCATTGTTGGGCTCATCGGCAGAAAGACCGGCTTTCATGAGGTAATGCGCGATGGCCTCCTTATCAAGGGAAACTCCGATATTCGTAGAGAGTCTGGCTTTCGCACCGACGGTCGGGTAGTGGCTGATGTCTTCCGCATCCGGCTTGTCGGTGTACTGTGCCTTGGCTGCAATGCAGTGCAGGGCGGTATTGCCGTCGTTGTCCCGGTGGTGGAGCATCTGCGGAGCTGCCTGGTGCAGCAGAATCGTGGGGTCGATGGTCGTGACCATCATCAGAGCCGTGCATCCCTTGGCATCGGTCAGAGTCGGGTCGGCACCCAGTTCCAGTGCACAGGCGGTGAGCGCAGAATTGCGGCGGGCCATGGCGTGCAGGCAGTAGCTGCCCTGCGGACTCCGGCAGTTGATATTGGCACCGCTGCCGACCAGCAGGCGGAGAAGCTCCACGTCTGTGCCGCGCACCAGCGGCAGCCATCCCTTGTTGCCCGGGGTGAAATCGGGGTTGGCGCCTTGCTCCAGCAGGAACTTCACAAGGGGCCGGTTCTGCGTGGAAAAACAGGCCAGGGAAAGGGCTGTTTCTCCGGATTCGCTGAAGTAGTGGATGTCGGCCCCGTTTTGCAAGGCGGCCTTCACCGCATCCAGCTTGCCACTGCGCACAGCCTGCAGCAGGGCTTCTCCCTTGCGGCGTCTGGCGCTTTCTGCTTCGCGGCGCTCAAACTCGGTCTTTTCAGCAGCAAGCAGGTCGGGATGATTCGCCTCCAGCCACTGCATGATGCGTTGACGCCCCTCGGCTGAGCGAGGCTGGGTGGAGTGGGCTGTCAGCAGCCGCTTCTGCTCAGGCTGGGGGCTGGTCAGAGGCGCTCCCAGCTCCACCAGTCTGAAGAACACGCGGTCGTAGCCGTAGTCCACGCAGAAACTCAGAGGCAGGTAGCCCATGGTCGGCACATCTGCGCCGCAGTCAATCAGCAACTGGAGGCGCGCCAGCACTTCCTCCTGTGTGGTGTCTGCAGGTGCATGCACCAGCAGCGATGAAAGTGCCGACAGTCCCCCCTTACTGGCCGGGGGAACCTTCTGCCCTGCATCCTTCAGGATTTGCAGGATGTCTTCCCGGTGCAGGAAACAAGCCCTGGAGAAAATATCAGAATCTGCGAAGGAGTAATGATGCTCCACCAGATACCGGAGGTAATCCGCTGCGGATTTGCTCCGGAGATTGAGCCGGCTAGCTATTTTCGGGGAAGTGATGGCAGCCCCACGCTGGTGGAGAAGTTTCAGCACTTCGGTAGAGGCGGCCTCTGCCGAACAGACGAGGGGGGTAACCTGCATCGCATCCTGGGCGTTGATATCAGCTCCATGCTGGAGCAACAGTTCTACCGCCCTGATATTTCCGAAACGAGCAGCGCAGTGCAGGGGTGTGGTGCCGGGCATGTTATCGTATACCCCGGCCATGTCAATATAATCATGCTCCAGGGACGGTATGGCTGGGTGAGCCCCGCGATTCAGCAGCAATTCGACAATGTGGTTATGGTGCTGGGCGACTGCCCAATGCAAGGCACAGTTGCCGCTTTTTTCCCGTCCATTCATATCTGCACCCGCATTGAGCAGCAGTTCGACTGTGGCGGCGTCGCCGGTGCGGGCGGCCTCAATGATGGGGGGAATACGACCGAAGGAGGAACATGTATTCGGATCTGCCCCGGCTGCCAGCAGCATGCTGACCACCTCGGCCTGCCCTTCATAGTGCGTGACGGAAGCAGCATGGGCTGCCCACCCTTCGCATTCGCCCAGTCGCTTGCTGCCGATGGCGGCATACAGCGGGGTGCAGCATTCCACCGAGGCGGCGTTCACATTTGCCCCGGCTGCCAGCAGCTCCTTGATTAAGTCTTTGCAATTCCGTGCAGATGCGCAGGCGCAGAAAAGGGCCATGTCTTTGTCTGCTCCTTTTGCCAGAAGCGTGCGCACCTGTTCAGTATCCCCATCCTTGCAGGCTACCAGCAGGGCGTGGAAGCTGTTCCAGTCGAACTGGGGAATGTGTGAGCGTTCCAGATGGGCTGGTGCGTCCGGAATTTCCACGGCAGCAACCAGTGGTGCTGCCATCCACAGGGTAATGTTGAGAATATGTTGAAGTTTCATGGTGTCACTATAAAGTATAACGCAGATTAAATCAAAAAAAATCAGAAAAAACAGGGAATTTTGAGCCCCCGGCTATTGCTCTGCCGCCCACTACCGTGGACTATGAATCCCGCTTGCTTCGTTCGCCGATTCTGATTTATTGCGTTATGATGTAAAAATGTCAGCAGCAAATCTTAAACGTGCTCTTGAACAAGGATAGGGGCTGAAAAAGCCTTGATTCTGCTGGGGTTCGTGGCTATAATGCGCGCATGAACGCTTCCTTTGCTCTTATATCGCTGGGCTGTGCCAAGAATCAGGTTGATTCCGAACATATGGTCGGCTGCATGCTGGCTGCCGGGTTTGAGCAGGTAGAGCCGGGGGATGCCCAGGTGCTCATCATCAATACCTGCGGCTTTATTGACCCCGCCAAGGAGGAAGCCATCAACACGATTTTTGACGCCGTGCGCGCCCGTGAGGCAGGGGAAGCCCCGGCGGGGCAGCATATCATTGTGGCGGGGTGTCTTTCTCAGCGCTATGCAAAGGAACTGGCTAAGGAAATGCCCGAGGTGAGCTGCTTCATGGGGGTGGATGAAATCACCCAGGTAGCCGATATTGCCACCGCCTGCCTGAATGGCACGGCTGAAAAGACCTACACGAGCAAGGTTTCCACCTATCTGCCGGACTGGGGCGTACCTCGCAAGCTGATATCGCCGCCCCATTATGCCTATGTAAAGATTGCCGAGGGCTGCAACCACGCCTGTGCCTATTGTGTGATTCCGCGCATTCGTGGCGGTCACCGCAGCCGTCCGCAGGCGAATATCCTCAAGGAAGTGCGCCACTGGGTGGAGCAGGGGGCTAAGGAAATCAACCTCATTGCCCAGGATACCACCTACTACGGCATGGACAAGTGGGAAAAACGCGGCAGCAAGACCGCCGGGGTGGATTCCAGTCGCGGAGAATCGCTGGCTTCTCTGCTGCGGGAGATTAATGCCATTCCCGGCGATTTCTGGATTCGCGTGCTCTACACCCACCCAGCCCATTGGAGCCAGGAGCTTATCGATACCTTTGCCGAGTGCGACAAGGTGGTGAAATATGTGGATATCCCCTTGCAGCACATTGCCGATGATATCCTCGACAGCATGCGCCGCAAAACCGATGGCGACTATATCCGCAACCTCATCCGCAATATCCGCGCGGCGGTGCCGGGAATTGGTCTGCGCACCACCTTCATCTCCGGATTGCCGGGTGAGACCGAGGAAGACCACGCCGAGCTGCGCGAATTTATTAAGGAATTCCGCTTTGAACGCGCCGGTGTGTTCCCTTATTCCAAGGAAGAGGGCTCGCTGGCGGCGAAGATGAAGAACCAGGTACACCACGCCACCAAAAAGCGCCGCAGCAACGAGCTTTCTATGCTGCTGGCCGGCATTGCCGACGAAATCGGGCAGGAGAGCATAGGCACCCGCATGCGCGTGCTGGTGGATGCTCCCGGTATCGCCCGTGGCCCATGGGATGCCCCGGATGTGGACGGTTCCATCCATGTAGACCCCGCGCTTCCTGTTGGTGAGTTTGCCGAGGTGGAAATTGTGGATTCCATCGCCTACGAGCTTTTTGCCGATGGCGCCGAAGAACCTGATTTTGACGAGGAATAAACGAAAATCCCCTGTCGCTCTGAGAAAGCAACAGGGGATTTTTTTTTGCAGCGGAGAGAGTGGGATTCGAACCCACGGTGACATCTCTGCCACGCTCGATTTCGAGTCGAGTGCCTTAGACCAACTCAGCCATCTCTCCATGGCGCGGTTGCGGGGATATTCTGCCTGTTCCCTGGCTTCGTGTCAAGATTTTCTCTGCAAGCTGTCACAAAATGAGAATGGCAAAATTAAACGCGATACGATGAGAGCACAAGAAAGGTGCTCTCCAAAAGAAGGGATGGTATAGTTAACCCGCCAAAACTAAAAATACACTTTCTACATGGAAAGCATGTTACTGATTCTGGCCGCCAGACGAGTTATGCAGAGATGAACGAGTTCTGTCTGCTATCTGCTGTTACAAAAGAGTGGCAAAATTTTAGCTTGCTAGGGCAGGAGCTTCCCGCTACAATAACTGCGTTAACACGCAATTTTTATGAAGAAGACATTTCAGCTTATAGCAATGTGTTTTGTGGCGCTGATCTTCGGTCTGCTTTCCAGCTGCCGCACGGTGCCGTTGACTGGTCGCTCCCAGTTTATCCTTTCGTCGCTGACTAAGGAGAAGAGCATGGGGCTTACCGCGTTTAAGGAATATCAGGAGAAATTTCCGCGTTCCACGAATTCCCGGTATAACGAGGTCATGAAGAGCTGCGCAACCTCGATTATCAAGGCTACAGAGTACACGGAATACGATTGGGAATATACGGTATTTCAGTCCAGCACCCAGAATGCTTTCTGCCTGCCGGGGGGGAAGATTGCCGTGTATACCGGGTTGATGGATCTGATGCGCAACGAAGCTGAGCTTTCTTTTGTCGTGGCGCATGAGGTGGCTCATGCTCTGGCCCGCCACAGCGGTGAGCAGATGACCTGGGAGTCTCTTCAGAAATTGGGTGCCAAAGCCGCCGAGTCCCGGGGTGTTAATTCAGAGATTTTCCAAAAGGCGTCTGAGCTGGGTGTGATGCTGCCTTTCAGCCGCAAGCATGAGTATGAGGCTGACCGCATGGGAATGCTGCTTATGGCAAAGGCAGGTTATGACCCGAAGGAAGCCATTGAATTCTGGAGACGCTTCACGGCGGGCTCTACTTCCAGTTTCCTGGATGGTTGGATGAGTACTCACCCTGCTGATTCTGACCGTATTGCTGCTATGCAGGAGGTGCTGCCAGAAGCACAGGCTGAATATGAAAAAGCAGCTACCAAGAAGGGTAAGGGGATGTCCCTGTAAGTGGTGCACCGTTCATTATCTTCCCCTGGGAGGGAAAACCAAAAAGGCAGCCATGTGGCTGCCTTTTTGGTTTCCTGCTTCAGAATAGATATTCGGTAAAGAACCAGACGGTGAAGCTGAAGGGGTATTCAGGTGCAGCCCAGAGCGCGTACCCCGCCATGGCCAGTATGGGGATGAAGCCCAGCAGCGTGACCATCAGCGGGGCTCGCGACGGAGCGTAAAGGGTGGCATCGGCAAAAAGCGCTGGCTCTGTGCCGTTCGGGTAGGCAAAGGTGGTGTTGCTGATGCGGCAGGAGCAGATGTGGAGTCCTTTTACCGCGTGTTTCATGGCGGAGTAATCGGCACGCAGCCATTTGCCGCTTGGGTAGATGATGTATTCGCGCTTGCCATCCGTGTAGCGTTCGCAGACCTCCCCGGCGGCTCTGCCCGAGGCTTTGATGCTCCGGCGCAGCTGGGGCAGACCAGGATGAAGCATGGTGCGGATGCCTCTGTATATAAACCAGGCAAATATGACCACGCCGAATGCCCAGAAGGAGGATTCTGAGAAGCCGTATTCCATGCCGTAGAGAAGATCCATCACCAGAACAGCGGCACAGATGAGGACGGGGAAGGTATAGTACCAGGAGAGCGAAATCCTGCGTTGCGCCAGCATGATGTCTCCCATTTCCAGCGCCTGAGCTATGGTTTCTATCTGGGGTACCGGGGAGGCTGATAAAACAGGGCGGGGTGGCGCTACGCGTATGCCTTTATCGGAACGCACCTGGGTGCGGGCGAATTGCAGCAGCTCGGCGCGTTGCTGGTCGCTACAGGTTTCGAGATTCCAGCAGATATCCTGTTCGGCTGCCATAGTCAGCACCAGCACGTCGTCAATGATGTTGGCGTCCTTGTAGGTATGCCAAGGGGTGTACGATGACATGCCTTCGTATTCAACAAGAACACCAGCCTCGGTGATGGTGAGGAAGCCGGAGGTGTTGTGGCGTTCGCATTCCTGCGCCCACAGGCGGCGGGCTCGACGAAAGCCCAGCGTCAACGAAAGGGCGAATATCGGGAAAACGATGAGTAGCCCCCATTGGGTGGGTAATTCGCTGAACCACAGCAGGATGAGAGCTAGTAAAAGTAGTTTTATCCACCGCTGGCGGAGGTTGCGTTTGTATTGCCAGAGCGCGAGCTTGCGGGTTTGTTCCTGGCGCAGGGGGGAGATGGGGTAGACCATGGTGGTAATTCAGATGGTGATGTTTTGTCCTGTGGAAAAAGCCTGGAGGCGGTGAGCAAGGTGTTGTTGCAGTATATCGAGTTCGGTGGCGCCGGTGCAGTGACCTGTGTAGAAATACGTGGGGAGTTGTTGCAGAATTTCAGCAATGTCGTGGAGCTGTGCTGCCGGGGTGTGGCGCAGGTGGAAGCCGCCGATGAGGACATCGGGGTGGAAATGGGTGGCGATATTGAGAATCCCGCGGTGCGAGCAGCCACTGAAAAGGATTCGCTTGCCTTGTTCTTCGATAAGCAGGTATTGCTCGTGCCGGAAGTCATCGGGGACAGGTTGCCCCTTTTCCCGGGTGCTCATGCCTTCGCCCGCAATGGGGTAGACCGCGGGTATGCGGCTGGCGGGGTGCAGGCTGATGCCGGGTACCAGTTCGAGCCCCGTTGCCGGGGTGGTGAGGAAACGCGGGTTGCCGGCCAGGGCGGGGAATAGCCCTATGTCCTTGCCCGCGGCGTTGAAATGCGGGTCAAACGCATGGGGACTCACCCAGATGGGGGCGTGGTTGTTGAGCTCCAGAAATCGTGCAATACCGCCGCCGTGGTCATAGTGACCGTGGGAGAGAATGGCGATATCGACGCTGCCTAAATCAATTCCCAGCGCTTCGGCATTCAGGGCAAAGGCCGGGGAGGCCCCGGTATCGAAGAGAATGCGCAGCCCGCAGGTTTCGATGAGCAGGCTGAGGCCGTGCTCGGCAACCAGGTCGCTGCGGGTGGAGGTGTTTTCGATGAGAACGGTGATGTTCATGCAGTCGGGCTTATGTGGTGAGCTTCCAGTTGTGCTCTCCGTGGTATATCATCTGGTGGGTCATGCCGCCATCGATGCAGATGTTCTCCCCGGTGATGAAGCCGGCCTTGCTGGAGCAGAGGTAGAGCACCATGTCGGCTATATCCTCCGGCTTTCCCACACGCCCGGCGGGGTGCTGGGCGGTATCTGCCCCGGTGTAGGTGGCGTTGCCGGTTTCAATCCACCCCGGGGAAATGGAATTGACCCGCACCCTCCCTGCCAGCGATACGGCCAGCGCATGTGTGAGCGCGGCAATGCCGCCCTTGGCTGCGGTGTAGCATTCGGTGCCGGGCATGCTCATGCGGTCGCGACTGGAGGAAATGTTCACAATAGCCGCCCCCGGGGCAAAGTGCTCGTGGAACAGGCGGGTGAGCATGTAGGGCGCGCTCACCCCCACCTGCAGGGCATAGTTGAACTCCTGCCAGCTGCAATCCGGCAGCCCCTTGAAGAGCGGGGGCGCATTGTTGATAAGGTAGTCTACATGACCGTATTCGGCCAGCACTTTCCCGGCAAAGGCGCGAAGGTCGGCTTCCTGGCTCAAATCGCCCACAAAACAGGGGTTGTCCTGGAGGTCAATGATGCAGACCTGCGCCCCGGACTTGGCAAATTGACGCGCAATGCACTGCCCTATGCCCTGGGCGCCGCCGGTGATGACCGCTACTTTGTCCTGGAATTCGCTCTTCATCATTTAAAGATGACCTCGTTGAGGAAGCTGTACTCCTTCTTCGGGTGAGTGATGCGCACTTCCTTGACGCCGGGCTGAATTTTGTAGCGGCGTACGTGCTCGCCCTCGCTGGTGAGCGTGGCGCCGGTGACCCCGCAGCGGATGTTGCCTACGGTTATCAGTTCGGTGGCGCCATCTGGTACGGGGAAGGTCGCATCGAGCGCGGCCTTGGAGCAGAGATATGCCGTGGCAATATCTGCATCGTAAATGCTGCGGGTATCGGTATCCAGGGCATCCGGGGTGATGCCGATGTTGAAGATAGTCAGCTTGATTTCCTGAACCTCACTGCCCGTATTGGTGATGCTCATGGCGGTAATGCGCTCCTTGGGCAGCTGCTCCTTTTTGACATAGATGCGGTTATTCTTCGCCTCTGCCTGGAGCGGTACCACCTGACCGGATTCGAGGGTGAGGGTGATGTTTCCCCACTGGTTAATCTGGCCGTTTTCCAGGTTCATCTGCACCCATTCCGGGTGAATGGGGGTGGGCAGCTCCAGGGTGATGTGGCGCTGCGGAGCCAGATGGAACACCTCCATGACTCGGTTGATGCCGATATCGGTGTTGTTGCTGTAGGCGGTCAGGTTCTGACCTTCCACATCGGAATCGACATAGGGCGGCAGGGTGCGGTTAACCGCAAATTCGCAGATGCTCAGCCAGTTGGGGCGCGGCGTGACAATGCGGAAACGCACGTAGCGGGCGCGGATGGGCGATTTGGAGAGGTTCACAATGGCCATATTGCCGTGCTGAGGTGCGCCAACCGGCTGCCAGTTGGCAGCGTCGTCGGAAACCTCAAACTGCACCGTTTCGGGGTAGTCCTTCTGGCGCTGGCCACCCATAATCAGGCAGATGTTGTTGATGCTGATGGGGGAGCCGTGGTCCAGGCAGTACCACTGTCCGGCCTGCTGGCGGCAATCGTTTGACCAGAAGGAACTGGGGCGTCCGTCCATGATGCGGGCCGGTTCTGCCTTGGGATTGCCGCAGGAGGCGGTGAAATGTGGCACGGCGCGCTTCTGCCCGGAAAGCTCGGCATACACGCGGGCGTTCAGGTAGGAGAACGCGGCGGTGAGCACCGGGGTCATGGCGTAGGCGGCCACCTCTACATCGTCCACCTTGCGCACTCCGCTGGCAGACCATTCATTGCGCAGGGTGGAGCGCATGTCGTACAGCGCTTTCACCGTGTCGAAGAAATAGTGGAAGAGGTATTCATCCTTGGTGGCAAAGGCGGTCATGATGGAAGCACCCGCCACGCCGACCAGCTCGAACTGGTCGAGCCAGGGGCGGATTTCCTGGCAGAGCCCGGCCACGGGGTTGTTGGTGTGTTTGAGCTCGCGGGCGGCGGTTATCATTTTATCGAACTCCAGCTGGAGCAGCTGGCCGGCTTTCAAATCCGGTTTGTCAGCGGCAATGCTGTCGATGAAAGCCTGCGCAGTGGGGGCAATATCTACCGATTCCTCGCGGAAATAGCCGTGGCTGTTCGGCAGCAGGTAGGAATTGTGTGCGCAGAAGACGCGCATGGCTTCGCGGTGGCGCGGGTAGAGGCGAATCATGCCGGCTTCCCAGGTGGTGCGCGATTCGAATTCGTCTGTGTTCCAGGTGTAGTTTGCCACACCGAACAAGCCAACCTTGCTGGCTTCGGCGTGTTCCATGGGGTTAGCCACAAAGCCGCTCATCTGGTTCTTCATGTCGGGGTGGGTGTCGAGCCCATAGGTGCGCCCCATGGAAAGACGGCTGCGCTTGAAATCGTTGCACGGCCAGTTCCACCAGATAAAGGTGGGGCGTTTCACATGCTTGTTCACCCATTGCTGCCCGGAGAGGGTGATATCGTGTACCACGGTGTCGCCGGTCCACATGACCGGGATGCTCTTCTCCAGCCCATTGCCCAGGGTCGTGAGAAATTTCTCGTTTGTCCAGCTGCGGTTGTAGCCAGTGGGGCACATGATGAGGGTCTGGTTCACATCCGGATGCTTGCGGATAAAGTTCTCCAGTATGTAGTTGGTAAGCTGTACCTGGCGCTCGGCTTTGCCGATTTCTCCGCTGGAGTCATCTACGAGCACGCCGAAATCGCGCACGCCAAGGTCATACATCTGCTGGAGCTTGCGGCAGAGCCCGTCCAACTGGTTTTTACCGCCATTTTCTGCCCATTTCACGGTGTTGGCAGGGTGAATGGCCCACACAAAGCGCACATGGTTCTGGCGGGCGTATTTCACTAGGTCGCGCAGCTCGGCTGCCTTTACTGCGGGGTAGGGTTCGTAGCAGCCCTTGCCGTGGTGGTAGGGGTCATCCTTGGGGGCATAGATGTACAGGTTCATCTTGTTGCGTCCCATGAAGCGGAACATGGAGCAGCGCGCTTCGAAACTCCACGGGGCTCCGTAGTATCCCTCCACCACTCCGCGCCAGGGTAAGTCCGGCCAGTCTACCAAGATACCCATGGGCAGCTCACCCAGACGCGTTACTTCGCGCAGACTCTTGTCGGCAAAGACATCATTGTGGGCCAGCGTTGCATCCGGCACATTGTATAACATCTGAATGATAGACTGGCGGGCATAATAGCGACCATCCTCGTCATTGGCATAGATTGTAAGCTTTCCCGGGGTGATTTCAATGGCATAGCCGCCGGTAATATTCGGCAGGCGGTTCCATATGCCGCCTTTGCTTTCGGTATCTCGCATGAAAGTCTGGACTTCTGTGACTTTGGTGGTCACAGAGCGCATGCCATTATGCTGT
Source organism: Akkermansia sp. (assembly GCA_045577775.1). Taxonomy (GTDB): domain Bacteria; phylum Verrucomicrobiota; class Verrucomicrobiia; order Verrucomicrobiales; family Akkermansiaceae; genus Akkermansia. The sequence goes on along the minus strand of JAZNIZ010000014.1, from coordinate 54,478 downwards.
GGCTGCGGATAAATGACTACTGCCTGAGCTGGTTGATATCCTGCGATGAGAGAGAATGTTGCAATCCCAAGTGCCGAAAACAGGGATTTGAATGGTGTTTTCATATGTAGAGGTTTGTTGAATCTGTGCAAAACCTTACGTTTCACGATTGTCCTAGCATTATAATGTTATTTTCGCGGAATGGCAAGCGATAAAGTGATTCTGCCCATCTTTGGATCCAGGAATGAACTATTACGCGATTATTGTGCTGTGAACGTATTATAGGCTTGCTAAGAGGTAAGATATATGTTAGTTTTTCTTTGCGTGCTGCTTTTCCGGCGATAGGCCCGGATATGTGCGCGGACTTTAATAATCAAATTACCAGGAAACTATTATGAAGAAGCTTGCTCTACTTGTGGTTGCTGCTGCTTTCTGCAGCTGCGAAAACGTGGATCTGCAGTCCATCACGGATACTGCAAACAGCATCAACAACGCTGCAAACAGCATCAACAACGCTGCAAACAGCGTCAATGAAACCTCCAACAACCTGCGCGAAACCTCCAACAACCTGCGCGCTACTCGTGACAATATCCAGAATAGCGCCAATCAGGCTGAGTCTGAGTACTACTACTATTAATAGCATCTTTGCTGTATGAAGAGCCGCTGGTTTCTATTGAAACCAGCGGCTTTTTATGCAAAATCCCCCGCGTAAATCATTACGCGGGGGATTCTTTTTTCGACGGATGGGGTGGGATTCGAACCCACGGAAGGTATTAGCCTTCGGCGGTTTTCAAGACCGCTGCATTCAACCGCTCTGCCACCCATCCGGAGGTGTTGCAGGCTTGGTAGCGTGCTGCGGTGATACTAGCGCAATATGCCTGCATTGCGCAAGCTTTTTCTGGTACATGTTGAATAAAATGAGAAAAAATTGCAATTTTTTCACTTTGGTCTTGACGCTGTGGGGGTGTCTGTGTATAATGCGCGCAGTTACGCTGCGAGCATCATAAAGGTCCCCATCGTCTAGGGGTTAGGACATATGATTCTCAGTCATAGAACCGCGGTTCGAATCCGCGTGGGGATGCTCAGAAAAGCCCGAGGTTTGCGCCTCGGGCTTTTCGTTTTGGTAGAGAAGATGATGAATATACGCCTGGTAAACCCTGATGATGCCGCTGCTATTGCAGCCATATACAACTATTATGTGAGAGAAACAGTGATTTCCTTTGAAACGGAGCCTCTAGACGAGGTGCAGATGCGGGATCGTATTGAACGGACGTCATCGGCGTTTCCGTATCTGGTGTGCGAGGTGGCCGGGCAAGTGGTGGGATTTGCCTATGCGCATCGTTGGAAGGAACGGGCGGCTTATGCGGGGTCCTGGGAGAGCACGATTTATCTGCACCCGGACTGGTGCGGGCAGGGAATAGGTGGTCGCTTGATGGCGGAGTTGATTTATCGCTGCCGGGAGCAGGGGTGCCGGGTGCTGATTGCTTGTATTACTGGTGAAAATGTAGCCAGTATTGCTTTTCATGAGCGGCTGGGGTTCTGCCAGGTGTCGCATTTCCCCCTGGTGGGGTACAAGATGGGGCGCCTGCTCGATGTTGTGGATTTCTGCCTGCCGCTGCAATAAAAACAGCCCCGGAAAATCCGGGGCTGTTGGTTGGTGGAAATCTCTGTTGTCAGGGGGGCGGCTTACATGCCTACGATTTCATACCCGCCGTCAACATAGAGGATCTGACCGGTCATGGAGGCCGCACCATCGCTGGCAAGGTAGGTGGCAGTGGCACCAAGTTCTTCCAGCGTGCAGGAGCGCTGCAGCGGGCTCTTCTCCTCGTATACCTTGAACATGCCGGTGAAGCCGGAAACGCCGCGGGCTGCCAGGGTCTGCACCGGACCTGCGGAAATGCAGTTCACGCGGATGGGCGCCTCACGGCGTCCCAGGTCATAGGCCAGGTATTTACAGCTGGTTTCGAGAGCAGCCTTAGAGACAGCCATGAGGTTGTAGTTTGGTACGACCTTCTGGCTGGCGTAGTAGGTAAGTGCGGTAATGCTGCCACCGTTAGTCATGAACGGAGCTACGGCACGTGAAAGCGCAATGAGGGAGTATGCGGAAACCTGCAGAGAAAGGTTCCAGGCATCGCGAGGAATATCGGAGAAGTGGCCTTCGAGGGTACCAGGGGCCTTTGGTGCAAAGGCAATGGCATGCAGCAGCATGTCTACGCGGTCGGTGTGTTCGCCTACAAAAGTGAAGAAATCGGCAATGGACTGGTCATCGGTCACATCCAGAGAACAGACCGGCGTGTCTTCGCCAAAGTGCTCCTTCACCAGCTTGATTACGCCATCCTTGAGCCTTTCTCCCTGGTAGTTGAAGATGAGTTTTGCCCCGGCTTCGTGCCAGGCTTTGGCAATGCCAAAAGCAATGCTGCGGTGGTTAGCTACGCCTGTTACGATGCCTACTTTTCCTTCTAAGGGTTTGTTAAGGGACATATGTTTTTTTTCTATCGGTTGTGTTATATAGTTTTTTTAATAGAGGGGAAATTCCTGCATGATAATGCGGGGGTAGGTATGAGCCATGCTGATTCCTACATCCTCCATATGTTTAATCTGGGCAAGGATTTCGGAGTCGCTGATGCTGTAATTCGTTACTATATACTTGAGACGATAGTATACCAGACCGCTTTCCATATCAATGAGCAGCTGCCCTTCCGGCAGGTTGGCATTCAGGGTGAGCAGCAGCATGCTGACCTCGGCTCGGTCGGCGGGAGCAATGCGGTAGGCAAAATTGACGTCAAATACCAGACTGCATGGATCCTTCAGTTCAGTGAACATGAAGGAGCAGGGAATCTCAGTATTTGTGATGGGAAGATAGGCCAAGCCAATCTTTTCGTTCTCAGCCCCCATGGTGACCCACTGGTAGGATTCGCCGTGGCTGATGAGATGCTGGCGTACTTGTGCCAGAAGGTTTGGTTGTGTTGACATAGGAAAAGGTTGCAGGTGGTTCAGGTGCCCCGGATATCTTGAATCGTGGCACACACTGTTCGGATACCATACTACACATTAGCACAAGGTTAGTCAAGCTTTTGTCGCTAAAATTGCGGGAACGGTATCGCTTACAAGTGAAATTGGGCTGGTGGTACAGGTGTTCTTTCTGTATGAGTGGCTCGTTATTGCAGGAAATGGCGGGACTGGCAAAAATCTGGATTGTGGTACAGCCAAGTAACATGGCATGCGTGCCCGCCCTGTTTCTGGGCTTCTGTTTTTATTCTTCCTCGTTTGAGAGCTGGTACAGGGCACGCATGGCTCCCTCGTGGCCTTGCTCGGCGGCTTTTTCAAACCAGCTGCGGGCTGTTGCCATGTCTTTCTTGACTTCCTCGCCGTTCATGTAGCAGACACCCAGGTTGTATTGCGCACCGGCATCTCCGAGCTCGGCCCCCTTGCTCCAATACGCAATGGCTTTTGCCCAGTCCTTGGGAACGCTGTCCCCGCGGAAATAGCACTGCCCCAGGTCATTGTGCGCCCAGGCATTGCCTGCGTCCGCCGCCTTCTGCCAGTATTCAATGGCTTTCTGCGTATCTGCCTTGATGCCCATGCCGTTGTAGGTCATGGTTCCGAGCAGTCTCCACCCTTCGCTGTTGCCGGCTTCTCCAGCTTTGCGGAACCACTCTGCGGCTTCAAGCGGGGCTTTTTTCATACCAAACCCAAAAATGGCAAAGCGTCCCATTTCAAAAAGAGCGGTGGCATCGCCTGTCTCGGCTGCCATTCTCAGGCAACGGCAGGCGAGTTTCTGGTCATCGGGCAGGTAATCGCGAGTAGCGACCCGCTTGCCCAGCTCCAGCATGGCTTCTTTATCGCCCTTGGCGGCGCGTTCTTCCAGCGCCTGGTTTCCCATTTCGGTGAGCATGTGACGCACGATGGTGTTGGCAGCCTGTTCCGGGGTGGAATCCTTGTCTACCACAATGGTGTAGGTTTTGGCGGTGGCTGTGTTCAAGTTCAGCAGAGCCAGAGAGCTGAGGAGGGTAGTGATAAAGGTGTTTTTCATAATGCAGGGCGGGGGAATGAGTTATACCTGCCTGAATTATATCGGAATAATCGCCGTTTGCAAGCCTGATATGGAATAATTTGCTAATTTGGGGCTTGCGGAGGAGGTTGTTTCCTGATAGAATGACTAGGTATGGATGAGGCTTCATCACAGCCGCAGAGCACGAGCCGCTTTCCCCGCTTTTTCCAGAGTTGCTGGAAATTGCCGCTGGTGGTTGTAGTGGGGACTCTGGTGTGGGCGGCGCTGCTGTGGCTGACCGCCGCGGTAGACAGCTGGCACGGGTTTGGCGAGGAGTTTGCGCCGGGTGCTGTGCTGGTGCTGGCGGTGCTGGGTGGTCTGGTGGGGGGAGCCTGGCTTTTGGTGGTGGTGTGGTTGTTGGTGCAAACGGTGCTTTGCTGTTGTCACCGCAGGTGGATGTCCTTGTTGCGCTGCTGGGGCTGTGTGGTGGTGTCTTCTCTGGCAGCATGGGGCTGTTTGCTCGGTGTGATGCAGAATGTGTTTATAAATGGTCCGGATTGGTTTATGCTGGATGTGGAGATTCCGGCGGGGCGTGCGTGTGTGGCGCCTCGCGGGTTGCGTCCGGTGATGGGGGATGTGCGTGAGCCATCGACTCGCGCTCAGGAGCTATTGGCGTTGCGTCCGAAGCGTCCGCCGTTGCAGGTCATGGTGAAGATTCCCCCTCTGCCGAATCTGGAGAAGCTGACGCGTGAGGCTCCTGCCGTGTTGCAGGAATATTTGCTGCGTTGCCTGTATGCCGAAGCGGTGCAGCCGGATTTTCAGGCGCAGGCGCTGGTGCATTGGCATGAGCCGGTAGCGCTGGAGCATGCCGATGACCCGCAGAGCCATGTGCTGCGAGCCCTGCGACCTGCTTATGCGTCGGGTGCGCGTTATGGTCCCAAGCCGTCCGGCTGGAAATGGAGTATGCCGCTGCATGGTGGGTGGTCGTTGGTGATGCCCGCTTCCTATCTCTGCGAGGCAGGGGCGGTGATGGATGAAACCGTGGCAGGAGCGCTGAAGTTGCTGGATGACAGCCTGGCGGCTCTGGCGGCAGACCCGACGCCTGCGGGGTTGGATGCCTTGCTGCCTCAGAAGGCGCAGCTGCCTTTTCTGAGTCTCTGGGAGGCTGAGGGTTGCGGTCAGTATCATATTCTGGTGGTGTTGCCAGCCGGGTATCCAGCCGGTCGTATTGTGTTGCAGGGGCGCGAGGTGTCCACGGGTAAACCGGTGCAGATTGTGCAAGGGAATGCGTCTGTGGTTCCCTTGGGGAATGTATGCAGCGTGTCGGGGTATTCGCTGCTGAGTGTGCTCAGCGGCGAGGCGAATGAGTTTTATGCCACCGAGTGGGAAATCTGGTTTACGCCTGAGGAGGGTGGTGAATCCCGCTGCATCGGTAAGCAGGAATTTCTCATCATGGGTGGGGATAGTTGGTGACCGGCTGAAAGGAGGGAAACAATGGCAGATCTGGAGTGGTTGGAGAATAACGCATACACCCGGCACCAGCGGCGCAGTTCGCACCTGGCGTTGGCTTTGCTGCTGGCGTTTATGTCGGCGGTCTGGGGCTGGCCGGTGTTCAAGACCTGGCAGGAAATGTACCATGTGCTGCGGGCTGATTCGGGAATCCGGGCAGAGGGGTATGTGGAAGGATATAGAGATGTGTCTAAACGGAGGATGGGAGCTACGCGTTCGTGCAGCGGCAAGATAAAAGTGGCCTTCGAGTACCAGGGGAAAACCTACACGGTGGATAACAAAGGATATAATTTTACCCGCGTGCGATATGAGCGTGCTAAGGAAACCCGCAGGGTGATGGTGTATGTGAACCCGGGTAATCCGGCAGCCTCGGTGCTGAGCCTCGGGATTCCTCCGGAAACCTGGATTCTGCATTCTTTAGTTGGACTGGTGGAGCTGGTGCTGCTGGGGTGCTCGGGGTATTTCTTCTTTTTATATTGCCGGAAGGAGGAATGACGTGTTCACTTGTAAAAAAACGCGGCAACGACTGCATTGTATTGATTAAGGGAAACAGGATATGAAGAAGTTCATGAAAATAGTCCGTTTTGTGCTGGGGCGCAACTGGGTGATGCCGGTGGTGGCGCTGGTTGGTAGTGCCATCAGTGGTGCCTGCCAGATGGGAATGTGTGCCGCATCAGTAGGGGTTGATGTCGAGTCCAGACATATACTGGGGATGCTGTTCATTCCGGCGCAGATTGTGCAGATTCTCCTTTTTCTTGGCCTGCCGCTCTGGCTGCTGGTGATAACGGTCATGCGCCTCATCAGGCACCAGCACCATGTGTGGTGGGCCTGGTTGTGGTCAGCTCTGGCGGGGGGAGGCATGGTTGTCTGCCTTGCCACGAGTTCTTTCGCTGCGGCTTTTGCGTATTGTGATGATTTTGCGTTGGAACATCGTCTGCCGGACGAGATGACGCCGGCGAATACGCCCGGCATGGCTGTGCCGCTGGGGTTCAGTTTCTATACCCTGGATGCAGACAAGATGTCCCCCGCGGAGAAGGCTTGGAAGAACCTGCTGCCAGCGGATTCCGGGATGTGCATTTCCGGCGATGAACACCTTACCGATGCTGCTCCGAATGTGGAGAAACTGGCGGCAGAGGCTCCGGATTTGCTGCTGGAGTATAAGCTGCGCGCGGCTTGCTATATGGTGCTGACTCCCGGGGTGAAGGTGGCACCGCATCTCGACCTCCTGCGCCGCATGGGCGAACATCATCTGGGCGCTGAAAGCTTTTTCATGCGCGAGGATGATAATATATGGCAGAAACCCCTCCGGAATGGATGGGAAATTTACAAGAGATGCCACAATTGGGGAAGTGATAAAGTGCCATCGGCTTTTGAACTTAAAGAATTACAGCTGCTTGATGAGGGGCTGGCTGCGCTGGCGACCAATCCCACCCGCGAGGGGCTGGATGCGCTGCTCCCCCCGCTGCCGGATAAACCCACCCTCGTGCTGCGCGAGGATTTTCAACCCGGCATCTACAAGGCCGTGCTGGTGGTGCCGCTGGATTACCCCGAGGGTACATTTCAGCTGAAGGCCTGCGAGTATACCAGAAAGACCCCGCTGAGCATGCCTCCGGTGGAGCTTACCCCAGAACCCTACCGCCACTTCTTCAAGCTGGCGGTCAGCGATGATTTCACCGTGTACAGCGGCGAATGGGGAGAACTGTATGCCAGCATCTGGGAACTGCATTTCACCCCGGCAGATGGTGGCGAATCCCGCTGTGTGAACAGCCAGCTGTATCTCATGCAGGGCTGGAGCCGGTAGGGTGATGTGGAATTTGAAAGTTCCCCGCGCTTATGGCGCGGCCAATATACATCTGTACCTAAGGGGGCTTTGCTGAGGCTGTGCCCACCCGGGCAGGCGCAGGGAATCTGACCCATTGTGCTTTGCCATTTGTCATTTGTACTTCTCCGGCACCGATTCTATTTAGAACAGTCCTGTTAAAATTTACTGACTGGCGTATTTTTAGCTCGCTTTTTGGTGTTAAAAGTGGCAAATTTAATGGGAACTGAACCTGCATAGGAATTATGAGTGAACCGACACAAGCTCCGTATAAACGTATTCTTCTGAAACTTAGTGGTGAAGCCCTGCGTGCTCCCGGCAGTAGGGACAATATCTCACCGGAGATTGTGGCTCGCATCGCCCGCGAGATTGCTGAGGCCCAGCAGAAGGGTAACCTCCAGATTGCCATTGTGGTAGGCGGCGGTAACATCTGGCGCGGTGCCAAGGCCAGCGTGCGCGGCATGGATCGCCCCACGGCAGACTATGTGGGTATGCTCGCCACGGTGATGAACGCTCTTTCCATCTGCTCCGCTGTGCAGGAGGCCGGTGTGTCGGCTCATGTGCAGAGCGCCATTGAGATGAAGAACGTGGCCGAGCCCTATGTGCGCAACAAGGCCCGCCACCAGCTGCGCGCCGGTGAGGTGGTAGTGTTTGCCGCCGGCACGGGCAACCCCTTCTTCAGCACCGATACGGCAGCCGCTCTGCGCGCTTGCGAAATCAACGCTGAAGTGGTGATGAAGGCTACTTCGGTGGACGGTGTCTACACGGCCGACCCCAAGACCGACCCCACCGCCACGCGATTTGATGCCATTTCCTACGAGGAATGCATTTCCCGCAACCTGAAGGTGATGGACCAGACCGCCTTCACCCTGTGCAAGGACAACGCCAAGCCCATTATGGTGTTCGATATGCACCAGCCCGGCAATATCACCCGCGCTCTGCTGGGTGAGAAGATTGGCACCATCATTGGCTGAAACAGATTTTAACACACAACACATATACGACAATGGACGAAGAGACACTCTTGCTCGAAGTAGAAACAGGCATGGAAGAAGCTGTGGAGCACATGCAGGCTGGTTTTGCCGGCGTGCGCACTGGCAAGGCTTCCCCCTCTCTGGTGGACAATATGGACATTTTTGTGGCTTCCTACGGCTCCAGCATGAAGCTGAAGAGCCTGGCAGTGGTTTCCACTCCCGATGCCCGCTCCATCCTCATTCAGCCGTTTGACCCAGGCACCCTCAACGATATCAAGAAGGCCATCGCCGAAAGCCGCCTGGGCATCTCCCCCATCATCGATGCCCGCTCCGTGCGTCTGCCCATCCCTGAGCTGACCGGCGAGCGTCGCAAGGAACTCTGCAAGTATGTTTCCGGTCTGGGTGAGGAAACCCGCGTGCGCATTCGCGGAGTTCGCAAGACCGGTATGGACGGTATCAAGAAGCTCAAGGCAGACAACATCCTGACCGAGGACGGTGTGCGCACCGCTGAGGACAAGGTGCAGAAGCTCACCGATAAGTATGTGAAGATGGTGGGTGACCTCGTGGCTTCCAAGGAAAAGGAAATCATGACTGTGTAATTTTAACCCCAACCTCTTTACTATTTAGCATGAGCACGAACACGACAAACGTTCTTTCCTCCGGCATCGAGATTATCGGTTCCATCCGTTTCCAGAATGATATGCACATCGATGGTCACATCGAGGGGCAGATTCAGTCCGATACCGGCAAGGTCACCATCGGTGAAATGGCTAACATCAAGGGCGATATCCACGCCGGCGAGGTGCATATTTACGGCCGCGTGGATGGCAATATCCAGAGCAACCGTTGCCACCTGAGCGCCCAGTCCAACATTACCGGCGATATCACTACCGGTGTGCTTTCCATGGATGAAGGTGCCCGCCTGAGCGGCCGCGCCCAGATTGGTTAAACGGAGTAATTCTCAGTAGAAGAAAAACCGGGTAATCCCATGCAGGATTGCCCGGTTTTTGTTCCATTGCATCAATCAGGAATTATATTCAGCAATTTTTGCTCGCCATGCAGTTGCACAAGTGGTAGAATAAAACGCAACCGCTATGAGTGATTCTACTTACATCTATGATAATGTTGGTGAGTACCTGAAGCTGGGGAAAACTATTTACAGCCCCACAATGTACCTGGGGCCGGGGCTGCAGCCGTATTGGTTGCGTGCTGGTGCCTATGCTCCGGTGTCTGAAACGGCCGGGGTGCTCACTGCCGATGATACCAATAAGCTGGTGGAAAGCTGCACTACGCCGGAGCAGCGCGCCGAGCTGGCCGAGAAAGGAGCGGTGGATTTTATTGCAGACGGTCCCTGTGGTAAGTACCATGCTTATATTTATGCTCAGGCCGAGGGACCGCTGGTGATTCTGGTGACACTGCATGTGGATGACTACCTGCAGCAGGGTATTGATGCGAAGTGCTCAGATATTCACCTGCCGTCAGGGGTGGCTCCGTCCTGGCGCCGTTTTGGCTCGCTGCTGCCCATGTGGGAGGGTGCTCCGCTTTTCACCAAGGAAGACTGCCATGCACTGGTGGATAGCTTCCTGACGGAAAAGGAATGGGCTCGCCTCAATGAAGTGGGCGATGTGGACTTTGCCTACCAGAATGAACGCGGGCGTTACCGCGCCTCGGTGGTTTCCCAGCGTCTGGGGTACGATATCTGTTACCGTATCATTAACAGCCGCGTGTACACCATGGAGGAAATCAACCTGCCTACGGAATATGTGGAGCCACTTACCCGCTTTACCAACGGTATCATTCTGGTGACAGGTGCTGTGGGTTCCGGCAAGTCCACCACGCTGGCTTCGATTATTGATTTCATTAACCAGGACCGCCACGACCACATCATCACCATGGAGGACCCCATCGAAACGGTGTTTGAGTGCAAGGGCTGCCACATTAACCAGCGCGAGGTGCTCTCGCACACCGAATCCTTTGCCCGCGCGCTGCGCGCCGCCTTGCGTGAGGACCCGGATGTCATCATGGTGGGTGAAATGCGCAATCTCGAAACCATATCGCTGGCTCTTTCCGCTGCCGAAACTGGTCACCTGGTGCTGGGTACGCTCCACACGGGTTCTGCGGCCCGCACCATTGACCGTATTCTTGATGCGTTCCCGGTGGAGGAGCAGGACCACATTCGCGTGATGGTGTCCGAATCTCTGCGCGGTGTGTTCTCCCAGCAGCTGGTACCCCGAAAGGATGGCAAGGGCCGCGTGATGGCGCTGGAATTGCTGGTGAACAATGCGGCCGTGGCAAACTGCATTCGCGAGGGTAAGACCTTCATGATTCCCGGCCTTATCCAGACCGGTAAGAACCTGGGTATGCGCCTTATGGACGATTCGCTCCAGCAGCTGTATCTCGATGGCATCATCTCCGCCCAGGAATGCCGCAGCCGCGCCACTGACCAGGTGATGATGGAGCGTTTTCTTAACGAACACCCCGAACCCGCCGCCCCGGAGGAAGCCTGAGTTGAACCGATAACGATATACCATTTTTCTCACAATGAAAAACAAGATTGACGAATTTTTCCAGGCTCTGGTGGATAATGGTGGCTCTGACCTTCACCTTTCCGAAGGGCAACCGCCCAAAATCCGCGTGCATGGCGATGTGACCCCCATTCGCGAGGAGCCGCTTACCCACGAGGAGATGATTGAGCTCATGGAGCCCATCTGCCCGCCGAAACTCTGGAAGGAGTTCTGCGAAATCGGCGATGCGGACTTCGCCTATGAAATGAACGAGCAATCCCGCTTCCGCTGCAATTACATGAAGCAGCAGCGCGGTTACTGCTGCGTGTTCCGTCTCATTCCCACCAAGATTCTGACCTTGGAGCAGCTCAATGTACCTGAGCAGATCAAGCGCTTTGGTGAAATGCGCTCCGGTCTGGTGCTGGTGACCGGCCCCACCGGTTCCGGTAAGTCCACCACCCTGGCGGCTCTTATCGACTACATCAACACCAACTTCTCCCGCCATATCATCACGGTGGAAGAACCCATCGAATTCGTGCATCCCAGCAAGAAGAGCATCCTCACCCAGCGCGAGGTGCCCAACAACTGTCCCTCGTTCGCCGATGGTCTGCGCGCCTCCCTGCGCGAGGATACAGACATTGTGCTGGTGGGTGAAATGCGCGACCTGGAGACCATCTCGCTGGCGCTTACTGCTGCCGAAACCGGTCTGCTCGTTTTCGGTACGCTGCACACCAACAACGCCCGCAAGACCGTGGACCGTATCATCGACGTATTCCCGGCAGAGCAGCAGTCCCAGGCCCGCACCATGCTGGCCGGCTCGCTTCGCGGCGTGGTAGCCCAGCTGCTCATGAAGCGCTGCGATAAGCCTGGTCGCGTGGCGGTAAACGAAATCCTCTTTGCCACCCCGGCTGTGAGCGCCATCATCCGCGAAGGCGCCACCCAGAAACTCGCAGACGTGATTGTGGGCGGCAAGGCCATGGGCATGCAGTTCATGGACGATGCCATCTGGCAGAAACTCCAGCAGGGCATCGTTTCCCCGGAGGAAGCCTACATGAAAGCCATCGATAAAGCCCGTTTCAAGAACTTCCTGCCCAAAGGCATGGAAACCATCGCCAACGCCGGTGGCGCTTAAACGCTGATTTTATAATTTTGCTCATCAAAAACACACAGGGGAGTATACGCTTTCCCTGTGTGTTTTTTCAATCTCGCAGCCGCCGCCAGGCGAAATTCACTCTGCCCCTTGTGGCGCGGATGAGATAGTAGGGTGAAAACGCGCTGGGCGCGGATGAGAAGCGGGGGATTAACGGCGGCGCTGGGAGGCGGGGAGAATGTGCAGCAGGTCGCGGTATTTGGCGATGGTGCGGCGGGCAATGGTGATACCTTCGGCTGCGAGCAGTTGCTCCAGCCTGGCGTCTGAGAGCGGGTGGCGCGGGTCTTCTGCCTTAATCAGCTCCCGGATGCGGGACTGCATCGCTTCCGGGGAAACGCCGTCCAGCGCGGTGGTAAAGAAATGGCGCAGTTCAAACACGCCGAAGCAGCATTTCAGGAACTTGCCGTTCACGGCGCGGGAAATGGTGGAAATATGCAGCCCGGTGGCATCGGCTATCTGTTCCATTTTCAGGGGAATGAGCGCAGACGTGCCTTGCAGGAAGAAGGCTCGCTGGTGCTGCACGATGACCTGTGCGACCTGCAGAATGGTTTGCTGGCGCTGGGCTATGGCTTTGATGAGTTCGCGCCCCTCGCTGAAACAGCGGGAGAGATAGCGCCGCACCTCCGGTTTGTCTGCCTGTTCGGCCATCATTTCACGGTATTCGGCGGAGATGCCCAGGCGGGGGATGTTAGCATCTGTCAGGGTGACTTCCAGTTCATCCCCCCTGCGGGAGACGATGATATCCGGCGTGATGATGCTGGTGTTTTCCCGGGCAAAGGCGCTGCCGGGGTCGGGGTTCAGCTGGGCAATGCGGCGGGCGGCTCCAGCCACTGCCAGTTCGCTTTCTCCCAGTTCGCGGGCGGCTTCGGCATAGCGGTGTTGCACTAGCTGCAGCCAGTGGTTCTGCAGCAGTTGCATGGCAAGGCTTTGTTCCTCGCCCTCGCGGCGCAGCTGCAGCACCAGGCTTTCGCGCAAATCTGCTGCACCCACCCCCGCCGGGTCTAAGTCCTGCACGACCTGCAGGGCTTTTGTCAGGGTGTTTTTGCTCCAGCCGTGTTGCGCGGCAATGTCTGCCGGGGCATCGGCAAAATACCCGCGTTCATCCAGGTGCTGCACCAGCTCCAGCGCGGCTGCTTCCACCTTGGCGGGCAGGGCACTACGGCGCACCTGTTCCTCCAGGTGCGCGCCGAGCGAGGGGGCGTCCGACAGTGAATCCAGCAGGTAATTGTGGCGCTGGGTGGTAGCGGTGTCCGGTGCTGGCATGTCCTCGTCTTCTGCCACCGGGGGCAGTTCCTCCAGCGCAGGATTGGCCGCCATGGCCTGGGTTGCCAGGGTACACAGTTCCATGTTGGTGGCCTGCAAGGCTCGCATGAACTGCTGCATAGCGGCGGTGGCCACCATGCTCTGCTTCATTCCCTGTTGCATCCCTGCGCTGCTCATGCTGCCTGCGTTTTAGCAGATTGGATGCGAGTTTTCAAGTGTAATCCGTGTCCTCTCCCATCCGTCCGAGCGTAGCGAGGATATCGTCCCGCCAGGGATATCGTCTTGCCCACCGGCAAGATTTCGTCCGAACGAAATGAGGATATCGTTCCCCGCAGCAGCAAGGTAGAGCAATAGACCTCCAATCGGGAAACTTTATACCGAATTTTATACCGAACTTTATACCGAACTTTATACCGAAATCAGGCTTTGAAAGTAGGTATAAGAACCTTCCATTCTCCGTTTCGGCGAGCGCCAATCCGCAGAATAATTCCTTTTTTCTTCAGTTCATTAAATAGCTTTTCAACCTGCCGGAGGGATATGCATCTGTTTTCTGCAATCTCTCTTGCTGATGCCCTGGGATGTTGACAAAGGTACTCTGTAATGAATTGCTCTGTTTCAGAAAGAACGGGAATAACCGCAGGCGCAGTCGCAGCCTGCTGCAGGCTGTTGAAAATTTGCTCCAGCATGAAGTCGATGAACGGCGAGCTGTTTCCACGTGCGGTGCTTGCTTCGATGGCCTGGTAATATCCATGCTGCTGGGAATGTACCATATTTTCCACGGGCAGATGAGGGAACACCGGGTGCAATTTGCCGAGGATGAGAGATTGCCACAACCTGCCGATGCGCCCGTTGCCATCGCTGAAGGGGTGAATGAATTCAAACTCGTAATGGAAGACACAGCTGCGTATGAGCAGGTGGTCTTCCGATTGCTGAAGCCAGTCAAATAACTGGTGCATGAGTGTGGGCACCAGGTGGGCCGGAGGCGCCATGTGGATGAGCTTATCCCCGGCAAATACACCCACGCCTCTCTTGCGGAAGCGCCCTGGTTCCGGGCAGAGTCCCTGCATCATGCAGCCATGAGCCGTCAGCATGTCATCTATCTGGTAAGCATCCCAGGTGGGACTTTCCTCGTAGGTGTGGATGGCGTTGTAAACTTCCTGTAACTGCTGTTTCGGGGCAATCACCGTTTTACCATTCACCAGGGTACCGACTTCATCTTCGCTTAACTCGTTGCCTTCAATTGCCAGCGAGCTGCGAATGGTCTTAATGAGGTTGGCTTTTCTCAGTAACAAGCCGTCAGCAGCTTCCAATCGGATAGCATAGCGCTCGACCAATGCAGAAATGTCTGCCACCAGCCGAATGGCCTTGGCGCTGACGCTGAATGGTGGTGTGTACTCTCCCATACCGCAGTTATGATAGCATTTTCAGGCCTTTTTGCCCAGCATAAACTGCTGGTTCATTCAGGAATGAGCTGCTGCGTTAAAAGTCTGAATAACCTCCTGCGCGGCGGCGGCGATGTCGCTCTGTTGCAGCAGCCAGGAGACGATGACCACGCGCCGGGCGCCGGCGGCAAGAACCTGGGGCAGGGTGGCGCCGTTGATACCGCCGATGCAGAACATAGGCATGCTGCCCACGGTCTGCTGCACAGTGGCGATATCCTGTAGACCGATGGAGGCCCGCCCCGGTTTGGTGCCGGTGGGGAAGAGCGGGCCGAAGCCGATGTAGTCCGCCCCCTCGCGGAGGGCTTCCAACGCCTGTTCCGGACTGTGGGTGGAGCGCCCCACGATGACGCCGGGACCGACGATGCGGCGCACTTCTGCCAGCGGACCGCCATCCTGGCCCACATGCACGGCATCGGCGCCGATTTCTGCGGCCATTTCCGGGTAGTCATTCAGCACAAAAATCGCCTGCCGCTCGCGGCAGATGCGCTGCATGGCAATGGCCCATTCGCGGACGAGTTCCTGCCTCACCCCCTTGGCCCGCAGCTGGATGATGCGCACGCCGCCGTCAATCAGGGCATGGGTGCGGGCTTCAATCTGTTCCGGGGAGGTGTACCCCATATCGACAATGCCATACAGCCGGCAGGATGCAAGGAGTTCGTTCATGTGTTCATACTGGCAGAAAACTGACCGATTCGCAAGCGAAATAGGACAAAAATTTGGTTTGATTTCGCTTTTTCCTGGGTATAGAATGCGAAGCCATGGAAACCTTAGTGTCTAGCGGAATCATTGAGTCGTATTTCAACAAGCTGAAAGATTGTCTGGAATTGGATGCTGCCATTGTGGGCGGTGGTCCTTCCGGCATAGTGGCTGCCTATTATCTGGCAAAGGCCGGTCACAAGGTGGCTTTGTTCGACCGCAAGCTTTCTCCCGGCGGCGGCATGTGGGGCGGCGCAATGATGTTTAACGATATTGTGGTGCAGGAGGAGGCTATGGACATTGTCCGCGAGCTGGGGCTGAGCTACAAACCGTACCGCGAGGGTACCTATATCATTGATTCCGTGCATGCCACGGCAGGGCTGCTCTACAAGGCCACACAGGCTGGCGCTACTATTTTCAACTGCTATTCCGTGGAGGATGTGGTGTATAAGCAGGGCCGCGTGGGAGGCGTGGTGGTGAACTGGACTCCCGTGCTGCGCGAAGGATTGCACGTTGACCCGCTGACCATTATCTCTAAAACCGTGCTCGATGGCACCGGCCACGACTGCGAGATTGCCAAGACTGTGGCTCGCAAGAACGGCGTGCGCCTCAACACCGCCACGGGTGGCGTGATTGGTGAAATGAGCATGGATGCCGCCGAGGGCGAGCGCTCCACCATCGAAAACACCAAGGAAATTTACCCCGGTCTCTTTGTTTCCGGCATGGCAGCCAACGGCGTGAGCGGCAGCTTCCGCATGGGCCCGATTTTCGGCGGCATGCTCATGAGCGGCAAGAAAGCTGCTGAGCTGATGAGCACGGCAATCAGGGGCTGAGCCTGGTGCAGTATAATAAAGTGAGCAAGAGGCTTCTGCCTCCTTAGTAATCAAACCCGCCTGAGTGCATTTCTGGCGGGTTTGCTTTTCATTTAGCGCCGGGAGGCAGGTGTCGCGGAGTTAGCCGGGGTAACACCAAGGTAAACAACAATTTACTGCAAAAACTTTGGGAAATATGAGGATCCCCGGCTCCTTTCGGAGCCGGGAACATTTTAATTCGCGCTTACAAATCGTCCACCAGGGAGGTGCTTTTGGCGTAGGCTGTGGAGCGGGCTTCGAAGAAGTCGGTCTTGATGAGATTGGCATTGCTGAACTGGCTGACCCAGGCGCAGGCTGGAGGCTCGGTTTCGTAGCCGTCGTAGACAGGGGCAAAGCCTAAATCGAGGCAGCGACGGTTGGCAAGGTAGCGGATGTAGTCGCGCACCATGTCGGTGGTGAGACCGGGGATTTCGTTGCCGATGACATAGCAACCCCAGGCAATTTCCTGCTCGGCGCCTTCGCGAATCATGGTACGGTACTCGTTGACTTTCTCCTCGGTGAAGAGCTGCGGTTCCTCGCGCTGGAGCTCGCGGATGATGTTGCGGAAGAGCCAGAGGTGGGTGCTTTCATCGCGGTTGATGTAGCGGATTTCCTGGGCGCTGCCGGGCATTTTGTTGCTGCGTCCCAGGTTGTAGAAGAACATGAAGCCGCTGTAGAAATACACGCCTTCCAGAATGAAATTGGCCACGAGGGTGCGGGCAAAGTTCTCCGGGGTGCGGTTCTGCTGGAACTCGTTGTACAAGTTGCCAATGAAGGTGTTGCGGCGCAGCAGGTGTTCATCGTTGCGCCACTGGTAGAGCACCTCCTGCCGCTGCTGTGGCTCGCAGATGGTGTCGAGCATGTAGCTGTAGCTCTGGCTGTGCACGGCTTCCTGGAACGCCTGGATGCAGAGGCAGAGGTTCACCTCATTGGCGGTAATGTATTCGCCCACGGAGGGGAGGTTGGCGGTCTGGATGCTGTCCAGGAATACGAGGAAGGAGAGGATTTTGTCGAACGCTCGTCGCTCGGCTGGGCTGAGGCGCGGGTAGTCCTTCACATCGGCTGCGAGGTTGATTTCCTCGGGAATCCAGAAATTGTTCATTGCCTGGCGGTACCACCCGCTCACCCAGGCGTATTTCATGTTGTTGAAATCGTTGAGGTTGGTGGTATTGCCGTTGATGATGCGGCGGGCGGCGGTTTCGGTGTCGCCCTGCGGGTTAAAGAGTGGTCTGCGGGTTAACTGGCACATAATTCACATTCTTCTACTTCTAAGCTTCTGGAGCGGATATAATAGATGGTCTTCACCCCGCATTCCCACGCGAGGATGTAGAGGTTGAGTATCTGGCGGAGGGTGTATTCATGGGTAATGTAGAGGTTCATGCTCTGCGCCTGGTCAATGTGGCGCTGGCGTACCCCGGCGGCGCGTACCGACCAGCTTTGGTCGATATGGTGGGCGTTCTTGTACAGCCAGAGGGTTTGCAGGGTGAGCTCCGGCGCCACGCGGGGCATGAGCCCGCTTTTCTTTTCCTCCAGGAAAAAGAGTTTCATGACCGGGTCGATACCGGCGGTGGTACCGGCGATGATGCTGGTACTGCTGGTGGGCGCCACGGCGAGCAACCAGGCATTGCGAAGCCCGTGGGTGGCAACGCGGTGGCGCAGTTCCTGCCAGTGCGGGGCGGTGTAGCCTCGGCGCTCGAAATAGGCGCCGCTTTGCCATTCGCTGCCCTCGAAGGCTGCATAGGTGCCCTTTTCGCGGGCGGTGTCACAGCTGGCGGCGATGGCTGCGTGGTTAATCTGCTCAAAGAGCTGGTCTGCAAAGTCGAGGTGTTCCTGCGTTTCCCAGTGCAGCCCGAGTTTGGCGAGCATGTGGTGGTAACCGCTCACCCCCAGGCCGATGGGGCGCATGGAGCGGTTGGTGAGCTCGGCATAGGGCAGGGGATAGAAGTTCAGGTCAATCACGTTGTCCAGCGCGCGCACCGCGCAGCGGGTGATTTCTGCCACCTCCTGCGGGTTGCGCACGTCGATGCGCCCCAGCGAGAGACTGGCCAGGTTGCACACCACGAAATCGCCGGGCTTTGTGGTGGTGACCACCACGGTTTCGCCCTCCACGGTCTTCACTTCCTGCGAGATGGACTCGATGGCGCTCATATTCTGGGCAATTTCGGTGCAGAGGTTGCTGCAGTAGATGATGCCGCGGTGCTTGTTCGGGTTGGCGCGGTTCACGAGGTCGCGGTTGAAGGCAAAGGGCGTGCCGGTTTCCACTGCACTTTTGAGGATGAGGCGGATAATATCCTTGATGGGGATGATGCGTTTGTGGATGCGGCTGTCGGCCACGCAGCTGTGGTAGCGTTCCTCCCATTCATCGCCGTAGCTGTCCTCCAGGGCATAGCCTTTCACGCACTTGATTTCGTGCGGACACATGAGATACCAGTCGCCCTCGATGTTGTCGCGAGCCTGCTGCCAGAAATAGTCCGGGTAGCACACGGCGGGGAAGACGTCGTGTGCTTTCAGGCGGTCATCGCCATTGTTGGTGCGCAGTGCCAGGAACTCCGGCAAATCGCGGTGCCAGGCGTCGAGGTATACTGCTACCGCACCCTGGCGCACTCCCAGCTGGTCCACCGCTACGGCAGTATCGTTGGCCAGGCGGATCCAGCGGATGACCCCGCCCGCCGCCCCGGGAAAGCCCCGGATGGCGCTGCCGCTGGCGCGCACTTTGCCGAAGTAGAGCCCCATGCCTCCACCGTATTTGCTGACCTGTGCAAAGTTGTCGATGCTGCGGTAGATGCCTTCCAGACTGTCCGGCACGGTGTCAATGAAGCAGGAGGAAAGCTGGTGGAAGGGCTTGCGGGCATTGGCCAGCGTGGGGGTGGCCATGGTGACTTTCAGGGTGCTGAGCATATCGTAGAAGCGCTGCACCCACTGCAGGCGGTTCTGCTCTTCCTTCATGGCCAGGTGCAGGGCGATGCCCAGGAACATTTCCTGCGGGCTCTCAAGCACTGCTCCCGCGTGGGTGCGGATGAGGTAGCGCCCATGCAGCAGTTCCAGCCCGGAGTAGTTGAAAAGCTTGTCTCGCTCCGGGCGCAGCATCTGCTCGCAGCTGTCGATTTCGGCCTTGCTGTAGTGCGCCAGGATGTAGGCGCCGTACACGCCCTCTTTGCTCAGGTGGGTGATTTTATCATGCAGGCTGGTGATGCCCGCCTCGGCCTCGTGCTGGGCCAGCCGGGCGCGGAATCGCAGCAGCCAGAAACGTGCGGCTATCATTTCCCAGTTCGGCGCATCGCGGGTGGTGAGTTCGGCCGCGGCTTTGATGAGACTGCTCAGCCCGGCTTCATCGCTCTGGCCGTTTTTGCTGAAGCTGCGGAAGCGGGCGGTGAGCTGGGGCAGGGCGTATTCCTCCTCCGGGAATTCCTGCTGCAGTTCCTTGAGCGTGGCTTCCATCGCGGCTCGCTCGGTGAAATGCCCCAGCAGTTGCTCCCGGGCGGCGCGGGCGCGGCTGCGCTCGTTGCGGTACAGAATGAAGTTTTTTGCCGCTTCGTAGTAGCCGGCCACCATCAGCTCGGCTTCCACCTGGTCCTGGATGCTTTCCACCGCAATCACATCCTCTCCCCGGCTCAGCAGCGTGCCTTCTATGTCTGCTGCCAGCCGTGTAGTCTCTGCCGCGGCATCCTGCATGCCCACGCTTTCAAACGCCAGCCGAATGACCCGCTCTATCTTTTCCCGGCGGTATTCCTCCACCGCTCCGTTTCTTTTCCGTATCTTCATGACTCCACTATATCTTGTATGCGTGTCGCCAGTTTACCCGCTCATCTTGAAAAGTCAAGTAAAATGGTAGGAAAAAATAGAATTATTTTAAATTAGTTTGTAAATTGTTACAAAGGTGAATATTACTTGCACGCTAAAACCCATTGTTGTTAAATAAAATGCATGTAGAGAGCTGCAATGATGTGCGTTTTTTTTGTCTGGCTGGCGTGTCGCATGCTTATTGCCTGCCAGAGGAACGCGTTATTGAAGACTCCACTCCGGTTCTGGATGTGCCGTCGAATCTGCTCTTTGGTTTGGAATCCGGTATGGATGATGGAGCCGTCATGGATGAGGAGTCGTGAAAATGTCACCATTCGAAAAAAGTTTGAAAACTTCAAATAAATAGAAAGAGATGCTGCGCTTGGTAAATGAACAGGCACAACCCCCTGTCATCCATTACCATGAACAAGAAGTTTTTTCAGATGATGTTACTGTCGGCGGTCGTGAGCGTATGCTTCAGCAGCTGCGACCATGTGAGCTTTGTCCATAACCTGAACTCATACTGCTACGCTCGTCCTGTCGTACACCACAATCCGGTAGTGGTACATCAGCCAGTGGTTGTGCAGAAACCTGTTGTTGTGAAGCAGCCGGTGGTAGTGCAGAAGCCTGTTGTTGTGCAGAAGCCGGTGGTAGTGCAGAAGCCTGTTGTTGTGCAGAAGCCGGTGGTAGTGCAGAAGCCGGTGGTAGTGCAGAAGCCTGCCGATAATCACAAGCCCGTGTTTCAGAACAAGCCGGTGAACAACAACAAAAAGCCCATGGCTCAGAACAAGCCGGTGAATAACAACAAAAAGCCCATGGCTCAGAACAAGCCGGTGAACAACAACAAAAAGCCCATGGCTCAGAACAAGCCGGTGAATAACAACAAAAAGCCCATGGCTCAGAACAAGCCGGTGAATAACAACAAAAAGCCCATGGCTCAGAACAAGCCGATGAATAACAACAAAAAGCCCATGCCTCAGAACAAGGGGAATGAAAAACGTCCGGATTCCCGCCGTGCCTGATTACCCTTGAGGCCGTAGCGCTCATTGCCGGAACCACAAATCAAAATTAACCGGGGCGCGGGACTTTGGTCCCGCCTCCGGTAAACGAGCATCGTCCGCTTTCAAAAAAAGGTGTGCTGTGCAGGAAGTCCAATCAGGAACTGCTGTTGATGAGCTTCTGGAGCTCGTTCATTTCCTGCATGAGAGAGGTGGCTTCCTCTAGCGAGATACCGGGTGTATTGACACGAGAACGCAGCTGGTCTACATTGGCCTTGATGGCGGCGAGTGCTGCATTGGCGCAGGTGGATTCCACGGTGTGCGCAACATCGGGAATATCAATGGGGGCGTGCTCTATGCCACGGAGGGCGGCAGCTTGTTCCGGCGGTAGTTTTGCGATGAATGTCTGCCAGTCGGTTTCGTTACCGGGGGCGGGCAGAGACTCCATGAAGCGCTGCAGCACCACGCCGCCGGAAAGCCAGCGGATGGGTTCCTGTAGCTCTTCGATTCGCTCCAGCAGCATGGACTGAGCCTCGGCGTTCACAGCCGCCAGGAAAATGGTGTCGTGAATGGCGCGGTGCAGGGTGATGGGGATGACGCGTACGGGTGCTTCCTGCACCAGGTCGGTTGCGCTCATTTCCTCCTCTTCGCCGGGTTCCCATGCGGGCTCGGCAGAGGCGCTCTGCGGGGCTTCCTTGCGGGTGCGGATAATGCCTTCCACCGTTTCACGCAGGGATTCCAACCCGGTGTTTAGACGGGTGGCTAAATCGGCCACGGCCACATCGCGGCGGTTGCGGTCGGTGATTTCGGCAGCCAGATCCGCCATGCGCGGGATGAGGGCTGCGCGGGCATTGGCGTCGCCCTGAATCAGGGCCAATTCCTGACCGACACGGACTTCGAGATACGGCCGTGCGGTATCAATGGCTTCGCGCAGGGCCTCCGGACCGCGGCTGCCGATGAGGGAATCCGGGTCTTCGCCGGGGGGCAGGCTGGCGTGGTATACCTCCAGACCGGCTGCGGCGAGCTTGCGGAATGTTTTTTCACTGGCTTTGATGCCGGCGTTGTCGCCATCGTAGCAGAGAATGGCTTTCTTGGCGTATTTGCGGAGGATGCGGGCATGTTCATCGGTGAACGCCGTTCCCAGACCCGCCACGGCGTTGCGGATGTCGGCCTTTTCGTGGCAGGCGATGACATCGAGCTGACCTTCGCAGACCACCACGCACATACCCGCCTTGCCGATGGGGCCGGTTGCTTTGTAGAGCCCGAAAAGCAGTTCGCCCTTATGGAAAGCGGCGGTATCTGCGGTGTTCACATATTTGCGCGGGTCCTGACCCTCCTGGATGATGCGGCCGGAGAAGCCTACCACTTCGCCGCGCACATTGTGAATGGGGAACATGAGACGATCCCGGAACACGGGGTAGAGCCCGCGCTGCCCTCGACCCAGCAGGTAGGCCTCGGCCAGTAAGCGCTCATCCATGCTGCGGCTCTGGGCCAGTTGGGCAAGCTCCCGGAAATCCGGTGGCGCCCAGCCAAGTTGCCAGGCGCGGGCAATCTCAATGCCGAAACCGCGTTTTTTCAGGTATTCGCGCACATGCCCGGCAGAAGTATCGCGGCAGAGTTTTCGGTGGTAGTAGTCGGTGGCCAGGGTATTGGCCTCTACCACGCGGGCGCGCATGCGGCGCTGGCGGGCCATTTCCGGGTTTTCCTCCTCCTCGATGACCGGAATGCCGTTCATATCTGCCAGGCGGCGCAGAGCGGTGGGGTAATCGAGGTTCTCGAACATCATGATGAACTTGATGGCATCACCCCCCACACCACAGCCGAAGCAATGGAAGGACTGGCGAGCCGGGTTCACATGGAACGAGGGCGTTTTTTCACTGTGGAACGGGCAGCAGGCTTTCCAGGAGTTGCCCGCGCGGCGCAGTTGCACATACCTGCCCAGGAGCTCCACAATATCGGCAGAGTCCTTGATGCGCGCGGCGCATTCCTGGGTGATGCGTGCCATGGATTCAAGCCTGGGTAAGGGAGCGGAGATGTTTCTCGAATCCGGGGTATGAGGTGTTGATGCTGTGGCAGTTGAGTAGAGTGGTTTCGCCTTCTGCATTCAACCCGGCCATGAGGAAACTCATGGCGATGCGGTGGTCTCCATAGCAATCCATGGTGGCGCCGTGCAGCGGAGTGCCGCCGGTAATTTCCATGCCATCCGGGAATTCCTCCACCGTGGCTCCCATGGCGCGTAGATTGCCCACCACGGTGGCGATGCGGTCGCTTTCCTTGACGCGGAGTTCTGCAGCGTTGCGGATGCGGGTGGTGCCTTGTGCAAAGGCTGCCGCGACGGCAAGCACGGGAATTTCATCGATGAGATTGGGGATTTCGGGCTTCAGAACCTCGGTTGCCACCAGTTGTTGCGGGGCGCGCACGGTGATATCGCCGTGGGGTTCGCCGCCCTCTGTTCGGTTGGTGATGCGGATGTCCGCCCCCATGCGGCGCAGCACGGTGATGATGGCATCGCGCGTGGGATTAAGGCCGACGTTGAGCAGGGTAATCTCGCTGCCCGGCACAATGCTGGCCGCAACCAGCCAGAACGCAGCGCTGGAGATATCGCCCGGCACGGTGATGTCCTTGTTGGAGGGAACTACCGGACCGTCCACGGCAATGTCCAGACCATCATCCGATACGGTGCAGGGAATGCCGAAATGCTCAAACAGGCGCTCAGTGTGGTCTCGTGTAATGGCCGGCTGGTGTACAGAGGTGTGCCCGTCTGCCAGCATGCCGGCCAGCAGCACGGCGCTCTTTACCTGGGCACTGGCCATGGGCAAATCGTAGTGAATGGGTTGTAGCGTTCCGCCTTCAATTTCCAGCGGCGCACAACCGGGTTTTTCTCCACAAGCGGTGATGCGGGCGCCCATGGCTCCCAGCGGGTCGATGATTCGCTTCATGGGGCGGGAGCTCAGCGATGCATCGCCGAACATGCGGCTGCGGAACGGCAGCGATGCCAGTACCCCAGCCATGAGACGCATGCCGGTGCCGCTGTTGCCGCAGTCGATATCGTTCGCCGGGGCTGTGGGTTGCATGCCGGTGCCGGTGAGTGTGAAATCCTGCGGGCTGTCGCCGGGGGTTACCCGGGCTCCCAGTTGCTGCATGGCGCGCAGGGTGTTCACGCAGTCCTCGCTGCACAGGTAATTGCGCACCTGCATGGTGCCACTACCCAGTGCGCCCAGAATAGCCACGCGGTGGGAAATGCTTTTATCGCCGGGTACGGTTACGGTGCCGTGCAGACCATTTGCTGCGCGGGAAACGGAGATGCGGTCACTTGACATGAATCTGGATGCGTTTCTGTTTGAAGCCTTCCTTGATGAGAGTATCGAAGAATGTATTAACCCCGATTTCTCGCTGGGCGCTGATGATAGCGGTGCGGATGGTTTCGCGACACTCCTCCAGCGAGGGTGTATAGGCCGGGGTGATGGGGCCGGGCAGGATGACATGCCACCCCCATTTGCTCTGAGCTAGAGCCGGTGTGCCGGCGGGCAGGGCGTTCTCGCCAAAGAAATTCAGCTCCGGCAGGGGCAGCAGCTCGTTATCATACACCACCCCCAGATTTCCCCCGCGATTGGCTGTGGCGGGGTCCTCGCTCACTTCGGCCGCAAGTTCGCCGAAGCCCTCGCCGGAGTTCAGGCGCTCCAGCGCAAGCTCTGCGCAGCGGCGGGCGTCATCGCTGTTGCGGTTCTGGGTGGAAATGAAAATGTGCCTGACCGGGCGGCTGGCGGGGATGGTTAGTTCATCCCTGACCTGCTTATAGTGCGCCATGATGGCGGCATTGTCCACCTGGGTGTGAGGCTCCAGGTTGCGGTTCAGCAGGGCAAGCCCCATCAGCCTGGATTCCACTTTATCCGTGAACTGGTGGCGGGTGTAGTTCTGCGAGGCCAGCTGCTGTTCAAAGACAGCATCGCTTCCGGCGCGTGTGGCCAGCTCTGCCACGGCCTGCTCAGCGGCTGCGCGGTCATGCGGCAGCTGGTTGTCATTGTAGCGGGTGCGCAGGCGCAGCAGTGAACTGCGCACCAGATCCATCATCATGGCAATGGTGGCTTTCGGTCTGCCGGAGATTGCCTCCTGCTCGGCCTTGTGGCGTGCCAGCTGGCCGTGTGAAATGCGCTCGCCGTATACGACGGCCGCAGCGGCTGCGGCCTGCTTATCCTTGTGCAGGAACCCATAGAGCGGACCATTGAGCACCCAGAGATCCAGCACCATATAGGCCAGAGTGGTGCCGATAATGGCTGATTTTACGACATAAATCTTGGCAGATGTCCATTTCACTCGGCTATTCTACTCTGGTCTCCCGCTATTTGCAAACAAAAAGCATGTCACGCTCGCGCGCGAAAATCGGGCTTGCTGCCTTTCTCCGCGCTTGCCTTGCGCGCAGAATCAGGTATAATGTGCCGCGTAACAAATTTTTACCAAACTATTATTTACTATGCCTGACGCACGATTCCAACCGCTGCCCGGATTCCGCGATTTTGCCCCGCAGGAATGCGCCTTCCGCAATTACCTCTTCAACACGTGGCGGCGTGTGGCGCATCGTTACGGCTTTGTGGAATGGGAAGCGCCTACAATTGAATCCACCGAGCTGTACCTCAAGAAGTCCGGCGGTGAGCTGCCTACCCAGTTGTTCCGTTTCAAGGACCAGGGTGAGCGCGATATCACGGTGCGCCCGGAGCTTACCGCCTCCCTTGGTCGCATTGCGGCTGCCTACCAGCGCGAATACACCAAGCCGCTCAAGTGGTTTGAAATCGGCTCCTGTTTCCGCTATGAAAAGCCGCAGAAAGGCCGACTGCGCGAGTTTGTGCAGTTCAATGCCGATATTCTGGGCGAAGCCGGCGAGGGCTCCGATGCCGAGCTGATTTCGCTGGCCATTGACTGCATGCGCGAGTTCGGGTTCACCGCAGATGATTTTGTGGTACGTATTTCCGACCGCGAGGTGTGGTTGAAATACGCAGCCGATAACGGCGTGGCTGAGGAACGCGTGCCGGATTTCCTGGCCATCATCGATAAGTTTGAGCGCGACCGCCCGGAATACTGCCAGGAAAAGCTCGATGCCTTCGGCATGAAGCGTGAGGACCTGGTGAACTTCATTTCCAACCCTCCCGCCGGGTGTTCTCCGCGCTTTGATGCTGTGCTGGCAGAGCTGCAGGCCCGTGGGCTGGAGCAGTATGTGAAGCTCGACCTCTCCGTGGTGCGTGGCCTTGCTTACTACACTGGTCTGGTGTTTGAAATCTTTGATAAGGGCCACACCCTGCGTGCCGTGGCCGGCGGTGGCCGTTATAATGGCCTGGTTTCCACGCTTTCTAATGGTGCGGTGGATATGCCCGCTACTGGCTTTGCCATGGGGGATGCCGTGATTGCCCACCTCATCGAGGCTTGCCCGGCTGCCCGCGCCCTGCGCGATGCCGCGCTGAAGGCTTCTAACATCGACGTTTGCATGGTGCTGGCTGAGCCCGCCAAGCGACCGCAGATGCTGGCCCTGGCCTCGGCGCTGCGCGATGCCGGCCTCTGCGTGGATTTGCCCCTCGCTCCTGCCAAGATGGGAAACCAGCTGAAGCGTGCCGAAAAAATCGGCGCACGCTATGCTGTTATCATTGGTTCTGAATACCCCGAGCTTGAACTCAAGAATATGGCTACCCGCGAATCGATGCATGCTTCGCCGAACGGCCTTATGACTGAGCTTCTGGGAGATGATGAAGAGGTGTAAGTATACCGTTTCATGCTGGCTCGCCTGCTAGTGCTGACGCTGCCGGGAGTGCTGCTGGTGCAGTGCGCCCCGGCAGAGCCGGCAGCAGAGCTGCCAGTTGCCATTGTTCAGGGGGGCGCGGAGCCTGTGGTGCATTCGCGCAAGGAAATGCAGTCGGCGGTAGCATCCTGGGCTGCAAAGGCGCAAAACCCGGTTGAATTTTGCCTGGCGCCAGCCTTGCGTTCCCAGTGGAAAGAATTGATTAGTGAATCAATCTGGGGGGAGTATGCTCGCCGCTGCACGGCAAAGGTTATGGGGAGCGGGCATGTTTCCATTCAGCTGGAATACCGGGATTATGTGCGCCTGCGCGCCGCTTTGCACCAGCCGGAAATCCGTGCGGGGCTGACCAGTAAGGATCAGCGCGTGCTCCAGCAGCTGGGGGATTGTGTAAAGAAGACAATACAACCCGGCATGACTAGTTTTGATAAGCTGGTGGCGCTGCATGATGCGCTGGTGCAGATGGCTCGCTATGATGCGGATGCCGGTGGCGATATCTGCGATATTCTCAGCAAAGGCTGCGGCAGTTGCGAGGCCTACAGCTCTGCGCTTTGCGTTATGCTGGAGCTGGCGGGTATTCCCTCTCGCGTGGTTACAGGAACGGCCGATGGCCCCCACGCCTGGAACCTTGTGAAGCTGGGCAGTGAGTGGTACCATGTGGATGCCACGTGGGACGACCCGGTGGTGGGCAATGGAAGCCGCCAGGTGGTGGCACATGGCTTTTGCGGGGTTTCTGATTCAGAGATGGCGCGTACACACCACTGGAGCCGTGATGCGTACCCTGCCAGCGGCACGCGCACTGCATATTATTACCGGCAGCGGGGGGTGTATTTTACTAGCGTTGGTGCTTATTGGCAGGCGGCCCAGGCTGCTTACCGCCGAGGTGAGAAAAATTTTGAAGGATACCTGACTTCGTATGAAACTCCTGCGGATTTTCAGAAGGAAGTGCAGCGTTATGTTAATGCCGATGGTCCAGCCCGGCTCAGCTGGAGTGGACCGGATGCCGGAGCGGGCCCGGTTATTGTGACCTTTGCTTTTGATTGACCGTGCGTCTCATGGGGGCGGCTGTATACCGGGCAGAGGGGGTGAGCGCGCAGCTTGTGGTGAACCATCAGGCGGGTAGGAGACGCACAACCCGGTCGGCGCGGGGAAGGGTGATGGTGACGGTGGTTCCTGTGCCTTCCTTGGAGGCGAACCCGAGAGTGCCGCCGTGGTCTTTGATAATGCGGCGTACGATGAGTAGCCCGAGACCGTTGCCCTTGCGTTTGGTGGTACGGAAGGGCTCGTACATGCTGCCCATCACCTCGTGAGAAATACCGGTGCCGGTGTCGGAGATGACGATGCGGAGGTCGTTATCGTTGTACGCGGTTTGTATGTAGATGCCGCCATCATTACCGGGGATGGACTGGTAGGCGTTGCGGATGAGATTGTAGAGAGCCTGGAAGAGCTGGGTAGAGTCGGCAGAGAGCTCGGGTAGATTCTCGCTGAGTTCGAGGTGGATGCTGATGCCACGGGGGGCAATTTCAGGGTCGAGGGTTTCGATGACCTGTTCAATGAGTGTGTTGAGATTGAGCGGCTCGCGTTGCAAGCGGGTGGGACGCATGCTCTGCAGGAACTGGTGCAGCAGGGTATCGAGCCGTTGGGTTTCTCCCAGGGCTGTTTCGAGCAGGGGGGCAAGTTTTGCCTGGTCAGATTCCGGGAGCTTGCCAAGTTTTCGCTGTAACAGCTGGAGATTGAGCCCGAGCGAGTTGAGCGGGTTGCCGATTTCGTGTGCCACGGCGCTGGCCATATAGCTGAGCAGGTTCATCTGTTCGGCTTCGGCGTTTTCCTCACCGCGAGTGTGTTGCTCGGTGTCATCGCGGATGATGAGGAGGTATTCGCTGCCGCCGGCAATGGGGCTCATGTGCAGGTGATAGTGGCGAGGGGCGGGGTAGTTGACCTGAATGTCGCGGGTGATGGCGATGCCACTGTTGCGCAGGTCTTCCCAGAGACAGGTGCCGCCAGTCAGGGTTTCAAAGGGGGTTTTGAGCAAATCGCGCAGGGGGCGGGCGTATATGTCTGCTGCGGCGCGGTTGGCAAAGCGGGCCTGTCCGCTGGGGTCAAAGAGGAGAATGCCGTCGCGCAGGGTGTCGAAGATGTCTTGCAGGAGCCCTTTTTCGGATACGAGGCGCATGAAGACGCTGCGCAGCTCCTCCGGGGAGAGGTGGTCAAGGCGCGAGATGAGTTTGTCGAGTGTGTCCTGCTTCATAATTCAATCTGGACGCGGTTCGAGTAGGTGGGAATCTCGGCGCGGTAGATGTGCTGGTCATCAAAGCTGCCGGGGCAGGTCGCGCCATCTGCCACCACGCTGGGGTGCGCACCATGCGGCAGGGCATGCAGCGCCAGGGTGGCCGTGTCTTCGGTGGGATCGAGCTTGCCTTCGCCCTCGCGTACGATAGTGATGCTGCGGCGGGTGGCAGAGTAGCGGAAGCGGTGCAGGCGGTACATTCCGATGCGGTGTGCCTGGCCGTCGCCGGCATCCTCGTAGTGGCAGGAGGTGGCTTCGCAATCTGGAGCCCACCAGAGGTCGTAGGTAATGTGCGGGTTTTTCTGTTGGCCAATGTACTGCTGCACTGGCCAGCGGGGGATGAGGTGCCCCCCGCGCACAAAGACCGGAATGCGATTCAGCGGGGTGGAAACCCACACTTCCTCATCCTCGGCCGGGGCTGGGGTGTCATTCCAGAGTGAGTACCAGGTGCCGCTGGGCATGTAGAGGAAACGACCGCTTTCACCGGGGTGGTGTACTGGTACGATGTAGAGGGAATCGCCCAGGAAAAATTCACTGCTGCGCCAGTACATATCCGGGTTTTCAGGGTACATGAGTGCCAGTGAGCGGATGATGGGAAGCCCCTGAGCGTGGTAGCGGTGGAACTGTGTGTAGATATAGGGCAGCAGGCGGTAGCGCTCCATGATGGCGAGTCGTACATGTTGCTCCACCAGGGGGCCGAAACACCATGGTTCCTGGCCACCGTATTCGCCGTTGGAGTGGTTGCGGAAGAAAGTGTGGAACGCGGCCATCTGCATCCAGCGGCAGAAGAGTTCCGGTGTGGGGTGCCCCAGGAATCCGCCCGTGTCGGCGCCGCAGAAAGAGACGCCGCTGCAGCTCAGACGCTGCACCATAAGGTTGGCCATTTTGAGGTTTTCCCAGTCGGAATTGTTGTCACCGGTCCAGGTAGCAGCATACCGTTGCAAACCGGCAAATCCAGCGCGTGAAAGCACAAAGGGACGGCGATCCGGCGCGTGGGTGAGCATGCCCGTTCTCGTGGCGTGTGCCATGCATTGGCCGTACACGTTGTGCGCCTTGAGGTGTGAGCAGGAAAAACCGTCGAAGGCATGGCGCGTGTCGTCCGGGAAGGTGCGGTCGGGGAAAATGGCGGGTTCGTTCATATCGACCCATATGCCGCGCACGCCGATTTCGCTCACTTGCTTTTTGAGCAGTCCCGCCCACCAGTTTCGGGTGTCGGGCGAGGTGAAATCCGGGAAGGTGCAGAGCCCTGGCCACACATCGCCCTCCAGCAAAGCGCCGTCGTGCCGGCGGCAGAATACGTTGCGTTCAAACCCGCTTCGCCATACAAAGTTGTCCGGGTTAATCTTGATGCCGGGGTCAGCAATGGTCACCACCTTGAATCCATCGGCTCCCAGGCGTTTAATCATGCCTGCGGGATCAGGGAAATACTCGTGGCTCCAGGTGAGGGACTGGAACGACTCCATGTGGTGGATATCCAGGTGAATGGCATCGCAAGGAATTTTGCGTTTGCGGAACTGGTGTGCCAGTGCCTCCACAGCGGTATCCGGGTAGTAGCTCCATTTGCTCTGGTGGTAGCCCAGTGCCCAGAGTGGCGGCATGGGCGGCAACCCGGTCAGTCGAGTGTAGGTGGCTACGGTGTCGAGAGCGTCTGTCCCGGCAATAAAGTAGTAATCCATCTGGCCGCCATCTGCACCGAAGAGGAGGCGGTCCTCGCGCTCGTGTCCGAAATCGAAGTACGAGCGCATGGTGTTATCGAAGAAAATGCCGTATTGCGTGCCGCGGTTCAGGCAGAGGAAAAAGGGAATGCTTTTGTAAAGAGGGTCGCTTTCGGGGGTGAATTTATAGTGGTCTGCTCCCCACATTTCCAGACGCCGGCCACGGAGGTTCAGCGCGCAGGGCTTATCTCCCAACCCGAAGAAATGCGCCTGTGCCGGCATGTGCTTGAGCACCCACACCAGGTCGTCGCCCGTTTTTTCAGAGCGGCGGTGCCCCATGCCCTCGGCATCGGCACAAAGCAGCGTTCCTGTGGAGTGGTCATAGAATTCAATCCCCCCATCAATGCGGCGGATGCGAAGCTCTACCCGCTCGCTGTTCAGCGAGATGTAGCCTGGGGTATCTTCATACTCTACCTCGGGCGGGGCTGGGGTATACTCTGCGGCTACACCGTAGCTGGGCACATTTTCAAAGACCGCCTGGGTGACATAACGGCAGCGAACCACCCCCGGCTCCAGAAAGCTAAGCCGGAGTCGGGTATCGGGCAGTTCTACTTCAAGGGTGTATGGGGTCACCCATTCATAGCTGCGCAGGGCGGTGTGAGTGTTCGCAGGCATAGCCGCCTGGTTTACAGAGACGAGGAATGTGGAAAGCTGCGCTGATGCTAACCTGGAGGCCACTGCAGGGAGCGCCCGCCGATGATGTGAATGTGGAGGTGTGGCACGGTCTGTCCACCATCATCCCCGGTGTTGAGCACGGTGCGGAACCCGCCTTCTGCAAGTCCCTCGGCCCGGGCAATATCGCCCACCTTCAGCATGAGGTGTGCCAGCAGTGCTGCATCTTCTTCCGTGGCCGCGGCAATGCTGGGAATCGGTTTGCGGGGGATAAGCAGCACATGCACTGGTGCTGCCGGGGCTATATCGCGGAAGGCTACGCAGAGTTCATCTTCATAGATGATGGCAGCAGGAATTTCCTTATCCGCTATTTTCTGAAAAAGTGTTTTTTCCATGTAGCGGTATTTTTAGCACAACTGCGCCGAAGAAGCAAGAAATTTGCGGGGCAACCACGGGTAAATGCTGCCACAATACCCGCTTGCTTTTATGCTTTCGGATAGTAGAATAGTGGGCAGACTTTATCAGAATTGACACTATGGCAAATACGCATCAGTTCCAGACGGAGGTCCGGCAGCTGCTGGACATTGTGATTCATGCATTCTACAGTGACCGCGAGGTTTTTGTTCGCGAGCTGGTTTCAAACGCTTCTGACGCGCTGGAAAAATTGCGCCTCAAGCAGCTTACCCAGACCGGTATTTATGAGCCCGAGCGCGAGCTTCGCATCGCCATCACCACCGATGAAGAAGCCGGCACACTCACCATTGCCGATAGCGGTATCGGCATGACTCAGGAGGAAGTGGTGGAATTCCTTGGCACCATTGCCCACTCCGGTACCAAAAAGTTCCTGGAGGCTATGAAGGAGAGTAAGGGCGGCACGCAGGATCTCATCGGCCAGTTTGGCGTGGGGTTCTACAGCGTGTTCATGGCTGCGGATAAGGTAGAAGTAACCACCCGCTCCTGGCAACCGGATGCAGCCCCGGTAAAGTGGGTGAGCGATGGTCAGGAAGGCTATGAACTCACCGAAGCCGCTGCCGATACCCCGCGCGGCACCAGCATCCTTATCCACCTGAAGGAGGATGCCAAGAACTTTGCCAAGGGTGACCACACCCGCTACATCCTCTCCAAGTACAGCAACTTCGTGGGGTTCCCCATTGATTTCAACGGTGAGCACCTTAATACAGTGCAGGCTATCTGGATGAAGAGCAAGAAGGACGTGACGCCGGAGGAATACGAAGGCTTCTACCAGTTCATTGCTCACACCGAGAACAAGCCGCTGAGCTACATGCATTTCAGTGCGGATGCCCCCATTGTGCTCAACTCTGTGCTTTTTGTACCGGAGGAAAACCCGGAGGCGATGGGCTTTGACCGTTGCGAGCCCATGGTATCGCTCTATTGCCACAAGGTTCTTATTGACAGCAAGCCGGAAAAACTGCTTCCCGAGTGGCTGCGCTTCCTGGCTGGTGTGGTGGACAGTGAGGACCTTCCGCTCAACATCTCTCGCGAGATGTTGCAGGATAATTCCCTGCTGCGCAAGGTGGCCGGTATCATCACGAAACGCTTTATCAAGCACCTGGAGGGTGTGGCGAAGAACGAAACCGAAACCTACGAGAAATTCTGGCGCACCTTCTCCCGCTACATCAAGGAAGGCGTGGTCACCAGCTGGGAACACAAGGACGCCCTTGGCAAGCTGCTGCGCTTTGAATCCACCTTCACCGAACCCGGCAAGCTGACCAGCTTCGAGGACTACGTGTCCCGCATGAAGGAAAACCAGAAGGATATCTACGTGCTCTACGGCACCAGCCGCAGCCAGCTGGAGAATTCCCCGTATTTGGATGCTCTCAAGGCCCGCGGGTTCGAGGTGGGCTTCTTCACCGAGGGTGGCGACCAGTTCGTGGTCGAAAGCCTTATGAAGTTCGGCGAAAAGGAAATCAAGTCCATCGACCGTGCCGGGTTGGAACTGCCCCCGCTGGAGGCCCAGCCCGATCAGCCGGGACTGGATGATGCCGAGGCCGAGGGGCTCACCACCTGGGTAAGCGATACCTTCAAGAACCGCTTCAGCAAGGTGAGCACCAGCGATCGCGTTACCAGCGCTCCGGCCATTGCCTTGCAGGGAGAGGGTGATATCTCCCCGGAAATCAAGGCTTATCTCCGCGCCATGGGGCAGGAAATTCCCGAAACGCATCCGGAAATTGCCTTTAATCCGCACAACCCGATTGTCATGAAATTGGCTGAGCTTCGCACCCAGGATGAAGCATTGGCCACCCTGCTGGCCGACCAGCTCATCAACACGGCACTGCTGCGTGCCGGTATGCTCGATGACCCTGCTAAACTTGCCGACAATTCCCAGGCACTGCTGGAGAAATTGCTGAATAAGTAATTACAGAATATAGGTGATTTTTTTCCATCTCGCCTCACGCCCGGTGTGAGGCGAGATGATTTGTTTCATTGTCTGAAAAGAAGGGGGCAGACCACAGTGCCGTTCCCATGGAGCCGGAACCCCGCTATCTGGCAATTAGAGGTATTACCAGGGGTACATACTGTTGTAAACGTTTCTGTTGTTTTGGTGATAACATACAGCGTAGCGGTAAATCGCCTTGCAATTCGGGGGGAAGGAGAGTAGAATGGCTTTGCTATGACAGATGCCAAGAAAGAACTACTGAATATCTTGCTGACGAAGTCGATTAAGACTGGTCATTTCATTCTTGCCTCGGGCAAGGAGAGCGATTTGTACTGCGATTGCCGTATCACCGCGCTGGATGCCCGTGGCGCCAACCTGATTGGTCAGGTGGGTTGGGAGCTGGTGCAGGAGGAAATTATGCCCAAGTTCCCGGGTGTGACCTCTATTGGTGGTATGACCATGGGTGCAGATCCCATTTCTCTGGCGATTGGCATGTATTCCGTGGAGGCTGAGGAACCGCTCAAGGTATTTACCGTGCGTAAGGAAGCTAAGGACCACGGCCGTGGCAAGCGCATTGAAGGTAACTTTGAAGCCGGGCAGGAAGTCATTGTGGTGGACGATGTAATTACAACTGGTGGTTCTACGCTCAAGGCTATCGACGCTATTGAGGCTGAGGGTGGTAAAGTGGTGGCAGCCCTGGTGCTGGTTGATCGCCAGGAGGGCGGTCGCGAGGCTATTGAGAGCCGCGGCATTCCGGTGTTCCCCATGTTCACCCGTGCCACGATTTTCGGCGATAAGTAAAACGCGCAACCATGCTGCCGGTTATTGCAGGGGTAGAGGGGCTTGTGCTCAGCGAACGCGAGCGCGAACTCTTCTCGCGCTTGCAGCCGGCAGGTTATATTCTTTTCACCCGCAACATTGCGGATTACGAGCTTACCCGGGAGCTCACGGATGAGCTGCGGCGCCTGACCACAGGACCGGATGAGCCCATCATTGCCATTGACCAGGAGGGCGGGCGCGTGGTGCGCACTGCGGAAATAGGCGTGCAGCTGCCTTCTGCGGCAGCGCTGGCACAGACCGGCAGCAGCCACCTTATCCGCCAGGCGGCTTATTACAACGCCGCCTGCCTGCATACACTGGGGGTGAATACCAATTTTGCCCCTGTTCTGGATTTGGCCTCGCCGCATGCGAATGCGTTGCCGAGCCGGTGCTGGGGCAGGGGAACGCAGGAGGTGATTTCCCATGCCGGAGTCTGGAACCGCGCAACATTCGGTCGGGGTATCATGACTTGCGGCAAGCATTTCCCCGGCATGGGTGCGGCAGAATGCGACCCGCACCATGATTTGCCCGTGCTGCATGGCACTCGCGATTCTTTTCTGGCATCTGCCGCTATGCCGTTCACGGCGCTCATGCCGGAGCTGCCATCGCTCATGATTGCGCACCTCCTCATCCCGGAGATTGATGCGGAATTGCCCACCTCGCTTTCTCCTGCGCTGGTGCAGGGATTTCTGCGTGACCAGCTGGGGTATGAGGGTGTGGTGTTTACGGATGATTTGTGCATGGGCGCCATTGCCAAACGCTACACCCCCGCAGAATCTGCCGCTATGGCTTTGCTCGCCGGGTGTGATTTGCCGCTCATCTGCCACGGCGCGACGGAGCATCTGGAAGCCTCCGCTGCTGCCATTGCGGAATTACCCGCTGAAATCATAGCGGCAGCAGAGAGCCGCATTGCGCGTTTCTGCCTCCACCTCTCCACTCAGCGCCCTATGGTTTTCATTGAGTGGAACGATTATCTGAAGAATGTGAGCGCTTTCTCGGCCTCTGTGCAGGAAGTGTCCATTGCTCCCGGTTCCCCGGTGCAGAATTACTGATTGCCCTGCTGCGGGATAGGGGGGGAATCAACCGTGCGAATGGCCGCAGCAGGGATAATTCCCTATGATGATGGTGCGGGCAGGGTACAGCGCTACGGTGGAATGAGCGCATGAAAAAGCCTCGCGGTCTGCACCGCGAGGCTGGGGAAAAACGCCTTGTTTTCAGGGAGCAGGGGGTGGGGCTCAGCAGTTGTACATCTTCACATAGTATTCGTCTGCCATGCGGTCAGAATCGAAGGCAGGGCATATGTCATGAATACCGGTAAAGACAAGATCCATCCACTTGTCCCGGTTGTCATAGTAGAGAGGAAGAACCTTGCTTTCCAGCACGCTGAAGAAGTTGTCGCGGTCGGAGCGGTCGCGGGCTTCGGGAGCGAGGCCGGTCTTGGCTTCGGGGATGATGAAGCAGTTCTCGCCATCACGGGCAAACTCACGCACCCAGCCATCGTTGGTGGAGATGGTGACCGAGCCGTTCATGGTAGCGCTCATGCCGGAGGTGCCGGAAGCTTCTCGTGTGACCACGGGATTGTTCAGCCAGATATCGGAGCCATTCTTGAGCAGGCGGCTGAGCCCCAGCTCATAGCCGGTGAGCACGGCACAGCGCGGGTACTTCTCGCTCAGCTTGTTGAGCTTGTTAAAGATATCCACTGCGGTGAAATCGGTGGGGTAGGGTTTGCCTGCCCAGATCATCTGCACCGGGCGATTGGTGCGCTGCAGCATGCGCTCGAACATGACCGGGTTTTCGGTGATGAGTCCCGGGCGCTTGTAGGCAGCAAAGCGGCGCGCCCACACAATGGTGAGGGTGTCCTGGTCGAAAAGATGGCCGGTCTGTTCGCCTACCACGCGGAAAAGTTCCTTCTTGAGGGCGCGTTTGCGGTGCAGGAATGCCTTCTTATCGCGCATGGCATAGGCTTCTGCCAGCTCGGGGTCCTGCCAGTATTCGCGGTTCTGTGCGTTGGTTACGTGGGTGATGGGGCAGATGTCGCTGTAGCCCTGCCACATCTGGCGCGAAACCTCTCCATGCAGCGCAGAAACACCGTTGGCCATGTGCGAGAGGCGCAGAGCCGCGAGCGTGTAGTTAAAGGTCTGCTCGTTGGGGTCGAGCTTGAGCATGGCTCGCACCTGGTCGAGGCTGAGACCATCGAAGAACGAGAAATTGGCCATGAGGTTGATGTCCATTTTCTCGTTGCCCGCTTCCTCCGGGGTGTGGGTGGTGAACACAAAACGCTTACGCACTTCATCCACATTACCTCCGTTGCGGGCCAGCATATTGAATGCGGCACCAATGGCATGAGCCTCGTTCATGTGGTAGATTTCCGGTTCAACGCCCAGTTCTTCGAAGAGGCGGGCGCCGCCCTGACCCAGCACAATGTACTGCGAGATGCGGGTCATGGGGTTGGAATCATACAGACGCTGGGTGATGGAGCGCGAGATGTCGTCGTTTTCCGGCAGGTCGGTGGTGAGGAAGAACATCGGCGCGGTGCCGAAGGTTTCCGGGCGCAGGTAATAGGCCTTCACCCATACCGGGGCTCCGCAGATGCGGATGAGGAACTTGATGTTGTGGTCCTCCAGGAAGCTGTAATCCTTGCGCAGGTACTGCACCGCCATGGAGCCATCTTCGGCGCGAATCTGGTTGTAGTAGCCGTAGGACCACAGAATGCCCACACCTACCAGATTCTGGCGCAGTGCCCCGGCTGAGCGCATGTGGGAACCGGCCAGGTAACCCAGACCACCGGAGTAAATCTTGAACACGTTATCAATAGCATATTCCATGCAGAAATAGGCTACTGATTTGCTGTATTTTTCGTCGATTTCGTAGGGATGCGCATACTGCGCAGGCAGGAATGACTTGCTCATAATTATGTATATAGAATGTGTTAAGGGGGACGTGTCTCACCCTGGGGGATTATGCCCTCGCGAGACTTTCGATGTTATACACCCAAAAACTCATCTAGGAAAGAAAAAAATGGAATGAGTGACACGGAAACTCCTGCCGAGTGTCATGGCCTGCGATTTTCAGGCCAGCTCTGCAAAGTGTGGGCCTTGGCTTGAGTCGTCCAGCTCTTTTACAAGAAGGAAAAGGTTCAGCTCGCGTACGCGGGGCTGCTCGGCGTAGGTGAGGAATGCATCCAATGCAGCGGTGATGAGTTCTGTGCGATTGCAGGCTGTGCCGGGGTGTATGTTGTTGAGTTGTTCATACTGCGCGGCAGTGCATCGGAATGTGATGGATTTCATGGTCATGTGGGTGAGTGTAGGGGCTTTAGCGCTTGTTAGCGAGCATAGTTAGATGCCATACTGCTAATCATTGGAATGCTTTATGTTTGGTTCAAGTAAGACACCCTAATATAGTTTGCCGCAAGTAGGGGAATGTGTTATCTTCCAGTAACTATGAAAACAATTCGCAACATAACCAGATTCACGTATGAGTTTACCTCATTTCAGGGCTGGCGGGTTACCTTGTGCCGGAATCAGGTTCATTTCACCCGGTATTTTTCAGATAAGCAGTATGGAGGAGAAGCTGCTGCACTGGAAGCTGCACTTGCCATGCGAAACCGGGTGCTGGCATGTTTGCGAGAATACCCGGATTCACCGGAGAAGGCCTTTGAACTCTGCCGCGGGGAGCAGCAGCAAACCTGCTACCCCCGCGGCCTGCGTCCGCGCAAGAGCTCGGATGCTTAGTATCACATCAGGTGTGCTTGAATGCCATGGCATCCTTTTCGCACAAGCTGGTGGAGGCGTGGTACTTGCCCAGGTGCTCAATGGCTCGCTTCATATCCCCGATGAGCAGGCTGGCCATATCCATGGTAAATCCCTGGCGCACCATTACTCTCATTACCACCGTTTCCTGCACATTTGCAGGCAGGGAGAACGCCGGCACCTGCCAGCCGCGCATGCGCAGGCGGTCAGAGAGTTCGTACAGGTTGTATCCGGCGGTGTCCGGGTGCTTGCAGTAGAAGCATACAGCCGGTATATCTTTCTTCGGGTCGCCCGTGGCAATGAATTCGAAATCACCCAGTTTGGCAATTTCCTTCGTCAGATACGCTGCCACAGCATAAGCCGCCATGTGGATTTCCCGGTATCCTCGCATGCCCAGTCTCACAAAGTTATAGTACTGGGCGATAATCTGGCCGGCCGGGCGCGAGAAATTGATGGCAATGGTGGGTACGCTGCCCCCCAGGTAGTTCACTGCAAAGGCCAGCTCGCTGGGAAGATTCGCTTTGTCTCGCCATATAATCCAGCCGCAGCCCAGCGGGGCAAGTCCATATTTATGACCACTGGAGCTGATGCTCTTCACGCGTTTAAGACGGAAGTCGAACGGAATGTGCGGTGCGCAGAACGGCGCCAGGAAACCGCCGCTGGCGGCGTCCACATGCACGTCCACATCCGGCCCGCCGGAGGCAGCCAGCTTATCCAGCACCCGGCACACCTCATCCGGAAATTCATACTGACCGGTATAGGTTACGCCGAAGGTAGGCACTACGCATATAGTGTTTTCGTCCACATGCTTGAGCACTTCGGCCTCGCTCATGCAGAATTGCCCCGGGGCCATAGGGATTTCGCGCATTTCCACATCCCAGTAGCGGCAGAACTTATGCCAGCATATCTGCACCGGACCGCACACCAGATTCGGGTGGTCGCAAGGTTTACCCTCAGCCTTGCGGCGAGCCCGCCAGCGGTGCAGTGCAGCCATGCCTCCCAGCATGCAGGCCTCGCTGCTGCCTATGGTGGAGCAGCCAATGGCGGACTCCGGTGCCGGGGCATGCCAGAGTTCGGCAACCATGCGAACACAGCGCATTTCCAGCTCTGCGCACTGTGGGTACTCATCTTTGTCTATCATGTTCTTGCTGATGCTCAAATCCATGAGGCGGTGAATCTGGTCATCATCCCAGGTTTGGCAGAAGGTTGCCAGGTTCTGGCGTGAATTTCCATCCAGCAGCAGCTCGGTCTTGATGAGCTCATATGCGTCCTCCGGGCGCATGGACTGCTC
This sequence comes from Akkermansia sp., assembly GCA_045577775.1. Taxonomy (GTDB): domain Bacteria; phylum Verrucomicrobiota; class Verrucomicrobiia; order Verrucomicrobiales; family Akkermansiaceae; genus Akkermansia. The sequence continues at coordinate 14,869 of JAZNIZ010000014.1, read as the reverse complement.
TGGAATCTTATCGGTGGGCAGGGGATTTGCCACATCTGCCGCCCCGAATAAACTGGTCGTAGCGTTATCACAATGGGTGTTCATGGTGTTGTGTTGACTCTGCCGCTTCTGCCATGCACTCAAAAACAGGCGGGAGACGGGAAGGAGGGCTGTATCTACCGGTTGGTTGATGAATGTAGCGAGCTTTCCTTCTTAAAATCCGGAATTCCGCATTCTACATTCTGAAAATCGCGCTTTCGCTGTCAGTGCATCGCATTGACAGCACCTTGTGCGCGTGGTATCATCCCGGCACTTAACGCAACAAAAGCTCCTGAACATGACCTTTTACGAAGAACTGGAATGGCGCGGACTGGTGAATCAGATTTCCAGCCCGGATCTCATTGAGAAACTCAACAAGGGCGGGCTCACTTTTTATATCGGTACCGACCCTACAGCCGACAGTCTGCACCTGGGCCACTATTCCAGTTTCCTTATCACCCGCCGCATGAAAGAGCATGGTCACCACCCGATTCTGCTTGTGGGGCTGGCTACTGGCCTCATCGGCGACCCCCGCGGTACCGTGGAGCGTGAGCTCAAGCAGAAGGAGGAAGTGTTCCGCAACTATGATGCTCTGCGTGCTCAGGTGGAAAAGGTGTTCGGTTTCGAGGTCGTAAATAACTACGACTGGATTAACGGCATGAACGTCATCGACTTCTTCCGCGACTACGGCAAATACATCAACGTAGGCTACATGCTTACCAAAGACCATGTGCGCCGCCAGATGGAAAGCGGTATCTCTTATGCCGAATTTTCGTACATGCTTATCCAGGCTATCGACTTCAAGCACCTGCACGAGACTCGTGGGGTTGATTTGCAGGTGGCGGGCAGCGACCAGTGGGGCAATATCACCACCGGTATCGAACTCATCCGCAAGACCACGGGTGATGAGGTGTACGCTCTCACCATGCCTCTGGTGACTGATGCCCAGGGCAATAAGTTCGGCAAGAGCGAAGGTAATGCCCTCTGGCTTGATAAGGAAAAGACTTCCTCCTACGAGCTTTACCAGTTCCTGCTCAATAGTGATGATGCTTGCGTCATTACCTACCTCAAGCGCCTCACCTTCCTCACCCCTGAGCAGATTATTGAAATTGAAGCCCGCCACAACGAACACCCCGAACAGCGCATCGCCCAGAAAGCCCTCGCCCGGGAAATTATCACCGACCTCCACGGCGAGGCCGAGTTTGAGCACGCGGTGGAAGTGAGCGAGAAACTTTTTGCCGGTGACTTCAAGAGCCTCTCTGCCCGCGATATCAAGAGTGGCATGAAGAACGTTCCCCAGGTCGCGCTGATCCCCGGCCCGCTGGCAGATGCTCTGGTGGCTGCCAAAATATGCAGTTCCAAGCGTGAAGCTCGCGAATTCATTGGTAACGGTGCCATCTCTATTAACGGTGAAATTGTGAAGGATGCCACCTGGGAACTCACCCCTGCTGCGGCGCTCGAGGGCGGCATCGTTATCATTCGCCGAGGCAAGAAGAAATTCTACATGGGCGAATTTGCCTGATGCATCCCGCTGTTATGCGCTTTTTCCTGCCTGCTTTGCTGATGCTTGCGAGCCTGCCGCTGCAGGCCTGGCAGCTTCCCACGCAAAGTGAGATGGCAGCTCTGCGCGGGGAAGAACCCTATGCCACAGCACTGGGAGAAGGTGTACCGCTGCCCCCCACTCCGGAGGCTGCACGCGCTGCTGCTGGGGAACGTTATGGACTGGAACGCATGGCGCTTAAACGCGCCATGGTGTTCCGCACCAGCCGCGCCAAGGCCGAACGCAACCGTATCTCCGCAGCCAACAACCTTGCCACCGCCGCTCTGGCGCGCCAGTTGGGGGCGCCTGAAATCTTTGCACGTTATCTGGAACTGCTTGCGTCCGATACTATCACTCGCCGTCAGGTCTACGCCGTGCAGCAGGCGCTCAACTCCCTCCTGCGCGATTGCTACAACATCGACACCCTGCAAATCCGTTTCATGTCGGAATCGCTGGTGCTGCCAGCCGAGCAGCACACCTCCTGCATGTTGCAAATGCCCTTGGGCGGGCTCTATGACTGCATGCCTGAGGTGGACCCCGATGCTGCCCGGGCTCTCTTGCTGCAGGATATGCAGCTCATCACCCATGTGCTGCGCCAGGTGCATACCGAGCTGCTTAAGGTTCACGACCACGCCACCGCCGAATCCGCTGCTGCTGCATTGCAGCAATATGTGCTTCTCTGGAACACCACCGCCCCGGGACGCCTGTTGCTGCGCGCGGGGCAGATAATTCTTACTCCAGCAGAAAAGCTAGCACTCCAGCTTCTGGAGTCCACCGCCTCCAGTCTCTACAAGACCCGCTGTGCCCTCTTCGAGGCAGAGTGGTATGATTCTGCCCGCCTCCGCTGCATGGATGAACTCTTCCGCTGACCCTATGGGCTCCTGCCAGTACCTGTTTTTTTTCGGGTCCTGTTGTCATTATTACGCAAAACGTTCCCATTATGCCTTTTTCTACGCTTGCCTTTTACTGCAACCTGATGTAGAATGCGCGCGCATTTTTTATACGATTTTCTAACACCGCATCAATATGGACATTACCATCGACAAAACAAGTGATTGCAAGGCAACGCTTACCGCTATTGCCACACCCGCCGAGGTGACCGCCATCAAGGACTCCGCCATCAGCGTTTTCATGAAGAACGCCCGCATCCCCGGTTTCCGCCCCGGCAAGGCTCCCAAGAGCGTTATCGCCAAGCGTTATGCCGAAGCTATTGCTGACGAACTCGACGCCCGCATCAAGGCCGATGTGCAGGATAAAGCTCTTGAGCAGAACCCGGATCTCAAGGTGCTCGACTTCGGTGAACCCACCACCACCCAGGAGGCCGATGGTTCCTACAAGCTCGTTTCCACCCTTACCATCGTTCCTGAATTTGAACTCCCCGAATACATGGGCATCGAAGTCACCATCCCCTCCGATGAAGTGAGCGATGAAGAAGTGCAGGACACCCTCCAGAAATACGCTGAATCCTCTGCCGAGCATGTAGTTGTAGAGCGTGCCGCCGCTAAGGGCGATATCGTGGTCATCGACTTCAAGACCAGCGTAGAAGGCAAGCCCACCGCCGAATACTGCGGCAAGCCCGTCGGGTTCATGGAAGGCCGCGAGGGCCACTGGGTTGCCATTGAGGAAGATTCCTTTATGCCCGGGCTTCCCCAGGGCCTCGAAGGTACCTCTGCTGGCGATGTGAAGGAACTCACCCTCACTATGAAGGAAGACTTCCCCATCTCCGACCTCGCTGGTAAGGATGTTGTCTTTGCCTGCACCGTCAAGGAAGTGCGTGAAAAGCGCGTTCCCGAAATCACCCCTGAGCTCTTCGCCGGTGCTCTGCCTGAAAAGTCCATGGACGAAATCAAGGAAATCGTTCGCGGTAACCTCAAGGCCTCCAAGACTCGCGCCAATGAAGAAGCCAAGGCCGACCAGATTTCCGAAAAACTCGCAGACCAGCTCTCCTTCGCCCTCCCGCAGGACCTCGTTGAGCGCGAAAACGACAACACCGTCCAGCGCAAGATGTACGCCGCCATTCAGGCTGGTAACTACGACGTCGCCAAGGATATGGATGCCCTCCGCGCCGAGGCTACCAAGGAAACCGAGCGCAATCTCCGCGTCTATTTCGCCCTGCAGGAAATCGCCCGCAAGGAACACATCGTAGCCACCGAGCAGGAGCTTCTGGAGGCCATGGCCAGCATGGCTCAGCAGGCCAAGGAAAAGAACCTCAAGACTTTCATTCGCAAGATGTACCGCGAGAACCGCGTTCAGGGTATCCGCCTGAGCGTCATCACCTCCAAGGTCATCGATCTGCTTGCCCGCAACGCCAAGGTCACCATCGCCTAAGCGAATGGTGCCACAGCTGGCACTCAGATAAGGAAAGCCCGGCTCTGCCGGGCTTTCTTTTTGTGTGGTGGGTTATGGTGGGGAGTTTGCCGTGTCTCATCATATACTTTTTGTGGTACAAGAGTTTTCATTATCATTGACTATTGGTAGAGTATAGTCTATGATAAACGCATGGAGACTCGTGTGATTGAGGTGGACCCACTGGAGGATTGCCGCAGAATTTACAAGGAGGCCGCTGCTGTTCTGGCAGATGGCGGGTTGGTGGCGATTCCGACGGAAACGGTGTATGGCCTGGGGGCCGATGCCTTTAACCCGGATGCCGTAGCTAAAGTGTTTGAGGTGAAAGGTCGTCCGAGTTTCGATCCTCTTATCTGCCACCTGCCGAATGGCAAGGCTCTTAAAGATATCACCGAGGTGCCGGCAGAGCTGCAGCCGCTGGTGGATAAGCTGGTAAAGGAATTCTGGCCTGGCCCGATGACACTGGTGTTGCCGCGAAAGGCATGTGTGCCGGATATCGTGACGAGCGGGTTGCCCACTGTGGCCTGCCGTGTGACGAGTCATGAGGTGATGCGAGCCGTGTCTCGCGCGCTGGGGCATCCGATTGCCGCCCCAAGCGCCAACCGTTTTGGTCACATTTCGCCCACAAGCGCTCCGGCGGTACTCAAGGAACTGGGCGGTTCCATTCCGCTGGTGCTGGATGCCGGCGCCTGTTCCGAGGGGCTGGAAAGCACCATTCTACAGCCCTGCCTGGACGAGAAGGGTAACCCTGCCGTGCGCGTGCTGCGCGAGGGGCCTGTGACCCGCGAGAAGCTTCGCAAAATCTGCAAGGTGGTGAAGCCTGGCAAGGGAAGCGATATTGAAGCGGCTACACCGAATGCCCCGGGCATGCTCAAGAGTCATTATGCTCCCACCAAACCGCTTATTCTGCGCGACCCGAAGGAGGAATTCACCCCGCAGGAGGGGGTGCGCTATGGGTTGATAACCTACCAGGGCGATTCTCCGCTGGCTGAGCAGGATTGCTGGGTTGAGCAGATGCCTCTTTCCCCCGGCAGTGGCAGACTGGCTGAGGCTGCTGTGCGCTTGTTCGCCGTGATGCGCGCCATGGATGAGTGCGAAAACGTAGATGTGATTGTGGCGGAGGAATTGCCGAAAATCGGACTGGGTATGGCCATGATGGATCGCCTGAACCGGGCTGCTGCTCAGCGTTGTGAGTAAATTTTTATATGAAACAGTCTTTTCAGAAATTAACAGTAGGCATCGTTCTGCGCGTGGTTCATGCCGCGTTGGTTGAACTGTACAAGCTCGATTCCCGTGTAAGGAATGAATTTGAGCGTATGCCGGAGGGACTGAGCTATGCTTTGCAGACCGGGTATAATGCTCCGCAGCTCTTTGTGCAGTGGAAAGCGGGACGCTTGAACCGCCTGAGCTCGTTGGAAAAGCCGGTTTGTGCGTTGCGCCTCAAATCTACCGGGATTTCCTTCCGGATGTTCACCGGGCAGATGGGGCTGGCACAAGCATACGCCCAGCATGCTTTCAGCATGCAGGGCGAGATTGCAGATGTGATGCGCCTGGCGCGTTTGGTGAATTTGGTGGAAGGTTACCTGTTCCCGAAGTTTATTACAAAACACATTTTAACAGACATTCCGACCTTGCAGGTGAACCCGTTGCGGGTGTATGGGCGTATTTTCTTCGGGTTCCTGACTGGTCGATACAATTAAATTATGAACAAGTATTTTGAATTTCAAAACTCTGTAAAACTCCTTTGCGGCGAGGCGGCATTGGAGCGCCTGGCTGATGAGCTGGAGCACCTGGGTGCCAAGGCCCCCATGCTGCTTTCGGATGCGGTTCTTGCCAAGATTGGTACCATGCAGCTGGTGGTCGACGCCATGGCGGTGGAGGGGTGTAAACCTGCCTGCACCTATACTGACATCCCAGTGGATTCCTCGCTCAAGGTGGTGAATGAAATTGCTGCTTTGTACCGCAGTTCCGGCTGCGATGCGCTAGTGGCAGTGGGTGGGGGCTCGGTTATTGATACGGCCAAGGGGGTTCGCCTGGTGCTTTCTCAGGAAGCTGAGGATATTCTCGCTATTGGTGGTGTGGATAATCTGGTGCGGGGTAAATATATTCCATTTGTGGTAGTGCCGACTACATCCGGCACAGGTTCCGAATGTACTGGTGTGGCGGTGATTCGAAATGACGCCAACGGCGTAAAAATGGAATTTCTTTCTCCTTATGTGCAGCCGGATGCAGCCGTGATAGACCCCCGGATGACGGCTGGACTGCCGCCCAAGGCAACTGCTAGCACCGGGTTTGATGCCATGGTGCATGCCATTGAAGCCTGTACCTGCCTGCAGGCTAACCCCATGAGTACCGCATACGGCACGGCGGCCATCAAGCTTATCTGCGAGAACCTGGAAACCGCCACCCGTCATGGGGATGATAAAAAAGCCCGCTATGCCATGGCTGTGGCTTCAACCATGGCTGGTATCGCGTTCTCTAATAGCATGGTGGGTGCCGTGCATGCCATCGGCCACGCTCTGGGCGGTGTGTGCCATGTGCCGCATGCTGTTGCCATGACAATTCTGCTGCCCCATGTAATGCGCTACAATCTGAGCCATTGCGCCTCTGCTTATGCGGCACTGCTCCCCTGGCTGGTGGGTATGGATGCCGCCATGGCTACCCCTGCCGATAGCCGGGCCGGCGCTGCGATTGCTGCGGTGGAGAATCTGGCACACCGTCTGAATGCCGTCTGTGGTCTGCCCCTGACGCTGCGCGATGCCGGGGTGAGCAAGGACGACTTTGCCAAGGTTGCAGAGTTTGCAGTGAATGACGGAGCGCTTATTGTGAACCCCCGCGCTGCCGATGAAGCTCAGGTAATAGAAATATTGAATGCTGCTTTCTGATATGCACGAAATTGTAAAAAATCAACGTCTTTTTTTCCAGACTCATGTAACACGAGATGTGGAGTTCCGCATTCGCGCCCTCAAGAAACTAAAGAAAACCATATGCGAATGGGAATCCCGCATTGCTGAGGCTTTGCATGCCGACCTGGGCAAGAGTGCAGCAGAAAGCTACATGTGCGAAATCGGGTTGGTGCTGGGGAGCCTGAGCGACACGCTGAAGCATATTCGCAAATGGAGCAAGCCCCGCAAGGTCTCTGCCGGCCTGGCGCATTTCCCGAGCAGTTGCCGGGTAGAGGCAGACCCCTATGGCGTGGTGCTTATCATGAGCCCATGGAATTATCCTGTACTTCTGTTCCTGGATCCATTGGTGGCAGCTCTTTCGGCGGGGAACTGCTGTATAGTCAAGCCTTCCTCCACCACACCCAACACCTCTGCTGTGCTGGCTGAAATGCTGGAAAGTATCTTCCCCCCAGAGTATGTGAAAGTGGTGCTGGGCAGTCATGAGGATTGTAATGCTCTGCTGGAAGAAAAACTCGATTATATATTCTTTACCGGTAGCCCTGGCGTGGGGCTCAATGTCATGGCAGCTGCAGCGCGCCAGCTTACACCGGTGACTCTGGAGCTGGGGGGGAAGAGTCCCTGTATTGTGGATGCAAGCGCCAATGTGAAGGTGGCTGCTCGCCGTATTGCCTTTGGTAAAATCCTCAATGCCGGGCAGACTTGTGTGGCACCGGACTACCTGCTTATCCACAGCAGCCGCAAACAGGAATTCATGACCGAATTCCGCGAGGCTGTGAGCGAAATGCTGGGCGATTACCCGGTCCAGAACGAAAACCTGACGCACATTATTAATTCCCGCCATTTTAAACGCCTCATGGGGCTTATGGAGGATGCCACCATTGTTGTAGGCGGGCAGGGGGATGCTGAAACACTGCGTATTGAACCCACTCTGCTGGATGGGGTGACCCCCGATTCCGCCTGCATGCAGGAAGAAATCTTCGGACCTCTTCTGCCCATGCTTTCCTGGGAAAAATGGGAAGATGTGGAAGGCTTTGTCCTTTCTCGTCCGCGGCCGCTGGCTTCGTACCTTTTCACCACAGATAAGGAAAACGAGCGCTCTTTCCGCAACAACCTCTCATTCGGCGGCGGCTGCGTGAACGACACAATTGTGCATCTCGCTGTGCATGGTATGCCTTTTGGTGGTGTGGGAAACAGCGGCATGGGCTCTTACCACGGTAAGACTGGTTTCGATACGTTCACTCATTACAAGTCTATTCTCAAGAAAGCAAACTGGCTGGACCTGCCATTCCGCTACCAGCCGTATAACAAGTTTAAGAGTACCTTGCTGCGCATGTTCCTGCGATGATGACAACGACGCTTTCACAGGCTGAACGCCATGCCCTGGAGACCGCCTTGCGCGAGGGAGAGTCTCCCCTCTGGCTCGGAAAGGGGAGAGCCGCTTCTGCATCCCGGAAAAGCGGGTTGCTGGCTCGCCTTTTCGGGGCGAAAGAAGTGGAGGCTCCTGCCATGCTCTATGCCATCACTCCGAAACGCGTGCTGGCTCTGCCGGCGGAGGGTGGCTCGGTTCAGGAATGGTTCCTCATGCTCGGGCTTATTCAGGCGGTCCATGAACAAGCTGGTGGTAGTGGTGATATCATTTTCGACTTTGAGGAAACCGGGGGGCAGCAAATTCCCCGTGGTCTCATTGGCATCCCGGAGGTTGCCCAGGTTCGAAATTTGCTCAACGATGCTATAGATGCTGCCTACAATGCCTCCCCTTGGTCGGTTTAGTTGTCAGGAATTGTAAAAAACCTGTTGCATTAAGCGAAAAATAAGTTATAATAAAAGCACATGGTTGAGAATATTCTGTACATCGTTGCAGCCTACCTGATTGGTTCTGTGCCCTTTGGTTATATCGCAGGGCGGCTGAATGGTATTGACCTGCGCGAACATGGTTCACGTAACATAGGCGCCACCAATGCCGTGCGAGTATTGGGCAAAGGGTGGGGCATTCCTGTGTTCTTTATGGATTTTCTGAAGGGCTTTGCCCCTTTGTTGTACATGAAGTACCACCTGGGTGGGGAGTTGGCTGCGTTCAGCCCGGCAGATATGGGCTGGTTCCTGGGCGTCATGTTTGCCGTGATTATGGGACACACCTTTACTTGTTTCCTGAAGTTCAAGGGCGGTAAGGGGGTAGCCACAACTGGAGGCTGTCTGTTTGCCATGTCTCTCTGGGTAGGAGGGGCTGCTCTGCTGTTCTGGATTGTCAGCATGGTGCTTACACGCTACGTCTCGTTCTCCAGCATTATGGCTGGTGTGGGCATGATTCTGGCGGCTGGTATTGAGCTGTGGAGCCATGATGGTGCCTATTCCGTGGCGGATTATATGGTGTTGGGGCTTCTGTTTGTAATTCTGTCGCTGGTGACCTGGAAACACCGTGCAAATCTGGTGCGCATAGTAAATGGTACTGAACCCAAGGCTTTTGCTCCGAAGAACTGAAAAACTTTCAAACTCGTATGGAACGAATCTTTACTAAAACCGCTGTTATTGGTGCTGGAGCGTGGGGTACAGCCCTGGCGTATACTGCAGCCGTAGCCCAACCGGAGGGTGAGGTCGTGCTCTGGACCTACAAAGAGGAAGAGGCTGCCACCATTCGCGAGACTCGCATGAGCCTGGTACGCATTCCTGGTGCTCGGCCGTTGCCGGAGAATGTGAAGGTGACCAGCGATTGGGCAGATGTGGTTGGTTCCCAGCTTGTGATTGTGGTGGTACCTAGTGTGGTGATGCGCAGTGTGGCCACCAGCCTGGCCAATGTGGGGTTGGCAGATGATGCGGTCATTGTTTCCTGCTCCAAGGGTATTGAAAAGGATAGTCATTTGCTCATGAGCGAGATTCTGGCGGCAAATGTACCGTATCCTGTGGGTTCTCTTTCCGGTCCGAACCATGCAGAGGATATTGTGCAGGGGCTTCCCAGCCTCACCCTCGTTGGCTTTGATGATATTGAGATTGCCAAGGCTGTGCAAAAACGCATGAGCACCGGTTTCCTGCGCATTTACACCAGCAGCGACGTGACCGGCATGCAGATTGGTGGGGCAATCAAGAATGTATTTGCCCTGGCCAGCGGCATTTGTGCCGGTCTGGGGCTGGGAGACAACGCCCGTGCGGCACTTTCTACCCGAGGTCTGGCAGAAATGACACGTCTCGGCATTGCCCGTGGTGGGCGTATGGAGACTTTCATGGGGCTTTCCGGCATGGGGGATCTGGTGGTGACTTGTTACTCCGACCACAGTCGTAACCTGACCGCCGGTCGCTTGCTGGCTAAAGGGATGCCGCTGGATGAGTGCCTGAAACAGATTGGACAGGTGGTAGAGGGTGTGCCGAATACGCTTTCGACCTACCAGATGGCCCGCAGCCTCGGGGTGCGTACTCCGATTGTGGATGCCATGTATGATATTCTTTACAATGGGAAACACCCCAGTGCCGCACTGCAGGAACTCATGGTGCGCGATCTTCGTGAAGAAAATGTCACCGATTGAAGCCGCGTTGCCGGTGTAGATTTTGACAGGCGGTCTGCGTTCCCTGATGTGGGGTGGTAATGGCAGACCGCCGTTTTTTATCCGCATGAAAGAAACTCCTGAAAACCTCTGGCTGGCTGAGTTGTGGTTGGAATACCGCGATCGCTTGTTGCGTTTGCTGACATTGCGCATTCCGCCGGTGTTACAGCGCAGGCTGAGCGTGGATGATTTGTTGCAGGAATGCTATCTGGCATGTGGACGCCGCATGGAATTCCTGGCTGCTGAGCCCGAGGTGCCTATGTACGTGAAGCTGCGGCTCATTGCTCTGCAGACGCTTACAGATATGGAACGCCACCACCTGGCTGCGGCTAAGCGCGATGCCATGAAGGAACAGAGTCCGGATGATAACGCAGAAGTGGCAGATGCCTGGGCTCATTTTGCAGATACGATTTCGAGTCCTCGCACGCATCTGGAACGCCTGGAGCGCCAGGTCATGGCGCGTCGGGTACTGGCTCAGCTTTCTGCCAATGACCGTGAGATTCTGGAACTGCGGCATTTTGAGGAAATGGGAAATGCAGAGTGTGCGGCGGTTCTGGGTATTGAGCCGAAGGCCGCCAGCATCCGCTATGTGCGCGCGTTGAAGCGATTTCAGGAATTAGTATACCACGAGAATCCCTATGTCTGATACGCCTGGTCATGAGGAACGTCTGGCTGAGCTGGTAGAGGAATATCTGGAGGCTTTGCGTCAGGATAAGGCTCCTTCGCTTACCGAATACACGGCTCAGTACCCTGAGCATGCTGATGAACTGCGGGATCTGCTCAAAGGAATGGTCGAAATGGAGAGCCTGAGTGTGTCGACCCATAGCGTGGCGACTGCGCATGCTGCCAGTTTTCCTGAATCATTGGGCGGTTATCGCCTGCTGGAGCATATAGGCTCCGGGGGTATGGGAACGGTGTTCCGCGCTATGCAGGAATCCTTGCACCGTGAAGTGGCCGTAAAGATACTTTCTCCCGCATGGAATGCGGATTCTCGTCATTGTGAGGCATTTGAAAATGAATCTCGTGTGATTGCGGCGCTGCATCATACCAATATTGTAGAGGTGTTTGGTGCGGGGCAGGAGGGAGACTATCGATATTATGTGATGAGTCTTGTAGACGGTCAGGGAATTTCCGCAGCCGGTATTCGCAAGACTTTTCCGGGGATCCCATATGAGACGGCCTTGGCACGCATTGGGCTGCAGGCGGCACAGGCGCTGGCATATGCGCATTCCTGCGGGGTGTTGCATCGCGATGTGAAGCCTGGGAACCTGCTGTTGGATGCCGATGGCGTGCTGCGTGTGGGCGATTTCGGGCTTGCCACTGTGCTGAATAATGGTGAGACTGCTCCATTGGTAACGCAGAGCCACGATGGCACGCTGCGCTACATGCCGCCGGAGCGCCTCATGAAGGGAGAGAATTCCTTTGCCGGTGACCAATACAGCCTGGGGGTGACTCTGTATGAACTTCTGTGCAATCGCCCGGCTTTTCGCGAGACTGAACCCGGCAAGTTGATTCATCGCATCTGTAATGAACCGCTCAAGGCGTTGCGTGGGGAGGGCGAGCTGGGTGCCATTATCAACAAGAGTATCAGCTTTGCTCCGGCAGACCGTTATGCATCCATGGATGATATGGTAGCAGATTTGCGGCGATATCTGGATGGAGAACCTGTACAGGCGCGCCCAGTATCGCTTGCGCGGCGGTATGCCATGTGGTTGCGCCGGCGGCCGGCTGTGGCTGCCTGGAGCCACGCTGCTGCCTTGCTGGTAGTTCTGTTTTTTGGCAGTATTGTGTGGGGCTATGTGGGGGAGAATAAACAACGCCGACTGGCTGAGCGCAATGCAGCTATTGCAGATGCAGCTTTGCAGCAGATTTTTGCCAGCATGGCGGATCGCGATTCGGGTGATAACACACTATGGCAACCGACCAAGGCCGATGCTCAGTTGCTGCAACAGCTCATGCCGTATTATGAGGAAATTGCGGCACTCGCAGATAAAGAAGGCGATAAGATGCCCGATGCTTGCCGCACTTTGGCCATTATTGCTTTGCAGACGGAAGATTATGCAACGGCAGAGCAGTATTTTACCCGTTCTTTAAAGCTGGAAGTGTTTGGTGAACTTGATTATGTTCGCTCGTTAAATGGGTTGTGCGCTTCCCTTTATGCCCAGAATCGTAAGAATGAGGCTGAAAAACTGCTGCGTGATTTAGTGGGGCGACTTGGTGAGATTACGTCAAACCCGGCCCGGGTGGAAGTTGTTCGCTCCCTTCAGATGCTTAGTACAGACAGTCGATACCAGCGCCGCTGGTTGCCCAGACGTGAACGGGAGCGTCGCAACCGCCACCACTCGGTTGCTCAGCGAGACGCTCGCCGCGGTGCATTTCGCCAGCGCCACGAATATCTGAAACAGGCCGTGGCATTAATCAATGAACTGGATACATTGATGCCGGGTGATGAGAAGGTGCAAATGCGTCGGGTGGAGTTGCTGATGCAGACCCTGTCCCAGGGAATGCGAAGGGAATTGTTACCAGCGGGAATGTCTGTGCCCGGGTATCTGGATGAATTGCTGCAGAAGTTCCCGGAAAACCACTTGTTTAAACGTGCTTTTGTGCAGTGGTGTATGCGACCGAATACCCGACCAGAGGTTGATATGCTGGAACGCGCAGCTCGCTACAGTCGCGTGCTGCTGGCTGATAACCCGGGAAGCTCCGAGATGCTCATGCTCTACATTGCTGCGCGAGACCGCTTTTCGGCTGCTCTGGCAACCGCCGGTAATCAGGAACGCGCTGCCCGGGAAAACGAGATGACGCTGGGGGTGCTGTCGCTTATTATGGCTCGCGCGGATTATACGCCTGAAATGCGCGAGCGCCTGGCAGTTTTGGTGTCTCTTCATCCCAGAGCAGAGGCGGCTCGCTCTCAGACGGAATCAGAAATTTCGCTCCTGCTAGAAAATCATGACGCGGAGCGTCTCAAGGAGGTGCGGGAGCGCATTCAGAGCCTGCGTAACCGTCGTCCTCATTTTGGACCTCCGCCTCGTCCTTCTCGCCCATAAGACACTGCGTATCTGCTGAAGGAAAATACGCTGAATGTGTGGGGTTTCCTAATAAACAGAACGGCCTGTGCCAGCCAAGACTGGCGCAGGCCGTTGCTGGTAAATCAAAACAGGTAGAGCGTGGTTCAGCCCAGGTGGGCGCGCACGGCATCGCGCATGGCATCGAGCCCTTTCTTGAGGATTTCAGGGGATGTGGCGAAATTCAGGCGCACATGTTGGGGAGACCCGAAATTGGCGCCGTTGTCCAGGTAGACATCGGCTTTTTCCAGAAAGAAATCGTGCGGTGATTCCACGCCCAGGGCGGAGCAGTCAATCCAAGCCAGGTAGGTGGCTTCCAGCGGTTGCGGGCGCAGCATGGGAAGCTCTTTTTCGAGGTAATCGTAGAGCATGTTGCGGTTCTGGCGCAGGGTTCGCAGCAGCTGGTCATGCCAGGACCACCCATCGCGGTAGGCGGCCAGTGAGGCCGCGTAGGCGAATACGTTGAGCGTGGGCAGGGTGTGCCCCTGAATCTTGCGGATGGTGGACAGAAGCTCGGCATTCGGCACGGCCATGTAGGTGAAGCAGATGCCGGCAATATTGAATGTCTTGCTGGGGGCGCTGAGCATGACGGTGCGTTGCAGCAGGTTTTCCGGCAGGGTGAGGGCAGAGTTGTGTTTCAGCTCCTCGTTGAGCACCAGGTCACAGTGAATTTCATCGGAGCAGAGAATCAGGTCATGCCGTTCGCAGAACTCGCCCAGGCGCAGCAGGTCTTCCTTGCTCCAGACGCGGCCCAGCGGGTTGTGCGGGTTGCAGAGCAGGAACATGCGAGTGTTGGGCGTGACGGCTGCTTCCATGGCTTCCCAGTCGAATTCCCAGGTGCCGTTGCGGTGGGCAAAGGGTACGGTGACCAGGCGGCAGTTGGCGTCTTCGTGGCAGTGCAGCATGGGCGGGTACACCGGTGAGCACACCATGACCTCGTGCTCCGGGCGGGTGCAGCTGGCCTTGGCTACCAGGGTGAATGCCGGCACGCAGCCGGGCAGGGCGTGCAGCCACTCCGGCTGGGGATTCTCGACACCATGGCGGGTGTGCAGGTAGGCGCAGATGGCTTGCCTGAGGTCATCTGTCATGAAGGCATAGCCGTAAAATTTATGGTTGAGACGTTGTTGGAGGGCATCGACCACGCAGGGAGGGGATTCGATGTCCATATCAGCGATGCCGAAGGGAATGGGCCCCTGGAGGTCCCACTTGATGTTGCCGGTTTCACGGCGGCTGTCGGTGGAGGCAAAACGTATCATATACAGAGCATATGGTAACAGGTAGTTGCTCAGGTTACAAGCAGGAAAATGAAAAAGACCTGCTGTTTATAATGGCGCCGGGATTTGAGACACTGCATTAAGCCCTCTTTGGCTTGTGCAATTCATCGGGCGTGTGTATAATCAAACCAACACACGCACATGCAAAACGAACAGATACATAAGAGAGGGCGTTATAGCGCCGAGT
>JAZNIZ010000013.1:0-47729 GCA_045577775.1 Akkermansia sp. | reverse complement strand
CAGATGGCTCTGTAGAAAAGTCATGGGACAACTCGGCTGCCATAACCGAGATGAATGCAGCTCTGGGATTAACTTCTGGCTTTACTGCAGCTGATTTTTCCACTGGTAGTGATATCTATTACACCGCAACTGGTAATAACGCTTCTAAATCCTCTATCACCCTGACGCTTAATTCCGCCAATGTTGGTGATACAATTACCCTTTTTGTAACAGCTGCCAGCCGTGCTCAGCATACTGCAGGTTTTTCGATTACTGGACTTGCCGCAGATTCCATCACCTTGTCGTATGCCGGTCTAAATGGTAATGGCTTTACCGCAGCAAGCGGAAACTCTGTAAATTATAGCGCAGATTTGGCTGGAAATTGGAGTCCCAATACGGAGTCTGTAATGATTTTCAAGGTGACCGGCGTATTGGAATCTACCTCTTTAACTATGGCACAAGGGGGAACTGCAAAGAATGGGTGGCAAACCCTTTCCTACGTTGTTGTGCCCGAGCCCACCACGGCCACGCTTTCCCTGCTGGCTCTGGCAGGCTTGGCCGCACGCCGCCGCCGCAAGTAAATTGTCTTTTTCATTGAATTGAAAACAAGGCCGTTGTCCCTTTTCAGGACAGCGGCTTTTTTCTACCTTAAAACAGCACCCTGATGGGAACCTCGTGCTTCCGGTAGTATTCGGCCTCGTACTGCCAGTCGTGCTTGTGCCATTTGTAAGAGCCATTATCTCCATCCGGCAAGAAATTGACCAGCACTACCTCGGCATCCGGGAAATCATCCCGCAGCAAGTGGTAAGCAATCCAGCCTGTTGTGGGTGATGCATTGTTGGTGGCAGCCTTGTATTCATCGAACCACGAGCGTTCTTTGGCCAGGGCCTTATCACTCAGGAGCTGCACATCCTCAAACAGAGAGAAAATCTCTTTCTCCTTACCATAGGGGATGAACCAGTTTTTATCCCGGGCATTGCGGCGAACAATGAGGAGCTTTCTATTCGGCAAATCCTTCAGGTGCTCATAAGGCTTGGCGCGGTTCAGGAATACCAGCACATCATCCGGGGCAATCCCCAGCGCGGAGGCATTCGCCTTGGGATGATTGGCAAACAGCCAGAAGCGCGGAGCGGATTTAGCCAATAAGCGCGTCTGCTGAGTAGGCCTTGGGAATCGTTTATCCAGCTCTGCCTTGTGATGCAAGAAGTACTCCGGGAATCGGTGAGCGGGCTCCGGGTCATTGCCGCCATTGAAGCGGTGCTGCGTAAAGATAGGGTCGAAGAAGATACCATACGCCCGGAGGTCGCAATGATTGCGGATGCGGGAGAACGACATGTCCGTTACACCAAAAGAGGCGATTGCCTGCACGAAAGGAATCATGGCAGACCGGAATACCACAAAGGCATGGCTCCCCTTGTTTTCTGCCCTGTTTGGAACAAGCGGAGTGTAAGGCCGTTGGCAGGAGTCCAGCAGGATGGTATGCCTCCCCCGGAAACGGCTCACTCCGTTAGCGTCCCCCAGACACAGCAAGCCACAGTCAGCCGGGAGCGGGTGTTCAGCCAGCATCTTGTCGAGCGTTTCCTGCGGGGCTGCACAGGGATAGGCATCGTCCTCAAAGATAATCAGATACGGCAAGCCGTCTCGCTCTGCTTCCAGAATCAGGCGGATAAAGGTCAGAGCCAGACTCGAATAAGCCTTGGGCTCCTTGGGGCGCGTAGGCTTCTCCGGGATGATGGGATGCGTCACCGGGGGCATGGTAAGCCCGCGCTCGTGGAAAATGCGGCGCATGAAGCATTGCCTCCAGGGAGACATCGAGATGCAGCGGGTGTTCTTGTTGAGGTCAATTTTCATAACATCAGGCATAGGAAAGAGAGATAACGATGGTATTGCCACGGAGCCCCACGCTCATACTGGTACTGACCGTGCGGCGGTCAGTCCGGTCTAAGTCGTACCAATACTGAGATGGGCTGTAGTAGGCATCCCTATTGGTATGGGAACACGGGATATTCTGCAGCAGCTCGGCAAACCTTTTGCGCAGGAGTTGCCGGGCTGCATTGCAGATAGCGTTCGTGTCTATATTTTCACAGTTACAGGCCATCGTTATTCGTAGTGAATGTTTGAGCTAGCAGAAGCTCCGTTTGCGGTCACAGAGCCGGTGGTGTCTGCTACGAGCGTACCGTATTCCGTGGTGGTAACTACGGCTCCATTGACCGATACCTCGTAATTGATGCTTGCTGCGATTGCCTGAGCTTCGGCTGCCACCGCTGCCTGAATCTGAGCCATCAGGTCACCACATTTACAGGTGCATTCTTTCTTCTCCAGCTCTGCAATGCGTTCTTCCAGAGCAACAATCTTGGTGGCCATCTCCTCCAGTTTGGCGGCACAATCACAGGCGCAGGATGAGCTGCCACCCTCAGAGCCGGGAGAGGAACCACCCGGAACAGAACCGCCGGGCGTAGAGCCTCCCGGTATGGATTCGCCCGGGGTTGAACCTCCCGGGGTGGAATCTTCTGTAGTCGAGCCATCGGGGGAAGAATCTACCGTAGAGCCCGCCACAGACTCACTACCGGAGACAGAGGCCGAAGCTGAACCGCTATCGGATACCGAGGAGCTACCGGAAGCGGAACCACTATCCGAGGCAGATGCAGACCCACTACCGGAGCCGGAACCGCTGCCGGATGCGGAGCCAGTCACCGTATCAGAGATAGACCCGGTAGCGGAATCAGAAGCAGATTCGGTATCCTCATAGGAGCCGGAACCGGAAGCGGAATCACTTGCGCTGGCAGAAGCCGACAAAGATTGTGACCCTGAGCCCTCTTGGAAAATCGGAATCGTGATGTAGATAACGCCCTTAACAATCTGATTGTGGTAGGATGCAGCCCCGGAACCGGACGCAGAATCAGAACCGGCATCAACGGGCGCGGGCGTATCTGGAAGCCGCGAACCGTCCTCACCCAAGAACGTAACCGTGCCGTCATCATTCAGGATTGCCGGGGCGTATCTAACCACCAGCCCGGAAATGACTCCCGTAACATCCTTGATGGTATCTGCAAAGGGAATCCTGATAATCCCCATATCAATCTCCGGTTCCAGAATCTCACTATCGAACACAATATCCTCCACCCCGCCAATCGTGATGGCTGGAGCATCGGAGGACTGTGACGAAGCATCCCCGGAGCCATTCGACCACTCAGAATTGGCTCGGCGTAGCGTGATTTTCAGATTCTTACCGTCTGCCAGCTCCAGACCTTCTCCACAAATGAGCTTTTTGAAAACGAACAAGTGTTCATCCCGCTTGCGGAACAGCCCGGCGGGTTTGCTTTCGTACTCCTCGCTTTCCGGTGCGGTGTAATAGGCACTACCATCTTCACTTCCGCTACCCGTCCCGTCCTCCTCACTTACATCAAAGGCTTTCTCCACCTGCACGGTCTGCAAATCCAACGTGCCACAATGAGCCTGATAGATATGGGCGCGGTTGACCTCGTTAATCTTGCGGAGCTGGTAGGAACCAATGAAGACAGACAGAACGCCATCTCCCTTGGTATTCTCCTCAGTTTTCCCCCAAGGGACAAACTTCTCCTCAGAGCTCCTGATTTCCGCGCTGAGGATTTCGCCCTTGTAATTCTGCTTAATGATGCAAAAGACCTTGTGTAATTGCTCCGAAAAAGCCCCGATGTCAACCCATCCCTCCGTGTAGTCGTAGATGGTGGCGTTCTCCGGAACCGGGCGTGTTTTGCCCATATAGTCAATAATAGCTCCGGCTTTAATCTGGGCTATCTTTGGCCAATTGCCATCAGCGCTTACATCACACAGATGCTTAGGCTTCAAACGCAACTGGAACGGCACAACTCGGAACTCCTGCAAATCGGTACCACCAGTACCCCGGTACTTGGTATCTCGATAATCCGAGCCGGAGTATTCAATGCTGGAGGTAGATGTTCCGTTGCCTGCCATGTTGGCAGCCTTGGCAAGCTCCTTCAGGCAGTCGATAATCTGATTGAGCCAGCGGGCGGATAGCTTTTCGCCTACGCGTACTTTATCGGGAATCTTCATCGTTTAAGAGCCATACAAATCTTTATCCCAACCACCGAGGCCAGAGAGCAGCCATGTATTCTCAATGGTATAGGTCTTGCCGTCATCATTCATGGAGCAGTTGGAGGACACCTGCAACCATGTGCGATTCGGGAACTTTGGAGCCTTGGGCGGATTGTTGATTTTACCCACAGAGCTGATGTCGGACTTATCCGTGCGGGAGGTCATGCGTACGGTATAGGTGGCCATAATATCCTTGTAGGCGGTAACTCCCTTATTGATGAGGTCAAAGGCCTTGCTCCCGGTTTTGAGCAGCTTACCGAGCTGCTTCATGACCGGGAGCCCATCACTATCCAGCTTCGGCTTACCCGAGCCATCAACCTCCGGAACCAGTTCCCAGAGGCGGGCTCCATCCATAAAGGCTTTGAGATACTCCAACTGCCCGCCGGAAATACTGGCCATCTTAGGGTGCGTCAGGATAGGCTGGTCTACAACGGTCACGTCAAAGGAGGTGGTAAACTTATTGCCGCCGAGAGTCCAAGAACCCTCTTCCTCATTGTCCTCCTCATCGGAACCGGACATGCCGTCATCAGAGCCGCCAGTATTATCGTCATCGTCCTCTTCCTCTTCTTCAACAACTGGCTTGGAATAGGTCAGCTTTACGCTGGCCATTCCGGCCACGCCGGGAGTCACAACGGCCTTACTCAGAGCCACGGAAGAAAGGACATCAATGGAAGAATCCATCTCCGGAATGGAGCTCATGGCAACATCCTCCGGTACCTCATAGGTAAGCTCTACGGTATCTCCGGTTTCCCGGTCACGGCTGAGCTCAATCGTCAGCCCGGTGATGGTGTAGCCCGTATTACCGAACCACACCATCCTATCGCCATTCCTGCCGAATCCTGTATGTAATGTTGCCATATACTCAGAATCCGGTGTCAAAATCAACGGCTGATAACCGCATCTACATTACCGGAAACCTGAACCGTGGGAGGACGCTTGGTGTTGTTGCCAATGCCCTCCAACAAGCGGGTCTGCTTCTTCGTTTCCGAAATGAGAGGACCTCCGATAACGACAGAGCGACCGCCGCCGCCCACACCTGCAAAGGAATCCGTGATGCGCGTGCCTTGCTGGCGTCCACGCCCCTGTTGCTGTTGGCGTTTTTCTTCCTGCTCCTTCTGCTTCTCCTGCATGCGTTCGAGCTGCTTTTCGAGAGCCACCATGCGCTTAGCACGAGCCTCGGCATCAGATAACCCCTGACGTTGGTATTCAGCCGTCAGCTGGGTGATTCGCTGCTGTTGTTTCAGGACTTCAAGACGGCGTTCATTACCTGCAATCTCAGCCTGGAGCATCTTCACGGCCATATCATAGTCTCGAGCGGCATTCTCCCGAGCTTGTTCCTGCTTGGCTGCTTCCTCAGCCCGGCGTCGTTCGGTTTCAGCGGTACGCTCTGCTTCCTCACGTCCCCGGCGTTGGAGCTCCACAATCTTGTTGTAGGTGGCCGCCAGCATCTGATAGCGGGCTGCATCCTCCTCCGTCACAACAGGTTTGCGCATGATGGCCTCCATCTCCTGACGCAGAGATTCAATCGTATGGCGAGCCTGACCGTATGCCGTAGCATCGGCAAGGCGGAGCTGAATCTGCACCTCGGGGGCAAGTCCGGAGAGGTACTGTTCACGCTCGGTTTCGCGTTGGCGGCGATATAAATCATTGAGCTTATCTCGGGCGGCTGCCAGCTTGCGCTCCAGTTCTGCGGCCTCCTCCTGTTGGCGGCGCATGGCTTCGGCGGCGCGTTCGGCTTCGATAGCCTCCTCAATCTGGATGGGCAAGGTCTCCTCGTAGTGTCGCTTCTTCTGACGCAGGCGAGCAATCTGCTGGTCGAGCAGCTTGATAACCTCCTCATCTTCGTCCTTGGCCACAGCCATACGCCGCTCCTCGCGGAGATCGTCCATCCTCTCATCGAGCTGTTCCATGAAGGAATCATATTGCTCATAGGTTTTGACCTTATCCGCTTGCTTGTTCAGATTACGGAGAGACTTCTCGAACTGCCGGGTAGATTCAGCGGCGCGTTCGGCGGCTTCGCTGTTACCCATGAACCAGGAGTACAAAGCTCCCAAGGCCTCGCCAATGCCAACAATGATAAGACCGATACCCGTGCTCACAATCGCGGCTTTCACGGCAACCATGGCAGCGCGGGTAACGGTAGCCATAGTAGACCAAGCAATCGACCATGTTACCTTGAGCCCGGCCAGCGTGGACGACATGGCCGATTTCAGCCCGGTAAGCGCAGCCCGATACCCGGTCACAAAGGACGAGAACGACAGGCCTTTAATGGTATTGCCGAGCGTCACCATCTGAGCCCGGAAAGAAATAGTGCTGGCAGTAGCCGCCTTAGTGTTACCCACATACATGAGCAAGGCCGCTGCTGCAGCTGCAACGACTGTTTCAGCCCCGCCTAAAAGGGAAACCAGTTCCCCGATACCGGAAACAATAGGAGAAATGACATCAACAACCCCGGTTAAAGCAGTACCGAATCCGGCGGCGAACTCCTGCATAGCCGGAATCCCCTCTTCGAGAGCAATGGCTATACTCTGTAAGGCTGGAGTTATAGCCTCGTTGATAGGCTCTCCCAATTTAGCGACAACCCGGTTGATATTCTCCAACAAGGTACCCCAGCTACCAGCGGTCGTGTTGGAGAGCTGGGAGGACAGGTTGAAATACTGCCCGCCCTCATCCGTCATGCGGCGCAGAGCTGCTGCGTATTGGTCAGCCGAAACTGCCCCCTTTTTCACCATAGCTTGCACCGCTTCGGTTGAGGTGCCGATGACTGCTGCTAGCTCCTGATAAATCGGGATGCCCTGACGAGCCAGCGTATCAATGGCGCGGGAGTCAATGCGCCCAACAGCCATGGCGCGGGAGAACACCTTGGAGAGCTGCTCAGCCGCCACGCCGGAGCCTGTAGCCATATCAGCGAAGCGGCGCGTCCATTCCCGAATGGAAGAGGAATCGCTGAACACATTGAGCAGAGGCTTAGCCGTGGCTGCCATCTGCTCAAGACCTACGGCACCATTGGCGGCATCGTGCCAGAGGTCATCCAGTATTTCCCCGGCCTGTTCTGCGTCACCAGTCATCTGGGTAAACGTGACCCGCAAATCCTCTATGCGGGCAGCTTGTGCCGGGATATTGCTGAAGAAAGCAAAAGCACTCTTTACCGCTGCAATTGCTCCACCGATAGCGGCAAAAGAAGCGGTAAACTGCCCGGCCAGCCCCTGTACGGAATCCTTAGTCTTGCGAACCTCCCCCTTGATTTCATCGAGAGCAGTTTGCAAGGACGAAGCATCGCCGGAGAAAGTGAATGAAACGTCAGCCATGTTTGGTGAGGTGTTTTAGACGCTTAAAGAGGTTATGCGCCTCGGCGGCCTCTTCTTCGGAAACGCTGCGCCATTCAGTAGCAACACCTTCGCTAAGCCATGCGGCATGCAGATATTGGAGCGTCCGGCGCAACGGTAGCCACAGAATGTATTCCTCAGTCCACCCCGTCGCTTTGGCAATCGTGAAAATCACGGTTGCATTCAGCGCGGGGTTAGCTCGTTTGGGGAGTCTGTAGAATCCGGCTGAGGAATGGCAGAAGCGGCCTGTAGGGCTGCTTGGTCAGCAGAGAGCGCGGCGGTGATAACGCGCAGCTCTGCCGGGCTGATAGTCATGGCAAACTGTGCAGCGCGGCGCTTTACCTGAGACGGAGCGTTGTAAACCGTCTCCATGACTTCATCAAGTGGCGCGGCATGTACCCAGATAAACTCCGTCAGAATCCCGGTGTCGATGTCGCTCAGTTCGGTATTACCGGAGGCCAGCGGATTACCCAGCTGGCGCAATACTTCGAGAGAGCCGAGGGAGATAGGACGCAGGGACAGGCCGGATTCCGTGCGCATCGGGGGCTGAACAAGTGAGCGGTTGTTGCTATCTTCGCGGGAGGAAATTGATATTGTAGGCATACATCAAGCAACATGTCAAAAAAGCATCGCTTGGGGCACTTGAAAGAGTCTCTCATATCTGGTAGAATCTCCCCGCTTTTCCGCCGACATGCCGCATGGCGGGTGTCTACGTGCACCGTCAGCGGGAAGTAAGCCAGCCCTTACCGCTGATGGTAACGTAGCCGCAAGGGTACGGAACAGCAGCTAATCATGGCTGGTGGAAAATGCAACTCATGAACTATCGAATCATGATAGAGCTGATAATGCTCATTTTACAGGTAATACTGTTTGTGATGAACTTCATCCGATGAGCATGTAAGGCTCCGCACGGTGGGCTGCCACCTACCGTGCGCTTTCCTTTCAAAAAGGGGGTGTTAAAAATAGAAAAGGGTTGACAAATTCCTTTTGTATGGTATGATGACCTCATCAGAAACGATAGTTCTGATGTTACATTTTCCAAAGACCTCCCGAGTGGCAGCTCTGGGAGGTCTTCTTTTTTCAAAAGCGGGTGAATTTGTTGATAAGAATCCCCAGCTGGGATTCAGGCGTTCCCTCTGGGATAACGAGCGTCTTGTTGCCGCGCTTTACCAGCTCCACCTTGGGAGCATGGCCGATATGGTGATTGATAAGCGTGCAAAGATTTCGCATGGCGGCGGCCATGTAGGCGAGCGGGTGCTCGTTGTCGGCTCGGGTAATCCAGCCCTTATCTTGCCAGCGGGCAATCATTTCGCTGGCCTTAAACTTACCATCGAGAGACTGTTCATCAAAGAGCCAGTTCACCACCGGCTCCGTATCACCGGACACGGCAAAAGCCGGGCGTTCGGAGAAAGGAATCCCCAAGGCCGTCAGGCAAGCCGCCAGCATCAGGGATTCCAGTTCTCCGTCACGGGAACGAATGAAGTTTAGCGCGTCTGTAGTAGGCTTCTTCAACATCAGAAATCGTAAATGGTAGAAGATACTTCAAAGGAGGCTAAGTCCTCATTCTTAAGCCCGATTTTAATCCCGGTTACCACATTGGTTCCGGTTGCAACGGTAGATAGCCCATGGTCAGGTGCGGTATTAGCCAGCACTAGAGTTTGAGCCACCTTGATGTCCGTGGGGTTATCGCGGGGAATGTAGCCCTTCATGGATACATCGGTTTGGTCATCGTAGAAGATGATACCGACCTTCTTGCCGCGATAGTCACGCTGTACTTTTGAATCCGGCTTGTAGTCGATATCCTGAGATTCCAGCAGGATTCCCTGTTGGTCTTCATCAAAACCGAATACGCCGACTGTTCCGATAATAGTAGCCATATCTTTGTGTTGGTGTCAAAATTGAATCAATACCCGAAATCGGGCAGACTGGATAAAAGAGTCGTCCTGAACCATTGGCTCATCAACAGCTTGGAGCGACAGGCGGTAGAGATAGAAATCTGAGGCAGATTCATTGAGCGAGTCCCGGAGTGAGCCTTTCTCGACCTCCGCACAAAGGGAGGTAAATCGATTCCTGGCCTCCTCTCCGTTGGTATCTTGGGCATGGGTAAAAAACTGCACGGATAGCTCGCAATCCCACGTGTGATTTCGCAGGATACGTTCTTCCCCGGAGGAAAGAGTCAGCAGCACATAAGGGAGCGAACGGGAGCCCTCCATGACTGCGGTATGGATGCTCAGCCCGGAGAAAGCGGCATCCAGTTTGAGCCGCAAAGATTCTGTGAACGAATGAGGATTCATTTAACGGAGCGGATGAGTTTATTTTTCAGAGCTCGGAGGGTGCCATCAAGGCCTTGTTTCACAGTTTGAAGCACGAATCGAGAGCGGATGCGGAGAATATCCTGCCCATAAGGAACCGAGTTCATGATAATGATGGTCGTTTTGCCATTACTGCTTTGGCGAATGATGCACGAGCCCTCGCCGGAATGGCGCTTCACCCAAGCGGGGAGCTTGGTTTTCAGTTGCTCCGCTGCGGCATTCCACCCGGCGGCTTCTCGTCCGAGCTGCTTCTTTTTCTGAGCTAGAATGCGTTTCATTTCTGCCGGGGTGAGGCGTTGGCCGTTTACCACGGGCATCTTGGTATAGTTGGCCGTTACACGGGCTGTCCACTCGCGCTTTGCCTGCCCGGGAGAGATACGCAGAATCATGGGGGGAGTGTTGCGCACCGCCGACTTCACAAAGCGACTGGCTACCTGCCGGACTGCGTCTTCCATGCCCTTACCGGAGAGGATAGCAAGCTTGCCAATCTTGCGCTGCAATTCAGCGTCATTGATAGTAACATGGGTACTCATGGCTCCAATAAATCGATTGTGGCAATGGGGAGGCCGGGACGAATCCCGATGCTCTCCACGCGGTAACTGATTCCGTCCACTAAGACCAGGCTTCCGGGCTGCATAGCGGGCGGGATTTCAGACCGGAGAGCGCGAGCTCCCATGGTGCGTTTTTCCGCAAATCCTCCGAGATCTAAATCCCGGGAGCGGTCAGCATGGGAAAGCAGCACCTTAATCTCTACGCTCCCATAGCTCAGATAGACAGGGACTTCCTCCCACAAGGAGAGGAAGTCCGCAGTCATTTCTGTGGAGAGATTGCTCATGTGGTAACAATACGCTGGAGACCTGCAGGGCGAACCACCTTGAAGCCGTAGAGAGCTTCCAGAGTGATATACACCTTGTTGCTCTTGGTGTCCGTGTAGCGGAGATAGCCAAAGGTTAGCCCGGTTACAGGGTCGGTGACAGCCCCGGCCTCATCGTAGTTGGCGATGGGAGTCAGATAGCGCATGGCAATAGCCAGAGAGGACGGGTGAGCCGCAAAACCTGCGAGCTTCTCGCCATTATCAGGCACGCATCCGGTTTCGTAGAGGTTGAATCCGGCAATGCGGTTAATCTTGGCCTCCACCACGCCGGACTGAGCCAGCGGAGTGATATAGGACTTCGCTACAATATCGTCTGCAAGCAGGGACGAGAAGAAGCTATTATCGAGAATCAGGGCGCGAGAATCCTGCGGCATCTTGGCGGCGGCGCAAGCCTCGCGAATCTTGATAATGGTCTTGTAGTTGAAATCCTCAGCGGCCATGGCCGGGACAGCGGGAGCTCCGTAGTTGGCGGCGGTGATAGACGAGAAGATGTCGGTCATCACATCGATGGCGAGCTGCTGGGCAGCTGTCGTGACCAGCTTCTCCAGCAGAGGGATAGCCGTAGTGGCGGCCTCCTTGGCTGTCAGATGCACGGTCTTGAACTTGTGGCGGTCGAGCGTCACAGCCACGGAGCTGGCCTCGGAATCGGAGTTCTTGGTGTAGTCTCCATCATAGTCAGACGAAGCGGACGGCGCACCAATGACAGGCACCTTGATGGTGTCGAGCTTGTCAGCGGCATCCGGGGAGAAGTTCGTGCTGAATGCAGAGAGCGGCAGCAGGGTTTCCATCCAAGGCATGAGCGCGGACTGGGAAATCCTGACGTCTTTGAGGTCGGTAATGGTATTAGCCATATTGGTTGATTTCGTGTGGGGTTAGATGGTAGAGAAAAGCTCTGCGCGTTCGGCATCCGAGAGGGAGCGGATAAACTGGGTCTGCCCCTCGGGAGTCGTGATAGCCTTGAATCGCTCGGCTACCGGGAGAGACTTGTCATTGCCCATTGCGGTAACGGCTGCGGCCTGTCCGGCATGCGTGCCGTAAAACTCAGCGGCTCGCTCCTCGGCGGTACGCGCTTCGGCCTTGAGCTGCTGAACCTGAGCATTGGTTTCTCGCAGATTCGCCTCCATGGCGGCCAGCTTGTCGCGGGTGGCGGCGAGATTATCTGACAGCTCGGTGTTGACGGCCTCCAGCGAGGCCTTTTCTGCCTGAACTGCCTCCAGCGCGGCATTGACCTCAGCCAGCTGAGCCGTCAGCTCATTGACCTTGGCAGTTGCTGCGTCTAATTGTTCATCGATGGTATCCATATTCTTGTTGTGGTGTCAAAATTATCCGTGGCGGGCAATCAATTTGCGCTGCACGGCTTCGAGGTTATCGGCACAGGCATCGACTAAGCCGAAGTCTCTTGCCTGCGTTCCAGTAAAGGTCTGCCCCTCCAGATGCTCGGGGGCAATGGTTCGGCGGCGGCGCGTGACAGCGGTCTTGAAGTCTGCCCAAGTGCTTTCCACCTGCTGCTGCAAGAGCTCGCGTTGCTCCTCAGAAAGAGAGGTTCCGCTCATGCCTGTGCTCTTGTACTTGCCCGCCGCGAATACGTCCATGTGGAGCCCTTTTTGTGCGTAGGCTTCCTTGCTGTCTACCACAGGAAGAATCACGCCCACGCTGCCGACACGCGCGGAAGGAGCCGCGTAGATGCCATCGCATTGACTGGCCACCCAGTAGGCAGCAGAACACGCCAGCCCGGCGGAATAGGCGTAGACGAACTTGTGTTTGCTGAGGTGGCGTACCGCATTGGCCAATTCCGGTGTCCCGTTGACCGTTCCGCCGGAGGAATCGATGTCGAGCAGTACAACCTGTACAGACGGGTCTGTCTCCAGTTTTTGGAGGGTCTTGGCGACTTTTGCCGTCTCTGTGTACTCAACACCCAAGGCGTTCAGTAGGCGAGATGCGGATTCCGGGAGAGAGCGGAACATGGTTCCGTGGATAGGTACGGTAGCTAGAGCTCCGGACTGCTGCACCTGAATCTCTGCCTCTGAGCGGCGGGATTCAGGCAGCGTTCCCGGGAACGGAATAGCGGCGAGCTGGTAATAGGACTCCGGCTCCAACAGCCAGATGCGCTCGGTGGTAATGCGTGTAATCATGTGGCAATAAAATCTTCCGGTTTAGGTTCATTCTGCTGCGCAGGAACGGACGGCTGCACATTCTTGAAGTAGGCAAAAAGCAGTTGCGGCTCAATGTCGTATTTCTTGGCCGTTTCTGCAATGAGCTTCATTTCCCGGGCTCGGTTCTCCACCTCTTCGTGGATATCCATACCCAGCTCGGCAAAGTGGTCGGTGAGCGTTTTGAGCCCGGCTTCCACGTCTGCGCGGTTCTGCATAGCCTCGCGCCCGGCATCCACAGTAACGCGGCGGGGCGTGGTGAAATTGACCTCTGTCCAGTTCTCCACGGCTTCCAGTTTGCCAATACTGATGGCATGACCAATCACCCAGAGCCAGAGGGGGCGCAACATGCGGTCAATCAGCAAGGTCTGACGGTAGGAGAATCGGCGGTCGGCTTTGGCTACGGTCAGGCGTACGCCGGAGCCAGCAAGTTTGGAGGAATCAGCAGCAAACTCAAAGGGTAACATACCGAGAGCGGAATCGCGCCGCAAGTGCTCTAGGAATCCGGTAAATGTCGGGCTCGGGCGGGAGCTTTCAAAGGGTTTGATATCCTCACCCGGCTGAATCTTGACGAGCTTGCCTCCCAGAATACGCTGGAGCCATCCGGTATCGGAGGCTTCCTGCTGGGCGGATGCTCCTAAGCGGAAATCCCCATCGTCCGCATCATCGCGGGCGGTGGTGAGAACACGGGTAATGTCGGCATTATCCTTCACGGCATGCTTCTCCAGAGCCAACAGCTCCATTTCATCAATGATATGATTGATGGAGTGTTGCAGGCTCGGGCATCCGCGTACCTGCGAGGGTGCGTCCGGGTCAAAGATATGCAGAATGTGCTCCGCCGGGAGGTCGCTGTATGTGCCATCATCCTTCAAGAGACGGTACGAAAGCGGCCTTCCGTTGGCATCCAGCTTCACTCCGTCAATGAGGTTATCGGCATCCGACATATCACCGATGCGATGAGCCTCAATCAACTGCACCCGGGGCGAGCCTTGGTACATGACCTTGTGGATGAAAATCTCGCCATCCGTATCGACTGCCCTGCATACCAGATGCTCGCATTGCGTCAGGTTGAAACGCCCGGTCAGTTCAGCATGGCGGCTCCAGCGATTGAAGTAGGATTCCGCTTGGCGGTTCCATGCGCTGTCCACGCTCTCCGCCTGAGGCTTGAGACCGTCACCCACGGAATAAAGAGCCATGCTGCTTACGATCTCCCGGATGAAGCCGGAGTTACGGGCGAGATAGCGGGAGCGGCGTACCAGTTCAGAGCGTACCCCGGGAGTCAGGTCGAGCGTGGCATCACGGGGCGCGGAACCGGGAACCTGCGCCCGGCGCGGGGAGCGGTTGGCGGATTCGTAGGTGGAATTGATGCCGAAAAATAGCCGGGCGGCAAAGCGTTGGAAAGCGTTCATTGCGGGAGACGGTAGGAAACAAAAGAGCCCGGAGCGTCATGGGCTCCGGTGTTGGGGGATGCGGATGCCGGTTCCATTCGGCGGAGAGCATAGGCGCACTCCTCCAGAATCTCGGAAACGGGCATCACCATTTGCTTGGTGACGGAAGTACCGCCGCCATCATTCCATGACATGATGGTTTTGCCCTCCAGAAGAAGAGCTTTGGCCTTGGCCTGAATGGCCTTGACCTCATCGGCGGTAAATCCGCGCACGAATAGTCCTTTGGCAGCCATGGGAATCAGGATTCAAAGGCCGCGCGGGCAGCGGCGGTATTGGGGTACTTGTTGAGCTGCAGGTGGGGCTGGTCGACAAAGCTCTTCCAAGTGCCGCCCCATTCTACTGAGGGAACCAGCTTGTAGAGCTTGCCGAGCACGGCATACATAGGGCTGTCGCCAAAGTAGGTCTTGCCCTGAAATACGCCGAAGTCCCACGCTAAGCCGAAGTTGTGCATACTCTGACCTCCGCGAGCCTTAGTAACGCGGGGGCGTTTGGCATAGAGCGCGTCCTGCTCCTTGTAGGTGCGGGTGCCACAGATGATGCGGACATCAAATCCGCTCTCCTTGGCTACGCGAACAGCCTCCGCGCACCAGACGCGGGCGGCTCGCTGAGCCTGAGGAATCAGCGTGGAGATGTTGCGCTCGGTGCGTTCGTCAAAGGTGCCGTAGACTTCCTTGATGCGCTGCGCATCCTCATCCCATGCCGCTGCAGCCGCTTTGCTCTTTGTACCCAGAATGCCATCAATGGCTCCATCGTAGTACCCGGCAAAGCGCAACATGCGCTGCCAGAACTTGCGGTCTTTCTTGATAGCGGCAAGGGAATCAGCCATTGTCTTTCTCCTTGTCCTTGGTTACTACGCCAACCAGACCTGCCAGAGCCACGCCAACCGTGATGATAGACTCGGTCAGCTCCGTGGCTATACTAGCCCCGCAGGAGGTTGCAAAAGCGATGAGCCCCAGCCACGTGGAGCGCTCCTTCAGTCGATTGAGAATGTACGTAAACATACCCTCCCGGGCATGTCAAAAAACATTGATGACCTCTATCCCGTTTTCCAGGAGTAGTTTCCCGGTAATGCCGCTCGCATCGCAAGAGGGAGACCATTTGGCGAGGATAGCCTTGCGGATTCCATAGCGGCGGCAGATAGCGAGCGTCCGTTCAGCCCCCAGCTCAAAGGCATCCGTAACGTCTGCCCCGGTGACGTGTTTGCGCTCCGATTTCTCGGCGCATGTTTCATACACGCGGTCATGGATGCGTTTTGCCGGAGGCCGGGGACAAGGCAGCCCGCCCAGCATTTCCGGGCAGGCTGTAAAATAAGGGCATCCGGCTATCAGTTTGCGGGCTGCTGCGGAATCGTGGATTCCTCCGTGCCATCGGCATCGTTCTCCGAGGAGGCATGCGCTGACGAGGACACGGCAACCGGCTTCTTTTTGTTCCTGTCCCATGTAATCTTTACTCCGTATTTCTCCCAGTAGCGGAACTTGTCGTCATACGACTTAATCCCATAAGACTTAACGCGGATTGAACCCATTATACTCCGCATTTCGGCAAAAAGCAATGGGTAGTTTTCCCGCAAAGCGTCATATTGCTCGGCGCATTGGAACGGGCAGCACCAGCAAGCAGTACGCTTGAATCCGGCTGCATAGCCCGGCCACTCCGGAATCTTGGCCTCCAGCTGTTCCTTGGTCATGGTAAAACAAGGATTGTAGATAATCATGTTGGGCTTAGATTTGATTTCCTGCAACTCAGCCGTGCCGGAGCGGCTCGTTTTCTGCTTAGGCTGGCCACCGCGAACCAGGATGTAATCCTCATTGCCTACTACGCTGGAGATGTACTTATCCATCGGCTTGTTAATGAGCGTTTCCACGCAGTCCATATACAGGCTGTCCGGGCTCTTGCCTTTCTCGTAATACTCGGTCAGATAGGTCTTGTCCGGGTGAACGGTCGTCAGGTGCGCACCCAGCATATTGCAGACACGCCGGATGTGCATAATCAGGTCGGGGAATTCGCAGGTGTTCTCGATGTAGATAACCTCGCAATGCTTCCCGGTAGCGGCAAAAGCCTCCCATGTGGCAATCAGAGCGCGGGTGGAATCACGACCGCCGGAGAAAGCCCAGAACACATACTTGGCGCGTTCCATGCGTCCGGTCAATTCGAGTTTCTGCATCTTCACCTTTTCGGCTTCCTCTTCCTCGGTTACTTCCTGAGGTTCGGCCAGCAAGTCCTCCAGAGCGGAATCCGAGAACCCGGTCAGGTCGAGGTCAATCTGGCCGTTCAGTTCGGAGATAAGAGCCTTGAGCTCGTCCTCATCGGCTACGGCAAGCTCGGCAATGCGGTTATCGGCAATCATGTCTGCCCATTCGGAGGCCTCGCTTTCGTATTCCTGATAATCAACCGGAACCTGAGAGCAGCCCAGATGTTGAGCCGCTGCCAGTCGGCCATGACCTTTCACTACGAAGCCGGAGCGTTTGGAAACGACTACGGGATTTCTCCACCCCTGAGAGCGGATGATTTTTGCCAGCAGCTCAATTTGCCGCTGGGGATGCGTGTTGGGATTTCGGGGATTGGGTACCAATTTCTCGATATCAACCATCTCCGTATGGGAGCAATAAACCGGGGGATTTGTTACTGTGTGCATATTACTGAGGTAATTGTAAAAGTTCGGGACGGAATAAGCGGGCAGTCGCATCAAAGGTCGGTTCCCACGTGGCAAAGCGTTCGTCTTGCGGCTCTCCTTCGATGAAGCCATGACTGAGTCTGTTGACAGTCTCCCGGAGCATCTGCACGCCCTGCGGGAACAGGTGCTTCCAGAGCTCATGGTGATTCCAAGAGCGGTCGACAAATTGAATCCGTTGCATCAGGATGGAACCGCCATCAACAACCGGGCTGAGGCGGTAGACGCTTCCACCTGTTACGGCATCGCCACAGGCTATCGTCCACCGCACCGCATCGCGCCCCCGGTGACGGGGGAGCAATGAGGGGTGGTAGCCAATCGCACCCAGCCGAGCCTTTTCAACGGCTTTGTCGGACACAAACCAATGCGAATGGGCAGAAATAATGAGGTCGGTTCCCTCCGGAATATGTGCGGATGTCAGTCGTGTGGCATCACATACTACGGGAACCTTGTAACGTAAAGCTATGGCATGGAGCTTGTCGTAGTATTGCCCGGGGGGAGCCGGGGCAACACCTACGATATCGTGGCCGTCTTCTCGCAGAGCGAGAAAGACGGCTTTGCCAAAGCTGCGCTGACCTGTGAGAAAGATTTTCATTTGGGGATAACTCCGATGTATTTGAATCCCTGAACGGCTCGGAAATGTCCGCCATAGCCGGAGCCGTCCATAGCCTGAGGTGTTCCCGGTTCAATTTTGCCGGATTGGATAGCTTCATTGTGTGACTGACGCATCGATTTGCGGCTGCGAGCTTTGTTGTCGCCATGGAGTCTGGCAGACACCTGAATCCATAGCGGGGAACGGCGCAAGGCGCGTACCAACTGAGGGTGGCTTGTGTGGAAGTAGGTAGGCAGATGACGCCCGCACCGCCCGCGACCATCCAGATGGTACTGGCAAACCCAATTAAGGAAGCGCATACCAACTCCGGCTCCTTGCCATTCCGGCATGGTAACGAGGCGCGTAGCCCGGTAGCCCGGAGCGGTAAAGAACGGAGCTACGGATAAATGGCAAGCCAGTTCGCCATCAACCAGTCCGATAAAATACTCTGCTGCCGGGGGCATAGGGAGATTCAGATAGTAATGCGGCTTAAAGTACTTCCAATAACTGGCGTCCGCCTTGACAATTTCAAGCTCAATGGTTGGCCGTTGCCGAAGACACCCCCTCGCGAAATGCCCGGTTTTGGTGTCCAGCACCCAGTCAGGCTGGAGCCAATCGAGCACATCGTAATGAGGGGTAAGGAGAACAACCTTTCCGGCGGGATTGCCGCGCCGCCAGCTCTTAGCAAAGGCTAATGAACCGATGCGGGCAATCTGACGGTCGATGACAGAGGTAAACTCATCAATGACGATACGCTCCGGTTTCTCGCAAAGGATGCGAGCCAGCCCGGCGCGGAACTGCTCTCCGTTGGAGAGAACATGGAACGGTCGCAGCCAAGCCGGAACATCGCCCAGTCCTACGCTTGCCAATGCCCCGGTTACTTCGTTGAAGTCTCCATCCGGGCTGATGCAATCAACTATCGGCTTATCCGGATTCCAGCCCTGCGTGTAATCATGGATGCGGTTCTCGCCAAAGATGACCTTGCCGATGGAAGTCTTACCGGAACCTGAAGGACCTACTACTACCCCGATATTCCAATTGCCGGAGAGGTCGGCATCCACCTCCAAATCGAAGTTGCAGCCGCTCTCCGCATTGAAGAGGCTTTTTACGCGGGCAGCTCGGTAGCTGTTGAAGTCGGAGACTCGATTATGGACGGCAATCTTCATACAGCAACAACCTTGCAGGTATAGCCCATCTCGGTGAGCGTGTTGTAGGTTTTCTCCTGTTCAGACTCGGAGGAGCAAACGATGATGACTCCGTACTGATTCTCGGCGGTAATGCCCTCGGTATCTCCGAGGCCGTCCTCCTGTTCAGCCGGGGTGGCGTTGTTGGCCTGTCCCTCTTCGAGCATGCGGTCAATATCGGCGGCTGTAAACCCGGTGATATCGAGGTCGATTGCTCCCTGTAGTTCTTCGAGAATCCCCTTGAGCGCATCTTCGTCCAGCTCTGCCAGCTCAGCAATGCGGTTATCTGCCACCATATCGGCATACTCGCAGGCCTCGTTCTCATACTCCTGATAGTCCACAGGTACGAGCTCCAGCCCCAGCAGTCGCGCGGCTGCCAGTCGGCCATGGCCTTTTACCACGAAACCGGAACGCTTGCTGACTACGATAGGATTGCGCCATCCCTGAGCTTTGATGATTTTGGCCAGCAGTTCAATCTGATTCAGGGGATGCTTGTTGGGATTGCGAGGGTTGCCTACGAGCTTTTCGATGTCAACCATCTCTGTGTGTGAGCAAAAAACTTGTGTGTCCATATCCAAAAAGTGGTGTCAAAATGCCCCGGTTCCTTCCGTTTTACCCAAAACACCCTCCGTTGGTCGAAACAAGGGGAGGAACCTGCCCAAAAGGGGCAACGGCTCCACCCGGAGGGGAATCCTCCCTTTTTGGATGCCTTTTTGGCGGTTTGGCTGCGGGAGATCTGCCGGTTCTCCCCTCAACAACGATTCCCTTTAGGGATTCGTTGTTGGGAATTCGCGTACACAACACAGGCGCAAAATTCACGCGCGGACACCAACACCCCCCTTTAGGGGGCGTGTTGAGGTTCGATATTGTCAGCTATATTGTTGCTAATTGACACAAGGACAGGAAATTAGTAAGATAGCTCTATCATGAAAAAACGGCTCAGGAAGAAATACCATCTCGGAGAGTTTAAGGTGCATTGTTTTGATTTTACTTTCAAATATAAAGGCGAGCTATTTTCTCCCGAGGAGGAACAGTTCTATGATGATTTTATCATGAACTGCATTGAGGGCAACGGGCTTAATTGCGGCGGCGTTTCCTCCGCAGATGGCTCATGGGAATTCACGGCTCATTCTGTAGATAAAACTCGTAGCATAGAAGCTCAGAGAGAAGCAGTAAAGCAATGGTTGGAAGCCCGTGAGGATGTTCAGTTTGAAAGCTACAGCGAACTGAAGGACGCGTGGTATGATTATTAAGTCGGGTTTTCATCCTTTACGCTTTCCTGACCAACGAGCTTAAGCATGGTCGCCACGGCTACCTGCATGGCCTCACAGTCGAAGTAATGGTTGGCGCGGTTACGAACCTGCTTCCATATCCAATGGCCGCGCTCAAAAGTACGGTGCTCGCTATCGAGCATGTCGAGATAATCCGGAGGGGCGTCTTTGGGGACTTCCCATACCGCACCCTCTGAGTTCTTTCGGAGCCGGGCGAGTGCGTCCTTGATATTCAGGTTGCTCCAGTAGAACATGATGGCGGAGCGGTCGCGCCCTACGCTGACTTTTCGCTTGGGTGAGTAATACCGCTGTACCATCTTGCCGTTCTTACCTCGGTGCGAGAACGTGCTCCGGCGGTCGCCCATCAGAGCATACCAACCGAACTCGGCACATTTGGCATACACATCGTAGGTGGCATACCCGGCATCCAGAAAGACGAGGCTATCATTCACGCCCTGAGCCTGTTGCAATGCCCGGAGCGCTTCCCAAGAAAAGAGCTTTTCGCAATGAATCATGCGGGAAGCACCGACAGAACTCCACGCCCGGATGACGGCATAGAAGTGGCCTTTCTGCACGTCCACGGTCATGATACGAACCGGAACACCGTTGATGTCGGCTTCTTCCTCCCAATGCTCATCCATAAGGTACTCCGACAAGCACTGCTCGATGGAAAAGTCCTCCGTGAACTCGTTCCAGGGTAGACCGAGGCGTTTCTGGTAAAACTGCTGGAGCAAGGATTCATCGCCTTTTTTAGAGGCTGTTTTGGCGCGTAAATACAGCTCCGCGAGTTGCCCCCAGCTCATGGTGGCAAGCGCGTTCCAATGGAAGCCTACATTTTCCTTAGCCGCCCGAGGATTAAGCGGGACAAAGCGGGCATCCGCATTCAGGCGGCGGCGGATTTCGTCCGCGTCCTCGAACTCATGACCGCATTCGGCACAGGCCATCACGGTGCATT
This sequence comes from Akkermansia sp., assembly GCA_045577775.1. Classification (GTDB taxonomy): domain Bacteria; phylum Verrucomicrobiota; class Verrucomicrobiia; order Verrucomicrobiales; family Akkermansiaceae; genus Akkermansia. The sequence goes on along the minus strand of JAZNIZ010000013.1, from coordinate 26,875 downwards.
CCCGAATCCGGCGGTAATTGTACTCTCCGTCCTCGGATTGACAGTCTTTCGGCCACCGGATGTTACGCCAGAGATAGGGCTGCTCGGTGCCGCAATAGGGGCAACGGAACTGCCATTCCCGCTGGTCGGTGGTTTCATGCTTGCGGTGAGTATCATCCCCCTCAAAGCCGCCTTGGCTGAGGAAGATGCACTTGCCCAGCCAACCGAATGCTGTCACGCGAGCCTCCGCCTCTGCCATGTGGCCAACAGGCCATCTCCAAGTCTCGTCTCCTATCAGCCAGCGGATGGAGCGGCGTTGCAGATTGCTTTTATTGTGAGCCCCGGCCATCCAGAGGGTCATACCGTTGGCAAAGTGGATGGTGGTATTACGCTTCTTGTTGCGGTCTGCCGGGTACAGAGCTCGGACAGGCGGGCATTCATCGAAAATCTTCTGCAAGCGTCCTTCGCTTTGGTCTTTGGCATCATCATCCGTTTGGTCTAGCCATAGAGTTGGTCCCGGGAGGTTGGCTATGATGTAACAGAGAGCAATTTCCGGAGCGGTAGTCTTGCTGCTCTGCACCGAGGCAATGATGCTCACCAATCGCACGCGCGGGTCAACAATGGCCTCCATGACATCCCGAATCATGAAGGAGTTTTCGATACGGAAACGCCCGGGCATGGGGCTATAGGGGATGGAGTGAATATGCTCCTCCGCCCATTGCCATACTGGTTGACGGTCGGGAGGTCTCCAAGCCTCACGCCAAATGCTGATTAGCTTCTCGTTCATGAACATAGCGAATGATTTGCCGGATGATGTCGGGCTCCAGTTGCGGGGCTGTCAGGCGCAGCACGCTCCACCCGGCTAAGGTGGCGGTCAGATACTTCTCGGCATCGTTGAGAAAGCCTTTGGGGGACGTATGCCGTCCGTGGCTCCAGACGCCGCCCTCAATCTCGATGATGGTACGGCTTGGCAGGTGTGCGAAATCAGCTTTCCATCGGCGCGGTGGGTAGAAGCGGTATTCGCGTTCCAAGGGGGCTCCGCCCAGCAGTTCCCAGAGCCGGATAAATCGGTCTTCTAATACTGAGCTCATTCGGATGTTCCCCTTTCTCCGGTATGCAGGATGCTGCAGATTTCATCGATGGCACGGCTGGCTTCTTCGCGGATGCCTTGGGCATCCAGTCCGCTCATGATGGGCGGCAGTTCGTTCTCAAACTTCGCTCGCATGAGGGAGATTGCTTTACCTACCAGCACCAGCCAGCTACGGCGGACTTCTTCGGTAGGAAGATACTCGCCCTTTTTCACGGCCACTCGGAGCTCGCGTTCTTCTACTTCGGCCAGTAGTTTGCGAGCCTTCAGGGCATCCGTGCGTGCCCCTACGGAATCCTCTCCGCCCTTGAGGGAGTTGGCGCGGACAAAATCACGCCAAGCCGACACATTGTGGCTCCCGTTGGATGCCGGTTCCGGGGCTCCGGGGATTTTGCGCCAATTGTTGATGGTTCGGCGGGTTACGCCTAGCGCGGCGGCCAATTCGACAACGGTATTGGCTACGGCCAGAGTCTCGGTACTTCCGGCGGCCTGAGCCTGCACGCGGGCGCGTTCGGCTGTCGAGAGCGGCTTACCGGATTTTACCTTCTGGACGATGTTAGCAAAATCCGCCGACAGGATTTTGTCGGCGGCTTCCTGAGAAATTGTGCCGGGCATACCAGATGCCCGGTGTCAAAAGGATTTTACAGGATGGATTGAGCTTCTTCGATAATGGCCGGGTCTACCGGAATCTGGTAAGCAGATATCTTAGCGTATTGATGCAGCAGGTTCCGAGCGGTAAATTGTGCAGAATCGAGAAAGCTCTCACGGAAAGAGTCTTTATCGTCCTTTTCATTTTCGAGCCGCGATAACGCGTAGCCGCCAATCTCAGCAACCCGGGCGGACATCAGGTCTATAGCGGCTTTTCGGACAGCCTTCTTCCGGTCGTATTTGCGGAGGTATTCCATAGCTTCGGTGAACGAATCCAGAGCGGCAAAAAAGGAAGCGAGGTCAAATCCGGCGCGGTATTGCAATTCTTCGTGTGTCATTGTCTGTAAGAGGTTTAGGCTTGTGTGTGGCGGAAATTTACTCTCCGTTATGCCAAAAAGCAATCCTAAAAAGCAAAGTTTTTTTAATGTAAGCCGTTTGATTTTAGTTTATAGGAGCTTTTGTTGCAAAGTTTTTTACTTGTACTCTTGCCACAGCTCTCGCGCCTCTCTTACGGTTGCAGAATCGACAGGTTCCCCGATACTCTGCATCGACCTCGCGGCGGCTGACAGGAGGCAGGCCTGAGTCCGGACTGTTTCCGGGGAGGCATTCATCGCCCGGGCTGCCCGGTAGTCTGCAAGCCGGGCAAGATAGCGGGCGCGGATTCGCTCACGAAATATGAAATGAATATCAGAACTGTTCATCGTCGTTTTTTCGGGAGTGAGCATCTTGGATAGTAGCGGATTCCATGTTCCCCTCGAAGAGGTCGAACAGGATGTCTTGCAGGAACCATTCGTCCCCACATATTGTCCGAGCGAGTTGGTGGGTACGGTGAACCGGGGTGAAGCAGTTGGAGCTCTTGCGGTGAATCCAGCGTTCCCGGGTCACTTCTACGAGGTAGGTTTCACCTATCAGAACGCTGATTCGCAGCTGCATTTCTTCTTCTGCGGGGCGAGACACGCGCTCCATTACTTCGAACTTGTACAGATAATCCATTGCGGTTAAGAGGTTTAGGTTTGTATGTGGCAGAAAATTACTCTCCGTTGCCCTAAAAAGCAATCCTAAAACGCCAAGTTTTTTAGATGTAAGCTGTTTGTCTTTAGTTTATAGGAGCTTTTGATTCAAAGTTTTTTTTAATACTCATCCGGCAACTGCATCGTGGTGGCAGCCCGCTGCCCGTTATCGTCCTCCGCTTCCGTGATTATCCAGAGCACGCGGCCATCGTCAAACCTGTATACGGAGAGGAGTCGGCTGCCATACTTCAGGGCATTATCATTCGAGCGTTTATCCTCATCACAGATATCGCCCCAATCACCGGAGCTATGGCGGGTCAGGCATTTGTGCAGCTCTTTCTCCGTAAAGGAGTCTTGCGCGGCGGGAGTCATTAGTGTTCTGCCCAACTGGAACTTCTGCTTGAAACAGTCGAGAATCCACGGGGGACGAACGGCACAGGCGGTATGATTCCACCAGACTTCTTCCATTCGGTCAGGTGCGATGTTGTCCTCACTCTCGACCAAGCTCAGGCTAGCAAACTCTCCCATGTGCAGCCACTCCATACGCCGGAGCCCGTTAGGCAGAGCGTAAATGCGGACGAGGTTACTCTTGTTCTTAACCAGTTTCCGGGAATACTGGAATGCCACGCCCCCGAGGTGCTTATCTGCCACCGGGTCGAGGGGGTAAAACTTCTTCACTCCCATCATGATGCAGATATGGCGGATGTCTCCGGCCAGTTCACGAAGGAGCGTTTCGGCTGGTTCATAAGAACCGCCGCCTGCAGAGGTTTGGTTTCGACTTGTATGCATAGTAGAACAAAATTACTCGCCTGGTTACAAAAAAGCCATGGCGCGTTACGTCTTATTGCTAAGGAAAAAACAGGAAGAACTGTGGGAAAAGCCGGGCGGGAAATACTGACCGCATTTCCCGCCCGAAACTACTCATTCTCCATTACCCTATCTGCTTCTTTTTTCCCTGCTGACAAGCAGATTGGGAGTTTGTGATTTTCTGCCAGCGGGGACTGTTAAAAAGTGGGAAGTGAAAAAAATGCTGCTTGCTCCATTTGCTTAAGCAAGGAGGGAGGAAGAAAGAACCGAGAGCCAGCGGAAGCCTTCTCCTATACAGAGACCCCATACTCAGGACTCCAGGCGGATTGCAGCTTGCAGTTAAAACGCTCTTGTTCATACATTAAGGGGCTCGTCAAAATCTTCCAGAGTACGTGTATAATCCACAAGCTGAACTAGACGCAGTTTCAGTTCCGCGCGGTGATGCTCGGTCAGCTTCTCCGGGGGATTTTTGGAGAGCCAGAGCAAGACCTTGTCGAGTTCGTAGGCAATGGGGAGCGCGGCTTCTGCTTCCTCCTTGGTAGGGAGATTGATGTGGCCGAATGGGCGGTCATCATTGGGCAGGATGTCTCTCTTCTCCTCCTCGGTCATGGTTTCAGCCTGATGCTGGCGAACAACCTTGCGGAAATCTCGGACAGATTGCTTCTCCTTAGCGGCCTGAGTAAGAATGTTGTCGCGGGATGTAAAATCTTCACCTAGCGCGGCGGCCTCGCGGTGGTGGCTGAAGGACAGCTCGGGGTGGCGGGTTTCGTGCGGGTAAGCGCGGCAAACCATCACAATATCGCGGAGCGTGCTGCGGGACATGCCGGTGGCCTTTTCGGCCTCCTCATACTTGCTGTCAACGTAGCGGTTGCCCCATGTGCGTTCGCCCAGCAGAAGCGTGTCACCCAGCAGCCAGTTACAGGACTTGCTCAGCGACAGAACTGAGCGGAACAGGTTGTTGTAATTCTCGGAGCTGATTTCCTCCGTCTCAAGCTGGAGCCCGAGCGGGGTAAATCGGATGCCATCAATCCCGGTTGCGACAACAGCCGTCAGGTTAGACGTCGCGACGTCGCGACATCTAAAATCGGGCTGTGCGGGGACTGTGGCGGGAGTTTCCATTGAGGTGTCGATTTCTGATGATTCCATGATACCAATGGAATCGTGTCAAAAATCAATCTTGGACTTTCTTGCGGCGGCTGTTCGTCAGGCGGTATTTCTCGCGGGCGGCTTCACTCTTCTGGTTCCCCAGCGGGGGCAAACCGAGCAGCTTCTGCACGCTGCGGACATGGTAATGAAAGGCCTGCTTGCTCATACCAAGCTGGCGGGCATGTTTGGCACAGGTGCCGTTCCCGCACAAGTAGCTCAGGCATGACCATTGGAGCCTCGGACGCCCCTTGCGGCAAATGAACGAATGCAACATCCGGCGGTGGTATTCATCCAGAGACGCATAGAGGTCTTGCAGCCTGGTCTTACCATCGATAAGCCCCCCGAATCCTCCATCCGTTTTCGGAGTCTGAGACGGGGACAAATCTTCTACTCCCGGTTGTACCGAAGCTCCGTCAATGCGGGGAGCCAACAGACCGAGCTTTTCCGCGTGTAATCGCTGCTCCGGGGTGAGAGACTTCACCCATGCTTTGAAGTCGGCGGAGCAATAGGCCTCACGGTAGGCTTCATTGCGTTTACCCTCACGGTGTGCATATTCATCGCGGCTCATGCTGCACCTCCTTTCCCGGAATACGCCATGACGTTAGTGACATGACGTTTCACCATTTCAATTTCTCCATATACGCGTACAAACGTGTTAAAAATGAATTGACGCATTTTGCGTATTCCTCCCGCATGTATAACTAATTTCTTTACATAAAACGTCATCACGTCATTGCATATTTGTAAAATGTTGATAAAAAGGAAATTAAAGCCATGACGTTTACCTGTGACGTTTAATTTTGCAAACGTCACAAGAGCCCAAACGTCATGGCTTACGCCGGGTAATTCAGAATGGGCAAAGTTCATCAATTTCTCCTTCCTCGTTCCCGTTTTGCCAGTACCTCATGAATGCCTCTCGCTCAACCGTCCAAATACGATTTGAAGCCTTGCGGCCAAACACCAGCGGAAACTCTCCGGTGCTGGCCAGAGCACTCATGCGCTTGCCGATGCTGCGGGCATTTACCTCTCCCCGCAGCATATCTTTCACGCCCTCTTGGAGCATCATCTGCTGCAGGAACCATGTTGCCGAGCCGGAGATTTCCATCAGGCGGGCATCGGCGGTAAACATATCGTTGACAAACAGGGACAGAATCTCTCGGAACGATGCCGAACTGCCGGAGTTGGCGGCTTCTGCCAACAATTCCGGATGCAGGTAGTTGCGAACTCCCCAGCGGGTGTCCCCGACACAATGCTCCGGAATCTCCCAGTTGAGCAGGAACGCGCACAATGCGCCCATTTCTGCCTTGGCCTTAGCCACGGCATTCGTGTCACGCATTGGTTCATCAGAGGTCTTGAAAAGACTGATTTTATCGCGGTTGGAGAGCTCGACATCCGGTAAAAGCTGGAGCGAATCCGGGTCGGTATTGAGCGTAACAATGATGCGCCCCGACCAGAAAATCCCGGCGGCTTTTTTGAACTTACCCTCGCACATGTGCTGGTAGTTGGCAGACATCTTTTTGAGAGCCTTGGCGAATGTAGCGCGTTCTCTTGGGTCGCCCCGGGTCACGGTATCGTTACACGTCCAAACGCCAATCGACATCAAATGGTCATTAAAGCGGGTCTGCCCCAGTACATACTCAGAGGCATCGGCTGAACCGCCCATGGACTCTCCATAGAGGCATTCTGACAGGAAGTTCTTACCCCCACCCACAGCCCCGGCGATGAAGATGGTATGGCCATTGCGCGGGGTGCCGTGATAGGCATTGCGGTAGGTGTACGCCCAAGCAGCCATGAAGCGGTCGCGCTGGATGACATCCGGGAAAATGCGCTCCATAAAGGCAGCCACAAACGGGAATCCGTCTCCCCAGCTTTTTCCTTTCGATAAATCAGGCTCATGAACACGCAGGAAGCTGGTATTCAGGCGGGGCTCGTCCTGCACATGAATAATCGTCTCCTTGCGGTAAATAAACGGGCAAGCAGCCGGGAGCGAACGGTGCCGGATAATTTTAGCGACCACCTCCTTGACCGGGCTCTGTGAGCCATCTTCCTGAGGTTTGTTGCTCAATCCATATCGTTCAGCAGCGAGCGTCTCATAGTTCTGACGATTGAGGCTCTGCCAAGCCGGGGTAAGCGCTCCATCCTCTCCGGGGTAATCGGTGCGGACATAAAAGCTGTTGTTGATGAAGTAGCATTCGCTCAGAGCCTTACCTATCGTGTCAGCCTGAAACCGAGCAATAAACTCATGCCCGAATATATCCTCCCACGAGCGAAACGGGAATCCCCCGGTGAAGCACACCATGCCATTCTCGCAGACTACGGCAGCAGTCGGGCAATCTGCCATAGAATCCCAGAAGCGAACGCCCCGGGCTCCTATGACAAAATCTCCGCTCCAACGACCGGGAAAGCGCTTCTCCATTTCCTCCCTCACTCGCTCTAAGGGGATGTTAGTCCCTTGATGCCGGAAATCACTCTTCTTCATGGCCTCCTCAAACCAGAGCATGGTCGTTTCTTCCGGTACCGGATTCGGGTCAACCACCTGCCAGTTCCATCCTGCATGATAGTATTGAGCCGGGTTGTTAAAGGCTTTGAGGTCAAGCACACCGTAAGCATTAGCCAGACGCAGCTCTCGCACAATCACCTTTTGCAGAACACGTACCATTTCAGCATTCGGCATCAACGGAATCGGTTTGGCGAGTACCCAAACGGCATGGGTGCCCCCGGAGTAGGATTCGGCCACAAAACTAGGCTTAACGGACAATTTGGCGGTCTTTTTAGCCCGCTCCTCAGGTATCATCACCTTGTCGTAGTCGGCCACTACAGCAATCAACAAGGCCGGAGCATTCTCCCGGCTGACTCGAGCATTTGGTACCAGCCCCCGAATACCGGAGAACAGGCAATCCTGAGTCTTGGCATTCGTAATGTAGGCTCGATACGCTGCCTTGTCCGGGAGCTTCTCGTGAGGAATAACCTGAGCCGCCCACGGTTGTCCCTCGGAGATCTCCTGAGAGACGGCATTGGGAAGCATGGGGAGAACCAAGCCCGGAAAAACAGAATCCGGGTGTTCACGAGTGTTCAAATCTGAACATCCGGTGTTCATTTGAACACTAGCGGGGTGTTCAGCGGTGTTCAATTCCGGGTGTTCGGTGTTCATTTGAACACTCTCTTTATCGGCGGGAGTGTTCAAATGCGTACGCTGCCCCCATTGTTCACGACGGCAGCGCGTACGAATCGAGTCCGGAGAAATGCCGAAATGCGCCCCGGTCTGCTTATAGCTGCGACATTCGAGGTAGTACTCGCGGACATTGTTCCAATCAATCTGGTTCATTTGGTGTAGAATTGAGAGCTTGTTGTTTCGGCGGCCAGCGGTAAACCGACCAACCATTCGGGGGGAGTGGTCATAATGCGGTGGACTTCTTTAACCGCGATGTCAATTTTCTCGAGAGGCACCTCAACCAGAACTTCATCGTGAATATGGGCAATCACCCGGTACCCGGCGGCATCGAGGTTCAATAGGATTTCTCCCAGTACATCCCTTGCTACGGCTGAGGTCAGGTTCTCTGCCAGCTTACCACCGAAGAAATTGACCCGTTTGCCCTGTACCAAGGCCGATAGCCCCTTGGGCGTGCGGGCGATCTGTCTGTAATAGAGTTTTCTCCCGGAAGGCAGAGGCAATGAAAAGTCCTTGCCTACACTCATGGAGAAAGCTCGTTCCAAGGTCGCCCAGAGGTTCGTGATAAGCCGATTGGATGCCCGGAAATCTGCCACAATTTTCTGTGCCTGTTGAGGGGTAATATCCAGCCCCGCCATGGATTTGGCCAACTGGACGAAAATAGCTGCCCCGGCACCATAACCAAGCCCCAACACACGAGCCTTAGCCAACCTGTAGAGGTCGGGATTCTTTTGTTTTAGCGGCTCCGAATCGTTGTAACCCATTGTTACTCTGGCGTGTGCTTCATAAGGCGAGATTCCAGTACCGAGAACTTCCATCATGGCATTGTCCCCGGATAACCATGTTATGATGCGTTGCTCTATCTGAGAAAGGTCGGAGGAAATCAGTCCATGCCCGGGGCGAGCCGTAATCATGCGGCGCAGGTCGACTCCGAACATCGGTACACGCGGGAGATTTTGGATATTGAAGCCAGCATCCCCGCTCCAGCGGCCTGTGTGAGCGCCAAAGTACTTAAGACCATACGAGAACGAGCCGTCCGGACGGATGCGGCTCTCTAGCGTAAGCAATTTCTTGTACAGAGTATTGGCCTTGCGGTAATCTCTCATGGCTTCCACCCACGGGAATTGTGTACCATACTTTTCCTCCCACCGAGCACAGCCCTCGGAATCCTGAGCCAACGAAGCCGGAGCCGGAATCCCCGCCTTGATGCACTCCTCCTTGAGGTGTTTGGGGGAGAGCACAGGCTTATATCCATCTGCCCAAGGAATCTTCTCGATAGCCGAATCCATCACCTGTTGCAAAGTCTGCAATCCGGCTTCTACCAGAGCAACATCGATATGCAGCCCATAATCACACATATCCCGGGTCAGGGCTGAGAGCCTGCGTTCCTTGTCGCTCCACATAGGCGAAAGCTGCTTCCAGATATAGTAAGCATACCAGGCGTCTTTTAAGCAGTAGGAGCCCAATTCTTCTGCCATGCCTTTCTCTTTAGCCTGTTTCCATGTCACCCCCAGCATGTTGTCGCGTGTGTCCTTGGAAAGCCGGATGTTGTACATTCCCTCAACAGCAGCTTTTAGGCTTCGGCCATAACTGAGAGCCGATACCAAATCAGCCGTGCATTCCCAGCGCGGTTCGATGCCTGCCGGGATGACGCCCAACTCCTGCAAACGCCGGAAACACGCGCGGTCAAAACGGGCATTGTGTGCTACACAGATTTGCCCATGCAGGCGGCTCCAATCTACCCCGGTAGGTTCCCCAACATAGGAATAATCTGCCTCCCGGGAATAAATGGCCACCATGTAGATTTCACACGCCGGGTCATGGAGATAATGCCACAGCCCCTGAGTCGTGACCGATACGGTCTTATCGTAATACGTCTCAAAATCAATGCCGTATACCATGCGGGTCGAATCAGTTATCATGAGGCGTTGTGCGGTAAATGGTTATTTTCAGACGGTAACGTTTCTGCCAGTAGCGCACGACATCGCTATCGGCATATTCCTCCGGCAATCCACATAAGGGGGATTTTTCGCCCTTGATGGCTTGGTAGGTAGCCCCGGCGAGCAAATCCAGCTGGTGGTGCTTACATCCGGCATAACAGACCATTCCGGCAAGAGTATTCTCATCGGCATAGGGCAAGATAGCCTCTACGCTGCGGGCGAGCAGCAATGCCTCCTCGGCCATAGGGAGAGCTTCACGGAGCAGCTTGGCGACTTCCGGATGCGCCCCCGGTTCCTTTTCTACATAGCTGTCATAGAGCGTTTTCCAGCCCACGAGCTTTTTCTCCAACAGGGGGATTCCGCGCACGATAGCAGCGGCTTTCTTTAAGGTGTAAGGATTCGTGTTCATATCATCGCGGACGCGGTGCGTCTCTGCATAAGCAATGGGGCTAATTGTCGGGAATCAGAAAAAAATCTGAAAACACGCACATTTTCTCAACGTCCGCTTTTTAGCGAAGCATGGACTATCAAAGCCTTGTGAAAATGCCCGGAATTTATTTTTCTTTTTTTCCGATTTTCGGCTTGATGAGCGTTCTGAAAAGTGCTAAGCTGAGCACCTGCTTTTGCATCCGATATGTCAGACCTTCCGTCACAGACCATTGAGGAAGCGCCCGCGAGTTATTCGTGGACGGCAAAGCACCGTGTCGGCGGGGTTTGGAAGTCATCCGAACCTGTTGAGTTTGCTATTGCGCCGACATCTGCTGTAACTGTTCGAGCCAACGCCCTTACTGTGTCCGCTAAGGCTGCAGCTCTGGCTCTGGCATTGGTGATTATGAACGCCGCCATGCAGGTGGTGGCAGGTATGATGCAGGTGGCATCTTTGGGCAAGGCTATTTGCCCGGAGTGCCGCTAATTTTCAGGGAAACAATCTGGCACTTCCGGGATTAAAAGCCCGAAGTGTTGGGGTGTTTCCCTTTTTATTTTCACCGACAGCGAAGAACTCGACAAAGTCCGAAATAAAGAATTAGAGGTTTATGAAACAAAATATACTCATTCTCCAATGCTTAGCCGAGGTGCCTGAAGAGGCCCTCCGTGTTATGGCGCTCCTTCAAGCGGGCTCCTTCGGCTCGCTGATTCCCGGGCAGATTGTGAGTGGTCACTCTGTCTACCATGAGTTCATGCCTAAATGCTATGACTCTATTCCGTCCTCGCAAATCCGCGATTTTTATGCAAATGTTTGCGTGGATAACGTGAAAAACCCGCAAGCAGTTAATGTTTTGGGGTTAATGAACTTCTTCGGCTTTGGCTCACTTGCCTATAAAGTGGCTGACGGTCAGCCGGATTATTTTCACCCGCATCGTCGCACTCGTTGGAATTATGGTCCAAAAGAACTTCCATATTTTGGAGATGTCCCGGATACCGGGCAATACTCCCTCAACCAACGCGCGATATATTGGATGCTGAATAATTTGCCCCTAGAAAATGGGACTATTGAAATCATCTTTCAGCATGGGGAGGCTTTCGCTTTCCTTATGGAGTCGGACGATTACCTATATATCACGAGGAAAGAATAACGCCTCGATTTCGGGAGCGTAAAGCTCCCACCCTTACAGCTTTTATTGTTTAACGAAGACTAAACACAATTCGGCAGCCAAGCTGAGCACCTATCAAGGGCAGGCCGCTGAGGATTGCAGTTCATCTGCGTCCTTGGCGGCTATTTTTGTGCCCACATGTCTCAGCTGACTGCCGTCCTCTTTTTGACTTCTCCCTTGATGGAGCTTGAGCTGCCGCTCATTCTCCATCATGAAAACATACACACAAATAATTGACGTTGAGGTCGTTTTCGACACTCATAAGCCCGCGATTGAAGAAGCCGCGCGCAGAGCGACAGGCGCATTCCTGAAGGACGCGCGTATCCATGAAAAGCACCGTAGCGATGACTACTACAACGACATGTTGTTGGTAGGTACGCGCCATATCATGGAACACGATCTCATGGATAAGGCCGAGGAGGACCTCTCTAATATCCTCTTTCGCGTATTCCTGTACAAAATTAACGACTACCGCCGCACGGAAGAGAATCGCCGCCGCCTGATGCGTGAAGCATCCGTCTTGGTCGATTGGTTCAATGCCGCTGAGAAACTGGAAAGCAGCGGGGAGGTCTACCTTCCGGAGCATCCGATGAAAGAGCTTATCGCAGATTTTCTGACGTTTGCCCCGGCGGAGGTGCGCCTCATCTGCGAGACCTTTATGAATCAGGAGAAAAAGGCTGTTTCCCGCGCGGATGCTAGCCGCCAGCTCGGTATGTCGGAGTATGAATTGAAGAAAAAATTGCACGAAATCGGAGAAATGCTCCGGATTTTTTCTGATTTTTGATTTTCGGTGCCATTGCATAAGCAAACACCGACTTAATCAATGCTTCAATTACTTCCGTACCAGATAAATCATTCAAAGGACATCATTCGCCCTCTCACCAGCCTGAACCGAGCAGCCTTAGACGCCTCGGACGCAGGCACAGGCAAGACCTATGTAAGCTGCTATACTGTGGCTTACATAGGCTGCCCCTGTGTCATTGTTACTAACAAAGCCACCAAACCGAGCTGGGAGAATGTGAGTGCCGGGTTCGGCCTCAAACCGATTCTTATCACCAACTACGAATCTCTCCGTAGGGGGAAGTACCCGGAATGCCGCAAATCCGGCAATGGCTTTGTCTGGAATCTTCCTCAGGACACCACCATTATCTTTGATGAGTGCCAGCGGTGCAAATCCCGCACCAGTCTGAACGCGAAGCTGCTCATTGCCGCCCGCGCCCAGCACTACCGGCTCATCCTTTGTTCCGCGACTGCAGCAAACTCCCCCTTGGAGATGTATGCGCTCGGTTACGCTCTTGGGCTCCACCAGCTCTGGAACTTCTGGACATGGGCTCGGCGCAACGGTGTAACGCAGGGTTTCTTCGGCATGGAGTTCACCGGGGGCAAAGAAGCGCTCCGCAAGCTCCACAACGACATCTTCCCGGCGCGAGGCAGCCGAATGCGTATTTCGGAGATACCGGATTTCCCATCCTCCGTTGTTACGGCTGAAGTTATCGACACAGGCAAGGCTAAAGCTATCCAGCGGGAATACGACCGCCTCCGCAATGAGTTACGTCTCGCAGAGCATTCCGGCAACCGGGAGCAGCTGCAGGCCGTGGCCAATGAATTGGGCTCCAAGAGAGCCAGTCACCTGACGCTCGTCCTCCGCGCCCGCCAAGCCATCGAGCTCTACAAGGTTCCGGCCATGGTAGAAATGACCCGGGCGGCATTGGAAGAGGGGCAAAGCGTGGTGCTCCTGGTTAATTTCTCCGCAACGATTGAGGCTCTGATGGAGCAGCTCGACTGCCCGCACGTTATCCGGGGAGGCCAATCCCCGACGGAACGCCAGCAGGTGATTGACCGCTTCCAGCGCAATGAAATCCATGTGGTGATTGCCAACATACAGGCCGGAGGCGTAGGTGTCAGCTTGCACGACCCGGAGGGGCTGCGTTCGCGCCTGAGTATCATCAGCCCCACGTTCTCCGCCGCTGACCTCCGGCAAGCCTTAGGCCGTGTTCACCGCGCGGGCGGAGCTGCCAGCATTCAGAAGATTTGCTTTGCTGCCGGAACCTGCGAGGAACATACCGCGAAAATCTGCGCGGCTAAGCTCGCTCAAATCGACCTCCTGAATGATGGAGACATGCAACCTTTTCCCATTCAATAATCAATATGAAAACAAACAATACTCAAAAACACGCTAGACACGCGCCGTCATCTCTTGGCTACAAGGAGATTTGTCCGGCCTTTTATGGCAAGAGCGGCAGCAATGCTGCATCAGAAGAGGGGACTCTGTTGCACGCTGCAATGGAGACGGATGATTTCTCCAAACTGACCGAAGACCAGGCCTTTATCTGTGGCCTCTGCCGCGACTACCGAGATGGGGAGCTGGCTAAGCTGAATAATCCCACGGTCTACCGGGAGATTAAGCTCTCCATTGCCGGGGGGCTCACTTTCGGAACGGCTGACTTCGTAGCCATCGATTCGTCCGGGCAAATCGGCATCCTCATGGACTGGAAGTTTGGCCAAGGAAAAGTCGAGGACGCCAGCACCAATGCTCAAGGCTGCTCTTACGGCTTGGGGGCATTCGAGAAGTTCCCGAATCTGGTAGAGCTTACCGTGCATTTTGTGCAGCCCCGCCGCCAATTCATCTCAACCCATACCTATACGCGAGCCGATGTGGAGCGAATGAAGCTGCGCATTCAGACCATCATACGCAAGGCTAATGCCCGCAACAAGGAGGAGAATCCCGGCTTGCAATGTTGCTACTGCCGCAAGCAGGCTACCTGCAAGGCATTGCGCAATGTTGCGCTGCCCATAGCTTCCCGCTATGCGGGGCTAGCAATCCCCGAGGAATTGCATCCCTCCAACATCCTCGACCCTCGCATGATGGCTCATTGCCTCGACTGCGCCAAGGTGCTCAAAGAGTGGATTGATTCCGTGAACTATCACGCTCTGAGCATGGCTTTGAATGGTCAGGAAATCCCCGGCTTTAAGCTCGTCTCCCGAGCTGGTCGCCGCTCTATCTCCGATGCTCTTGCCGCCTATGGAGCTGTCCGCGACAAGATTAGCCCGGAGGACTTTATCGCATGCTGCGGCAGCGTCAGCATCGATTCTCTGACAAGCAAGTTTTCTGAGGATGCCCCTCGTGGGCAAAAGCAGAAAAGCAAGGAGGAACTTCTCTCCCGTCTCTCGGAGGACGGAGTGCTCTCCTCTGGAGCCCCCAGCAACATGCTGAAGCGCTCCTGATTCAACAACAACACAAACACGATACAAGAAAATGGGTAAAATCAAACCATACAGCATTACTGGCTCGGAGGTTCAGCCCTCCGAGGTTATCAGCCCCGCCGACACCACACAGCTTGCCGCAACTGAGATGCCGGGGCTCGGCTCCGTCAGCGGTGAGATTGATGCGGATGACATCGTTATTCCCCGCTTGAATCTCGTCCAGAACGTAGGCGAGCTTGCCGATCTCTTCACCCCGGGAGCGGTTACGTACAACAAGGAGGTAGAGCTCTCTGACGGGAATACTCCGATTGAGGTTACCGTGCTGCGTGCTCGCAAGCAGTTTGTCGAAGCTCTCGATTACGATTCCGGCGAACGCCCTCAGGTATTCGACTCGCTGGAGGAGGTCAAGGCAGTAGGCGGAACCGTAGAGTGGGTGGGCAACCAGAAGCCGACCTACAATCCGGTTCTCCATGTTCACATTGTGTTCAAGGCACCTGCCGGGCTGGACTACGCGTTCCCGTTGGAATACAAAGGCGAGTCTTATGGCATGGCCGTCTGGACGCTTCGTGGCGTGGCCTTTAAGCGTGCCGGGCGCAACATCCTGACCGCTTCTAAGTTCTCCCTGCGTGATGGCCTGTTCCATGGCAAATGGGAACTGACGACAAAGCGCGAGAAGGTTGCCCGCAACTCGTTTGTTGTCCCGGTTCTTCGTAATGTGGGGCGTAATACGCCTGACTTTGTGGAGTTCCTGCGTACCCTCGGCTGATAACGCATAACCGGGTCGGCCTGCTGCTTTCGGGTGGCAGGTCGGCCATAGGAAGGAATCTCCCGGCCATGTCCGATTTCTCTACAGCTTCATACCCACAGCGATTGGAGGCCGCCGCCGACATCCTTGTCCCGGCGATAGTTTCTCTCGTACTGAAGTCCTACAAGGACGAGATTCAGGTGAACCAGGAGCAGCAGGCTGCTCAGGTGCTGCGCCTCGGTAAAAGCTGTCATAAAGCTCGAAAAATCAGATAAGAACGGCTTTTTTAGGCTTGCTTTTCTCTACCGCGCCGGAGTACGTTTCCCGGTTAGCCTGAACAACGGCTTTTCCCTTACCATGGCTTACAAATCGCACATCCAGACGTACCCGGAGCGCATAGAACGCGCCGCCGATATCCTCGTTTCAGCCCTTTGCTCTCGCGTGATTGACCTCTACAAGAGCGAAAACCGCACCATTAACCAGACCGTAAACATCCAGCCTTCCGTCACCGCTAAGCTCAAAAAACACCACCGCAAGGGGTAACCGCTCCCCAAAAAGAGGCTTGCCTAAAATTTTTTTTACTTCAAAAGCACATAGCTAATATAAACTTTTGAAAAAGAGCGGTTTAAGCTCTAAAAAAAAGACTTGCTGGGCATATAGTAACGAGAGTAACATTCGTTCCGGGCTCAAACAACAAGCCTAACCGACTTAAAATGAACGACAACGCAAAGAACACAATCGCCGTATCCGCCGCCGCCGCTGAACTCCTCCAGAAGCTCGCCAATTCAAGTCTCCAAACCACTGAGGGCAAAGCCGACTTCGCAATGACTGAGCCGCTTTCCAAAAAGGAGAACGGAATCCTGACCGGGTTGAAGAAGAAGAGCTTCCTGCACACCGAGCTGACGGAAACCGAAACCGGAAAGGTGCTCGTGATTCACTTCGACCGCGCCGGGCTGGATTTCCTCCGCACCGAGTTCGGAATCTGCCTCGGTGACGAAGCCGCCCCGGTGGAGGAAGAAGCAGCCCCCGTTGAAGAGGAAACGCCCGCCGCAGAGGAAGAATCCGCACCTGTTGAAGAGGAAGCTCCCGCTGAATCCCCGGAGGCCGAAGCCGAGACCGCCCCGGCTGAGGAAGAGAAGAAGCCCGCCCGCCGTGGGGCTCTGACGGAAGCCGGAATGGCCTCTATCCGCGCCGCTGTAATGGCTCGCTTCACAGCCCTCCCGGAATCCGGGACAAAGCTGCAGAAAATCTACAAGGGCAAAATCTACACGGCCTTTGTGAATGCTGACGGCTCCGTGGATATGGACTGCGACATCGAGGGTACGGAACAGACGCACTTCAACTCCCTGACGCATGCCGCCCGAACCATAACCGGAGCCAAGAACATCTCCGGTCGCAAGTTCTTCGGATGCGCCGGAAAGCGTCTGGATGCCGCCGCCCCGGTAGAAGCCGTTGCAGAGGCTCCCGCCGCCGAGGAAATCGAGTCCGAGAATGAGTAAACCGAAAAGAAAGGAATCCCCCGCATGCTCCGAACCGTAAAGAACCGAATCAATGGAACGAATGCCCTCCCTACCGGGGAGGGCTCCCTAACCGCCCCGCAAAAAATCTCCGAGGAGGAAATGCAGAGCCGTGTTGCAGCCTTGTCGGCTATGTCCATCCCGGAACTACATGACGAGTGGGCTCGCGTCTGGGGGACTCGCCCCTATACGCGTAACTATGCGCTGCTGCGCCGCCGCATTAAGTGGAGACTGTACACGCTCTGCTATGGCGGGCTGGCGGTTTCCGAGCTCCGCAAGGCCGAGGAACTGGCAGACCTGACGCAGCTCCGGGAACGCGCGCCCTCACTCAAACGCGCCGGGCTCACCCTCGTCAAAGAGACGGTAGTTCTGCCTTCGCCCCCGGAAGAAGAAAAGGACGACACGTTCGCCGCTATGGAGGTTTCCGGCGCCTACATGCGCAAACTGTACAACGGCACAGAGCACACTGTCTACAGCCTCGGCAAGGGGCGTTTCAGCTACGCCGGAACCGTGTACAGCTCGCTTACCCCGGTAGCCAAGGCCATCACCGGGTACAAGGTGTCCGGTCGCCGCTTCTTCTCAACCACAACAACCATCTTCCCCCGTCCCAATGCGTAATTCCAAACACATCCCCGCCCCGGTTCCGCTCCGCCGCTGTGCCGTGTATGTCCGCAAATCGACAAACATGGGCATGGAGCAGAACTATACCTCCATTGATGCTCAAATAGATAGCTGCATCCAGTACGTTGAGAACCACGCCGCTGATGGCTGGGTGCTGGCTCAAACGGCCACCTGTGGCATCTATCAGGATGTCGCCATCTCCGGTGCTACCATGGAACGTCCCGGGGTGCAGGCCTTGCTGGCGGACATCCGCGCCAAGCGAGTGGATGTGGTGGTCTGCTACAAGCTCGACCGCATCTCCCGTTCTATCCGAGACTTTGCCAACCTGATGTTCGAGCTGGAGGAAATGGGCGTCTCGCTAGTGCTGGTCACGCAGAACTTTGATTCCGGCACGCCGATGGGGCGTCTGTGCCTCCATTTCCTGTCTTCGTTCGCTGAGTTTGAACGCTGCATGATTCGCGACCGCATCAAGGACAAGGCGGCCGCCCGCGCGGCTCAGGGGCTCTGGATTGGTGGCCGCCCGCCTTTCGGTTACCGTCTTGGAGAGCAGCGCATGCTTGTCACCGAGCCCGCCGAGGCCGAGGTGGTGCGCCGCATCTATGAGAGCGTTCTTGCCCACACGGATCTCTGCGAGCTCGCTCTCCGCCTGAACCAAGAGAACGCTCCGCGTCCCCGGCTCCGAAAGGGGGTGGAGGACAATGCCTGGTCTTCTACTCGCATCCGTCAGTTGGTGGAACGCCCGCTGTACTCCGGTGTTATCGTGCTGCGCGAGAACGAATACCCCGGCCAGCATGAGGCACTCGTTTCCCGGAAGGACTGGGAAGCCGCCCAACGCGCCCTTGCTGAGCTGTTGGCCGCCCGCAAGCCACGCGAGTCCCACCCGGAGCTGGTCTACCCCTTGCGGGGCATTTTGGTCTGTCCCTTGTGCGGGCTGCCCATGAAACCGACCTACGCCAAGACGCGCGGCCAAATCCACCGCTACTACGAATGCCCGAACCACATCAACCGGGACAAGGGCTGTCCTACGCGCAATCTCCCCGCCGAGGCAATCGAGATGGCGGTGGCTTCCAATCTGGCCTCCTTGGCCAGCAATCCTGCCATGATGCGCGTGTTGCAGGAGCGTCTGCCACAGCTCGCCCACCGCGATATCTCCGAGGCCTTGGCCAACGTGGAGCAGCTGGTGGAATACATCCCGGATGACGCGCTCGCAACCCTCTTCCAAGCTCTCTACAAGGAGGTGAGCTACAATGCCGCCGCCCAAGAACTGAACATCGTCAAGTACTCTGCCTGAACACCATGCAGCCCACCTCTACCGAAACCATCAAGCTAGCTCTCCGCCGCAATTCCAAGAGTCGGCTCGTGCTCACCGAACCGGAGCCGCCGTCCCTGAAAATGGGCAACCGCCCAACAAAACGAGCCATTCGCATGGCCAACGCCCTCGTGCTGGAGCAGAAGTTACACTCGGGGGCGTTCCGTAGCTTAACGGACATTTGCGACACCTTCGGCATTACCCGCATGGTGCTCTCCAAAACGCTCGATATGCTCGACCATACCCCGGAGGAAATCTCCTCCATCCTCCGGGAAACGTATTGAAAAAGGGAACTATATGTTCCATGTCCGCGATTCAAGTTTACTCAAGCAACAAATTAAGGTATAATGACACCGCAACAGGAAACAGACATGATGGAACGAGAAATAAAGCGAGGCGATATCGTCAGAATCAGGGAAGAATGGCTCGACCCCGGCGAGGACGGCTCTCTCAGCTATGTGGTGCTGGAAGACCGAGGGAACGGTCGCGTCCTCGTGCAAGCTCTCGGAAGCGGGCTCCCTCTCGCCCCGACCTATGTGTACGATATTGCATGGCTTCGCTATGTGGGAACTGTACCATCGAAAATGTATGAACAAATTTTCTAGAGCTATTTGGGCATAGAAGAATATATTTTACCGTCTAATGTTCTTCCGTTAGCCTTTTTGCTCCTTTTTACCGAATCTTCACCCCATGACCCCCATTGTTTAAAGAAAAAGGGGACATTGTTTTCGTTGGCTTTTTTCTTTATAGATAAAACCCATTCTTTTTCCATGCGCCTTGCTTTTGGGCCACTTTCGCCACCAACAATCACCCATTGAATAGAGGAAAGATCTATATCTCCAATATCATCCAGCAAAGGCTCGAACGATATAAATTTTGTGCTTGCTAATATACGATTTAAACAATCAATTCTATGTTTGGTTATCGAGGATTCAATTGTAACCCCGACCCAAACATTATCGGGTACTTTTCGTTTGGAAAAATATTCCTGCATCCTATTAGCTCTCTTAGTAAGTAGCTGATAGGTATGATGCGGAGTTATCTCCATAACATTCAATATCTTATCAATAAACTCAAAACTAACATCTGGATGAAATAAATCACTCATTGAACAGACAAATACAAGGGACGGTTGAGTCCATGATAGGGGAAGAGTAACTTCTTCTTCATGCATTGTAGACTTGAAGTTATTCGCGTATTTCGCCTGCCCCATGGCATGTAATCGATTTGCCATTACTTCTGCATAACAATGCTGACAGCCAGGGGAAATTTTGGTACATCCAGTAACAGGATTCCAAGTCCTCTCTGTCCATTCTATCTTTGAGGTTTTCATGGTCGAGTAATATGGTATTCAGGCACTTGATGTATCTTAGTCGACTGTCTATTAAAGATACCCGATATTGTAATCTCCCCGTTTTTTTTCAATTCCTGTATCACTTCAACGAAAACAATCGGAAGACAGCCTTTTTTCAGAGCAAAAAGCAAGCCTTCTTTGTTTGAGGAAATAGTACCAGACAAGACAGCTTCTCTTATTTCCTTTTTGACTGCGTCAATTTTATGGCGGGTTCCACTGCCCTCGAATAATATTCCAAAATCATGGTCTTCATCCAAATTGCAGTTGGAATCACCTGAATATTTGTCGTATTTCCAACATACTTTCAAAAACTTTTCCATTCCAAGGGAATGGGAAGAACCAAAAATCAGGCCATAGAAATTCGCGTCTTTCTTAATCGTAAAACTGTGGAGATAATATTCCTTATCATGCGGAATTAATGAACGATAATAATCAGCTATTAATCGATGACATTCCTTAGGTTTAGAATTATCAAAATCTATTTTTTCGGTTTCAAAATATTTTTTTATAGAAGGCTCATTAGAGAATCTTCTTATTGTAGATGAAGAAATAAAAAATATAAAGTCTGTTTTGGGACAAGAAATTAGCGAAAGAAAAACGGTTTCAGTTATTTCCTTGATTCCATACTGATCTAAAAGAAGAAATTTCGCTGTTTTTTCATCCTGCATAAAAGCGTTAAACCGTTTGCTTTGAGTTATTTCATCAAAAGTTTGACTGGCAACAGCCGTCCTGCTCATTACACAATCCTCTACTCTCAGCGGGCATTTGCTCTTACAAGAAACTTGACTTCTCTCCACGTTTTCTCGCAGAAGAGTTGCTTTTTTCTTATTCTTCTCATTAAATCCAAACATTACTTTTAATTTTTTGCATTGATTTAATCTTGAGCAATGCTGGTATTCATTCCCTCTCGCCTCTTCCAATAAAATAATTGGAGAGCCAGGATTGCCTTCCGTATCATAGCCACTTCCTGCAAATAAATCGTAAATACAAATTCTCTCTATGCCAGGAGTGTAAAGAAAAACAGGAAACCATTCTCGAAAACACTCTTGGAATATTTTGAGCTTTAAGAGAGTCCCTTCATCAAATGCCTTTTTATTGATATCTTTCTCGCTCATGTAGGCTAGTATATCAGAAAATTCAAATAGTGCAATTTATAGCACTAACGCATTATTCCTTTACATCATGCGTTAATCTCTTCCATAAACATTTTTGCAAAACTTCCTCGGGCTCTCGAATTGCCTCTATACGGATGTTTAGCGGCAAAATCACTCATTTCAATAAGATGGGAATAGGGCATATACCACAACCTCATATCTTCAAACTGCGTTGAGTTAGCCTTTTGAAGAACCATTTGCCTATCCGCATCAGGAGCCACGATTACATAGTCAGTATCCATGTGAGAACGCTCTCTCAGTTTATTCATTCGACAGAGTCCAGAAGTAACCCCTGTTGAATGTTCCACTTCAAAGACAAAGGGCATACCTCCATTAAACCAAATACAATCAATATGTTTAGCAACATCTATGGCATCGGGGCTACCTTTAATGCCATTTTCTTGGGATAAATCCTTTATTATATAGGGATAAGAAAGAATATTCTTACCGCCAGTAACAATACCATGATCTTCAACTGCTATCCAAGAACGGAGATTCATCCAATTAGCAGTTTGGCTCAAAAGAACCTGCATTTGCGAATGCATTCGTCGAATGCTTGGGTCAAGAATCTCATCTTTTTTATGAGTTTCTTGCTCTACATTTTGTGCATCAAAATATATATCAGAAACAGCACTTTCGTTGATGAATCCATTTACTGAAGTATCTGTCTCTATGCTGCCGAAAGCGTGCGCTTGGTCTGGCTTCCAAATAATATACTTATGCCCCTTTTCAAAGGTGATTTTCTGAGAACCTATTTCTGTGATACGTGAAGGATAACAAATAAAGAAATTGGGGAGATGTGCAACAATCGCCTCTAGTGCAGAACGAGTATTATAGCTGGCTCCTAACACCCTGTCTATGTTGGTGGGAGCTCCTGATTTAAGGGCATTCACATATCTCCATATCATGGTTGATGATATGGGGACTTCCTTCACACTCTTCCAAGGAGTTGATTCTTTAATCCCTCTCCTTTTAATATATATTGGACCTTCGGGTGAAATCACTCGAGTTACAATGCAAACTCCTTTTTGAGAAGGATAAACGAGCGTGTTTCTACCAATGAAACAGCTCGCCTGTGCTATAATCTCTTGCACCGATAACTGACTCATGCTTTGTCTCCTATAAATCGTTCAAGGTATTGTCTTATAGCAGTTGCCACAGAATGTGCCAACAGATAGGGAACACCATTGCCTATAGTTTTGAACATTGACGAAAGAGTCATATCAGGAGGAAGAATGAACTCCTTGGGCAAAGACTGCAATGATAACGCTTCTGCAGCAGACAAGCGTCGTTGCTTGTACGGATGCCAATGAACCTCATTATTCCCATACGCTACGGTTGGTGAATACCTCCACCGATGCAGACGTTTGTACGCTTTCCTACTCACATCGCCCTCTCCAATAGTAAGCATCTTTTTAAGTGCCGCTTTGGGCTGAAAATGGTCATGCGCGTTAGGATGATTGTCTACATCGTTTTTGCGGAACCAGTATTCAACAGTCAATGTTTCGTCTACCCCCTCAGGAATACCGCTATTTACTCCAAATGTGGTTATCTCAGGCCAGTTCATATTTTTGATAGCCTGCGCATCACTTCCACTTCGTTTCCCCCAATTAAAAGCATGAAGTGCTTCGCGCGATACTTCACTAAGTTTTTCTTTGAGTACACCAAAGACCAGAATTCTATCTCGGTCTTGTGGAGCTCCATATTCAAGTGAATTAACGAGCTTATAGGTAACCGAATACCCATTTTTTATGGCCTGTTCTATAATGGAGTAGAAGAAAACTCTATGCTTAGCTGTTTTCCACAGACCTTTGACATTTTCAAATAAAAAGAAATCCGGCTTAACCTCGCAAATCAAATCCACGTATATTTGAGAAAGAACGCCGTGTTTTCCTTCCGCTCCTTTATTTTTTCCAGCCACCGAAAAGTCAGGGCAAGGCGGTCCACCAATGAATCCCACAAGCGAATTTCCTCCGCGCTCTGCCGCCACTTGATTTTTTAGCGTCTGCAATTTGGTATTATCGTACAAATAACCACAAACATCATCATTTGCAAGGCCATATTTAGGAGGCCTTATTCCCATCTGATCTCGCGCATAGCGGTAGCAGTATGCAAAATCGCCATAGATTTCATTTGCGAAAACTACGTCAAACCCAGATTTTTCAAAGCCTAAGTCTAAAAAGCCAGCCCCTGAAAAGAAGCTAAATACCTTACAATCCATGCTTTTGACATTATACGCTTCTACCCTTTATGAGTCAAGTCGGGAATGGAATTTCGGCATCATTATGTCGCGCTTTAGGCGAAACTACTTATTTCTTCTCCTTGCAAATATCCTGCAACGCATGATTCTTCGGCAAATTCTATTCTGGGAAGATTGTGCGGTCTTGGTAAGAACTACTGAGCGACCACCTTTATAGAGACATTTCCATCCCCTCATTAATGAGTTGTTTAGCAATATCCTGCAACTCATTGTAAATATCAGGATTTAGCAATGCCGCATTCATATCCATGATAATTTGCTCGAATTCAGAAGGTTGATAATTGTTAAAACTTCTCTGTTTTTTCAACACATTACTTATAATTTCGCGAAGACAATTTGAAGTGTTTTTTGCCAAAATATAACACGCCTTCTCTTTTACTGATTCATCAGTAATACCTATAACAGATAACTCATTGTATTCCTGTGATGCGTTCACGGGTATTGTTTCAATCATAAGAGCTCGCAAAAGTATAATTTCCTTTGTCTCCTCTAATGGCAACGTGAATAGTAACTGTTCTTTTTCCTGTGTGGACAATTCAGCGTATGCAAATATGCGTTTTATCACATATTTTCGAATAGTCATGAAATGCTTAAGCTCAAACAGGCAATCATTAAACGTGTTTTTTACTTCCCAAAAGTAGAAATCACACGAAGAAGAATCATTTCCTCGTTTTCTGGCAAGAGATGAAGCTAACTTAAACACACAAATAAGACACGACAATTCAAACATTAGCTTTACAACCTCGATTCCTCTTTTAGTGTTGATAGTTATGCCATCTTCGCAGGTATATGAAATTGACAGTTTTTGAACTTCGCCTGACAAGTGTGAAATAAGCATCATCGCATCTTGCATCCACGTAGCCTTAATTTGAGCATTATTAACTTTCGATTGTTCATTTGCAGCATTAATTTGAGCAATTATACTGGCTTGTTGAAGTTGAATGGAAGTGCTTTGTTGCTCAATTGATTTTGCTTGTAGTTTAATATTTTTACTTTGTTGCCAAAGAGTAAAAACAACACCTATGACTGCAAATCCGGCAAAGAGTGTATTGATAAAGCCATAGCTATCACCTAGTTCAGCATAATTTATATCTTTAGCAGCACTTGCTGCTCCAGAACTTACAAAATTTTCGGGAATCACCCAAACAAACCACTTCGGGCTGAATTTCATTAAAAAAATATAGCTTCCCCAAATACACAAAATAAAAATCAATAACAACAAAAGAACTACCTTAGGTGAAGTAGCGAAGCTCAACCATTTCATTAAGGTTTTCATCTTTTCAGGCAGGCGCTTAAGTAAAGGTATTAATTGTTCTATAAAAGGGCCAAAGAGAATTTCTGTTCCTGTAGTATTGGAATAATTTGTCTTGACTTGCTCTTCTTCTCGCATAATGCAGCTTCGCTTCTATTTACCAATGATACCCTCTATAATTTAATTATCCTCAATGGTTTGATACTTCTGATAGCGGCTATTTGGCCTATCGGGGATAGTGAGTGCAAGTTTCGAGCCAATGAGGGGCTTCATGTATTTATCCTTTACCCATTTCTTATCCTTAACTCCAAGCATTTCTGCAATTTCTGCGACTGAGCGAGGTGTTTGGCAGAACTTGATAATCTTGCTTTGCACAGCCGATACCTCCGACTGTTGATTAAGTTGGTGAACTTGGGGTGTGACTTGGGGGGTCTTGGGGTGTCTTGGGGTGTCTTGAGGTGAGCCTTGTGCTGACAACAGTTCCTTAAACCAAATGGTAAGGTTTACGAAATTGGGTACAATCTCAATCTTAGGTTCGGGGAGACCTTGCTCACGGCAGCTTTGCATGATGAGGGAGATACCGCGACCCCAGGATTCCATGGTTCCACGACGATAGAAGACGTTAGCGATGGTGGGATTGAGCGGCATGGAGCCAATGCTGTCGTCCACAAAATCTTTCCAGCTCATGCCGGGTGGGAATGTGCCGGGATTCTGGAATACCATGCGGTCATCGTAGATAGCCAGACTGGGCGTGAGGTTATCTGCATTCCATGAGCGGTGGCAGAGCATGTTGATTGCGGCCTCCTTGATTGCGGTGTAGGGAACGGTTAGCGTGTCCTGACGGAACTTGCTGTCCATACGCCCGGCAAGGTTGAGGTGTTTGAGACAGAAGTCGATGACGGCATCGTACTGTTTGAAGAGGTTGCCCTCACACACGGTCTGGTCGCGGAAGACAAGCTTGTTGGTACCCTCAAAACGAGCCAAGCGAACCTTGCATTGGATGTGGTGCATGGTGGGGTCGAGACCGAACAGGGCATTGGCAGCATTCAGCAGCACTCCATCATTGCGAGCCACTCCCAGCTTCTGCATCACTTGCAGCGGGGTTTGTAAGGTCATGTTGGATGCCGGAATACGGCGAGCTCCAATGCCATCGTGCAGGGTCTGGAATACCATTTCAGCGTCAATATCTTCCACCCTCAGCTCCGTGTTGGGCATATTCTCCCAGCTGAATCGGCGGGGATTGCTCAGTTTGAGGCGCTCCTCATACATGGTGCGGGGCATAACCGCCGTGGTGCTCTCCACCTTGTAGAACGCCCGCCCGTCATAAGAGTACGGACCATTTTTGAAATTGGTGGAATCAAAGTAGATGGCAATCACATAGAAATCCGGTTTGTCCGGCAATTCGAGGTACTCCACCTCTACATCAACAGCGGGCTCAATCTTGCGTAGTGCGTTTGCTATTTCCTGCCGAGTGGCATCTGTCACATTCTGCCCGATAATCTTGAGATTTGGGGCAATACCGAACAAGAGCCAACCGCCATCCGAGTTCAGGAACGCGCAAGCTGTCTCCATGCCACGATGAAGCTCGCCGGTAGTCTTCTTCAACTCCAGCGTGCGCGTTTCATCCTTAGCTATCAGCTTCTTAACTTCATCTATGGTCATACCACAAAGCGTCACTTCAAGGTCGCAATGATATTGTAACATTTGGAGCGCGTAAGTCAAGCAACCCGCAGCAGTTATATCGTCATATTACACGAAGCGAGACTCAAATTCACCCCGATTCGAAAAACGTCCAAACAGACCTCTTCAATGCGATGCCACAGGGACAAACAACGCGCTCAACAAAGAAGCATAACATTCTGATAGCGTATTCTTATACTTGAATCGGAACTTAAATTCATCGAGATTCTCCGAGAGGCCTGATGTTCGATTGAAAAATACTCCAGAATACAAAACAGCCTAAGTCTCAACGACTTAGGCTGTTTTGTGTTCTGGCAAATGGAGCTTCACCCTGACCTGTTGCGGGCGATGGATAAGCTCCCCGGTTCACCGGGCGCCCGCAGGGCGAGAGCGGTTGTTGA
>JAZNIZ010000012.1:0-56407 GCA_045577775.1 Akkermansia sp. | reverse complement strand
AAGTGTTGTTTGTAGTTAAGTTTCACAGGTATTATGCCTCCTACAACACCGAAAAGCACCTCTTTTTTATTTCATCGCGGCATACGGGGGAAGGACTCATTGCCGTCCTTCCCCCGCCCCCCCATCCTGGCTAGGGCAGTTTGGGCACCATTAGTGACTGTTTGGGGAGCTTTCCGATGTCGCATTTGATTTTACAACTCGCACTGCTGGAAATACCTGTTATTTCCAGCTTGACGCTGATGCCCGAGGATGGTAGAATTGACCCATGAGTACGAAGTTCAGTTGGGAACTACGCCCAACGGACGGAAGTGTTGATTTTGGTGAGGAACTGAACGCGCAGCTACCATTACTGGTGCGTAAGTTGCTGGCACAGAGGGGCATTTCCGGACGAGATAAGGCACTAAGGTTCCTGAAACCAAAACTAGCAGAGCTGGGAGACCCTTTTGCTTTGCGGGAGATGGATGCAGCCGTTGAGCGCATCTTCCGCGCAGCAGACAACGGCGAACACGTTTGCATCTATGGCGACTATGATGTGGACGGTGTGAGTTCTGTGACGTTGTTGTATGCGGTTTTACAGGCGTATGGCATACGCACGGATTATTTTATACCGGTGCGTACGCGTGAAGGCTATGGCCTGAGCGAGGAGGGTATGGCGAATGCTATGGCAATTTGTGGCTGCAAGCCGGGCTTGTTGATTGCGGTGGATTGTGGTACATCCTCGGTAGAGGAGGTCGCATGGCTGCAGGAGCAGGGGGTGGATGTGGTGATTCTGGACCACCACGAAGCCAGCACTCAGGGTCGCCCTCCTGCGGTGGCTGTGGTGAATGCAAAGCTGGAGGAGAAAAGCCCGTTTACCTACCTGTGCAGCGCAGGTGTGGTGTTCAAGCTGGCGCATGCCATGCTCAAGCAGCGCCGTTTGCCCCAGTTTGATTTAAAACAGTACCTGGATGTAGTGGCCATTGCCACGGTGGCCGATATTGTGCCTCTGGTGGAGGAAAACCGCTTGCTTACGCGCCATGGCCTGCGGGTGATGGAAAGTGGCGGCAACATTGGCATTCAGGCGCTTAACCGAGTCACGAATCTGAATCGCCGCCCAAGTGCAAGCCATATTTCGTTTCGTCTCGGGCCTCGGTTGAATGCCGCCGGACGCATGGATAGCCCGCTGGATGCTCTAAACCTGCTGATGACCCGCGATTCTGCCCTGGCGCTTGAGCTGGCAGAACGCCTGGAAACGCACAACCGGGCCCGCCAGCAGGAGGAAGAGAAAATCCGGCATGAGGCCATGGAAATGCTGGCCCGCACTTTCCACCCGGAGCGTGACCATGTGATTGTGCTGGGCTCTCGCACGTGGCATCCTGGCGTGGTTGGAATTGTGGCCTCGTTGCTGATGCGGCGTTACCATAAGCCTACCTTTGTGATTTCTCTTGATGAAAACGGCATAGGTAAAGGTAGTGGCCGTTCTATTCCCGGTGTGTCGCTTGTGCAGGCTATTCATGAATGCGCCGATACGCTGATTTCCGGCGGTGGACACGATATGGCCGCCGGCCTGGTGATTCACGAGGATAAGATAGATGCTTTCCGCGAGCGCTTTGACGCGTTTGTCCGCGATAATGTGGACCCGGCAAGACTGATGCCGGTGCTCAACATCGACGCCGAGGTTTTTTTCCCGGAGCTGACGCTGGATCTGCTGGATAGTTATGAACTGCTGGAGCCCTTTGGTAATTCAAATCCGCAGCCGGTGTTCATGAGCCGTAATGTGATGCTCACGGACGCGCCCCGGCATTTGCAGGGGAATCACCTGCGCCTGGGGCTTCGCCAAGGCGCCTGCGAATTCGATGCCATGTATTTTAATGGTGGAACAAAACATTTGCCGGATCCGCCCTGGGATATTGCTTACACCATAGATCGCAATGTGTGGCGAGGTCGCGTGTCTCTTTCCATTTCGATTCAGGATATACGCCCCGCTGCAGACTGTTCATGAAGCCTCGCCGCCAGAGTTCCCGCCGTTCTCACCACCGAATACCGATGCCGGAGTTCGGAGACTGGCGCGTGCCGGTGGATAAACCTCATGAGGTGGAGCACCTGCGCCCCAAGAAACTGGGGGTGATTCGCCGCCTGAGGGTTCAGGCTGCCTATTGGCAGGATCTCGAACCGGTGTACGATGCAGTAGATGACTGGCAACCGGTGCATGGGGTGAAACGCGTGGTGCGGTTGCTTATCGGGCTGTGTGTGCTTCTGCCTTTGTCGGTGGTGATGATGTATGCGCTCATGCAGCAGCTATATCATGCTGCCCCCATGGTGAGTGAGTTGAGTTTCTGGCAGAGTGAACCTGTCTGGTTCAGTGTGCTGGGGGTGCTGGTGTTTGTCTCGGTTAAGTATTTTCGTCTCATCGACCCGATGCTGATGTTCGCATATGTTCTGGGGCATGAGTTGACTCATGCACTGGCGGCCATGCTTTGCTTTGGCAAGGTGCAGTCGCTGAGTGTGGATGTGGATGGCGGCTACGTGGATACCGATACGGATAACCTGTTTGTATCGCTCGCGCCGTATTTTGTGCCGCTGTGGATGCTGCTCTGGCTGGGAGTGCTTTTTGTTGCAAACTGGATATATCCCTTTGAGGCGTACCTGCCGTGGTTTTATGCTGGTTTTGGTTTCTGGTGGGGCTTCCATGTCTACTGGACGCTGTGGGTGATTCCTCGCGAGCAACCGGATTTGCTGGAAAACGGCGTGGTGCTTTCCTTCATGATTATCATGCTCGCCAATGTGATTGCCTTGCTGCTGATGCTGCGCTGTTTCGGCGTGCTGACCTTTGGCGGCTATGCCCGGGATTTTGTGAATGCTGCGCAGGAAATCGGGGCTGCATTTGCTGATTTGTGGCAGGTGCTCTGCGCCTTGGCCGGGCTGGCCTGATTCCTTTTTTGAGACAGCGGGATAAATTTGCCTTGTAAGCGGTGGGAATTATGGCATAATCTCCGCCGCACATGTTGAACCAGGAAGTGATTACCGAGGCAGAAACAGCTGCCATTCAGATTCCAGCAGGAAATGCCGTATTGTTGCCGGAGGGGTCTCGCATTTATGTTACCCAGATGCTGGGGAATTCCATTACCGCTGCTACCGATGTGGGGCTTGTCCGGATTTCTCGCGAGGAGGCTGCGCGAGCCGGTATTATTGCCGCTTCCCAGGCAGTGCAGGAGAGCGATGAAAATCTGACTCTCGAAGAACGCGTCTGGAAGGTGCTCAGTAATATCTACGACCCGGAAATTCCGGTGGATATTGTGAATCTCGGCCTGATTTATGGTGTGGAACTTATACCGCAGATGGAAGGTGGTTCCCATGTAAGTGTGCAGATGACGCTGACCGCCCCGGGCTGTGGCATGGGACCTCATCTCATGGCTGAGGCCGAAATGGGGATTGCTGCTCTGGAGGGTGTAAAGAGCGTAGATGTTGAATTTGTGTGGGACCCGCCGTGGAATCAGGGCATGATGACCGAGGAAGCCCGCATGCAGCTGGGACTGGAATAAACCAGAAGCATGGGTAAGGTTACAATAGAGCTGTCGGAACCGGAGATGCGCGACCTGGCAGAGGTGTGCGCCATGGCTCTTACTGTGTTGGGGCAGGCTATGCCTGAGGGGCGCAACCCTCGGGCCGATGCATGGCAGAAGTTGCTCATAGAGTTGATTAAGGCGGGGCGTTCTGTGCCGGGCCTTGCGCGGGATATGGAGCTGAATCCGGATTGTGGATACTGGTTTTTCAAGCGTCCATATGTGGAAAACGCGTTTTATTCCGATGTGCTCGATGAATACCGCGATAGTTCATTCTGGGAAGAATTGGTAACTCGCCTGGCGACCAGAGCTCTCGTTGAATATTATGGCCAGGAGACGGTGGAAAGTCTGGAGCCGGAGGAGCGGGCCGCTCGTGTGGCGGCTATGGAAAAAACACTCTGGACAGAGGTTTCCCGCTATGGGGTAGATCGCCTCATGTTCATGCTGGCGCCTGATGAAAGTTAAGCAGCGCTGGTACCCAGCGCTGCTATATTTTGATTAACTGTTATCTGGTAAAAAACGGTCAGCCCAGCATTTCATCCACGCTGATTCCCGAGGAGCAGGGGGTAGCTTGGTCGCAGCTCTTCTGGTAACACGGATGGCAGGGCGTATGGTTGCTCAATGAGCGGTTCCCGGTCCCAAGAGTGGAGTATACAGCGGCGAGTCGGGTATTCATCAGCACATGGCAGCGGCAGCCTGCTAACGATGCCAACTGGGGCAGCAATCCGTCAACTGCGTACATTTTGCACTTTTCACCCAAGACGGAGGCAACTGTTTCCGGACGCACAATAGCTGTGGTAATTTCCAATTCCGAAGCCATTGTTTCAGCCGCTTCCCGGTCTGATTCCAGAGCAATGAGGGTGGGCTTTTCGGGAAGTCTTTCTACAAGTTCCTTCCATTTTTCTGCTTCCCATGAATCTGCTTTGCCCAAGGTTGAGAAGGGGGCGATAAATACCCCCGTGGCGTCTTGGTTACCCAATGTGGCGTCGGCATAGGGTAGACGATTTGTGTAGACATGCATGTCCACCAGACTATGGTATTCCTCGGCTTTGTGCGATGGTGCCTGCCCAACGGGCACAACGTGCTTCATGTGGAATTTTGTCTTCTTTGTCAGAGGATTAGATGCCATACCGCTTAGCATAATGGGCATAAGCGATTGCAGGTTTTTGAGTACTCGGGCATTTTCACTCAGCATGAAGAGAGCATCAAAGGGACCATCCTTGTATATCTCATCTGCGTTGAGCTGCTCTGCTGGGCTTTGCTGCTCGTCCGTTGTCACAACGTAAGTAATATACGGCTGAGTTTTCCAGAAGGCCTTTTGCTCACAGGGGGCAATAACGGTCAGTTGCATATCCGGACGGCATGCCTGCAGCCTTCGCATCATGGGGATGACCAATGTAGCTTCCTCAAACTGCTCTGGTACACAGATGAGCATGCGGAATGGTAAACGAGCATACTGGCGGATAAGCTCGTTATTCTCCTCACAGACATCCGGGGCAAATCGCACGGTGGGTTTCCATCGGTGGTGCATCCAGAATCCATCCAGTATGCTCTGCTTTTGAACCTTCTCCAGTGCCTGGTTCATGGCCATCGTGATGACTGCATTGCTGGCTGAAGCATCTGGAATATCCACCTCCTGCCGGAAGTCTGCTTCCCAGCGGCCGAGCCCGATTGTTCGGCTGGCAACTACATGCATGTGTACATTTTCCTTGCGGCGCTTGTATATAAGCGTCGGAAGGGGGGTGGTGCCTGTTACTTTACCAAAATAGGGAAGGAATATCCCCTGTTGGGTAAACTGATCACTAAGAACGCCGAGCATGCCGCCATCTTTGGCAAGACGGAATATATCCTTGAGCCCATTCTTGATGTTGAACATCTCACAGCCGTAGCGCGTGCGGATGTCGTATACTGCTCGCTCGAGCGCAGGGTTGTCCAGGCGGCGATAGAGAGACCCATATCTGTTTTGTTCCGGGAACAGAGGGCGAAGCCGCGCCATCATTTCCCAGTTGCCGGCATGCGGAATACAGCAGATGTGGCATACTTGTTCCTTGGAATCGCCCTGCATATTCTCTTTACCGGTGAAGATAAGAGCGCGTGAGAGTTCCTTGTCCGTGAGCAGCCCTGTTTTGAACGTGCATACCATGTTTTCGCAGGTCCGGACTATATTCTGGCGTACAAGTTTACTCAGCTCATTCCCGCGCAACATCGGGTTAATTGCAATGCGCAGATTCCTTGCAACAATGGCTCGTCTGCTGGGGAATGCAGCCCATACCAGATACCCGATTGCTCGACCTAACAACGCAACTATGCGGATGTCCACCACACGTAAAACTCCGAATAGCATGCGTATGATGACGTAGACTAGCTTGTCAAATACAGTTGCTTTCCTGGGGGGCTTCCTGGCCATGGCGATAGGTGAAAATTAATTGATTGTCATGAAACGCGGCACATAGAAAGGCTTGCGTGTGTAGGGGTCCCAGACTTTGTCTCCTACCGAGCTCTTGCTGTAGTCGAGCTGGTAGTATGGTTCATAGGGGGACACGAGGATATTGGAGAATTCGCAGGGAAGCGCATAGGGCAGGCCGTCACTCGCATATTCGATGCGACCATGAAGATGACCAGAGGGGGGGAGGTCATAGGGGTTTGCATCAATCCAGTTTTCCTGGACTGGCTTGCCGCCCGCATCTGCAATGACATGGGGGGGCCTCTCTCCCGGATATTCGTCTCGTATGAATTTATCTGCAACCTGTTGGAAAATGCACGAACTGAGCGAGACCGTGGTAAGAACGGCAATACACGCAATGAGTAAGCGGGATTTGGTCATGATTTAGATTTTTTTGTTAATTTGTTATGAAGCTCGATGAGGTATCAGTGTGACCCTGCTTTCAACACCATTTTGCCCTTCCGTGAAATAAGGACAATATCCATGTTCCTCAATAATGGTGAGAATTTCCGGGTAACAGTTAAGTAGCGAATTGAGCGCCGGTACCAGCATGCTGATGTGTCGCTCCGGTATTCCCATATGCCCGATACTTCCCCCCTTGGGCAGATTTCCATACAACATATCGGAGCCCTTGAATTCTATCCTGAGTTCCGGATGCCCATGCTTGATTTCCTGGTGGAAGGTGAGATTAATCGATGTTGTCTGGTGAATGTTTGCTCCAATGAGTCGGTCGATAATCAGTTCTGCATATCCATTGTGAATACGCACCGCTATGCCATCTCCATGGGTGATGATGGAGAATATGCCTGTCTGGCGTATGCGGCAGGTGTCTCGCAGGAAACGGTTGAGTTCTGCCTCTGTAAAACTTATTTCCTGACCATTCGCATTGCTGAGCAAGGCGAGCAGGTCACGCGAGCTGCCATGGTCTGCATATCCTGCGATGTTGCGCATGTTCTGCGGAGTCCACATGCTGACCAGAGTGCAGATGAGCATCGTGGTAAATGCCAGAAATACAACGGAGGCCAGCAAGCTCCAGAAATTGAAACGCCTCCATATTTCCTGCAATATGCTCCTGCGCTCCTCCAGTGTGTCTTCGGTTTCTTCCTCTCCTGGCTGAGCAAAGAATGCTCGCTTGGTTATATCTTCCTTCTGGGTGTTCTTGTCAAACAAGAATCCCCACAGTGAAGATTCCTCCTCTGCGCGTTTTTTGGTGCGTTTCCTGTTTGTGCTGCCAGCCATGGCTCTGTACAGGGTGCATTATAGCGAAAAATTTACGCCAAGAAAAGGAAAAACGGCTTTTTTAGAGTACAATGTCAGGCATAATTATACGCCATCAAGAGCCCAGCGCAGGTATTTGAGCGATTCTCCCCAGATTTTTCTGTTCGTGCTGCCGAGTACAACAACGATGACGGCCCGACCATTGCTGGCGGCACAGGAAATCAGGCATTTTCCCGCTAGGTTTGTGTAGCCTGTTTTCATGCCCTGAACCCAGGGATGGCTGACGAGCAGCCTGTTAGTGGTGCGAATGGTGCGCATTTTGCCATTGTTGAGCCGAAGTTCATAGGCTGGAACGTTGATCATGCTGCGTATGGTGCGGTTGTTGTAGGCGTAGCAGGCCGCCCGCGCCATATCATATGCAGTGGAGTATTGCTCAGCTGGTAAGCCGTTCGGGTTTTTAAAGTGGGAGTTCTGCATGCCCATGCGGCGTGCTCGCGCATTCATGGTTGCAACAAAATTTTCTACTGTTCCACCGCAGTCACGGGCCAGCGAGACTGCAACATCATTGAAACTGCCGGTGAGCATAGCTTGCAGTAATTCCCGGCGTGTGTACTGGTCGCCATTGCGCAGGTCCAGACGAATGCGCGCTACCTTGTGGTCTGAGCTTAGGATGGTTACTTTCTTATCCAGATTTCCGGCATCGCACACGCAAAGTGCCGTGATGATTTTCTGGGTGCTGGCGACCTGCCGCCGCTGATTGGCATTGAAACCATAGAGGATATTACCGTTATACGGGTCAATCACGCAAACTGCTGCACAATCTGGGCGCGGGGCTGCCTTGGTGGGAACAGGAAGTGGGCGAGCTGGATTCAACCCGCTGCTGTGAGCCCGGCGAATGCGTCTGGCAGCCTGGGGAATGGGAGCCGACCGTTGCCCAGCGCAGGGCTGGTTCTGTCGGAATGGCATCGTGTACGAACCTTCGACCGGCAGTTGAATCAGCGTGCAAATCGTCAGTATGGCGGCAAGAAAACGCATGTCGGCAGAGTCTAGGTCAACAGCTGGTAATTTGCAAGTCTAAATTGCGTTCACTAGGGGCGCGCAAATCTCCCCCCTGGCAAAGGGATGATACGCCGTTCTATTTGCAGTCGCATTAACTGGGGGGTAATGCTGTGTGCCCCCTGGCCCAGGGCTGCACAGAGCGCATCCAGCGTGTCGTGTCCTGCACTCAGCACCTGGAGTATTTCATCCGCATCTTCCGCAGGAAGGGACTCTCGAACAGGATTGGGAGATGCCGACTGTGGTCGTTGTTCTGCAAATAACTCCATTTGTTGAGGTTGCTGGGTCCACCCCATGTCTGCCATCAGTTCAGCCGCGCAGGTGCAGAGGGTCGCACCGTCGCGAATGAGGGCGTGGCATCCGCTGGAAGCCTGGCTGTGTGCCAGCCCGGGTACTGCAAAGACGCTGTTGCCGTATTCCTCTGTGGCCATGCTGGCTGTGTGCAGAGAGCCGCTGCGCTGAGGCGCTTCAACCACCAGAGTTGCGCGACTCCACGCTGCCACAATGCGGTTCCGTTGGGGGAATGTAGTCCGGCTCGGGCGCATATACATGGGAAATTCGCTCACGACCGCACCGTGCCCAGAGCAAATGATATCTGCCAGTTGGTCATTTTCTTCCGGGTACATATTGGCGAGACCGAAGCCTAATACAGCGATTGTTCGCCCCCCTGCATCCAGAGCCCCCCAGTGAGCGGCGGTGTCGATGCCGCGAGCCAGACCGGAAATAATGGTGCAGCCCATGTTTGCCAGCTCTCTGGCGAATTTGCGGGCAGTGGTAGCGCCATATGGGGTTGCCTGGCGGGTGCCGACAATGGCGACACTCTGCTCACTATCGCTTGCGAGCCAGTTTCCTCGCACATAAAGCACTACTGGAGGGTCGCTCATGCGACGCAGAAATTGCGGGTATTCCTCATCTATGATGGTTACAACACGTACGCCCCGCTCGGCAGCACATTCAAGCTCGGCTCGAACGTTGGTGCAGTTGCGCCAGTCAGCAATGGCTGCGGCAATTTTTGTGCCCACGCGAGGAACTTGAGCCAGCATGTGTTCCGGGGCATGGAGTACAAGTTCGGCACTACCGAAAAATTCCAGTAGTGCCTGAATCCTCATGGACCCGAGACCAGGTATGAGGTTGAGAGTAACAAGAGCCTCCTGTGGGGTAAGCATGAGGTGGGGTACTCAGCGCTCAACGGTGAAATCCAGCCCGAGGTCGAGCGAGGGAACCGAGTGAGTGAGACATCCGAAGCTCATGAAATCTACACCTGTTTCCGCAGCAGCGGGGGCTGTGGCCAGGGTAAGGCCGCCGGAGGCCTCGAAATATGGTTTGCAATTCTGGCCTCGCATTTCTACAGCTTTGCGCATATCTTCGTTGCTCATGTTATCCAGCAGAATGTAGTCCACTCCCTCCAGTTTCAGGAATGCTTCCACTTGCTGCAGGTTATCGGCTTCGAGCTGAACTTCTACGCCGGGGCGCTCGGCTTTGAGCTTGTTGATGCAGGTCTGAAGGTGGTCAGTGTTACCATCGGTCATGAGGTGGTTGTCTTTTACCATGGCTCGGTCATAGAGCCCCAGACGGTGGTTGTTGCCGCCACCATGTACCACGGCTGCCTTTTCCAGCAGGCGGTAGCCAGGGGTGGTTTTGCGGGTGTCCAGCAGCTTGCAATCAGTGTGAGCTATGGCTTTCACATACTTGTGGGTCATGCTGGCTACGCCGGAAAGGCGCTGAATGAAGTTGAGTGCCGTGCGCTCTGCCCCCAGAATAGACTGAGCCTTGCCTTCAATCATCATCACTACAGCACCAGGGGAAACTTCATCTCCATCGTTCAGGTATACTTCCACTTTCAGTGTGGGGTCTACTGCCTTGAATACGGCACGGGCCACTTCAACACCGGAAAGTACGCCCTGAGTGCGGGGCCGCAGCAGTGCGCGGGCCTGCAGTTCTGCGGGTACAAAGTAGAGGGAGGTTACGTCTCCATCGCCGAAATCTTCATCGAGCGCCAATTTGATAAGCGCTTCCATATTGTCAGATACCTTAGTGTGGCTCATGCGGGCAATGATAGACCTCTTACGTGCGAATGTAAAGGATGAAATCGTGCATGTTTATGCACCAGATTGCACTTGATTAGGTGTGGCGGGCGTGGTAGAATCGGCGCGCTATGTTCTACATTACGACAGCAATTGACTACACAAACGGCGCACCCCACATCGGGCATGCGTATGAGAAGGTTCTGGCAGATGTTCTGGCTCGCTGGCACCGAATGTGTGGTGAAGATGTTTTCTTCCTGACGGGTGTGGACCAGCATGGCCAGAAAGTGCAGCAGAAGGCTGAAGCTGCGGGTATGCAGCCCCAGGAATATGCCGATATGGTCACGCAGAAGTTCATTGCTCTGTGGGAGCGACTGGGCATCCAGTACGATGGCTGGGCAGCTACCACTGATGCCCGCCACAAGGCTTGCGTGCAGTCTATTTTGAGCGATCTCAAGGAAAAGGGTTGCCTTTACAAGAAGGGATATAAGGGGTTCTATTCTATCCGTCAGGAACAGTTCCTTACCGATAAGGAGCGCAATGAACAGGGAGAGTTCGGCCCGGAATGGGGTGAGGTTGTGGAGCTTGAGGAAGAAAACTGGTACTTTAACCTCAGTCAGCAGGTGGAGTGGCTCAAGGAATATGTGACCAATCACCCCTCGGTGGTTACCCCTGAGTTCCGTCGCCAGGATTTGCTGAACGCTATTGAGCGCGCCGCTGGGGTAGACCTGTGTATTTCCCGCCCGAAGGACCGCCTCTCCTGGGGTATCCCGCTGCCGTTTGACCCGGATTTCGTGACCTATGTGTGGTTTGATGCTCTGGTGAACTATATTTCCTTTGCTGGTTACAAGGCCGCAGAGGGTGCCGGTCTGCCCGATTTCAACAAGCTCTGGCCCGCAGCCTGCGAGGTGATAGGCAAGGATATTCTGGTGCCGGCGCACGGTATTTACTGGCTGTGCATGCTGCATGCCATGGGCTTTGCCGATGACCAGATGCCGGCGCTGCTGGTTCATGGCTGGCTCAATATCAAGGGAGAGAAGATGTCCAAATCTCTGGGCAACATTGTAGACCCCAACGATTTGTGCGATGCGTTCGGCGCCGAGGCTGTCCGCTATTACCTGGTGCGTGATACCAAGACCGGCTACGACAGCGATTTCGACCCGGAGCGCATGAAGATGATTTACAATACAGAACTGGCCAACGATATCGGCAATCTCTGCAACCGCTCGCTCAATATGTGCGTGCGCTACTGCGGTGGTGTGGTCACTCTGGCCGAGGGGGATGATGAACTCTCCTCTGCGCTGCGCGAGAGCATGGCTGCCACGGTGGCTAAGTTTGCCGACTGCATGAATGGCTATAATACGGCTGATGCACTGGCCGCTTTGAATGCCCATGTGGGGCTGTGTAACAGCTACATCGA
Organism: Akkermansia sp.; assembly: GCA_045577775.1. Classification (GTDB taxonomy): domain Bacteria; phylum Verrucomicrobiota; class Verrucomicrobiia; order Verrucomicrobiales; family Akkermansiaceae; genus Akkermansia. The sequence continues at coordinate 44,704 of JAZNIZ010000012.1, read as the reverse complement.
GCAGAATCAGCCCTGGGCTCTGGCCAAGGATGAAAGCAAATTGCCTGAGCTGCAGCGGGTACTGGCGCATTTGCTGGAATGCTGTGCTCAGGTCGGTTTCCTGCTGAGCTGCGTGCTGCCGGAGGCTTCTGCCCGCATCCTTTCCCAGCTGCAGCTTGATGTAGTCGGCCTCACTCCGCAGAACATGGCCTGGGGATTGGTCGGGAATGGCCACACGGTGCAGGCCCCCAGTCCGGTGTTCCCGCGTATTCTTTCTGCCGAGGAAAAGGAAAAGATGGCCGCCAAGGCTGCCAAGGCCGCAGAGAAAGCTGCGCGCAAGGCTACGCAGCAGGGGTAAGAGGGCCAGAGTTTAATTCACAACATGAGAGCGGCAGATTAAACATCTGCCGCTTTTCTTTGGTGTGGTTTACATTTCCTCCACAAGACCGATAAATTCAAATGGAGTATCGGCTGTAAGACCAGCGATGAACCAGATAAAGGGGCGGGAAAAGCTGATGGTGTTGCGGGCGAGCTCCAATTCTCTGGTGGGTTGAGCCTTAGCTTGTGATTCAATAATCCATATCCCGGAGGCGTGAATCAGGGCTCCCAGGTGGAGATGATGGTCACTTATTCCCGAAAAATCAGCCCTTTCTGTATCAAAAGCAGAATTAAGACCAAGCTTGCGCAAGGTATAGCGCATATCGTAGGGACGCACTTCAAGCTCCAGCCTCGGAAACTCGACCAACGTATCCTCGGGCTGGGCAGTTACCAGAGCCTGGCGTATGTTGCTGAGTTGTTCCGGAGTCAGAGCAGCGGCAAACTCACGAGCATCCCCTGCAGGCAGAATGCCGATAAGAGCCTGATTGGTGTCCTTGATGGGCAGGAGAACGGCTTTCCATGCGCCATCCTCCGCTTTTGCCATGCGGTATGCCCCACGGCTTCGCATTTGTGGATGATTGGGCATAGCGCCGGACCTGCTGTCAAATTCAGCCATGCGGGTATCTGCTTTCAGAAAGGGAATTTCCCATGTGCATTTCCCATAAGCAACGGCTCCGGCCAGCAGACGAGTGCGGGGGGTTACCATGGTACTTGTTGCAAATTGAGCATTACTGCTAGGCGAACTTTGAGCCAGAGCCCCATTGAAGATGCTCAGTGCTAGTGGGGTGTTTTCTGAAAAAGGAATGGATACAACTCTGCCTGCCTCATCCTTACGTGGCACATTAATGTCTACCGCAATCAGATAATCATGGATAGCTGCTGATTGGTATGATTCTGGCTTGTCATATAGCTTCAGTGAATTTAATTCCTCTCTTGTATGGCCTCCTGCCAATGGAGTAAAAGCATACAGCAGCTCGCTGAGGGCTCGGGGTGCTGCAAGCACATTCTCTTTTTGCTCCTGCAGCACCTGTTGAAATAATTTCAGGCTGAAGACATCGGTAACGATGCCGCCCTCGGGTATGGTGTAAGGAACTAGTCCCGGGGGGAGAGGTTCTTTGTCCTTGTTGTGCGAAAACTGTGAGTACAGCCCCCCCGCCAGAAGTCCGAAAACAGCCACCAGCGGTAGTATGACGTTTTGCGTTCGCTTCATGGTGGGTATTTTACGAGTACAGAGAAAGTTCTTCATTCATGCGAGTGCAGGGCGCTACGCAATAGCGCTCTCCCAGTTCTATGCTGACGCGATTACCCAGGGTGTTGCGGAATGTCATGTGTACGGGCATCTTGCCCGGGTACTTGAGCAGAATTTCCTTAATCAGTTCCAGGTCTCCGGCGTTGTGGCGCGAGGTATTGAGTGTGATTTCGTAGAACTTGGACTTGCCACCGCGGCGTTTGGTGCCGGAGCCAATCTGCTCAACCCCGTTGGCCGATACTTTTTTACCGCCGGTTTTCTCATCCTCCGAGATGCGGGCCCGGAACTGCACGAAGTTACCCTCGGTCAGCAGGCCTTCCTGTTCCATGGCATCGGTAAAAGCTTTGCCCCAGAGCAGGGCTTCGGTGCTGCCGGTGAAATCTTCTACGGTGATGATGGCGAACTTCTGCCCGCTCTTGCTCATCTTGATGGTGACAGCGCGCAGCATGCCCGCCATATCCTGCGAACCGCGGATTTCTTCGGCTGTGAGATCGGGCAGGGTACCGATAGGCAGGAATTTGGGCGAGTCGATGATGCCGCGCATGCTGTCCAGCGGGTTGCCGGTGAAGTAGGCTCCGGTGAGGAACTTTTCATCGTCCAGTCGCTTCTCCTTCGGCCATTCCTGAATAATGGCGCTTTTCTCGGGGGCTGAGGTTGTGCCCATCATGTCGAATAGCGCCATTTGTCCAGCTTCTGCGTCTTTATGCACGCTGCTGGCGCCGTTGATGCACTGCTCTATACTTTCGAAAATCTGGGCTCGGCACACGTGCATCCAGTCAAATGCACCGCATTGCACCAGTACTTCAATCTGGTTGCGGCGCACGTTCTGCGGGGGAATGCGGTAGCAGAAATCCTCCAGGCTCTTGTATGGACCGTTTTTCTTCCGCTCATCCACAATGACTCGGACGGTTTCCGAGCTCATGCTCTTGACGGAGGCTAGCCCGAAGCGGACGGCCAGTTTGCCGTTCGGCAGTGTCTCGGGCTGGAATTTCACTTCACTGTGGTTCACACAGGGTCCCAGTACCTCAATACCCATGCGGATAGCCTCCTGAATGAATACACCAATCTTTTCATTGGTGGCCTCGTTGGTCATGAGGCCGCAGAGAAATTCCACCGGGTAGTGAGCTTTCAGATAGGCGGTCCAGTAGGAGATATGGCCGTAGCAGGCAGAGTGAGATTTGTTGAACCCATAGCCTGCGAACTTCTGAATCTTGTCGAAAATGGCATTGGCTGTCTTTTCGTCAATCTGGTTGACATCCCAGCAGCCTTTCACGAAACGACGGCGTTGCTCTGCCATTTCCTGCATATCCTTGTGACCCATGGCTCGGCGCAGCAAGTCTGCACCACCCAGGGTATAACCTGCCAGCAGCTTGGCAGCGGCCTGCACCTGTTCCTGGTAAATCATAACACCATAGGTGAGGCCGGAAACGGTCTCCAGCAGCGGGTGTTCGTATTCTGCCTGCTTGAGCCCTTTCTTTACGGCAATCATGTCGTCCATGAACTGCATGGCGCCCGGTCGGTAGAGGGCGAGCAGGGCGATGATGTCTTCAATGTTGTCGATGCCATAGCGTCGGCAGGTGTCAACCATGCCGCCCGATTCCAACTGGAACACGCCCATGGTATCGCCCCGGTTCAGCAGCTCAAAGGTTTTCTTATCGGTGATATCCACCGCATCGTAGCGGAAATTGGGGTCGCGCCAGCGCACATAGGTTTCCGCGTCCTTCATCACGGTGAGTGTCTTGAGCCCCAGGAAGTCCATCTTCAGCAAGCCGGCGTTGTAAATGGCGCCCATGTCGCACTGCGCCACTACTTCGCCATGCGGGTTGCTCAGGTCATCTCGGGTCAGGGCCACATATTCATCCAGCGGGCGGTCACCAATCACCACGCCTGCTGCGTGCATGCCTACGTTGCGCACGGTTCCTTCCAGCTTCTTGGCGTAGTTCCAGATTTCGCGGTAGGTGTCATCCTGCTCCAGCAGGTTGCGCAGATCCTCGCTGGCGGCATAGCTCTTATCCAGGGTCACGCCGGGGCCGCTTTCAATGAGCTTGGCAATCTTATCACTATCGCTGTAACTCATGTCCAGCACACGGGCTACGTCCTTAATCACCGATTTAGCGCCCATGGTGCCGTAGGTGATGATGTGGGTCACAGCTCGTTCGCCATATTTATGGCGTACATAGTCAATTACCTCCGGGCGGCGCGTCTGGCAGAAGTCGATATCAATATCCGGCGGACTCACGCGTTCCGGATTCAGGAATCGCTCGAAAATGAGGTTGAAGGCGTAGGGATCAATATTGGTGATTTTCATCACATAGGCCACCAGAGACCCTGCTGCCGATCCACGGCCCGGGCCTACCGGAATATCGTGGTCTTTTGCCCAGTTGATGAAGTCCGCAGTAATCAGGAAGTAGCTGGGGAAGCGCAGCTGGTTGATGATGCCCAACTCGTAGTCGAGGCGCGCACGCAGTTCCTGGTCGTTTTCTGCGCGTTCCTTGCCATAGCGCTCAGCCAGGCCTTTGTAGCAGATTTTGCGCAGGTATTCCTCGCGGGTGGAGCCGTCCTCCGGGGCGAATTCCGGGTAACGCTCGGTGGAGGTGGAGTCAAGCTTGATGGAGGTGTTGCAGCGCTCGGCAATTACGTTGGTGTTCTCATAGGCATCCGGGTATTCCGGGAAGAGCTGGCGCATTTCCTCCTCGCTCTTGAAGTAAACGCTTTTGGGGTAGCGCATGCGCTTGGAATCCATGCGTTTGTTGCCTGTACCCACGCAGATGAGAATATCGTGCGCATCGTGGTCATCTGCATTCAGGAAGTGGGCATCATTTGTGACCACCAGCGGCACATTGTGCTTGCGGGCAAGGCGCACGAGGTCGGGAATTACGCGCCGTTCTTCCTCAATTTCGTGGTCTTGCAGTTCCACAAATACGTTATCCTTGCCAAAGATGTCTACCAGGTCCAGCAGCACCTGCTCGGCCTTTTCCGGTTCGTCTCGCAGCAGCCATTCCTGCATGGGACCTGCAAGACAGCCGGTCAGGCAGATGAGTCCTTTGCTGAACTCTCGCAGTGTTGCGTAGTCAATGCGCGGTTTGTAGTAGAAACCGTCCAAGTGACCGCGAGAGACAATTTTAATGAGATTTTCCCAGCCGATGTTGTTTTCGCAGAGCAATACCAGGTGGCAATACTTGTTGCGGCCAGGAATCTGCTTCTTCACATCCAGCGGGGTGGGGGCTACATACACCTCGCAGCCCAGAATGGGCTTGAACACCGGCTTTTTTTCATCCGGATGTTCCTTGTTCCACTCCAGCACTCCTTTGTTGTGCTTTTTCACATTCACCATGAATTCAATGGCGGCAAACACGTTGCCGTGGTCAGTAATGGCTACCGAATTCATTCCCAGCTCCACGCATTTCTTAATCAGATCCTTGGTGTGGATCATGCCGTCGAGCAGAGAGTATTCGGTGTGAACGTGTAAGTGTGTGAAAGCCATAGCGTGCGCGCGTATTATACACGAAAGCTTATCATTTGTCAGCAGGAAAACAGAAAAAGGTGATACATATGACATGTATCACCCATTTCAGAAAGTGCCTGGCGGGGCGCACTAGCAAGTGACACTGGTGTCCAGTCGGGCAATGTGGATTTCTCCGTCATGGAAGACCTGCAGAGCCTTGCTCATGGCTGCAGAACATTCCTTTTCGCCATGCACCAGATACACTTTCGATTTCCTGCCGCCAGTAGCGCGGAAGTATTGCAGCAATTCGTTGTGGTCGGCGTGGCCAGAGAATGAGTCCAGCGACTCAATGCGGGCCCGCACCGGGTAAAGATCACCGAGAATCCGAACCTCTAATGCGCCATTGAGAATGCGGCGTCCCAGCGTGTTGGCAGCGCAGTACCCCACAAAGAGTACGGTGTTATTCGGACGTCCTATTCCGTTTTTGAGGTGGTGAAGAATGCGCCCGGCTTCGCACATGCCGGATGCGGATATAATAATGGCATTCTCGCGCAGGTTATTGAGCCTCTGCGATTCGGAGATGCTGCGTACCATGTGTAACTGTTCGAATTGGAAGGGATCCCGCTCGGCAAAGAGGAAATCGTACACCTCCTTGTTGAAACACTCCGGGTGAATGCGGAAAATTTCTGTGGCGCTTACAGCCATGGGGCTATCTACATATACCTGATAATTGGGCAGGCGCCCATCTTTATAGGCTCGGTTCAGCAGGTAGAGCAACTGCTGGGTGCGCTCTACGGCAAAGGAGGGAATGTAGACATTGCCTCCGCGCTTGAGTGCCTCGCGTATGGTGCGGCAGAAGGTTTCATCATCACGGCTGGGGGCTTCGTGGTGACGCCCGCCGTAGGTGCATTCCATGAGCATGATGTCAACATCCGGAACCGGTACCGGGTCGCGTAACAGTTCGTTATTGCCGCGGCCTACATCGCCGGAGAAGAGCAGTCGTTTGTGCTTCCCATCGTCCTCATCGTCAATATCGAGCACAATCTGGGAGGCGCCCAGAATGTGGCCGGCATCGTAGAACGTGAGGGTGACTCCGGGGAGAATCGGAAAGGCTATTTCGTAGCCTATATTGATGAAGCGGCGCAGGCATGCCTCGGCATCCTGTTCGGTGTAGATGATTTCTGCCACATGGCCACTGCCGCCTTTGCGGGCACTCATTTTGTTGAGAAATTTGCAGTCGCTTTCCTGGATGCGGGCCGAATCTGCCAACATAATCTGGCAGAGGTCTCGAGTTGCGTGTGTGCTGTATATGAACCCTTTATAGCCCTTCTTGACCAGATTCGGAAGGTTTCCGGAGTGGTCAATATGCGCATGAGAGAGCACCACACAGTCAATTTCTGCCGGGTTAAAGTAGGGGAAATCGCGGTTAATGCGCATCTGGTCCTCGCGGTGCCCCTGGTACATACCACAATCGAGGAGTATTTTTCTACCGTTCACTTCCAGCAGATGCTGGGAACCGGTCGTTGTTTCAGCTGCTCCACAAAAATGAATTTTCATTACCCTGCATTCTAATCTGGAAATTAGATTTTTTCAAGTAAAAAGAATGCGAACGTAAATAAAAAGCGCGGATTTGAACCGCGCTTCAGAGTTTTATTTTCTTACAACCTCAAGAGCTGAGTTGATAGTGGGTATTGCCATGAATTGGTCGTAGATCTCATCAGGTAACACAAAGGGAAAATCAGAGGTTACGGAATTATCCAGCTGGGATTCCTTTCTGACCCGGAGCAAGTCAATTCCTCCTATTGTCTGACCATCGGCGTTCATCCATTCCAACTCGACAAACTGAGCCGGTGCGGTGTCGGTCTGTGTGGTGGAGACAGGCGCATTCTGCCGCTGCCAGGTGGAACCGTGAGCAATAACCAGGCCACGAGCGGTTTTAAATTCACTTTCTGGCATCGTGAATCTATTTTCCTGGTCGCTGTGGAGATGCCAGCCTTGCTGGTCATAGGTGCTAGTGTCTTTCCAGACCCGGATTTGCGCGTTCTTGGCAGAAAGAGCGTTATGAAGCCTCACCTTTTGTATGCGGGTACCGACATCCTCTACTTCCTGAGTAGAGCATGCGGTAAGCAATGATGCTACGAGAAGGACGCTGGAGACGAGTAGCTGCTTCATGGTGCGATTCTATGCTTTTCGTGTTTGAATTGCAAGAATTATTTAGCTGCGGGTGTTTTCAACGTATCGTTTAGCGGAAAGTCATAGCGGTGGCAGAGCCCGGGGGGAGAAAGATAGTAGTGCCACCATTCCTTGCTGTAGTTGCGCATGCCGGCCGCAGCCATGGTATCGCGCAGAATACGCCGATTGGCCTGCTGGCGGGGTGTAAGCCCAGCAAACTCTGTGGCGGAGCTGGCATCCAGCAGGTCGTGTCTCCCGCCCATATCAAGTTCCTTTCCTGTGCGAAGGTTAATCAGCGTGGCATCCACAGCAACACCCCAGCAATGTTCAGAGGTGAGCCCTATATATTGCTGTTCATAAATTTCGCGTTTGGTGATACGTGGATAAAAACGAGTTCGGGTGCTGTCGTCGCTGGTCTGGGACCACGCATAGAAATCCATCAGGGCGCGGTAGGGCCGGTAAGCGTCCCAGATAAGCAGCCCGAGCCCCTGTTTTTCCAGATTCTGCTGCACGCAGGCGATGGCGGCGGCTGCATCTCGCCGCAGAATAGCGCGTCTGCCGCTGGAGTAGCCGTTAATCGGCCGTCCCACAAAGTTGTCGTATCCGCAGTATTTCAAATCCACTTTCACCCGGGGGGCTGCGGTGTCCAGATAGCAGAGTTCTGCTGGCATGGTACCAGGGGCTACTATGTGCTCGTCCTGAGCGCATTGGAAAAGCAGGAATGGCAGAAAAAGGAAATAGAACGGCAACTTTTTCATGGTCTGGAAGTGGTGGTGAGGGTATCGCAAAGAGGAAAATCGTAGCGAATGAGATTCTTTTTTTTCTTCAGGAAATAGTGCCACCATTCGCGTTTGTAGTTGCGCATGCCGGCATTGTACATAGTATTGCGTAGCAGCAAGCGGTTGGCCTGCTGTTCAGGGGTGAGCTTCGGGTATCGCGTAGCCGAGCTTTCATCCAGCAGGTCATGGTGCCCGCCCATATCAAGTTCTTTGCCGCTTGCCAGGTCGATAATGGTGACATCTACCGCAATTCCCCAGCTGTGTTCGGAGGCCCTGCGTATGTATTTATTCTCGTAAATGCCTTTCTTAGTGATGTTGGGGTAGAATCTGGCCTTCATGCTTTCATCCGGTGTGCGGGACCAGCGGTAGAAATCCACCATGGCCCGGTGGGGCCGGTAGGCATCCAGAATAAGCAGACCATAGCCCTGTGCTTCCAGTGCCAGTTGCGCTTTTCTGATGCATTCCGCAGCATCTCGCCGCAGAATGGCTCGCTTCCCAGTGGTGTAGCCCTCTATCGGTCGCCCCACAAAATTATCGCTCCCGCAGTATTTTAAATCCACCTTGATGCCCGGTACGGCTTCATCCAGGTAGCAGAGCGGAGCCGGCATGACACCATCTGTCACATTCTGACGCGGCTTCCGGGCAGGGGCTGGAGCAGGGGCTGTGACGTCATTCTCCGCAGGTGCAGGCAGAGAAAGAGGTTCCGGCTGAGAGCATTGGCACAGAATCGCGAAAACACAGACTGGAAACAAGCGGTTGGTCACGCGCCTATTCTAGCACATCCCGGGGCAACTAACAAGCCAGGGCATGCGCCTTTCTTTCATTCCGGGGTAAAATGCGTTATCCTATCATGTTTGTTTCAAAATGTTCTTGCGTGTGGCTGATGCTGTGTTAGAATGTCCCTGTTGAACCCTTTCTTTTTAATTCAAAGATGAGCAAGAAACCTTCAATCTGGAGATATGTGATGATTCTGGCCGGTACCGGGCTTGTGGCAGCGGTAGGTGGCAAGATATCGCAGGCAGTGGTCGATCTGATGCACGATTCGGTGCAGGTTCCTCCCTTGGAACCTGTTGAAGCGGATAAGCTGGCCAATGAAGTGCTGAATATCAAGTGCGCGGCCTGCCATGCACAGGATGCTTCCTACAGCAAGGTTCTCAATTTCTTCTCACTCGGGCTCATGGCTGACCATGTGGAGGGTGCCAAGCGCGCCTTCCTGCTGCCGCCGGATACCGAGAACCGCTCACTGAACGTGGATTACCTGAAAATGGACTATGTGCTGCGCACCCGCCGCATGCCCCCGGCATCGTACAGTGCGGTTCACCTGGGTAGCCGCCTGACGCCCACCGATGTGGCCATTCTGCGCAATAAGTACAAGGAAACCGGTGCGGCGGTACGTGCCTTTGCTCCCATCAGCCCCGCACAGGACCCCGCAACCAGCCAGGAAAGCACCCGCATTTACCTGGGCTACCTGCTGTATCATGACGGTCGTCTCTCCACCACCGACAAGGTATCCTGCGCCTCCTGCCATGCCCTTTCCAAAGGCGGTACCGATAATCTTGCTAAATCGGAAGGTGTGCCTGGCGCCAATGGCCTGCCGCAGCTGGGCGGCGTGAATGCTCCGAGTACCTTTAACGCCGCTGGCAATATCCGCCAGTTCTGGGATGGTCGCGCTGCCGACCTCAAGGAACAGGCTGGAGGCCCGCCCCTGAACCCGGTAGAAATGGGCTTCTCCTGCGTGGGAGACTGGGATATCATTGCCGGCAAGCTGTCCGACGACCCTCAGATGGTGGCACTTTTTGCCTATGCGTTTGGCGACCGTGGAATTACGGGCGATACCATTACGGAGGCCATTGCAGCCTTTGAGCAGACGCTTGTGACTCCGGATTCTGCCTTTGACCTCTACCTGAAGGGCGATGACAAGGCTCTTACCGATACCCAGAAAGCAGGCATGAAATCCTTTGTTGAGCTTGGCTGCGCCACCTGCCACAGCGGCCCCACTCTGGGCGGCATCAGCTTTGAATATATCAACACCCATGGCGACCTGCGCGCTCTGGCGGCTCCTGCCGATTACCAGGAGGGGGCCTATGGCCTGCGCGATTTCACCAAGAAGGAAGAGCACAAGGATATGTTCCGCGTGCCCAACCTGCGCAACGTGGCACTTACCGCTCCGTATTTCCACACGGGTACCGTCAACAGTCTGCAGGATGCGGTTCGCATCATGATGCAGACCCAGAATGGAGCCGGCGTGAGCGATGATACCACCGTGAAGAACATTACCCGCTTCCTGGAGGCCCAGACCGGTAAACTGTATGGAACTCCTGCCAATGAGTTCGAGCTGGATAATGTGAAATTGCCGCTCATTGTTCCGGAGTTATGATTCGCTTTTCTGTGCTGGCCAGTAGCAGCCGGGGAAATGCCACCGTTATTTCCGGCGGTGGCACCCATGTGCTGGTCGATACGGGCATTTCTGCACTGCGCATTCGAAAGGGACTGGCCGAGTGTGGTTTGTCGGATGCGCTGCTTTCGGGTATCTTTTTCACCCACGAGCACCAGGACCACGTGTGCGGCCTGGGCGTGCTCAGCAAGAAACGCTCGCTGCCACTCTATTGCAGCCGCTATCTGGCCCGGGATTTGCGCGGCATGGCACCCAATGCCACATTCACCTACCTGGAACCCGGTCAGCCAGTGCAGGTGGGTGCGCTTACGGTGACACCCTTCTGCGTGAGCCACGATGCCGCTGACCCGCTGGGTTACATCTTTGAATGCGAGGGTGTGCGCCTGGGCTATGTGACCGATACCGGTATCATCATGCGCGGCATGCCGGAGCTGCTGGCCGGAGTGCAGGGGCTTTATCTCGAATCTAACTACGACCCGGATATGCTCGAATACAGCGGTCGACCGCCGGAACTCATCAGTCGCATTTCCGGTCGGTGGGGCCATCTTTCCAACAATCAGGCCTGCGATTTCATCCGAACCATTGGGCATCCAGGCCTGCAGCACCTCGTGCTCGCGCACATCAGCCCTGAGTGCAACACCCCGGCCAAGGCATCCGCAGCCATGCGCGCCACGCTCGATGAGCTCCAGCTCCCCACCACCTTGCACTGCGCAGCCATGGCAACGCGTCTGGATTGGATTGATCTGACCAGGTTATGAACCGTTCGTCTGGAATCTGCGGATTCCGGTGGGCAATTCCTCACACTTGTTCTCTGCCTGTACTTGCAGATATGGCAAAGACAGCGCGGGTTATATGCGTTAGATTTTGATGTATACCCGCTTTTTACAGAGAAACCAGCAGAGCCCCCACACTAGCAACAGAGCTGTAGAGGCGTTGGCTGCTCGCTGCCAGTCTGCGCTCAGGAATAATGCCCATGTGCCACTGAACATTCGAGCAGAAAGCGCCTGAAAGTCGATTATATGAACCAGGAGGTAGGCCACCAGAGAATTGAGCCCCACGACCCGGAACGGTTGCGCCCATTTTTGCAGTCCCGCCACATCAATGATGAGGTGTAGTACAGCCATAATTCCGGCGCCTATTCCGGCACAGATGAGTACAAAGGAGGGAGTCCAGATTGCCTTGATAATGGGGGTAGGCATGAAATACCCTGCGGCGAAGAGAGCGGCCCCTGCCGCAAGCATTATAAGAGCTCGCGTTACTGCATTTTCTATCTCCAGAAAAAGACGCCCGGCGCTGTAGCCTATCAGGCTTAGTGCTGTGGCAGAGAGTATGCAGAAAGGTCCTTCGGGATCATAGCTCCCGCTATGCAGCATGCCCGGGCAAAGCAGTGCGTCCACCTTGCTGTTAAAACTGCCAGCCGGCGTAAAATCTCCACCGGTGTGTTGTGCACCCCCCACGCCGATGAGGATGAGGCCAGCCAGAATGACACAGGGTACGACCCTCCCGCGGAAAAGCAGGGTGATGCTGCCGGCCATCGCTCCGGAAATACCGATGAGCCCCAGCACCGAGGCAAAGCGCATCTGTTGCAGATCCCAACTGATGATGCCGTTTACAAAGAATCCGAGAAATACCAGAATGAGCGCTCGTTTCCAAAGCTTAAGCAGTATCTGCACAGGGCTTCTATCCATTTGCCGCAGGTGGGAAAAGCACATGGCCATGCCGGCGATGAAGACGAATAGCGGGAACACGCAATCATAGAGCCGAATCCCTTCCCACGGTGCGTGTACCAGCTGCTCCCGGGCGTGCTGCCAGAATTCATTGCCGCTGTATATTGGATATAGCGCGTATACCAGCGCATCTATGCCCAGAATAATCAGCATATCCATACCTCGCAGGGCATCCAGCGATGTTAGTCTCGCAGAGGGGGCTTCCATGCACCGCATCCTATCATATTATCTCTTTCTTGACAAGTTTTGATAAATAATTTAGAAATATTCTAATAAAAAGCTTGAACAGTAGAGCAAGTTAGTGTATCTTAACTCCACCAACCAATAATTACATATCATGTTAGTAGGAAAACAAGCTCCAGTATTTAAGGCAACGGCAGTAGTAGATGGTGAGATTGTGAATGATTTCAGCCTTCAGGATTACATTGACAAGAAGTATGTATTATTCTTCTTCTACCCGAAGGATTTTACTTTTGTATGCCCCACCGAGCTACTGGGATTCCAGGCCGCGCTGTCAGAATTTGAGAAGCGCAACACGGTGGTGGTCGGCTGCTCCACCGATACGGAGTACAGCCACTGGGCATGGTGCCAGAAGCCGCAGAGTGAAGGAGGCATCAGCGGGGTCACCTATCCGCTGGTGGCCGATACAAATAAGACTATATCAGAAGCCTTTGAAGTTCTTGCAGGAGAACGCTGTCTGGACGAGAGAGGTCGTCTGCAGGTAACGGGCGAGCTGGTGGCATATCGCGGACTCTTCCTCATTGATAAGAATGGCATTGTGCGCCACCAGCTGGTGAATGACATGCCCTTGGGGCGTTCCATAGATGAGGCCATCCGTATTGTGGATGCTCTGCAGCATTTCGAGCAGTATGGCGAGGTGTGTCCGCTGGGCTGGCACCCGGGGCAGGAGGCCATGAAGCCCACGCACGAGGGCGTGGCTCAATACCTTGAGTCTCACACAGCAAACTGAAACAAAAGCCATCGGAAATAAGAGAGGAGCCTGAGCGTTTTGCTCAGGCTCCTTTCTATTGCTTGGAAGCGACACTGAGTTAGTATACGTCCTTCTGGTAGCGCTTGGCTGCTTTCATGGCTGCCAGGTAGGCAAGAGCCTCTTCCTCGCTGCGATTACCGAACTTCGCGATGATGGCCAGCAGAGCTTTCTCCACGTCCTTGGCCATGCGGTTGGCGTCGCCGCACATGTAGAAGGCAGCGCCCTTTTCGAGCCACTGCCAGACTTCTTCGCCGGCCTGCTCCATGAGGTTCTGCACGTAAATCTTGTATTCCTGGTCGCGGCTCCAGGCCACAGAAAGCTTGAGTTTGCCGCTTTCCACGAGCGGGGCGGTTTCGTCCTCGTAGCAATTATCGGTAGCCTGGTAGGGGTTGCCGAAGAAGAGCCACATGGGGCCGGCTGCGTTGTCTGCCACGCGCTGCTGCCAGAAAGCGCGGAACGGAGCAATACCGGTGCCGGGGCCCACCATGATGATGGGGGTGTTGCCATCCTCCGGCAGGCGGAAGTTCTTGTTGCAGTGAACGAATACCTTTACCTTGTCGCCGGGCTGGATGCGGTCTGCCATGAAAGTGGAGCACACACCGCCGCGCTTGCGGTCACCTGCCGTGTAGCGTACGGCGCCCACACACAGCGAAACCTGGCCCGGCACAGCGTCCGGGCTGGAGGCAATGGAGTACAGGCGCGGGGAAATCTTGCCCAGAATGCTCACAAAAGCGGCAGCATCGGGGAAGGATGCCCTGCAGCAGTCGCAGGTGGCGAGGTCGAGCACATCGCGTCCCCAGCAGAAGTCCTTGAGGGCATCCTTGTCTGCCAGAATGGCAGCAAGCTTCTCGCTGTTGGCTACGGCATTCCACTTGGTGAGCATTCCTTTCTTGAGGTTAGTGATGTCGTAGCTGGAGATAAGAGCCTCACGCAGCGGAGCGGTTGCGCCATCGGGGGTCGGAACCTCAGCTGTGGCATCAAGCCCCAGGGCGGTGATAAGCGCATCCACCAGGGCAGGGTCATTGCAGGGAATGACGCCCAGGGCATCACCCGTGGTGTAGGTGAGGCCGGAGCCTTCCAGGGAGTAATCCACATGGATGGTTTCCTTGGCACTGCCGGGCTTGGTAACAGAGCGGACTCCCAGCACCGTGGCCGGGAACGGATTCTTCATGCTGTATGGTTCCATTGTTTTAAGAAAACAGTTGTTTCGGTTGCCTTTAAGTCTGCCGGATAAGGCCTGTTATGTCAAGGAAATTCGCCAGAGAGACGAAGTATGCCAGGCTTCTCGGTCTTTTGGAATTTGTGTGGGCGTTGTTTCTGTCCTTACCCTGATAATATGTGCTGAACTTTGCGGCTTTAGGCTTGTTTTTATAAGAAAAATGTGCCACAATAAGCACCGCAACACGCGTGGGTGCTGCAAAAGAACGAAATCATCATACCCCCTCGTATAGGAGCCATGATTCGCATATACACGCAGACGGAGAATGGAATTTCCCGCACGGTTGGCCTGGATGAACAGGAAAACCGCCGCGGGGATGTATTCTGGATTGACCTGCTGACTCCGGACGCAGAGGAACTAAGGTATGCTGAGTCCCTTTGCAGCATTGAGATGCCTACTAAGGACGAAATGCGGGAAATTGAGGCTACTTCGCGTCTGTATTGCGAGGATGGAGGTCGATTCATGACCACTACGGTGCTTTCCCGAGTGGAGACGGATGAACCCATCATCTCGGAAATCACCTTTATTCTGAAGAGCAAACTGCTCATCACCATTCGCCATACCGATTCATATTCCTTCCGGGTGTTTTCGCACCAGCTGCTGCGCATGAGCCAGACCAACCGTGATTTGGTGTTCATCGGGCTGTTGGAAACGCTGGTCGATCGCCAGGCTGACGTGCTGGAACGCTTTGGTACGGACCTGGATACTCTTTCCAAAAAGGTATTTGGTACCCACCACACCCGCCGCAAACAGAAGGTGGAGGACCCGGATACCGATGACCTGCGCGATGCTCTGGAGGAACTGGGACGAGTGGGTGACCTCATTACCCGCCAGCGCGATGCGCTGGTGAACCTGCTGCGCCTTATTACCTATGCCGGCAATGAGGAGAGCTGCCTTGGCGAGGATAACCTGTATATGCCATTGCGTTCGGTTTCCCGAGACGTGAATTCGCTATCTGAATATGCCGCGTTCCTATCCAACAAGATTAATTTCATGTTGGACGCCGTGCTCGGTCTCATCAACATTGAGCAGAATGATATTTTCAAAGTATTTACCATCATGAGCGTGGTGTTCCTGCCGCCTACGCTGATTGCCAGTATGTTTGGCATGAATTTCAAGTTCATTCCCTTCCTGAACACGGATTGGGGAGTGTGGGTGTCGGTGGTGCTTATGGTGCTTTCCGGTGCTCTGCCTCTGATTATTTTCAAAATTAAACGCTATATCTGATCATGATTCCCATTCGCAAGGTTGTTACCCCGGACCAGGAAATATACAAAGCCGATATCCTCATAGAAGCCCTGCCGTATTTGCAGGCCTACCGCGACCAGACCATCCTTATCAAATTTGGTGGGTCGGCCATGGATAACCCGGATTTGGTCAAGTCTTTGATGCGTGATATCGTAGTGATGGAAACCATGGGATTGAATCCTGTGGTGGTGCATGGCGGTGGCAAGGCTATCTCTAAAGCCATGGCCGATGCCGGGCTGGAGGCTCGTTTTGTAAATGGTCTGCGTGTGACCACACCGGAGGCTATCGATATTGTGGAGCGCACGCTCAGCGGCACCATTAACCCCGGTCTGGTGGAAATGATGCGTGGACACGGTGGCAAGGCCGTGGGTATTCCCGGCACCAATGTATTTGTGGGTGAAAAAATAATGGAAAAGGACTCCGAGGGAAATCCGGTGGACATTGGCATGGTGGGCAATGTGATTGGTTGCCAGCTTTCCCGGGTGAAAGAGGCTCTTTCGCTGCAACTCACCCCGGTTATTTCTCCTCTTGCCCGCGAGCTGGGTACTAATCACTCGTTGAATGTGAATGCCGACCTGGCCGCAGCGGCACTTGCCCGCGAGCTCAAGCCGGTGAAGCTGGTGTATATTTCTGATGTGCCCGGCCTTATGAACGACCCGGCAGACCCCAGCACCATCATCCAGAGTATCAACCGCAAGGAAGCCTTTGAGCTTATCGAACAGGGAATTATCTCTGGCGGTATGATTCCCAAAGTAAAGAGTGCGGTGGATGCGCTGAACGCCGGTGTGCGTAAGGTTCACTTCATCGATGGACGCCTTCGCCATACTCTGTTGCTTGAAATTTTCACCCCGGAGGGTATCGGTACAGAGATTGTGCGAGAACAACGCTGAATTTATTCTTTGCTGAAGTGAAGCCCCCCGCGTCCATTGGTATCCTTTCTCCCACACGCTCAACAGCGTGTCTGCTGGCGTTGCAACAGCTGATGGATGCCTGCGCTTCCGCCGGGCTGAATGCTTATGAAATGGGGCGCAATACGGAGAATGACCCCATTCTGGGGCACCCCGAGCTGATTCTTTGCCTGGGGGGCGATGGCACTATGCTTTCCGCAGCCCTTGGTGCCAGCAGTACAGGCGCTATCATCGGGGGGATTAATATGGGGCATCTGGGCTTTCTGAGCGCTTGCGGCCGTGAGGAAATAGGTTTGTTGGTACAGGCTCTTGCTGAAGGCAGCTACGAGGTGGATGAACGTGCTATGCTTGAGGTGCGTAAGTTCGATGCCGCCGGCCAGGAGGCTGAGCGTCGGTTTTATGCGCTCAACGAGCTTTCGCTTACGCGTGCCCAGACGGGGAAGATGATTGACGTGGATGTGGAGCTGGATGGTAAGCTGCTCAACCGCTACCACGCAGACGGCATTCTGGTGGCTACACCCACTGGCTCCACCGCTTACTCTATGTCTGCTGGAGGCCCTCTCATGTGGCCCACGGCAGGCGTGACCTGCCTGACCCCGATTTGCCCGCATAGTCTTACCAGCCGGCCGATTGTGTTGCCTGATTCCGTTGAAATTACCCTTCGTCCGCGCGAGCGCCGTGGCCGTGCCGGCGAATCTCTCATTTTCTCGTTAGATGGGCGCAACACTTATTCCATTGGTCTGAACGAGACTTTGCGTATATGCAAGGCTCCCAACCCTCTGCGGCTCCTGAATTTGCCGGGCAGTGATTACGCCGCCCGCCTGCGCGCTAAGCTGCGATGGTAACCATATGCTTGTAAGAACCAGATGGATGATTTTTTTCTCCATCTTTTTTGTCGCTGCTGCCTGGCGGGACATGCTTAACAGTCTGCCAGAGAACTTGAAACAGGAAAAATATTTCAAATATCAGCCTGTTTTCTTGCCGATGAGCGTCAGGGTGCGTTATTCCCATCGCACGTTGCCTTATTGTGCGAACTGAGCATCAGAAGGGTGAGCTGTAGCATCCACCCGAAGGGGGGAAAGAAAAGCGAAAGCGAGCAGATAAGCAATTTCGGATACAAAGCAAAGCCGATATCATTCAACCGCCGCCACATGGCACCGACAAAGAAAGACATCAGCAACAGGTGAATACTTACGGTGAATATCAGCCCCCCGGCTATCCGGACAGGTTCCCAATCCTTGCCGAAAATCAAATAATTGACGGCAGCAGCCAGGAATGGCCAGATCTTGGGCAACAGGTAAACCCAGAGCCAATATACGAGAAAATCCCGGCGGCTGAGATTCCCGCGGAAATTGTAGAGTCTGGCAAGAGGATTTTTCATTTTATATAATGAGCATACAATCCCCGTAAGAGAAGAACCGGTAGCGCTGTTCTACGGCTTGCCGATAGGCTTCCATGATGAGCTCTTTACCGGCAAAGGCACACACCAGCATGATGAGCGTACTCTGCGGCAGGTGAAAATTTGTGAGCAACGCGCCTACGGTTTTGAACTCATAGCCGGGGTAGATGAAGATATCTGTATCTCCGCTGGTGGCGGGCAGGGGAGAACCGTGACGAGAGGCCAGGGTTTCCAGCACGCGCACACTGGTTGTGCCCACTGCCACCACGCGTTTAGCTGCGGCAATGGAGTCGGCCGTTTCTTGTGGCATTACAAAACTCTCGCGGTGCATGTGGTGATCGGCCACGTTTTCCACCTTCACCGGGCGGAAAGTGCCCACCCCTACGTGGAGGGTCACAAAGCTGTGCGGCAGAGAGTTGAGAATCTCCGGGGTGAAATGCAGCCCTGCGGTGGGAGCCGCAATGGCGCCCTCGTGTTCGGCGTAAATAGTCTGGTACCGTTCCTTGTCCGCGGGCTCGCTTTCTCGGTTCATGTAGTGTGGCAGAGCCAGGCGTCCGTATACCTCCGGGTCAACGAATTTATCCCAGCGGATGTAGCGGTATCCTTCGTCATCAATGCTTTCGACGGTTCCTGTAGCATCTCCGACCTGCACCGTGCGCCCCACCTTCATTTTTTTGCCAGGGCGCACCAGACACTTCCATACGAGTTCCTGAGCCAGGCCGGCGCGTACGAGTTCAATGCTGCCATCGTTGCTGAAATAGCGAGCGGGTACCACTTTCGTATTGTTGAGTACAAAGTGGTCACCGGGCTGCACATATTCCAGAATATCACGGAAGTGGCGGTGTTCGATGAGCCCGGTATCGCGATGCACCACCAGCATGCGGCTGGCCGAACGATCCGGCAGTGGTCGATCGGCTATCAGAGCTTCCGGCAGGTGGTAATCGAAATCGATGGTGCGCATAAGCGAAGCATATCAGCAGGGAAAAATCTCGATACGGCGCAGCACTTCATCGCGACCGAGAGTCTGCATGACCACATCAATGCCAGGGCCGGCGTGGCAGCCGGTAAGAGCCATGCGCAGCGGGAACATCATGGCTCCCACTTTTACTCCATTGGCTTTGGCCAGTGGTTTCACAATCTGGAAAGCGGCCTCGCCACTCCACTCCGGCAGCTGGCTGGCTTCTGCTACGAAAAGGTTGAGCATCCCGCGGGCGTTGTCCTGAAGCTTCGCCATGGATTCCTCCTCGTACTCGAGTGTTTGAACCCACTTCACCCAGGCGGGGGTCTCGCTGAGAAGCTGAACCTTGGTCTGCACAGAGGGCAGCAGCTCGCGCAGCTGTGCGGTGTCTTCCATTCCTGCCTTAGTGCAGAAGGGAATGGCGAGTTCTACGAACTTCTGCGGCTCCAGTCGCATGATGTGCTGCTGGTTCATCCACTTGCACTTGGTGATGTCGAACTTGGCGGCAGCACGGTTGACGTTTTCCAGGGAGAAAAGGTTGATGAGTTCGTCCTTGGTAAAGACCTCATCGTCGCTCTTGGGGCTCCAGCCGAGCAGGGCAATGAAGTTTACCACGGCATCGGGCAGGAATCCTTCCTCCGGGTAGTTGCCCAGCTGGGCACCCACATCTCGCTTGCTCATCTTGGAACCGTCCGGGTTCTGGATGAGCGGAATATGTGCATACACCGGTGGCTCTACGCCAAAAGCATCAAAGAGCTGCAGGTGCTTAAAGGTATTCATGATATGATCTTCGCCGCGGATGACATGAGTGATTTTCATTTCAATGTCATCCACTACGTTGACGAGGTGGAAGATGTAGGACCCGTCGGTGCGTTTTACCACCATGTCCGGGTTGATGTCTACGTTGTTATAGTCTACCGAGATATCACCGCACACCATATCGTGCAGGGTCATGACCCCCTCGCGCTTGAATCGGAAACGCCATACCGTGCCTTCGCTGGTGCCGGGAATTTCATCGCCATTCTTATCACGCTTGTTCGGAGCGGGGCATTCGTACACGCGTCCCATATCCACGAGCTTCTGGAAGTAGCGGTCGTAAATGTCCTTTCTCTGGCTCTGAAAGTAGGGGGCGTAGTTGCCGCCTTTGCCTTCGCCTTCATCCCAGTCCAGCCCCAGCCAGCTCATTCCGGTGAAGATGGCCTTCATGGCATCTTCCACGTGGCGTTCCTGGTCGGTATCTTCAATGCGCAGCACAAAGGTGCCACCCATCTTACAGGTGAAAAGATAGTTGAACAAAGCAGTACGAGCGCCACCAATGTGCAGGTAGCCGGTGGGAGACGGAGCAAAACGTGTGCGTACGGGCGTAGACATGCGCGCCTTATACACCTAATTTTCCGATTTTTCAAGTCTAAACCGACTACGTTGGGCGTCAGTTTGCGAAAAAACGCCGCTCTCCCGAAGAAGAGCGGCGCGCGTAAAAACTATAGCAGACTATAATTAACGATTGCGATCGAACTCAATGAGGTCAGCCTTCACGGTGATTTTCGGGAGGGAAAACAAAATGCAGTTCAGACCGCTCACTTCCGTGCGCATGTTGACGAAAGCTGTGGCGCGGCCACGCTGGATGCCTGCATTCTGGTAAAGTTCATCGATAGCGGCAGATTCAGAAGCTGCCTTCACCGGGAAACCGCCCAGAGGCCCACCCTGGAGGGCGGCACGTACGCTGGTGGGAACAAAGGATGCAAGGTGCAGACCTGTGGAGGAACCGGAAATCTGGGTTGCTACTACCTGGTAGTTCCCTTCAGAAAGCTTAATCTCCGGCTGGGCAAGAGACTGGTGGATGTTGCTGGTGGTGCAGCTGGTCAGAGATGCAGCTACTGCGATAAGAGCGAGAGTTGTTTTTTTCATAACAAGAGATAGATGTGTCGTTAATAATTGACGCGCTCTTGTACACCCTCACCGTGGAAATGTAAAGTAAGATGTTAGCCTGTATCGCAAAAATGACTAATTTTTATGAGCCGTGTAACTGACCATGTATCGAATCACGAAAACAAGTATGCCGAGCAGCGCAAGGGGGGGATTTACTAAGCCCATAAAAATACAGATTACCCCCACACTGTTGATGACTCCGGAGAACAGACTGCTGAGACGGTGAGAGACGGCATATTTGTGACTACGGCGCTGGCGTGCGCGGCGACTATGAATATGAAGCCAGGCAAAAAGCACCGTGGAGCATATACTGCATACGGTATGCAAGCCTTGTACGACACTTTGGTCATCCATGCATCCGTAAATGAGAGCGGCTGTGTTATAGGCGAAGAAAAGTAGCAGCAGCCCGAACAAAATGCCGGTAATAGTATAGAAGACTGTGCAGGTCCTGCTGGAAAAACCTTCTTCTGCGGCAAGCAGCGATTCTCTGATGGTTTTTCTTCCGATGAGATAGGCTGGCAAAGCACAGAGTAGTGCTATGGTCAATAGGAGAGAGACGATGAAATACATGTCAGATACAAGGGGAGTCCTGTTCAATAAGCGTTTTCAATGAAATGCTGGACAGGTAATCTTTGATGACGTTGTGAAGCCCCTCCCATACCGGAATGGTGAGGCAGGTCTTTCGTATGGGGCAGGCGTTCTCATCAACCGACAGACAATGAACCGGAGCCAGACAGCCTTCCGCGCTGCTCAGAATCTCATACACCGGATATTCCTCCGGTTCGCGAGTGAGCAGATACCCCCCGGCCTTGCCTCGCAAACTCTGCACCAGTTTGTCATGAAGCAGTAGAGCCATGATGCTTTCCATGTATTTGGGGGCTATGTTCTGGCGTTCGGAAATCTCGCGAAGAGCTACTGGACCCTGTTTTCCGTACTGGGCCAGATCTAACATGATTCGAAGGGCATATCGACCCTTTGTGGATATTCTCATCATAGGCGTATGAGAATACTACATGATGTTGTACGTTAGGTCAAGAGTTAAATGATACTTTTCCTCTAGGAAAAAAATAAATAAAAAAGCCTGCGGTGACCACAGGCTTTTTTATCGGAAATCAGGCGAGGGCTTCAGAAACACGAGTGAGTACATCTCGCAGGGCAGAATCTACACGCAGCTTTTCTTCAACCGTGCGCATGGCATGCAGTACCGTTCCGTGGTCGCGTCCACCAAAGGCGGCTCCGATATCCTGGAGAGAACAGGAGGTGTGCTGACGAGCCAGGAACATGGCAACCTGGCGGGGATGAGCAATGGAGGCCGTGCGGCGGCGCCCATTGATGTCATCAACCCGGATGCCGAATTCGTTGGCAACCTTCTGCTGAATATCTGCGATGGAGATGCCGGTAGAGGCGCGTCTGGCCATGAGGTCTGCCAGGTTCTCGCGAAGAAATGCAATGCTGGGACAGCCGTTATTGAATGAGGCAAATGTGCTGGTGCGGATAAGGGCGCCTTCCAGTGCGCGGACAGATTGCGTAATGTTGCGAGCCAGGAATTGCACCACCTCGTCCGTAAGGAGATTCTGTTTCCACTTGAGCATTTTCTGGCGCAGAATCGCCATTCGCATCTCGTAACAGGGGGCTGTAAGTTCTACCGTCATCCCCTGGGAGAAACGCGTTTTAAGGCGGTCATCCATACTGGTAATCTGGCTGGCAGGGCAGTCGGCAGAAAGGACAATCTGCTTGCCGGATTCGAACAGCGCGTTGAATGTATGAAAGAATTCCTCCTGCGTCTTATCTGCCCGGGCCATGAATTGCACATCATCGATAAGCAGAACATCGACCTTGCGGTATTTCTTGCGGAAAAGCTCCAGAGCATCGCCACGCTTGCGGATGGCTTCAATGTATGCATTGGTAAATTGCTCACTGGTTACATACAGAACCTGGACATTTTCGCGACGGGCGCGCAGAGCATTTCCAATGGCGTGCAACAGATGGGTTTTTCCCATGCCTGAGTTGCCATATATGAAAAGTGGGTTGAATACACGTTCTGTTGAATTCACCAGCGCCTGCGCAGCGGCATAGGCAAAATGGTTGCTGGAGCCGACTACATAGTTTTCAAATGTGTAATCTGCATTCAGATTGCTCTGCAGCTTTGTGGTACGTGGTGCTTTTGCTGCCTTGCGTGGTGCAGCTGCGGTGCTGCGCGTCTGCGGGGCAGGGGTGTGCTTTTCTTCGACCTGGACCGCCAGTGTCAGCGTGCCGGCCTCAATAAACTCCAATTCGCGAGCAGACTTCAATACATTCGCTGCTGCGTTTTCAATATACTCACTATAGTTGAGCTCAAGCCATGCAAGCATGAGCCCCTGGGGATACTCGATAATAAGTCTGGTGCCGGTGTCTTCCACCAGGCGTAACCCGGAGATGAAATCGATGGCATACCCATCCGCCTGCCCATGGGAGCGCAGATCTTCCATAATCTGCTCCCAAAGGGCTTCACTCGCCTGTTTCTCCTTTTCCATCGTTTTCTGTTCCGTCTTTTTCGTAGGTTTCGTAAAGTTGTTTTTGCTCCTCGCTTGGGAGGTGCGGGGTGCAATATGCCACGCTCCCCCCAGAATCAAAAGTTTTTTTTCTGCATGCGGTTCCGCGTTTCACCCCGAATGCGGTGTTCCATGCGCGTTCCACAGTAAAATTTTTTTTATTATTTCCCCAGTGGAAATTGTTAAGTTTTCTTGATATTTTTTCACGGCTGGCTAAATGAACTCTCTGGTTCTGAAGAACAAAGGTGACTAAATTACGCAAATGATTAACAATAAGCACCGTGAAGTATTATGTAGAGGTTCAGATGGGACAAAAAAGAAGGCTGTTGAGAGCCTTCTTTAACGCTTAGAAACAAGGATTTTAGGCCGAAAAATGCTGCCAGCCTGCAGCCATTTTAGAGGTGGAAAACCGAGTCAATCTACCGATGCAGTAAAGCTGCGATGCAAAGGGTGAATTTGCAAGGCGTTCGACCATATCCGGGGGGAGCGCAAGGAGCAGTTCATAGTCCTCGCCGTGTGAAACAGCATCGCGCACTGAAAAACCAGGGCGGCAGGGAAGCTTGTCTTCATCGAGCTCAAAACCGCATCCGGAAGCCTCTGCCAGACGGGGCAAATCTGTCCCGAGGCCATCGGAGAGGTCCATCATGGCAGAAGGCCGGATACCGGCCTTCAGGAGCCCCCTGGCAAGCTCCACCCGGGGTTCGAAGTCAAGATGCCAGCCTGTGGGGAAAGAGCCGCCCAGGACGCCGGAAACGAAAAGCATGTCTCCCTCTCTTCCACCCGAGCGGAGAACCGCAGAGCCATGCTCTACCCTGCCGGTAAGAGCCACGTTGATAACAAGGCCATCATACGGTAGACCTGAGGTTTCACCCCCGGCAAGGGAAATATTGAATCTGCGGGCCATGGCGCCCATTCCCCGGTAAATGCCTTCCAGTAGCTCAACAGAACGCGAGGCATGGCATAGAATGGTAATGAGCGCGTGTTCGGGAATGCCGCCCATGGCGGCAATGTCAGAAACTGCACGGGCAAGAGCCTTGCGCCCGATGCGTTCTGGTTCCGTATCAGGTGTAAAGTGCAGACCTTCCACCACCACATCTGTTTTCAGGAGCGAATCCCACTGTGTATCGCGAGCCACAACGGCGCAATCATCCCCCGGTCCGGTAAGCAGAAGCTCATTGACCGGTAATAAGGGTAGCAGACGACGCAGTGTTTCGTTTTCTCCTAGTTCAGAAAGAGGGGTTGTCATATAATTGAAGCTCTGGTGGCACAATGAGAATCAACAGACAGCTACACGCGTTGAAAACTGTATGAATGACAATGGGCAACCAGAGGGAGCGGGATTTTTCATAGGCAAAGCACTGCACGATACCGAAGATGGTAAGCGGCACCATTTGTATGAGTGAGCCGTGAACGGAGGCAAACATTAAAGCGGATGCCACGCTGGCGAGTCCACGGCCATTCCAGCGCTTCAGAATATTATAAATAAAACCGCGGAAGAAGCACTCCTCTGTAACCGGTGCTACGAGAACAGCCATGAATACCATAAGCGATTTCTCAAACGTAGTCCCATTCAGAATTTTTTCGACAACGTCCTGCATTGGTGGACACTTTGTGACTTCTAAAAGCCATGCGTCAATCTGGCAGACATGGAGCAAGATAGAGCTTCCCCAGATGATGAACAATGCTTTACATACCCACCAGAACTTTATTGGCAACGAAGCTGCTGGAGTAAGCCGACGAGGAAGTGAAAAATACATGCAGATGCAGGGCAGATATAATACCACTTGTACCATCATGGCCGTGATTAATACCGCAGGATTCCGGGAATCTGACTCGGTACTTCTGACGTTTGAGACCGTGGAGAACAGGAAAATCAGCACCAGTATTATGGAGTATACATAAGCGTATACATGAGGAAAGGAACTACCAGGGAACTGGGGCACTGGGGGCGTGGTGGTCATGAGCCGTTGGCGCAGCATGCCAAACAAGACGAGGAGTATGCATGTAAGCGCGCTACCATAGAGTATCCAGATGGTAATTTGACTGTGTAACGGGAGGTCTGACATATCAGGATGGGGGGGGGTAAGTATAGGCTACGGCTCCGAAATAACCGGGCATGGGATTGAATAGAACAACCTGGGGGCAGGGGAAAAATGTACATTCTATGCTACCCCGGAGGTACAGAAAGGGATAATTTCCGGCGTTCCATATGGTGTCACCTGCGTGTTTGACAAGAGCCTCCGCGGCGCACCAGCATGCGTAAAATTCGTCCTGGTTGCAGCCCCGGCAAATAAAGGACTGCAGTTGTTCCTCACACATGAATCTGGGCGCTAGAGCATGAAAGTTCCGAGGGCGGATTCTTTCGACATCCACTCCTACTGCTCCGTGGTGAAAAGCCAGGCAGAGACAATCACCCGAGTGGCTTAGATTGAATGGCTGTTTCTCGTATTCAGGTTTACCGTGTTCGTTATAGTGAAAAATGATATCTCGGGCAGGGATTCCCGTGCGGCGTGATAATTCCTGCCTTAGAAGGGTACGAGTGAGGGTATACGCCACACCACGCTGTGCTGCTGCGACTGCTTCATCGGGCGGCAGTAATGCTGGTCTGGCTATTGTTGGCGGCAGTTCCGCCATGTTGTATACGAGATAGTCCATTCAGATGTTGATAATGCAGGCACTGTTGGTAGCCGTGTTGTATACGGCGATACTGGGGAAGCCGTGGCGGCCATAGACTTCGCCGGGGTTTACTAGGAGGGTGGAATTGATATACCGGACTTCGGGAGAATGAGTGTGGCCATAGAAAACGGCATCGTGGGAGCCGCTCCCGGCCACCCGCAGGGCTGCTCCTGGCAGGTGGGTGAAGTAAATGCGTCGCTTATCCAGCTCAATATCAGCCTCGGCTTCGTGCAATTTGGTGTGCGGATGCAAGCAGACAAGCTTGCGGAATGCGTCTATTTCGTATTCGTTGTTGCCAAAAACCAGATCGATTGAGTATGGCCATTCCTCCCGCAGGAGCTGAAAGGTGGATAGCTCTGCCATGTCTCCCATAAAGAGAAGGTGGGTACACCCCTGCTCATGCGCAGCATGAAGCGCCAGAAGCAGGTGTGTGGTGTGGTCGTGAATGTCTGAGAGCAGGGCTACAAGCATGAAGTTTTCTTAAAGTTCCTTTTCCTTGGTAAAAATGGGTGAAAGAAGATGTGGAGAATTCAACTTTTCGCCTTGCAGGCCGGCAGCAACAGAACCATCCTGCCGGATGTACCAAACAGGCTGCCCCGGTTGTATGTTTTCAAACAAGGTTGTTTCTCCCTGCTCGTTGACATACCCGCAGAATCTCGGAGTAACGCGCATAAGGTCTCCGAAGTTTTTCTTCAATTCCTCTTGGAAATTCAGTTTCCGATTCTGTTTGAACCAATCAGCATAGGCTGCTTCTGCTGCCATGTGCTTCTGCGTAGAATACAACCAGCAATTACCATCCAGTTTGACATGGCAGGATTGCCTGAGCTTTTCAAAGCTTAAAAGAGCCAGCTGCATCTGCGGTGCATAACGAAGTCCATTGAGCAAGGGTTCCTGCGCCTTGTTGATTGCTTTTACCAGGTGGTAGAATACATATGCCCGGGCTAGTGCCGGCACGTCATTCCCCTCAATCTGGAAAATATCCGTCAACAACTTCGGCAGGTTCGCTGTTGCGAAAAATCCGGCCCGGTTATCGAATCCCATGGAAAGGAATAAAGGCCGGGGGTCTATCACCCGCAATCTCACTACGGCATCCGGGTTGTGCCATTCTATGCGTTTGCTCTCTGTTGCATCTCGCGCCGGATCCAGAGCCGAGCGCAGTAAACAGGCTCGTCCCATGCGCGTTACGGGAGCATTCTCCGTAAGAGCCCGTTCATTGACCGCGGTATCGGCGTATTCATACAATCGGGTATTGAGAGCCTCGTTTTCCAGCAACTCTTCCAATATAGCAAGCTGTTCCCGAGTTGCGGGAAAATCTTCACTGAACGAGGGTTCTCCTTCCAGCAGGCTTTTGCGAGCAGCGAGCATAAGTCCCGGTTTGACATCCTGTCCATGCTCCTGCATCAGGCCTTTAAGGTTTTTCAGCTCAGGAATGCGTTTGCTTATCTGGAACATCTCAATAGCGAGAGGATACAAAGTCGGAGTCCAGCTTGTAATGTACTGCTGATATGTCTCGTAATTATGAGCCGATGGAAGTATCTGCAACAACTGATTCAGCTTAGTGATTTCAGTAAGCATCTTCTTGTTGTGCGAGTACTCTGACTCTGCCGGCTTTATGAGATCTTTCGATAACTTGAGAGCCACCCCGGCATCTTCGAAAATATTGATGCGCTGCTGCAATGTTTTCTGGCGTTTATTGAGAATCTCCAGGTCCTCGTGGATGTTGTTTTTCAGGCTTTGCCCCGGTGGTAAGGGAGCCATCAATTCTTCAGACAGAGCAATTCGCTGTTGACCCAGGGCCTCCTTTTCTCTGGCGCATAGTTCATACCATCGCTTTTGTAAAGCTCCGGCATCCTTGCCCAGCTGCTTCAGTTTGCGCTCAATTTCAGCGCGTCTGCGAACGCCTTGGCCTACAACGCTCTGCTCACCACTTTCAATGACTTTCAACATCGCATCCAACTCTCGCGCTCTGCGGTTTTGAGCTCGCAGATATGTCCGCAGATTGTCGGCTTCTACCCCCACCCGGCGGTTAAGTGTACGGTTTAGCCCGGTATCGTGAATGCTTAGCAGATTCTGGGCAGCCTTTCTTGTTATATTGCTTTTGCTTGCTGTGTCCAGGACTTCAGCAGCATGTCCCGCGCGTTTCCAGAGGAAAAAGAAGATGCCCGCCAGCAGAGCCAGAACAGCTAGTATGCTGCCACAGACGATAGCAACCTTGCCCAATGGTCGTCGGCGGCGCTTGATTTCCTTGGAACAGTTGCTGCGCAGCTGGGAAAGCATTTTCTTTTCCATAGCGCTAAGCATGTGTTCCTGGGCATGCTGAAGATACCGCACTCGTTTCTGCAGACGCTTGATGCCGGATATCCGCATCGAAATCAGCATCTGCGGAGATGCCAGAAATTCAGAAATGATACTCTGCAACTCCTCGTAGTCCTTTACTTCAAACGAAAACGGCTTGTCTGTGAGAAACCTGTTGTATTCCTCTCGCGCTTTTTCGTGGTTAGGATTCTGGCGCAGGGTGGTTTCCAGCAATTCTCCTGCCGCCGCTCGTTTCCCACTGCGGGCAAGCTGGCGTACTTTCTGTAAAACTGGATCTGAACGACGACGTCGAGCCATGGTAGTCTCTTATTTTTCAGTCTGTAGGTGGAAATGCCACAAGAGTTCACCGCCTTCGCCCTGACTTAACGCCTGCAGAATGAGGCAGTGCTTCTTTTTCCTTTCGATTTCAAAATCCCTGATTTCTTCGTTATAAGCGGCCTCAAGTGAATTTCTGAGTGTTGCACAGGTGTGTTTGATAATGAATTTGTATGCGTCTGAACGCACTATTTCCTTCTTGAGTTCTAACCGGGCGGTGCATTCCTTTTTTACGTTTTGCTGGTCAATCAGCAAGTGCGGAGATGTCTGCATAATCAACCTGAGTTCTCTACCAAACTGGGGGTGCGCCAGCATTTTGAGATAGTCATGGAATAAGGCCTCCCGCCCCCGGGGCTTTTCCTCTTTTAATTTCTTGCCAATGTAGTAGAGGTGTGCAAGATTCAATGCTTTGTCATTGCTATCCGGCAAACCAAGGCATGGGGCATTGGCAATTCTGTCAAACACTATAACGAGTCTGTCGGGAAGATTCGGCCGATGTTCAACCACACACCGGAGCTTTGTTAAATCGGCATCTTCTTTTATAACTCTTGTCTCTTTCCATTTCAAACTGGTAGTGCCTTTTTTCTGCCTGAGCAGTCTGTTTTCTTTGATGAGGACTGGCAATTGAACCTCAAACTCAATACGGTTGGCATGAGCCTTGCTCAGTTTCCAGGGGAATGCCTTTCCCCGGTTCCTGATTTCAAGAGTATAGGCGTCATTTGACTTTTTAGGCTCCGTTACCACGAGATTATCTGGTGATATACGGAAGTCTAACTCGTTTCCTGGTGGCAGGTTAATGGCTTTTTCTGCTGGTAGAGGAATAGCAATTTTGGGTGCAAGAATGATGTTGGTGAGCGTTTGTTCATCTACAGGAACAGGGAATGATACAATGGCCTCATTGTGCCCACTCTTAATTTCGTGGACTTTGTTCTTGTTCATCCTGATGATGACCGGTGGGGTATTTACCTGTTGCCCTGCTTTGTGACTTGGCGATAATAAGTATTCGCCCTCTTTTTCAGATGGCACGATAGTGAGGTTGAATCCACCGGGGCTGAGGGGGATGCGCTGCACTGGGCGGATCTTATCTCCTTTCTGTAATTCTGAAACACAGTAATAGCCACTGGTGATGGTGAGGGGGAGTTTATCTAATACATTAGCAAGCGCTGCCGGTATTGTTCCGCCTCGCACTGCAGGTTGAGTTCCTATGACTTGTAGAACTTTCTCTTCCTGTTCTTCAGCTTGCGTAACCTCTGTGGTTTTATCTGCTGTGGCCAGCTCTGTGGTAGGGGTGGGAAGGACCTCGTAAGTGCCGGGTTCATACGCCTGCAATTCCGGAGTGCTGGTAAACGAGATGAACAGGAGTGGCGCATCCTGGCGCAGTGCTACCCAATCTTCCATGTTGTGGAGTGTTTCCTGCTGATGCCATATCTCCAATTCTTGTTCCCTGGTTGCTTCTCTCAGGTATAGCGTGGCCAGAGCTTCTTCTTTCAGCCCGAGTAATCGTGCGCATTCGGCAATTCGCCGGAGTGCAGCGGGATGCTCCATCCCCTCTTGTGCCGATTGGCTAATGAGTGTTGCGCATTCGATAAGCAAGGCGTCTTCCGGGGCAGATTCCTGCATGCTGCCCAATTCAGAAAGTGTTTTGACAACCTTTTCATGATTATACGGTGCGCGAATCAAATTCTCAAGTTTTTGAACCCCCGTCATCTGAACTTCGACCGGTTCTTCAATATACGTTCCCGGGGCTGCAATCCAGTCTAACAGTTCCGTGGGACGCGTAATTTTAAGCCAGATTCCCACGGTGATACCAGTAAGCAGAAGAAAGGAACCAACCGTTGCCAGTGGGAATACATATGGGTTACTGCCAGGCATGGGAACATCGTATTGCATCCAATCCGGCTCCTCTGTATAGTGGTAGTGGGAAACAGTGCGTGATAGAACGCGGAATTCGCCTTTCCGGGCAGCGGATGAGGCTGATTCCGCGCTGCTGGTTTCCTCTTCGTCTACTGGTTTTGCTGCCGGCTCCATGGGTAGTTCCATATCTCTCGTAATATGGAGCACGGGGTGACCCGTTCGTACGGCTCTCTGCACGAGTGGAGAATGCTCTGCCGTAACCATGCGCAGCGTGTCGGCAAAGGAATCTGCATCGTCGGCCTCTGTTGTGTATGTTACTCCCCAACCCAAGGAGTGTGTGAGCCAGTCACTTTCGTGAAAAAGCCCCAGGACCTCGCTGGAAAGCGTGTCTGCCGGCAGCGTTATTAGGCATTCGCGATTGTAGGGCGGGGTATAGAATGCTCTGGCATTGGATTTATGGCCGGTCAGGTGCTTCCATGTAGGCTGCATGGAGGCGTCAGGCAGGGAATCATGTTGTACCGGCGGTTCGCCCTCTATGTAACGCGGCTCGCCCTGCCATTTCTGAACCCAGAACCCGGAACGCTGCAATGCAAGCGTGATGCCTGCGGGGGTTGGGCGTAAAGAGCTTTTTAATAATCCTGCTACTTCCTGCTGGGAGAGCACGAGGTGATGAGCTGTATGGCAGGCTCGTCCACTATAATCGGCTCCTGCTGTCTGAATGCAGCTGAGCACGTGCCAGACCGCGCCGCCCATGTCTATGATTCGGTAGCTGAATTGAGGGCCACGTGTGCAGCAGCCTCCCTTGGGTTCCCGCATGATGCTAAGAGCCGATAGCTTGGTAATCAGGGCTCTTGGCATGTTTTCTGACCTCGCAACTGTGCCGTAGCCTGATGCCGAAGAATCAAGCAGGTGCGGGTAGCTCGTATGTATCAGTTGAAAGGACATACTCAGTTATGAGAGCTGGGAATGAGAGAGGGAGAAACATTGTGCAGCGCCCAAAGCACCGGTTCTGTTACACGAATAGGGTGCATACTGCCATTAGCAGGGCCAATGAGCGTTGTTCCACTTCGGTCATCCCGGAATTCAACCGGTGACTCACCAAGAGCACTTGCCGCAAAGTAACGAACGTTTGAGGAAATAGCCTCAGCATTGGTGCATATGTGCGGTGCAATGTTAAAAATGAACTGACGAAGGCGTGTGGAGTTGACATTGATATGTTCGGGCATGAACATGCCATTCCTTGTGGCTGGCAACAGAGGTTCCGGCCCAAGCAGGTGGCTCCATGTATCGCACTTGCCGATGATGATAGCCATGGGAACGTTCAGTTTCTCCGATGGCGGGAGATTCAGACGAGTTCGAAGCCGCATTTCTGACTCTGCCAGCAACATGGCCTGGCGACCTGGCCTGTACAGATTGCTGCGCAGCTGTGGGTCTGTGCATTCCTGCAACAACTGGCGGAAGCCGGGATTCGCCGTTGGGTCAAAAAGGAATAGAATTGCTGATGCAACGGAAAGATGCTGACTACCGGGAGTTAACACATCATTGGTACCTGGCTGAAAATCCTCGCCCGCATTATCATATAGAACGATTGAATGCGTTTCTGAATCCTTGTTCAGATTGTAGATAAAGGGGCGGGGCATGTTGACGTACATCCCCTGTTTCCAGATTTTCTGGTAGAGCCGTCCATGCATGTGCGTTTTCGCGAGATACGCCTCCTGGGGTGTTTGCGCTGTAAATAATCGCATGCGCATCTCATTAAGCGGCTCGTTAGTTACGGGGTCGGCGTCCCGGAACGGCATGCCGAATTCCCGTGGAAACAGGGATTCCAACTCTCGTACCAATGTGGTGATGTAATAGCTCTTACCCGCTGCCGGTACCCCCACGAGTGAGATAATATGTTGCTGGGTTTCTGTGAAAAACGGAGGTAGTTTACGGTGGCAATGAGGACACGCGTATTCGCTGCAGGATATCCCCCTGCTATCTAGCGGTAAACCTCTTGGATTATAGGCGGTCGGCACAAAACGCAGCATGGCGGTCTCGCCTAGTTTGGAATCACCGAGAAGCTCCGGGTGGCTGGCGATGCTCATGATTTCTGCCGGAGAAAACGTTTCCCAGCAATTCGGGCAACGAAGCTCGGAATGATCATTGAACATCGCATCTTCCTCTTCTTGAATCCCTTCTCCTGTACTGATGATGTATTCGGCCACGGCGGTGATGTCTCGCAGATAGAAAGCACAATGATCCAGCCCTTGGAATGTAACCAGTACATCCTCTGGCAATTCTGGAGCAACCATGGGTAGATCTGTCAGCGAGTAGGGGCCATACCATTCAGACTGTGAAGGGTTGTAGATAAACCAGATGTTAGAGTCGTACTGGCTGAAGTCTGGGCGTGATGCATCGTTCCCATACCAGCAGATGAAACACCCGCAGCCCAGTACAAACAGATACATTTTTTCCGGCCGGATGATGACATCCGACTTCATTTGTACGCCATTGAGTGAATAGCCGTTGACATGTCCATGGGGAAAGAAGCGGCAGACATTATCTCGCTGAGCAAATGAACCTCCGTTTTCGGCCTTCATTTTTACCCGGAACGTGTTTTTGTCTCCTGCTCCAATGGTCATGAAGCTGCCGTCTGACGCTCGCAGTTTCGAGGCCAGACAATCGTATATGTAAAGTTGTTTATTCATGAACGGCTTAATCGGGCAGATTATACACGCAAGCACGCGCTCCGTCAAGCAAAGAGAGAAGGGGGCTTGTCTGCGCGGCTGCGTAATATGCCCCGGTTTTGCGAGAGCCGCGGAACTCGATGAACCCGGTTGTTCGCAGAGTTTGAAGGTGGCGGTCCAGCATGCGGGCCGACAAGTCGGGAAATGCGGCTAGGATTTCTCCCCGGTTACACCCGGGAGTTTGGCGAAGATATGCCAGCAATTTGTCTGTAACCAGTTCTTTATGCTTCTTTCGGATAACATTTTTCTCTCGTTTTGAAGTCAATATCATGCGGAGCGATGTATTAATCACCGCTTGTGCGTTTTCTGAGGCTAATGCTGCACTGAGTTCAGGGGTTGCTATAATGACAGGGGAATCCTTTCTTAGGATTCTGTTGTGTAAGGTCAGAGCAACTTCTTCGTTCATATCATAAAATGGCCTGATTTGCACCAGTTCGTAGTGAAGTACTGCTGCGCGGATGAGTTCGTGGGCAGGGGAGGAGTTATACCATTCGATAAGGGCATGGAGTAATACGGGTATCCAGTGCGAGGTTTTATCATGCCTTCTGAAACATCCGTCCCCGCCAAGTTCTGTATGCACAGAGAAAACATCGGCTACGCTCAGTTTCTGATCCTGCTTGCTGGAGGGTATGGCATGTTCAGTAATTTCTCTGAGCATGCGGCGCGTGGTTTCCGTAATATCGAATACCGGGCTGTACATGCTTCGTATTATGCAGATTACGCTATGTTTGTCAATGTGGAATAAGAAAATGGCGAAATAAATGGCGATTTAAATGGCGATTTAAATATGGAGTACCGCAAAAAAATCCCCCCTCATCTCAAAGGAGGTGAGGGGGGGTGTATGTTTAGGTAAATGTTTTACAGGCGGATTGCTGCGGAACTCCAGGTGAGCCCTGCACCAAATGTAACAAGAAGAACAATATCCCCCTTCTTTGCACGGCCTGTCTTAACAACTTCATCAAGAGCGATGGCTACAGCTGCACCTGAAGTGTTGCCGTATTTATGCACGTTGACAAACACTCGCTCTGTAGGAATACCAAGACGCTGGGCAACAGCGTTGATAATGCGGAGGTTTGCCTGATGGGGGATAACTACATCCACATCTTCCGGTTTAATGCCGGTGCGGTTAATCAAAGAAAGTGCGCTGTCTTTCATGTGGGCAACGGCGTAGCGGAATACCTCGTTGCCACGCATGGCAAGAGTGTAGAGCTTTTCCTGGATGTTTTCCTCTGTAGTCGGAATTGCAGAGCCGCCGCCCGGCACCATAAGCAGGTCTGTCAGGGTGCCATCGGAACCAATGTCGGAAGCAAGAATTGCGCTGTCGCCCTCAATTCCTGTACCTGTGCGAAGAATAGCAGCACCGGCGCCATCGCCAAAAAGAACACATGTGGAGCGATCCTCCCAGTTCACGATATGGCTGAGTTTTTCGGCTGCGATGATAAGTGCTGTTTTTGCCTGACCGCAACCAATGTATTGCACGGCTGTTTTCAGTGAATACAGGAAACCGGAGCAGGCTGCGGAAATATCAAACGCAGCAGCGTTGACGGCGCCCAGGTTTGCTTGCACATAGCAAGCGGTGGAGGGAGTGAAAGTATCCGGGGTGACGGTTGCTACAATGATGAGATCAATCTCCTCGGGCTTGACCCCGGCGGCCTCCATAGCTCGTTTGCCTGCCTGAGTTGCCATGTCGCTCGTTTTTTCATTAGGAGCAGCGATGCGGCGTTCTTCGATGCCTGTCCGTGTTACAATCCACTCATTGGATGTGTCTACCATCTTTTCCAAATCTTCATTGGTCAGACGGCGTTCCGGAACATAAGACCCCGTACCAACAAGAGCTACGGGCAAACGTTTAAAAGGTTTAGTAAGATCGTTCATAACAACGCAGGGTTACGTGTCAGTAGTGTCATGCTAACATGAATTATTTAGCTTGGCGAGATTTTTTTTGCACTTATGGCGTAAAAAATAGAGTAGACTCTATATTTATCGCCAGTAATTTGTCTGGAAGAATAGTTTTGCGAGCTTGAGTTTCAATGCCCGGAGGTTCAGATCGCGGGGTTGAAGCAGGGTTGTATTCTGATGTCCCATTTCTTCCTGCAGGAGGTCGTAGAATTGCCTTTGCGGGGGTTGTGATACACCACCCTGGCGGCTTCCGTAGTTGAAAATACTGTGTAAAACGGTCTGTGCCTTGCGGAATACATGCGGACCATGCCCAAAACAGCATTGTAACATTGCGCGGCAATGGGTAATTTTAATGTTACGCAAGGGCATATCTACAAAGCCCGGATACTCGCACATGCGCTGAATGTACGAGCGCAGGTCTGCTTTTGTGCCTGGTCGTCGATGTGCTCTTACAAGTAGGCTGAACTCTGCGGCATGGCGAAAGGCGACACTGGGTCCTGTTTCATCTATTGCGTTGGCAAAGATTTCGACAATTTTGCGGAGTCGGGAAAAAACTCAGCATTATTGAGAGATTTAGCCCCATGCCTGCGAGCTATCTGCAAAAACATATCTATTGTAGTGGCACTCAGTGAGATATGTTGAATGATATCTGATTGGCTGAATTTGTTTTGCATATGTTTTATCATTTTATTCAAAAATGCTCAGGATGCCAGCGCGCCACACGTGTCCCAAAGATTTTCTGAAAGGGTCCGCGCAGCGCATTGTGGGGGGAGAATTGATATTTAGGCTTGCGGAGGCATTTTGAATATGCTATCTAGAGATAGGTTTTCGTAATAAGAAGATATCTACCGTTCGTAATTCGCCATGAAACTGCATCTCCCGCTTTCGCTTCGTAAGTGCCTGCTTCTTGTTTGTGCCGCAACTGCTGCCACCACTGCCTGGGGCGGTGGTATGCATACAGATGTAGACAAACGCACATATTCCGACTTCGGGCAGAATAAGGGGCGTTTCCGCGTTACCGGCATCAGCTCCATGCTGCAGGCCATCCGCGATAAAGACGGCGGCATTGCCATGCCCAAGGCAAACGGCGAGGTCACCTGGGTACTCCCGGAAGAACAGGGGATGATTAACTTCGCCGGCAGCCTGGACTACGGTGCCACCGGAACGCAATGTCACGGTGCTGCAGCGGCGTTCGGCTCCAACTATCTGGTCACCGTAGCGCACAATCCCGGATTCAGTGCCAGTTTCGGCGTAACTCAGCTGGGCAGCGCACACAGCATTAAATACAGCACGGTGCAAATCTCTGAGAAAGATTTGATGAGTGCAGCTGACTGGGGATTGTATCGTCAGAACAAGATTTATACGGACGTAGTGGGTGCCTACAATTACAGTGGTGTCACCTCCGAACAGCAGGACAGCAATGAAAATGGCATTCCCGACATCAAAGAGCAGCTCGAAGGTGAACTGATGTACCGCGCATTCGCCGGTGGTGTTGTGGTATGGGAAAAAGACGGCAAACTGGTTGATGCCGGCACCCCGTATACCACCATTCTGGGCGGCATCTCCACCATACGAGCCATTGCCATCACGACAGAGGGACTCATCTTCGGTGACTGGAACATGAAGCCGGAATCTTCCTGGGTCAATGAATCGGCACCGCTGCCCACCAACGCTCAGGGAGGCGACTCAGGGTCCCCCGTCTACGTCTACAACCAGGAAGCCGGACGCTATGAATACATCTTCTCCCTGCGCGCCGGCAACGCCACCACCTACTCTGTGGCTCACGGCTCCATCGACTTCGCTAACCAGATTCTGGACACACACAGCGTTGAGGTGGACATGAGCACCACGAACACGGCGCAGTTGGGCACAGTCACCAACGGCAGCGGTCTCATCACGGTGGGAGATACCAAGTACGAACACCTGGCGGTAGATTCCGGCAGCAACACGTGGAAAGATCTTTCAGCCGTCAAAGACAATGCTAACTGGTACGCCTACGGGAATCATTACCAGAATGGCATCAGCGGTCTGGGCAGCACCCAGAACCTCATATTTACCGGTAACGGCGGTGACTATGACATTATCCTGAATGACACGGTAGACACCGGTGTTGGCTATCTGGAGTTCAACAAAGGCAACTTCACCATCAAAAACGCAGAGGAGGGCGATTACACGCTCAATTCTGCGGGATACGTGATTAACAAAGGGGCTGAGGTTCACGTGCAGCTGACCAACCCGTCCAATTACATGCGCGAATGGCGCAAGAACGGCGAGGGTGATTTGTACATTGAGGGCGAGGGTGACAACAACATCCTGCTGGCAGTTGGCGGCAACGGCACCACCTATCTGAACCGGCAAAACGGCCACGCCGCCTACAATGTGCTGGCCAGCAGCGGTGCTACGGTGGTCATTTCTGACACCAACCAGATTGAGCGCGCCTTCACCTTCGGGCTCAACGGCGGCACGCTGGACATGAACGGCAACTCCATGGATTGGTACACCACCAATTCCGATATCGAAGCCGAAGGTTTCAGCATCAACGCCCTGACGGATGATGCCCTCATCGTCAACAGCAGCGGCACCACCACCATGACCTACAAACAGGCCGGCAACAGCGTCTGGAAAGGCTCGCTGAAGGATTCCGCCGACGGCTCACTGAGCGTCATCGCAGACATGGGGGCAGGCTCCGTATGGACCATGAACAGCATCTGCACCGACCTCAGCAACAACGAGAACAGCTCCTTCACCGTCAAGAGCGGCACCGTTGTACTGGCCGGCATTAACACCGAACACGGTACCGGCTCTGTGCCGTACAGTGATGCCATCTTCTTCTCTGAGGATGACTGGCACTATGCCGATGCCAAGATGAACGTCACGGTGCAAAACGGTGCCACGTTCCAACTGGGCACCCACGCCCGCGTCAAGGGAGATATCACGGTTGAGACAGGCGGCACCTACGTGATGAATGAGGGTGTTCACCACCAAATGGAATACATTGAAGGCGGTATCATCAAGGAAAACACTCAGCAATGGGCAGAATACTACGGTCACCAGGGTAACACCACACTGGCGGGGGGTGCGCTCAAGGTAGAGTTTGCAGACAGAACGACAGCGACTCACACCTACGGCGGCAACATCACCGGAGAGGGCACCGTCACCGTGAATGCGGCCAACAGCATCCTCTACCTGACAGGCAACAACACCTTCACCGGATCCCGCAGCGTCATCGGCGGCACGCTGATGGTGGAAGATGCCGCAGCTGCCGGAAACGAGAAATGGTACGTTGGCGAAAAGGGAGCACTGGCTGCCCACAATGCCGACGGGAATACGGCTCTGAACTATATTGACAGCGACTCCAACGGCGTGCTGGCTCTCACGCAGAACCAGCTCACCCAGGTTGATACCTCCGGCCATAAGAACCTCATCATCGGTGCTCTTGCCGGGCAAACCATCCAATACGGCGAGCAAGGCACCACGGATCAGTTGGCGGCAATCGACAACGCCTGGCGACTGGGCGGCGGCGGCGGTAATCTGGTGGTGAACTATTTGCTGACGGGCGACAATAAGCTCATTCTCGGCAATGCTCACACCAAGGGCGTAGTCACCCTCGCCAACTCCGGCAACAACTTTACCGGAGGCATTGATTTCATGGGAACAGGTGTCACTCTTGACTACACAAGCGAGGAAGCCATCCGTAACATCTCTCTCAATCTGAGTTACGGCAACCGCGTAGCCATGTCTGACCTGCTTTCCAACATCACCGGTGACTCGAACGGTATTCTGCTGCAACGGAAGGCTGATCAGGATCTGAACATGACGGCACACCAATCTCTGTTCCTCGGCTCAGACGGCAACCTGAATTACACGGGTAAGCTTCAGCTGGCAGAAGGACAGGATTACCGATTCTCCGCTGCAAACGGCACCCTGACCATCGCCGGAGAAGTCGGGGGCAATCGTAACCTCATCATCGATGCCCAGGGATACACCGGTGGCACGGTCAAACTGGAGCAGCTGAACAACTTGAACGGCAACGTTACCGTTATGGGGCAAGACAGCACCAAAACGGCAAATATCGGCAACATCACCCTGCGCATTGATCAGGATAACGCGCTGGATTCGGCTGAATGTGTCACACTGAAAGCGGGCGGCACCCTGCATATCGGCGATTCCACCCAGCGTATCAGCAATCTGGTGCTGGAGGAAGGCAGCTCTCTGTTAGGCAACCGTCTGGAGAGCAGCACCGACCCCAAAGCCAGCGAACTCCACATCACCATTGATTCTATCAATGACATCAAGGGCCTGGTTAATGTGGACACCATCCACAAATACGGCAGCAATACCCTTGAGTTGAACAACGGGGTAACCTCTGCCACCATGGGGAACCTGCGTTACCGCGCTCTCTACATCGAAGAAGGAGATGTCAGACTCACATCAACATATTCCAGTGTCGGCTCCCTGTATCTGGGTGGCAGCACGCTCCACCTGAACGGGAAAAACCTCAATCTGGGCACAGTCATTGCGGGAGACGGAGCCGTCATCGATGCCTCCGCTTCCGGCTCAACCATCGGCGGCAACGCCATCATTACCGTTGCAAGCGGAACAGCCACGCTTTCCAACGGTACTAATACGGTTACAGTCGGCGGACGAATCGGTGCCTACGAAGGCGCCACACTCAGACTCACCGGTTCCGGAGATTGGAAGTTTACCAACTTCGGCTACAACCTCGGTGGCACACTCCGCATTGAAGATGCCTCCAAGATAGCATTCTCATACGGCACCAACGGAAACACCAGCTACAACGGCACCTCCCCCACTACACAAACCGTAACCGTAAGCGGCACGCTGGATTTGGCAGATAGTGTCACGCATATCCAATCTGCCGCCAACTGCCATGTACAGGAGCTGGACTTCAACACCATCAAGCTGAACGGCCAGAATCTCACTCTGGAGGAAACAACGCAGCAGGCAGTCTGGAGAATTCGGAATCTGGAAGCCTCAGAAGATACCACCATTACCTGGAATGCTTCCCACACCACCACCTCCAACTATCGCCGTGATCAAGGCGGCACGAGTTGGGAATACATCACGGAAACCAACTCCTCCCGCTTAATCCTCAACGGTGAAAACTCCTTCACGGGCAAAATCATTGCCAACCGCACGGCAAATGGTGCAGCCTACAACAGCTATGTAGAACTGGCTCATGATAAAGCGCTGCAGCACGGCACACTGGAGCTGAACGGCTACGCAGGCTCCACGATGTCACTGGCGGTCAACACAAATAATGCCCGTATCAAGGGACTCACCGGTAATGAACACTCCCTCGCGTACAGTGGCGAATCCTCGCGTATCAATCTCGACTCCGCCCCCACGGGTGACGGCAAAAACACGCTGACTATCACCGGCAGCGGCAATTATGACTACAAGGGTGCCGTCAACGGGCTAAACCTCGCCATGGACGGCACAGGGACCCAGGTTTTCAGTGGCAGCGATATCAAGGCGAAGAATATCACGGCCCTGAAAGGCAACTTGGAGTTCACGAACGCCCCCACGGTGGCAGACACTATCAGCATCGCTCAGGGAGCCACGCTGAAACTGAGTGAGAGCTACAGCTTGGACCAAGGAGTGACGCTGGCATTGATAGCCGGGAACGGCACGCAGGGCACATTGAACAGCACCCTGGTACTCAACGGCGGCACGCTGGAATTTGACAGTACGGTGCTGAATGCCACCACCTCGCTGTTGAACGCCACCACTGAATACGGAGAAGCCTTCAGTAGTCAGGCCATCAGCTTCAGTAACCACCAATCGCTGGAGCACGGCGTTACCTATATCCTGCTTGACGGTGACTGGAGTGCGCATGCGGCTCGCTTGGCCGACAATATGCCGGATTATCTTGCCGGCAGCACCTTTGCAGGCGACAGCAACGGACTGAAAGTCACCATACGCTTTGCCGACGGGTTCGCAGAATGGCAGGATGATTATTCCGTGTTCAGCGCAGGGGAAACCGTCTTGTTCCGTGATCACGAGCCATCCCAAGCCCTTCAGTTCACCAGCGCAACCACTGCGGGCAGCCTGCGCTTCACGAACACCGAAACCTACAGCTTCTCCGGCAGCGATGTCGTGCTGAGCGGCAATCTGAATGTGGAAAGCGGCAAGCTGGTGCTCAACAACAAGCTGACAGCGGCGGACTACACCGCAGCCGAGGGTGAAGTGGAGATTGCCGCCTCCGGCACTTTGGTGCTGACCGATACGCAGGAGAGCACCGCCACCGTCAGCAACATCTCCGGTACCGGTACCGTGCAGATTAAGCTCGACACCACCGATAACACCTATGACAACAAGCTCGCCATTGATGAAGATTTTGAGGGTACAACCCATGTAACGGTCGGCAATCTCACGCTCACGGACAGCAGCTTCGGCAAAACGCTGAAACTGGCGGAAGGCGTCAATGCCCAGATAACGGCAAAAACGACTATTGACGGGAATCTGGAGCTGGAAGGCAAAACAGAAGTACACCAGAACAGCGGCAATCACCTTACCGTCAACGGAGATGTGACCGGCAGTAACGGCACATGGGAACGCAAAGGCGGCGGCACGCTGGATATCAACGGCTCTGTATCGCTGGCAGGCTTCGACACAGGCTCTGACGGCACCACCTCCAACTTCAACGGCACCACTTCCATCTCCACCGTCACGCTTGACCAGAGCAACATTACCGCCAACTTCAACGGCAACGCCACCGTGGGAACACTCAATCCGAACGGGAACAACGTGACTCTGGGTGGCACGGGCAACCTCAGCGTCAGCAACTTCAACCTGACCGGCGGCAAGAGCGTCACCATCGACGGACTCAGCATTGTCGAAAGCTCTGCACGGACTCGCAGTTGGAACAACAACACGATTAACCTGAAAAACGGGGCAAGTCTGGATAGTCGTCAGTCGTACTACAACCATAGTTCCGGAACGCTGACCATTGGCGGTAGTGATGCCAATGGTACGATGTACGTGAAAGGGCTCTGTCTGATGCCCAATGATGTAGCATATACGAAATCCGAGCTTAACGTATCCGCCGGGGCGCACCTGATTATCGCCGGTGAAACCAGCGGGACAACGGGTTCAGACTTTGTACTGGCAGTGGGTGGAGAACAATCACAATTGACTGCCGGAGCCAATAAAATTAACATTTATGGCACGCTGACATCCAATGCCGCCATGACGCTCTACCGCAAAGCAGCTGATGTCACCATTCAGAACGGGGGTAGATTGAATTTACTTGAAGGTCTGGTACTGAAGGGAACGGCATATAATGATTGGTTGGGGGCCATGAATGCCAATCTTCAGGTCCAGGAAGGCGGGCAACTGTATGCCGCCGGCGGTACGCAGCGCAGCGAGCTTGTCGTCTCCCTCGCATCCGGTACCACTCTGGGTGCCATCGGCTCGGCGGATTCCACCGTCACCTTCCGGAACAACATGACTGTGGGAACAGCGGGCAAGGACGGCACCTTCACCGTGGATACCGCCGCCACGACGGCAGATGACAACCTCCTGCTGACCCGCAGCGAAACCAAGGGCGTGACCGTGGATATGACCGGCAGCCTGAACCTGCAGGGCAACACTGCGGTGGAGGTCATCGGCAGCGGCGCACTCCGGCATAAGAGCGCGTTCAACAACGCCACGGCCATTCGTGTACGGGAGGGTGCTACCCTGGCAGTGGATTCCGGGGCTGAGCTCACCGCCGCAACAGAGCTGAGCAAGAGCAGCATCTCTCTGGATTCAGCCGAAGTCAGCGGCAGCGGCATTACCGTGACAGATGCGGCAACCATCCGCGCCACGGGCGGCAACAGCACCATCACCGCCGCCACCACCCTGACCAATGAATCCACACTGACCTACGATGTGGCAGAGGGAGCCACCCTGCAATCCACTGGGGCACTCACCTCAGAGACACGCGGCGATCTGGTCAAGATGGGCACCGGTTCCCTGCAGCTTAACAATGGAGCAAACCGCTTCGACAACATCCGCGTAGACGCAGGTGAGCTGATGGTTCACGGTGCAGAGGCCTATGACCTGGACAACCTGCAGGCTGCTACCTCCGTTTTGCTCGGCTTCTACGCCGGAGCGGTCGGGAATAAGGAAACGGAAGCCGCTGTCCGCGTCAGCGGCACCGCCGACTTCAGCAGCGGGGCACAGTTGAACGCCAACCTGACGCTGGCTACCGGTTCCGTCCTGAACGTAGCAGACGGCGGTCTTGCCATGGGAAGTACCCTGACCCTGCAGGAAGGCGTGCTGCTGGGGGATTCTACCCTGGCACGCGTGCAGAGCCTCAGCGTGGGTGAATCCATCACCCTCTTCCGCGGGGTGGACGGTCTGACCCTGGGCGACACGGGATACACCACCATTTCAACAGAAGATTCCATCCTGGCCAGCCCCTACTTCAGTAACCTGAGCAACAACTACGTGCTCTCCTACACCGATACGGACAACGGCAGTCTTTATATCACCATGTTCTCCGTCCCCGAGCCGACTTCATCTGTGCTTGGCTTAGTGGGGCTGACTGCTCTTACTCTCCGCCGTCGCAGAAAGTAAGGCGTGCTGAAGTACTCTGTCCCGACTTCGCCGGAAGTTGACTAACTTCCGGCGAAGTTGGTGATTTTTTGAGTAGAACCGCACGAGTCTAAGCGAGTCCTTTTGGCTGCAAGAAGGGGTAAAAATATGAACAAAAATAGCCCCGGAAGTCCGATTTTCGTTATGAGTTGCGATTTTATAAGTCGCTGAAATCCGGGCACAAAAAAGAAGCGGTCGTTACCATTTTGTCTTGGTTGCGACCGCTCCCATAATAGCCTTTTTGTGACTGTGATTTTTAGCAACTCCTAAATGCTGTGTATAAATGGCTTATAAAAATTGATGCCGTTTTCTGAAAATTGTCCTAAAATTCGGCTCGACTCATAACGGTTGCAGGAAGTTTTAGAAAATACTTGTTGTTAATGTTTTATAAAGCACGTTAGCATTACGTA
The DNA here is from genome assembly GCA_045577775.1 of Akkermansia sp. Lineage (GTDB taxonomy): Bacteria > Verrucomicrobiota > Verrucomicrobiia > Verrucomicrobiales > Akkermansiaceae > Akkermansia. The sequence goes on along the minus strand of JAZNIZ010000012.1, from coordinate 594 downwards.
CCCACACTCTCATTGCTGAAATTTATGACGTGATCTAGGGATAAACGTGTTCCATTCTGGTGTACTGCCTCCCTAGGTAGACGTACTCGACAGCGGCTACAAGTGGAATGGCGAGGGTTACCCCACCCTCACCCACATCAGCAGGAAAGCCACCGGCTACCAAATCGGAGGTAACAACTTCTTCGGGCTTCCAGTCAAACGCTGAGGGGAATAAGGTTTGCCCACTCCACCCTACGGGTGTCGTGGATTTGAATCTGCCCATGCAAAAACAAACTGCGCCCACATGTGTCCCAAAGATTTTCTGAAAGGATAGCAAAACAGCAAAAATCAGGGCAAAGTACGACTGGCATATGTCCAATCTTCTCACATTCATCAGAATCCATCTGATGAGCTACATTGATTTGTGGGCCTGGATGAATCAGCAGGTAGATAAGGCGCATTCTCCACCGAAAATTGCTCAAATCTGAGTACAGGGGGGCTTCGAAAAAGCCTCTATTCGGAAAGCCTAGGATTTATCGGCACTTGCGCCTCTCAGAAAAAAGCTTTGGGACACGCGTACGTCGTATTGCCTCAAAATAAAATCGAACCCAGGGG
>JAZNIZ010000011.1:0-2281 GCA_045577775.1 Akkermansia sp. | reverse complement strand
CCTAAGTCTCAACGACTTAGGCTGTTTTGTGTTCTGGCAAATGGAGCTTCACCCTGACCTGTTGCGGGCGATGGATAAGCTCCCCGGTTCACCGGGCGCCCGCAGGGCGAGAGCGGTTGTTGAGCACACGCGGAAGCCCGGCCTGAGAGGGCGTAGCCTTCGACGAAGCCCCTTGGGCTCCCGCGCCCCGAGAGGCGAGGACACCTCCGAGCCGATCCCTCGGCTCCTGCCGGGGGCGAGTGGGGCCGTCAGGTCAGCTCACGGCCGCGTCGACTCCCCCATCCACCCCCAGAAACCGAATCAGAAAACAATCTGGTTCGGTTTTTGTTTTGTGTTGATTTTCAATACCTACGCCCGCTTAGGCATTGCACGCTCGCAAGCCCCGCCACCGCCCCGCCGGGCGCAAAACGGCTCCAAAAGACCAAAAAGCCTAAGCATGCCTAAGCCTCTTTTTCTAAGCGCGAACGCCTTTTAGGGTCACTAAAGATGCTTCGAATCTATAATCCGCTGATTCTGTGAGCTTAGGCAACTTTGAGTGAATGGTGACTCTGTGACAAGCAAAGATGTCTCGAACTGGTAAGCTACACGGAATCAGATGATTGAGTGCCATTTTTCAGCAATCGGAAACCTAAAATGAAACATCGCTTGCAAGGGGATAAAAAGACACTTACAAGCGATGGGCGTGAGCCGGGGCTCATTTTATATTGTGTCCGAGAATCATCCTTTGAATCCCATGCATCAAAGATTTGTTCAGCGCGTTCTCCAATAAGGGGATGAGCCAATTATACAGAAACTGTCCAAATGAGCATTGCCAGAAGGGGAACGGACAAGCAGAGATAACCGATGGTAACTTTTCGCCCCCAAAGGAAGAAGTACAGCGGCAGCAACAGTAGACCCCAGAATAGCCAAGAATCCAACATATCAACATCATAGCCGGTTTCGCCGTCTATGATAAGCCCGGGATGTAGAATCTTACACAGCTGTTCACCAAGGTGCAAGGGTAGATGTTGTTCAATCTGTATCGTACGCCCATCGAGGCAGAATAATAGGAGGTGAACCATCAAAGCTGCTATGACTTTGCAGGTAAGGCAGAGAAAAGCTGTAGGATTTATAGCAAGGCATCTCATTTGTTTCCTTATGTGTAGCATAATCTTTTTTTTAATAAAGATGGAACGGAGCCGCGTATTCCTGGCGAAGACGCTATCTGTAGCGCTTCATTATATCAATTCCCGCCCCTCTGTTCAATCTTCGTGTCCCTCCTTTCCGAGTCTGTCAGATGGGGTGTTTTGCCGGACGCCATAATTTCAGCACCGAGAAATGACGAGATCGTGGTTACCATAAAGGTCAGAATTACCAGAAAACAATACAATCGGGAACGGAAATAGGATTGGGGGCTTTTGCAGGAGTTCTGCATCTTCCCAATAATGAGCGCTGCCGCAAATGATGGTAGTGTGGCCAGCGGAGCAAACAAAATAAGCATAATTCCGAAACCATCATTCATTCTCCCCAGAAAAGCAGCCGGATGCGCCAGCACCCAGGCTAAAATGCATTGCAACATACCCCATATACCTGCGCGATGCCTCCGAGAGTCGGAATCCGCCGAGCCAATAAAGAGCCACCCGGCCAACCCCGCCCCCCACCAAATGAAGTATTGCATGGTTTTCCCGCATAACGAAACATCTAATGACGTATACCCCGCATCAAATAACCGGCCATAGCGGTGAAGCAGCAGCCTAGCTAACAGGCCATAGCAGACCATTGCCAGCACGGAAGCCAGAGAAAGAATGCGAGACCATTTGCCGTAGCTATTCATAGCGAGAGGAAGTTAGAATTACTTATACTGGGGATTAGACACCTACTCCCATTTTTTCAAGCCAAGAAGTTTCCCACCAAGAGACGGTGTTTGTTGACCCGCGATGCAGCCATTCCTCCCCACCGCCGCCGCAAGGCACAGGGCTGTGGTGGTCAGGCGTCTGTGGAGAGAAACCATGGTGATGTTACTCGTTTGATATTATCCATTGAAGAGCTTGGCGATGCCATTACATGCGGCAGACAGAGGCAGGAGAACGATGATGGCAGCTGCTTCCTCAGCCCGCAAGGCAGCGGTGGCGGTGAAATCCACTACCTGCAGCGGCGTGGCGGCGATACGCTGCCCGATGGATGGCCGGGCGGGTGTCTCCGTTATCGGCATACCGGCGACGGCACTGCGGACTTCCTGATATGGCATACAGAGCTCGCCCGGGCCATGGATACTGAGGAGCACCTTATCTCCGGCTATTTC
>JAZNIZ010000010.1:0-59794 GCA_045577775.1 Akkermansia sp. | reverse complement strand
TCTGCATGGATAACGCATGGCTGCGAGCAGAGGGATATATCTCGTTTTATCAACTCCTCAAACGCTGATTGGAAACCGCCGTATGCCATAAATGGCACGTGCGGTGGTGTGAGAGGGGGCGAAAGCCCCCTACTCAATTTTGATTGGTTAGCGTGGTGTTTCTCAGCCCTGGATGAGCAGCGGCATGGTACCCAGATAGAGCAGGACGAGCACGCACAGCGTCAGTACGATGGCGGTGCAGAGCGGTACCTGCAGGGGCTTTTCACCAGCCTGGGGCTTTTCCCAGTACATGACACGGATGACCTTGAAGTAGTAGTAGAAGCCGGTGGCTGCGGTGATAATCATGATGGGCAGCAGCCAGACTAAGCAGCACCAGCTCTGCATGACCTTGATGATGGTCACAAAGGAATACATCTTCACCAGGAAGCCCAGGGTGAGCGGTACACCTGCAAGCGAGGCAAAGCACACCGTGATGAGGAATGCGGTGCGGGGATTGGTCTTGCCCAGACCACGGAAGGCGGCGATTTCTTCGCTGCCGCGCTGGGTGCGCACCATGGCCACGGCAAAGAAGGCGGCGATGGTGGCCAGTGCGTAGGCAAGCAGGTACTGGCTTACCATGTAGACCACGGCGCTGTCCAGGTTCAGGAAGAATACCATGATGAAGCCAGCCTGACCAATGGAGGAGTACCCCAGCAGTCGCTTGATGTTGTTCTGGCGGATGGCGCCGAGGTTACCGATGATGAGGGTGGCTGCTGCAACCAGTGCAAAGCACCAGATGATGAGCTTGCCTACCATGCTGCCCGGTGTAGCAAAGGGGGCAAAGGGCAGAGCCAGAGCACACAGTACCACGAAACCAGCGGTCTTGGAAGCCACGGCCAGGAAGGTTGTGGTGGGGGTGGGTGCGCCCTGGTACACATCCGGAATCCACACATGCATGGGGGCGGCGCCAATCTTGAAGAATGCTCCGGTGAAGAGCAGCGCCGTGGCCATAAGGAAGCCAATTGCCAGCGAGGGAGAGCCTGCTACCCCGCCCTTGATGGCGGCGATGACTACATCGGTACCCAGGTTGAAGGTGCCGACCATGCCGAAGTACCAGGCAATGCCGTATACCAGAATGCCTGTGCTCATGGCACCCAGCACCAGGTACTTGATGCCGGCTTCGATGGAACCCTGGTTGCGGCGGAAGTAACCAGCCAGTACGTAGGAGGTGAGGGTGATGACCTCGAGGCTGACGAAGAGCATGACCAGATCGCGAGCCTGGGTGAGGCACAGGATACCGGCACATGCTACCAGCGGCAGAGCATAGAATTCACCCGTGCCCTCTTCATTGCCGGCACCGGCAATGGATTCGCAGCTGATCTTGGTGTAGTCAAATGCAAGCAGCAGAGTAAGACCGGTTGCAATGGTGGCAATGAAACCGAAAATGTCGGCATGTTCACCGCTGAACAGGAAGTAGGAGGTGATGAAACAGCCCATGGCACCAATGAAGGCATAGGCGCGCTTGGGTGCTTTCGGCAGCAGGGCGTCTGCCAGAATGAGCAGTGCTGCCAGACCCACCAGGGCAAAGGCCGGTGTAAACTGACACCAGGTGTAGGTTGATACGATGTTCATATGTTGCTCAGTATTGGAGGGTCTGTATTAGAGGCAGGTGGGGGGCACGATGCCGAAGAGGACGATGAATGCGGCCAGGAAGCAGGCTGCTACGATATCCAGCACGGTGAGCTTGGTCGCGCGCTCGGAGGCGGCTCTCACCGGGCCTTCAAAGATGCGGAAGAAGGCGCGCAGCATGTAGATGGCGCTGATGACCAGCCCCCACAGCGCACCGATGGTGGCCAGCTGCACTGGCCCGAGCCCGCCGAAGAAGTTGGCCACGCCGGCCAGCCAGCAGTCGCAGTTGACGGCGGCTGGTTGCCAGCCGGCAAAGCAGGATACGAAGATGCTGAACTCGCCCACGAAGTTGGCCAGCAGGGGCAGGCCGATGGAGGCCATGCCGGCCAGCCCGAAGAGGAAGCCGAGCGCCGGCAGCTTGCTGGCCAGTCCACCCATGGAGTCAAGCTCCAGTGTGCGGGTCTGGGCTTCAATCTGACCGGTGAGCAGGAAGAGCAGGGCAATGGTGAGCCCATGTGCCAGCATGAGCAGGGCAGCACCCTGGAATGCCAGCTCATTGTTGCCGTTGCAGGCAACGTAGGCGGCAAATGCCAGGAAGATGTAGCCCATGTGCATTACGGAGGAGTTACCCAGCATGTTGTCCAGACGGCTCTGGGAGATGGTGACATAGCCTACCCACAGCACGTTGCCCAGCAGCATGACGAGCAGCCAGTTGTTCCAGCAGCCGAAGAGTGCCTGGCACTTGGGTCCGAATACCCAGGCCAGCGTGAAGAGCCCGTACAGACCAAACTTCTTGAGCACGCCGGCATGCAGCATGGCTACCGGTGTGGGGGCGCTGGCGTAGGCCGGAGCAGCCCAGGTGTGGAACGGGAAGAGGGATACCAGGGTACCAAAGCCTACCAGCAGCAGTGCGGCGATGACGCAGGTGCTGGTGGGCATGAGACCAGCCTGCACAGAGGCGGCCATCACGCTGAAGCTCCAGGCGTGCATTTCGGCGCAGAGCAGCAGCAGACCTGCCAGCAGAATCATGGAAGCCACGCCCAGATAAATGGTGGCGGTCCAGGCGATGCAGCGGCGATCACCACGACCATAGCAGCCAATCATCACAAAGGTGGGGATGAGTGCCAGTTCGTGGAACGCGTAGAAGGCGATGATGTTGTCTGACATGAAGGCACCGATGGCACCGGTGGAGATGAGCAGCGCGGAAATAGACCAGCTGCGCTCTGCATCGGCGCTGGGAGCCTTCATGCCTGCTACGGCGGCAAAGGTGACCAGAATGGCCAGCAGCACCATGATGCGGCTGAGCGGCAGTTCAAGAGTGAGCTGAACCGGGGTGCCGCAGAAGGTGGACAGACACTCGCTGCAGCATTCAGGAGCCAGCACGGCATATGCCCCCAGCAGCAGCGAACAGGCTGCGCTGACCAGGGCTGTGAGACGACCCGGAGTCTTGAGCAGACCAATGCAGGCTGCTGCAATCACAGGTACAAGAATAAGCCAGATAAGCATGATGGTGAAAATTGTTTAGAATTGGTAGGCAAGGAGAAGGAGGATGATGAGCAGTCCAATGCCGCTGATCAGCGTGTAGGCACGCAGGGAACCGCATTGAATCCAGCTGAACAGCCAGCCGAGGCGAACGGTGGCCCACACCAGCCCCTGGCAAATGATGCCGCGGATGATGTAGCAATCCAGGAAGTGGATGATGTGCGCAAAGACCTGCTGGATGCCGCCGATGAGTACCTTGTCGTACAGGGCGTCAATGTAGAGGCGGTTGCGCAGTGCCTTGGAGATACAGTTGCCGGCCAGCGGGTCCTTGGTGCGGTTGCCCAGGCCATACACGGCCAGAGCCAGCAGGATACCGACTGCCAGGGAACCCATGCTCACGTAGAAGGGCAGACCCAGCTCGAAGCCGTGGGCGTGGAAGCCGTTGAAGGGTACCAGCTCGTTTGCCACGAATCCATAGCCGGAGATGATGGCCATGACGGCCAGTACGAGTAGCGGCAGTGCCATGGTGAAGCCTGCTTCCTTGGCGTGCTCGGCGCCGTGATCACGAGCCGGCCCCATGAAGGCCACGATGCAGAGTCGCAGCATGTAGAAGGTGGTGAGGGCGGCTACGCCTGCTCCTACCCAGAAGAAGACGGGGCTTTTGGCCAGCGCGGCGTCAAGAATGGCTTCCTTGGAGAAGAACCCGGAGAAACCGGGGATGGCGATGAGGGCGCAGGTACCCATCATGAAGCAGAGCACGGTGAGGGGCATGCGCTTGGAAAGACCACCCATTTTCCAGATGTTCTGCTCGTGGTGGCAGCAGACGATGATGGCGCCGGCGCCCAGGAAGAGCAGAGCCTTGAACCAGGCGTGGGTGTAAAGGTGGAACATGGCGGCTTCACCAGCCAGCAGACCCACGGCCATGACCATGTAGCCCAGCTGGGAGAGGGTGGAGTAGGCCAGCACGCGCTTGATGTCGTCCTGTTGCACAGCCATGATGGCGGCGATGACGGCAGTGATGGCACCCACGGTGGCAATGATGGTGCAGGCGGTATCGGTGAAGGCTTCAGTACCCATGCTGACCTGCAGGCGCACTAGCATGTAGACACCGGCGGCTACCATGGTGGCAGCGTGGATGAGGGCAGATACCGGGGTGGGGCCTTCCATGGCGTCCGGCAGCCACACATGCAGCGGGAACTGGGCGGATTTACCAATGGCACCGCAGAAGAGGCACACGATGGTGACGGTGAGCACGGCCGGGGCAATACCTGCTGCCTTGCCGCCCATGTCGGCAAAGTTCATGGTGCCGAAGAGACCCAGGGTGAGCAGAATGCCCAGCAGGAAGCCGAAGTCACCCACGCGGTTGGTGATAAAGGCTTTCTTGGCGGCAGCGGCGGCGCTGGTCTTGTCGAACCAGTGACCAATGAGCAGGTAGGAGGAGAAACCTACCATTTCCCAGCCGATGAAGGTCATGGCCAGGTTGTCTGCCAGAACGATGGTACTCATGCTGAACATGAAGATGCTCAGCCCGGCATAATAGCGGCTCAGGTTGGAGGAGTCGCCCTTCATGTAGCCGATGGAGAAGAAGTGTACCAGCAGACCGATGCCGGTAACCACCAGCATCATGCGCATGGCCAGCGGGTCCATGACCAGGCCGAGGTGCAGGCAGAGCTGCTCCAGGGAGGTGGGCATCCAGGTGTAGATGTCCGGGGTGCCGGTCTGCAGGCCGTTAAGATATGCTACGCAAAGCCCGAAGGTGGCGGCTGCGGAAAGCAGCGAAAGCGTGGCGGCCACGCGCGGGTGCTTGTGGAAGCATACCCAGTCAATGGCAGCTACAACCAAGGGCAGCAGCAGGAACAACCAGGGGAGATTCTGAATCATATTCATGCCGGTGATTTAGTCTTTAAGTGAGTTGAGAGCCGTGCTTTCAACCGTGCGACGCGCACGGAACATGGCTACGATGAGGGCAAGACCGATGGCTACTTCTGCCGCGGCAATGCCGGTGATGAACAGTGAGAGCACCTGGGCATCATACACAGGAACTCCGGCGGTACCCTGGGCGCGGGAGAATGCTACCAGCGCCACGTTCGAGGCGGTGAGCATCATCTCCAGGCACATAAATACCACGATGATGTTCTTGCGGATAAGCACCCCGGCCAGCCCGATGGAGAACAGGATGCCTGAGAGAATCAGGTAATGTGCTAACGGAATCATGGTTGGGAAAAGGGGGTTAGTCTTTGCGAATCTTGCGGGCGAGAGCCACAGCACCCACCGTGCCGGAAAGCAGGGCGAAGCCGAGGATGACAAACGGAATGTTGTAGTGGGTGTAGAGGCACTTGCCAAGCAGCTTCACATCGGAGATGGAGGTGGCCTTGGCGGCGTCTTCTATGGATATGGCCGGGTTTTCCATGCGGGCGGCCACGGCGGGATTCAGCTTGGGCAGGTAGCTGCCATACTGCGGCGTGGTAGCGGGTGTTTCGCTCACCTGGCGGGCTTCTCCAATCAGGAGTTCGCCCAGGCTGTCGCACAGGGTCATGGCCGGGCAGGCTGTGTCACTAGCGCCAGGCAGCTTGCCGGAGGCCACAAAGATGAGACCGGCAAAGAAACCTGCGATGAGTACGCCCACGGCGGCGTGAATGTAGCTGCCACGGCTCTGGCCTTCGTCGTGGATGTCGAGCATCATCACCACGAAGAGGAAGAGCACCAGAATGGCACCAGCATAAACGATGAGCTGCACAATGCCGAGGAACTGGGCACCCATGCCGAAGAAGATGGCGGCCACCATGGCAAAGCTTACGGCCATGCACATGGCAGAGTTCACCGGGTTGCGGTAGGCAACCACACCCACCGCGCAGATGACAGCAATGGCTGCCAGCAGGTAGAACAGAATCTGACAAAGGGATGTTTCAAACATAACGGTAATTTATTTGTACTGGTTCCACTTGTTGACGAGACCCTTGCGCGTGCCGCCCAGGCGGTACAGGGTTTCCTTGTCGCGGATGGCCTGTTTGCGATCGGTGAGGGTGATGAGGTATTCCTTGGAAAGGAAGATGGCTTGCTCCGGGCAGGCTTCCTGGCACATACCGCAGTAGATGCAGCGCAGCATGTCGATTTCGAACTTGGCCGGAGCTTTTTCCTGCTTCTGGCAGTTGCTGGTGGGATCTACCTCACCAGGGGTGATGGTGATGGCGCGTGCCGGGCAGATGAATTCGCAGAGCTGGCAGGAGACGCAGCGCTCGCGACCATCTTCACCACGCACGAGGGTGGGGGCGCCGCGGTAGTATTCCGGCAGGCGGGCATCCCAGCGTTCATCGGGGAACTGCATGCAGACACCTACACCCTTGGTGCTGAAATCCTTTTTGCCGCGGCTCTTGCCGAGCAGGGAGAGCACCAGGTGGCGCAGGGTGATGGCAAGCCCCTTTACGAGCTCGACCACGTACACCTTGTCCAGGATGCTGAACTTGGGGCGTTTGATTTTAATGTAAGCCATATGAGGTAAAGTGTAAGGGGGTTACTTGGTGAAGTAGAGAACAGCTGCGGTCAGGAAAATGTTGACCACGGTGATTTCCAGGAAATAGAGCCAGCCGAGCTTCATTACCTGGTCCCAGCGGAAGCGCGGCAGAGTCCAGCGCACCCACACGAAGAAGATGATGAAGGCCAGCAGTTTCACAATAAACATGCAGAACTGGCAAAGCACAGCCAGCCAGTCGCAGTAGGCAGCCAGGGCGGCATCTGCCCCGAAGCCGATGGACCAGCCACCCAGGAACAGGGTGACCACCACCGCAGAACCGATGACCATGGCGGCGTATTCACCCATGAAGAAGGAAGCAAACTTCATGGAGGAGTATTCGGCATGGTAACCGGCCACGAGGTCGGTTTCACACTCGGCCATATCGAAGGGGGTACGGTTGGCTTCTGCAAAGACGCAGGTCACGAAGATGATGAAGCTGATAGCCAGCGGGAGCATCATGATCCAGCGCTGTAGGCTCAGGCCTTCGCCCCAGAGGGGGAGGAGGGTCCAGCCGTTGTCGGCCTGGAACTGCACAATCTGCTGCAGGTTCAGCGTGCCGAACATCATGAGCAGCGGAATGATGGAAAGACCCATGGCTACTTCATAGGAAATGAGCTGAGCCGTGGCGCGCAGACCACCCAGGAATGGGAACTTGGAGTTAGAGGACCAGCCAGCCAGGGTCAGGCCGTATACGGAAAGACCGGAGATGGCGAAAATCCACAGCGGGCCGATGTCGAGGTTGGCAACACACATGGAGATGTGGCCGAACTCGGTGTTCACCTCAGAGGCGAAGGGTACTACGGCTGCGGCTACCATGGGCGGTCCCAGCACCAGCATGGGTGCCAGAATGAAGTAGAACTTGCGCACATAGGAGGGGGTGGTCTCCTGCTTCAGGAAGAGTTTACCGCCGTCCAGACAGGGCTGAATGAGACCGAAAATCGGGATTTCGCGGTCGAGGCGCAGCCAGGTGCAGAGCTTGGCAATCCAGCAGCTTTCGGGGATGCCGAAGAACTGCAGCCAGTTCTTGAGCGGCTGTTTTTCCTTGCTACCGAAGCGCTCCAGCAGGAAGAGCGGCAGACCTGCGCGGTTGGGACCGGGGCGGTCCTGAATCCAGCCGGCCACGCGGCGCTCAATCCACACGGAAAGCACCACAAAAGCCAGAATAACGGCAAACATGAGGACCAGCTTGAGCAGCGTGTGAATCAGGTAGAACCAGATTTCGTTGCTCATGAGGTCAGTATACCAATAGATGACAGCGTCCATTTGAGGTATGAGGTGTTAGTGGTTTATTTCTTGGCTTTTTCGCGTTCGATGAGGGGGATGGTGACGCCGGTGTCGAGCACCACCTTGCCTTCGTTGCCGATGTTGCCCCAGGTGATGCCGTTGAGCTCTTCGAATTCCTGAGCCATTTCATCCAGCACAGACATGGGGGTGGGGCAGGCGATGACGCGCACGCAGTCGCAGCCCAGCCCCTCGGAGAGGTTGCGGCAGATTTCCCAGTCGGAGCGGGAATCGCCAATGGGCTCGATGGCCTTGTTGAGGCGCTGAATGCGGCCTGTCACGTTAATCATGGTGCCATATTTCTCAGCGAAGGTGACGCCGGGCAGCACAACGTCTGCGGCCTTGGTGGTGGCGTTTTCGCTGTGGTTGATGACGAGGAGGTATTCGAGGCCTGCCAGGTCTTCAGCGGTGAAGCCGGCTTCTTCGGTCAGGTCTTCGCCCAGTACAATCATGAAGCGGATGGTGTTGTTGCGCACGCCGCGGCGGATGTTGGCGAGCCCGGCGCCGGTCTTGCCCAGGATGAGCTTGGCACCGTTGGAGTTCGGGTTGCGGTCCTCGCTCACGAGCATGCCGTCGTTTTCACCCTTGCGGGGAACGATGTCGAGCTTGGTGATGCCGAGCTGCTTGGAGAGGGCACGCACCATGTAGAGCTCTTCGTTGGTCATGCGGGCAGAGCAGATGAGAGCCGTTTCGGAGGGGGCCATGCGGTGCAGCTGCTCCACAACCATGTTCAGCGTGGCATCCCAGGTAGAGGGGCGCTGGTCGGCGCCTGCATCAGTCTTCACCAGCGGGGTGGTGATGCGGGTGGGCGCATTGATGAACTTGTAGTTGAGGCGGTGGTCATCGGGCATCCAGCAGCTGTTCACGGCGTCGTTCTGGCGCGGGGTGATGCGGTATACCTGCTGCTCTCGGGTCCAGATGTTGATGTTGGTGCCGGTGCCGCAGTTCACGTCGATGGTGGGGGTACTCTTCAGGAACCACACGCGCATCTTGAAGCGGAAATCCTTGCTGGTCATGGCGCCCACGGGGCAGATGTCCACCACGTTCATGGAGTAGTTGCTGTCCAGCTGGGTGCCGGGGTAGCAGGCAATGGCGTTGTGCGTGCCGCGGCCTACCACGCCGAGTACATCCTGGCCGGCAATCTCCTTCATGAAGCGCACGCAGCGGCGGCAGAGCACGCAGCGTTCCTGGTCCAGGTTTACACGCGGGCCGATGGAGAGGTTCTTGCCTTTCTTGGTCTTTTCTTCGGTGAAGCGGTGGGTGCCGCTACCGTAGTCGGTGGTGTATTCCTGCAGTTTGCATTCTCCGGCCTGGTCGCAGATGGGGCAGTCCAGCGGGTGGTTGGAGAGCAGGAATTCCAGCACGCCGCGGCGGGCTTCCTCTGTAAGCTTGCCGGTGGTGCGGATGCCCATGTTCTCGGCCACGGTGTTGGCGCAGGCGATGATGGCACGGGGCATCCAGCTGATGGGCAGGTAGCCGTCATCACCGTACTGCGGGGTGGCACCGGGGGCCAGGCGGGCAGGCATGCCCTGTTCTACAAGGCACATGCGGCAGGAACCAGCCACAGAAAGTTTGGGGTGGTAGCAGAAGCAGGGTACGTGTGCGCCCACGGAGTTGCAGGCATCTGCAATGCGGGTGCCTTTCGGGAAGCGGTACCATTTGCCGTTAATCTGGACGTTCACCTTGCCTTCGGCAGCGGCGGCGTCTTTCGGCAGAATTGCGGGGGGTGTACTCATCTTGGTTCAGTAAAAGGTGTTAGTCTTCGCGGGTGAGGAACTTGCGGGCCTCCTTGGCCTCGTCAGAGTGCGGCTTGAGTGCGTTGATGGGCTTGGTAAGCGCCAGGAACTCCTCACGGAACTTGGTGACAAATGCCTGGGTGGGCCAGGAGCAGGCCTCGCCAAAAGCGCAGACGGTGCGGCCGCAGATGTTGTCGGCCACGCTCTTGAGCAGGTCTACATCTTCCGGAGAACCCTTGCCCTCGCAGATGCGGGTGGAGAGCTTGAGCATCCAGGGGTTGCCTTCGCGGCAGGGCGAGCACTGGCCGCAGGATTCCCAGGCGTAGAAACGGTTGAGGTTGTTGAGCATCTTGGGCATGCTGCGGCTGTCGTCCATGACGATGATGCCGCCAGAGCCGCTCATGGAGCCATGCTGGGCGATGCTGTCCAGATCCAGCGGTACATCAAAAATGCTCATGGCACGCACGGAGCCATCGCTGTTGCGACCCTTGAGCACTTCATCGCAGCGCATTACCTTGGCAGATGCACCGCCGGGGATGATGGCTTTGAACTTGCGTCCGCGCTTGGGACCACCGCATACATCGTACAGCAGCTCGCCGAAGGTCATGGAACCGGAGATGATTTCGTAGTACCCCGGGCGCTTCACGTCCCCGGAAACGCCGATGATGCGCGTGCCGGGGGAACGCTGGGCGCCTTCTGCGGCGTAGGCTTCGCCACCGCGCATGAGCACCTGGCGCACCTGGCAGAGGGATTCCACGTTGTTCACGATGGTGGGGCAGCCATACAGACCGATGGCAGCGGGGAAGAAGGGCGGTTTGATGCGCGGATAGGGGCGCAGACCTTCAATGGAGTTGATGAGGCCGGTTTCTTCACCGCAGATGTAGGCGCCGGCGCCGCGGTGCAGGATAATCTTGAGGTCGTAGCCCTTGCCGAGGATGTTTTCGCCCAGGAAGCCTGCTTCTTCGGCTTCCTTGAGAGCCTTCTGCATGATTTTGGCGGCTTCGGGGAATTCCTCGCGCATGTAGATAACACCATAGTGGGCCTGCACGGCATAGCAGGCAATAATCATGCCTTCGATGAGCTGGTGCGGGTCCTGGTGTACCACAAAGCGGTCCTTGAAGGTACCGGGCTCGGATTCGTCGCAGTTGCAGACCACGTAAACCGGCTTGGTGTTGCCCTTGGGAATGAAGGTCCACTTCACACCGGTGGGGAAACCTGCACCACCACGGCCGCGCAGCCCGCTCTTCTTCACCTCGTCGGTGACGGCTGCGGGTTCCATTTCCATGGCTTTCTTGAGGGTTTCGTAGCCGCCATCCTTAATGAAGCATTTGATGGAGGGATCGTACCCCTTGCGGTCGATATTGCGGAAAATACGGCGAGTCTCACGCGGATGCGGTTCCTTGCCGGGTTTGTAGATGATTTCGCTCATGGTTCTCGCTGGTGGGGGTTACTTCTTGGGCTGGTACTTGGCGATGATCTCGTCAATCTTCTTGGTGGTCACCTGGGAGTAGAGTACCTCGTTGACCATCACATTGGGACCGAATCCGCAGTTGGCCAGGCATTCCACCGGCTCCACGCTGAAGAGACCATCGGCGCTTACCAGCATGGGTTCTTCATCGCTCATGTCGGCGAAGTTTACGCCAATCTTCTCGCAGATGTAGGGAATGAGCTCCTCTCCACCGGAAAGGGAGCAGGCAATGGTGCGGCATACGCGGAAATGGTACTTGCCCGGGCACATGGTGTGAATGCCGGGGTAGAAAGTGACGATGCCGGCCACGTGAATGGGAGTGCTGTTGCACATTTCGGCAATCCAGGGCATGGCATCGGCGCAGATGAAGCCGAACTTTTCCTGTACCAGGTGGATGATGGGAAGCACGGCGGACTGTTCCTTGCCTTCCGGGTACATGGCAACCAGTGCCTTGGCTTCCTTGACCAGGGAGGGGGTTACCTTGAACTTCGGGAAGTGCTGCTCACCGGGGGACGGTTTGGCTGCCGTGATAGCATCAATCGCGTTAGGGGTATCAGACATGGTAAGTGGTTTCGTTGTCAGAGAGTTTTCAGATTCGGTTTTAGCGGTCGCATTCGCCCTGCACAAAGTCGAAGGAGCCGAGAATGGCGCCTACGTCGCTCACCAGGTGGCCGGGCAGCAGCTCGGGCAGAATGGAAAGGGTGCAGTAGGAGGGGCTGCGCATCTTGAGTCGGTTTGCGATGCCACCACCTTGCGAGTCCAGGAAGAAGCCCAGCTCGCCCTTCGGGTTCTCGGCGGCAAAGTATACCTGGCCGGCCGGGGCGTTCACACATTCGGTGGTCACCATGAACTGGCGGATAAGTTCTTCAATGCCTTGCATGGCGTCTGCCTTCCTGGGCAGGATGCCCTTGTCCAGCTGTACCCAGATGGGACCACCCGGCATGGTGGCAATCACCTGGCGGATGATGCGGACAGACTGGCGGATTTCTTCCATGCGCACCTGGAAGCGGGCGTAGCAGTCGCCTTCTTCGGCTACGGGTACATCGAATTCGTACTTCTCGTATCCCAGGTAGGGATTGGTCTTGCGCAGGTCGCGATTTACGCCGCTGGCGCGCAGGTTGTTACCGGTCATGCCGTTCTGCAGGGCCATTTCCTTGGTGATGACACCCACGCCCACGAGACGGTCAATGAAAATCTTGTTGTGCAGCAGGAGTTTCTCCATTTCATCCACGGTGCGCAGGGCGCTGTCGCAGAAGTCGAGAATCTGTTTCTCGATGCCCTTGGGCAGGTCGCGCGTCATGCCGCCGATGCGGGTGTAGCTGGAGGTGAAGCGAGCACCGCAGATCTGCTCATAGAGGTTATGGACGCGTTCTTTTTCCTCGAAAGCGTAAAGGAAGGCGGTCATGGCGCCGGTGTCCATGGCGTATACGCCGGTGCCCAGGAAGCAGGAGGATATGCGGGAAAGCTCGCAGCAGAGCACGCGGATGGCCTGGCCTCGCTCCGGCAGCTCCCAGCCCAGCAGTTTTTCCACGGCGCAGGCATAGGCGATGTTGTTGCTCATGGGGGCCAGGTAGTCCATGCGGTCGGTGTAGGTCACAAACTGGTTGTAGTGGCAGTTCTCGGCAATTTTCTCCATGCCGCGGTGCAGATAGCCGATGACCGGGTCGCAGGATACAATCTCCTCACCATCAATCACCAGCTTCAGACGCAATACGCCATGGGTCGCCGGGTGCGAGGGACCTACATTCAGTGTTACCAGCTCGCCGCGGTCATCTGCATCGTTCTTCAGATAATCCATCGCAGCGCTTGCTACATCAGGTACTTGTATAAATTTTGTCGTGTTCATAACCTGGGTATACGCGGCCTCCTGCGGCCACACTTACGCGCAGATATTAAACACCGTTCCCATGTAAAGTGCAAGCCTAAAGTCGCCCACGCGCGTAGAATTGTCTCCTTTCATTTAAGTTAGTTAGAACAAACAACTGGAGAAAGTGGGGATTAAGTCACGCTTGCTGCTTGTAAACGGAGAGCAGGGGTGTATGATAAGGGCATGAGCCAGATAACAGCAGAGCATCTTGAACTGGTGCGCCAGTGGGCCGGCGCAGGGGTCGATTTGAATGGCATCCAGAAGCGTCTTGCGAGCGAGTGCGGTCAGCATATGACCTATATGGATGTGCGTTTTCTGCTGCTTGATTACGGTATAGAGATTGCTGAGGCTGCGGCACCAGCTCCTGCAAAGGAGGATGAACCAGCGGGTGCCGCTGCGCAGGAGTCGGAGTCAGCTCCCGGTGCTACCCTGGCTCAGGGTGGCCAGTTGGTGGTAACGGTGGATGAATTGACGCTGCCGGGAACCTTGATTTCCGGTAAGGTGCAGTTTGTGTCCGGAACGGCGGGCGCCTGGCAGATTGACCAGATGGGGCGCTTTGCCTGGAGCGATTTGAGTGGGCAACCCACGCCGGAGGAATTGCAAGCCTTCCAGGTGGAATTGACCCGGATTCTGCGCCACGGGTAAGGGCGTTTTGTACAGGGTGGCACACGCTGCCAGGGTGCGGTGATTCGTACGCAGCTGAATGCTGTGTGCGAACTGGCTTCTTTCGGTTTTCGCCCACTCGGCGTAATGGGTTGACCAGGTATGTATTCCAGAAAGAAAGAACCCCGGTGGGCATGCTGCCAACCGGGGTTCGATGGGGAAGAGAGTTGAAAGATTAATCGTAGGAACGGCGGGAGTAGTCGAACTTGCTCTCGAAGCCGATTTCCTCAGGGAATTCGGAGAAACCACCCCATACGTTGTATTCCTTGAGACCGCTGCGACCGCAGGAATCCTGGTAGCAGGGCTTGTAGGTGCATTTGTAAGTGGGAGCCCAGAAGGTTACGCATTCGTAGAAGCCGTAGCCGATACGAGCCAGACTGCGGCCGACGCCATCAACCACACCGGCAGAGAAACCACCGTAGTTGCCTTCTTCGATGTTCCAGCGAATCATGGATGTGGGAATTTCCTCTACGGCATAGGCGATGTTGCCGAGAGCGCGCCCGAGCTTGCGGGTAGCGGTGTACTCTGATGCAGGCGGGGCCTGTATGTCGGCATAGGTTGTGCCGGCCAGAGCTAAGAGAATTGTTGAAAGGAGTAAGCGCTTCATGACGCAATCACAAATACCATATCGGGGCGTTTGCTGCAAGCAAAAAAGTATACTTTTTTGCTCCAGATTGGAAATTTATTCCAAAAATCCGGAAATATCTGTCTGGGTTTCTTCGTCGGTGAGGTAGCATCCGGGGTCAGAGCCGTACCAATGACCGTTGGCAAAGGCCGCGCGGGTGCGGAAACCGCCGCCACAAAGCGCAAAGTGCTTGCAGGTGGCACAGCGGCCGCTGAGCTTCTGCTGGCGTACCAGTGGGTCATCGCTGCCGCGCAGTTCCTGGAGCACCTGGGCGCTGGGTTCATTGGCCGCTTCCCAGACATCTGAGAATTTCTGGGTTTTGACGTTGCCGAGGGTGATGCCCTGCCAGAACTGGTCGGGGTGGATATTGCCCTGTGTGTCGATGTTGGCAATACCGCGGCCGGAGCTGTTGGCGCCGCCTCCGTTCCAGGTGAGCAGCCGCAGGGTTTCGGCTGCCTGGGGATGTCCTTCGCGCAGCTGGCGCAGCAGCAGGTATACGCCATCTGCCGGCTGGGTGACGGTGAGCAGCTCGCGGGTCTGCCCGGCGGCGTGCCAGGCCTCTGCCCGGGCGATGAGCATATCGAGCGCGGCGCGTGCTTCCTCCGGCTTCAGGCTGGCGACATCTACCCCGCGGCCGGTGGGTACCAGGTGGTAGAAGCAGACGCGCTGAATTCCCTCCTGTTCAATGAAGTTGAGAATCTGCTCCATGCTTTGCACATTGTTGCGGGTGAGGGTGAGGCGCAGACCTGTTTTCTGCCCGACTTCCTCGCAGAGTTTGAAGCCGCGGATGGCTCCTTCGAATGCGCCCTTGACACCGCGGAACTGGTCGTGAACAGCGCCGATGCCATCCAGCGAGATGCCGACATAGGCCACGCCGAGTTCTTTGAACAGGCGGGCATATTCGGGGGTGATGCGGGTGCCGTTGGTGGAAATGGTGACCTTGAGGCCCTTTTCGGTGGCACGCTGGAGAATCTGGGGCAGCTGCGGGTGCAGCAGCGGTTCGCCGCCGGAGAGGAGCAGGGCGTTTACTTTGTAATCAGCCAGGTCATCGATGACGTCACAGCATTGCTCCCAGCTTAGCTCGCCCGGGTAGCGCTCGGCGTGCGAATCGGCGTAGCAGTGTACGCAGCGCAGGTTGCAGGTGCGGGTGATGTTCCAGACAACGATGGGCTTGCGCACGCGAGAAGATGCCGGCATGCAGGCGGCGGTGCTGCTGTCGGGGTGCTGGGTGCCGTGTGCCAGACCGTAGCGGATGTGGTCGGCGGGCTGGGCTGCGCCGGTCCAGAGTTTGGTGATGTTAATCATGGCTGGGGGGGGTGCCGCGCAGTGCGGCGGGAATATAATTACAAAGAGGTTCAGCGGCCATCATGTCGCCACTGGTGCCGAAGGCGCGGGCCCGGGAGCCTCCGCATACACGGCGGTATTCGCACTTGCCGCATTTGCCGCCCAGCGCGTTGTCGTCGCGCAGCTGCACAAAGAGCGGGTGAGTGCGGTATATCTCGGCCAGATTGTCGGTGCGTACGTTGCCTGCGGTGAGGGGCAGGAAACCGCTGGGTTGAATCTCGCCTGTGTGCGAGATGAAAAGCACACCTTTGCCATCGCGCGTGGGTACCATGTGGCGCGGGGCTGGGGCTCCGGCAGATTTTGCGGCCTGCATCATGGCGCGGCGGTAGTGGTGCCCCTCGGTGGTTTTGATGGCGAAGGGAAGCTCGTTGCGCAGTTCCAGCAGGCGTTGCCAGAGAGCTTCGAGTTCGGTGGCGCCGGGTAATTCCTCCAGTGTGGCGCGGCCGGTGGGCACCAGCAGGAACACGCTCCATACATCCGGTTGAATCTGCTTGAGCAGATCCACGAATCCCTCCAGTTCCGGCAGGGTGGTGCGGGAGATGGTGGTGTTAATCTGCAGCTGGATGCCCGCTTCCTTTGCCATGCGGGCGGCTTGCAGGGTGCGCTCGAACGTGTGCGGCACGCGGCGGAAGGCATCGTGCGTTTCCTGGGTGGCGCCATCCAGGCTCAGGCTCATGCTCACCACGCCTGCGGCGCGCAACTGGTGAAAATCGGTATGGATGAGGCGGTTCGTGGCGGCCGGGCTCAGCGCCACGCGCAGCCCCCTGGCGCTGGCGCGCTCGATGATGTCGAAGATATCGCGGCGCATCATGGGGTCTCCCCCGGTGAGCACCAGCATGGGGGGTGCCAGTTCGGCTATGGTGTCCACCAGTGCCAAGGCTTCCTCGTGGTTCAGTTCCTGTGGGTGCGCCTGGGGCTGGGCTATGGCCCGGCAGTGCTGGCAGGCCAGAGCACAGGCGCGCGTCACCTCCCAGAAGAGGATGAACGGGCGTTCTGCAAAATCGCACATGGGTGGGTGTTTTGGCGCGGTCACGCGCGCATTGTACATGCTCGCGCCCGCCTTGGCAAGCCCGTTGTGCGTTTACTCTGCGGCAGGGGTGGTGTTTTCTGAGGAGAGGTGCCGACGGATGCTGCTGAAGACGCGCAGCAGGTCATTGCGCTGGGCCTCGGTGCAGCCGGGGGTGCCGCCCAATTCTGTTTCGATTTCCAGCATGCGGAGCGCGGCAGTGAGGCCGAACGCATCGTGCTCTCGCAGGGTGCGGTGCAGATTGGCCAGGCGAAGAACGCGGACAATGGCCTTGTGCTCCGGCTGCTCATCGGCATACTGGGAGAGCAGCGAATCCAGAACCAGGGCGGTCTGCACGCTGCGGGTTGAGCTGCGAACGCCTTTCAGCAGGGGACTTTCGCCGGATTCGAAATTTATATCCAACTGCTGGGTGGAGGGCGCATCGGGCATGCTGACGGAATCTCCTTTCTCTATGGCTCGGATGAAGCTGCCTGTGATTTCATCGTCTGCCAGGACAGAAAGGAATCCGTGCAGGTTACCGAAGTGCCGGACGGGAAGCTCCTCTGGACACCGGGGAAGTAGATCTTTGGCCCAGCGGGACATTTTTTGAATTTCTTCCTTGTTGAGGAGGAAGAGATATCTCGTGTTGAAATAGAAACTGACGGAAACTGTGCGTGTTTTGATTTCTTTCAGGTAGTTGACAAAGGGAATATAACCGGCCTTGACTGCCTGCTGCCTGATTCCTTCGATGTCTTCCTCGCTGTAGGCGGGGTGGAAGCTGAGCAGGTTGGCAACGGCATCAATGGCGGCGGGATGTCCGGCGTGTCCGGCTCGCATGTAGGCGTTGAGGCATTCCTGGAAGCGGTCTGCCATTGCGTCTTCTGGGAGCCTCCGTATGGCTTCGCCCAGAACATAGGCATTTTCTCCCTTGGGATCCTGATTTTCATTGAGAGCCTCGTGCAGGTACATGGCTGCAGTGGACAGAACAGCATCGCCCTCGCCGCGCAGCAGGTAATTCAGGGCGACGTTGCGCAGTGCTGCGCAGGTGATGGTATTGCTGAGGCGTTCGTGGAGGTTAAGGTTGTTGGCAATGATGGCTTTGGCACTCCAATCGGAGATGGCGTCCGGCGGTAGATCGGGGGTATTGTCAGTCAGGTAGGTGCCGGCCAGGCTCACCATGCCGCATGCCGAGCCCGCGTTGGCCGCGCGTTCCAGGTATCGCAGCATGCGCTGATTTCGCTCCACCTCTGGAATTGATGTGTCTTTGCTGACCAGTCCTGCCAGCAGAACCCAGACATGCGGACAGCCATCTGCTGCCATGACCTCCAGCTTTTTCAGCATATCTGCATTCAGCTGCCCCTCAAGCTTATTGTCTTTTGTAATGCTGAGAACCTGGGGATAGTGCAGGAACGTCAATTGGCGAATTGCTTTGGATTCTGCTTTATCGGCGCATTTGGCGAGCAGCTTAATCATGACTTCACCGGTGGTGTTGTTCTTCAGCTCTTCCTGCATCTCTATTACGGTTTCGACAAAGCGCAGCACGTCTGTATATAATTTGTAATAGTCTTCTGTGCGTTCCTGACCGATGGTTGGAACTCTGTCTGCCGCAGCTGCATCTGCCCATGCTGTCGGGGTGAGTAAGACGCTTGCAAACAGGAGTGTGGTGAAAATCTGCTTCTTCATGGCTCTGAATATACATCTTATTCCTGTTTGTGTCAAACCTTTGCGTGAAAAAAGCTATAGCGATTTTGTGGGGTATAAAATACCGTTTTCAGGGGCAGAAAATGACCGAAATTGGGGATTTTTTAGAAAACTGCGACAAAAAACTTGACAGGAACCTGCAATTGCTGTATCTTGCCTGCCCGTTCCCGGACAATTTATCAACAACGAAAGAAATATCATGCGTTCCGTATCTGTACGTAAAGGTGAACCGATCGATCGCGCTCTGAAGCGCCTTAAGACCAAGCTCGACACCGAGGGTATCCTCGAGGAGATGCGCCGTCGTCGCGCTTTTGAGAGCCCCATGGATGAGAAGCGCCGCAAGGCTCGCTCCGCCAGCAAGCGCAACAAGGTGAAGTGGCATTTCACCAACAAGGAGGAGATTCCGGCTGCTGCCGTGACTCCCGCTGTTGAGGCCTGAATCTGAAGGTTCGGGAATTTTTCGAAAAGGGATGAGCCGATGGGCTTGTCCCTTTTTTGTTTTTTGTCAGCGGGGACTCGGGGCTTGATGCCGGTGGGGGATATTTGATATGATGCGCATATGGCAGATGATAAACCCGTGAAACGTTTTGTAGAGAGTGTTCCTGGTCGGTTGGCTGGCTGGTTGCTGGCGGCGCTGTGGATATACTCGATGTCGGGTATTGATTCGCGGGCCTACAGTGCCTATCCGGCATGTATCGTGCTGGTGGCGGTGCTGGGTCTGGGGGGAATTGGTCTGCTGGCTGGGTATCGTTTTGTGAGGCTGAGCTGGCTGGGGTGGTTTACGCTGGCTGCCGGTGGCTATTTCCTGGTGCGCTGCCAGAATAGCTATGCCGTGGTGGATTCGTGGGCAGATGAGGCGATTATTCTGGGGGCTCTCGTGTATTACGTGGCGGGGGTGTATGCCGCGCAGCGGCAGAGTTGCAAGCCATTGCTGTTTGTGCTTGCTGCTGCGCTTGTGCTGAATATCCTGGCTTTCTGGGCAACAAAACAGCCGTGGTTTTGTATCGAATGGACGGGGCGTGCCCAATATACACCGGAGGGAAAGAATAATGTTCCCGTTTCACTGTTCATATACAAGAATTTTGCCGGTTTCTTTTTTGCCGTTGGCGGCATACTGCTGGCGGCAGGGGCTGTGGGGGTGCTGCGAGGAACTGGTCGGGTTGTTGCGCTGCTGGTGGCGTTGGTTTGTGTGGGCTTGTCCTTCTTGTGTAGTACGCGTGTTCCTTATTTCCTGATTCCTATAGGCTTGTTTTTGTGGTGGGGAATATATGTTGTGCAGAAACTTTTATCAGGGGGTAAACCCGGCTGGGTTAACTGGTGCGCCGGGTTTGCTTTTCTGGCTGTTTTTGGTACAGCTCTGTATGATGTATTGTTCGGGAATGCCCTGGGTGAGATGCTGCATAACGCGGATTCGCACCTGCGCTACAAAATATGGGCTTCCGTATGTGAGATATTGCCCGGTGCTCCACTGTGGGGGTACGGTTCCGGTGCTACTGAGTGGGAAATCATACCATACTACAACGAATGGTATTTGCCGAATTATGCTCACAATGACTATTTGCAGGTGTGGGCAGATTATGGCTTTATTGGAATTTGTCTAGTAGTGGTGTTGTTTGTTGCGCATGTGGTGCGAGGCTGGCTTTGTATGGCTTCGGAAAAAGCGAGTTCAGTCCGGAAGGTATCGGTGATGTTGGCTGTGATGCTGCTCACATGTGGATTCATGTATGCTGTGGCAGATTTTCCATGGCACTCATTTGCATTTGTGGCTGTGGGGGCTTTTGCTCTCGGTGTGTTGGCCTCGCCATTTGCTTATCTCCGTGCCGGTTGGGTGAGATCATCTGCTGGTGTCGGGGTTGTGCATGTACGAACGCAGAAATGGCCGGGAAAATTGCTGCTTTTCCTGGGAGGGTGCCTGGTGGCAACCTGTTGTGTCCACCTGGGCGGCAATCTGCACGCAGCCTGGTGCGCGCAGTGGGAATATAATGAATACAGCAAACAAGGTGTGGATGCAGATGGCTCTGCCCGCAGAGGGGTGATAGCAGCGCTTTTGCCCCAGTACCCTTCACCTTCCATTATGGATACCTATTACAGGTTGCCAGTGGGGGAGAGTGATATTCAGGAGCAGGAGCGCCTGCTGCGGCTGGTGTTGTCGGCCAACCCCAAGCAGTTGTATACAGGTTTGTTCCTTGCCGAAATTCTGGATCGACAGCTGAAATTTACTGAGGCGGAAAGCCTGTTCCGCAGGTTATACGGCGGAAAGGATATGCCTGATAGTATGCTCGCAGGCTGGGCATCTCATTATGCATACCATATTCTGCAGTGGGGGCGCTACGAGTTGCAGCAAGGCCGTCAGGGTAGGGCTCGTTCCTTGCTCGAACATGCCTTGAAAATGGATAAAAAATACAGGATAGATTTCTTCCTGGATTATCGCGGGGGTGATGCCCCCTGGCTGGTGGAGTATCGTAAGAAACATCGTCGCCCAAGGATTATTAATAACGCTTACACCGATGAACGCCTGCTTCGGAAGCTGGGTATACAACCCGACCACGATTGGAAGAAGCCTATGGCTCCGGGCGAGCCGTCCGCCTTGTATGCCTCTGCTGTAGAAAAAATATCCCTGTAAAAAGTCAAAATGAAAAAAAATACAGCGTCCCTGTGTTTTCAGCTTGCAAAAGCGCAAAAAAAGTGCAATATAAGAAGAAATCCGCGCTAGCGGCACCAGACTTTACTGACGTTATGAGTACTCCTCCTCTTCCTCCGACTCCTCCGCGCCCGGTTCCTCCTACGGCACCTGTTCCTCCCGCTGTTCCGCGCCCTGCGGCACCGGTGCCGCCTACGGCTCCGCGTCCTGCCATGCCTGCCGCTCCTACTGCGCCTATTGCTCCTCGTCCCTCTGCTCCGGTGCCGCCTTCTGCTCCTCGCGCAGCGGCTACCGTGCCGCTGGCTCCGTCTGCTCCCGCCGCGCCGTCTGCTCCTGCCGCACCTGTGGCTCCGGTTCGCCCTGCGGCACCGGTGCCTCCCACGGCTCCGCGCATGACTCCCACCATGCCATTGCAGGTGCCCACGCGCCCGATTATGCCGTCCGCACCGGCTGCACCGGCTCGCCCTGCGGCACCTGTTGCACCGGCTGCACCGGCAGCGGCTCCAGTGCCGCCGTCGTCTCCTGTGGCACCTGCGGTATCCCCCACGGCTACGGCTGCCATGCCTACAGCAACGGCTCCGCTTCCTTCGCCTGCCACGAAGCCGGCTCGTCCTGGTGTCAAGTCCGGGGCAAGCAAGCCTGGTGTCAAGTCCAAGAAGAAGCAGGTTGAGGTTGTTGAGGAAGAGGAAGAAACCGAGAAGCCCACGCATCCTACCATCCTTGTGGTGGCAGTGGTTGCATTGCTGACGATTTTGTACCTCTGCTACCATCAGTATACTGTGGATTCAACCTTTGGACGAGTAACTGAACCTACCTTCGGCTGGCCCGAGGATGGCTCTGGCGGTGCTGCCGCTGCTGATGATGATGATTCGGCTGCTGAGGAAGATACCTCTGCGGCAGACGAAGAGAGCGACGAAGAGAGCGACGAAGAAGAGTCCGAAGAGGAAGGGGAATAATTTTTCAACGGATTTGAGGCTTCAGGTTTCTCACTTCTCACCATGGCATTACAGATTACAGACAGCAGCTTTACGGCAGAGGTTTTAGAAAGTCCCGTGCCGGTACTGGTGGATTTCTGGGCTCCCTGGTGTGGTCCCTGCAAGATGATATCTCCCATTGTGGAGCAGATTGCGGTGGAACTTGCCGGGCAGGCCAAGGTCTGCAAGGTGAATGTGGATGAAGAAACCACACAGAAACTCTGCAACCGCTACAACATCCGTTCTATTCCCACACTCATGTTTTTCCGAGCCGGGGAGTTGGTGGATACTGTGGTGGGCGCTACATCCAAGGAAAACCTGGTGGCGCGCTTGAGAGCCTGCATGTAACGCTTCTGCCGCCGCATGAAAATCTGAAAAAGCAGCACCGCCGGTGGCATAGCCCCCTGGCGGTGCTTTTCATCACAATACAAAACAACAAACATATACATATATGGCACTTAAAGAAGTAACTGAGAGTACGTTTGAGGCAGAGGTCCTCAATTCTCCTGTACCTGTCCTGGTGGATTTCTGGGCTACCTGGTGCGGCACCTGCAAAATGATGATGCCCGCCGTAGAACAGGTGGGTGCTGCCCTGGGCGCAGAGGCTAAGGTGGTCAAGGTTGATGCAGGTCAGCCTGCCGGTCAGGCTATTGCCGTGCGTTATGGTGTGCGTTCCCTGCCTACCTTCATCATCTTCAAGGGGGGGGAAGCGGTCAATACTATCGTTGGCATGACCACCAAGGACAAGCTTATCGCCGCCATCAAGGCTGCGTGATATTGCAGGTGTTTGTTTCTTGTAGCTCCTTGTTGCTAAAGCGACAAGGGGCTTTTTCTTGCCTGGGGGAGCAAAATCTGGTAGAATTCTGCGCATGAAAACAACGACATTGATTGCCGCTGTAAGCATGCTGCTTCCGCTGGTGCAGGCCGCAGTGCCTGCCCATTTCTCCGACCGAGCCAGGGAAATTCTGGCCGATTCCGTGGCGGTGCAGCCTGCAGAACATCCGCTCAACATCGTCTATTTCCTGGGCAATGACAACGAGCCGGTAGCAGATTATGAACGTCGCTTGAGCGAAATCATGCACTATGTGCAGCAGTTCTACGCCAGGGAAATGACCCGCAATGGCTTTCCCGGCCGCAGCTTTGGCATGCAGATGCTGGATAATGGTAACGTGAAGCTTCATTTGGTGCGCGGTAAGCATTCCCACCGCGAGTATGCCTACGCCACTGGCCACGGCAAATGCCTCGAAGACATCCGCGCCTATGCCGAGGCTAATCCCGGCTCCATCTGCAGCAACCATATCCTGGTCATCATGCCCACCTTCTACGATGACGATTATAACGATTTGCAGCCCGGTGGTGTGCCGTTCTATGGCCTGGGCCGCAACTGTTTCGCCCTCGACTACGCTCACTTTGACCTGCGCCACCTTGGACAGAACACCCACGAGGGGCGCCTCCTTACCAAGTGGCTTGGTGGGCTTGCGCACGAGTTGGGGCATGGCCTCAACCTGCCGCACAACGAAGGCACTGTGACTGAAATGGCCGCTATGGGCACCCCTCTCATGGGCGCGGGTAATTATACTCTGGGGATGAGGCCCACTTATCTCACCCTGAACTCGGCTCGTTTGCTCGACCGTTGCCAGGTATTTGCTCCCGCTGGCGATAAGACCGCTTTCTATGCCGAATGCCCCGGCCCAGAGGTGCAGGAGGCCTCTCTGCGTTATACCGGTACTGAGCTGGTATTCACAGTGCGCTGCAACAACACCACCCATGTGAATGCCCTGGTGCAGGCTCCGCCCTATGTTGTGAACCAGGATTACGAGGCCGCTGCTTTCTGCGCCACCCCCCAGGGTGAGGCCGATGCCTCGGGCTTCCGTACGCATCGCATCGTCATCCCCCTTAGTGAACTCACGGATCGTCAGAACACCGGTAAGGGTGAGCAGGCGCTCGATGTGCTCTTCACGCAGCCAAACGGCCTGCGCTACCGCTGGCGTACCACATATGACTACGCCACTCTCAAACCCGGCGATATCATTCCCCTTGACCCCCGGAAGGATTTCTGGCTTGGTTATTAAAAAGGACGGCTCCGGAAACGGAGCCGTTTTTTCATCCTGACCGCAGGACATCTGCCATTCATTGAGCTGCGCAGCGGCGGTTGTTTCCATGGTGCGCTGTTTTGCAAATCAGCGCCGCTTCTGCTTAGTCGGCCGCTGAACGCTTCCTCTGTGAAATACCATCCGTTTCCGGGTGGGGCAGGTAACCAGCATTATCACGCTGGTTGCTGCTGGGTGATGCAGTGAATCGCGCCACCTTCAATCACCAGTCTGCGGGCATCGATACCCACTACGCGGCGCCCCGGGAAGGCCTCGCGCAGAATTCCCAGCGCGCGGTCATCTTCCTTAGCCTGCATAAAGACTGGCACAATTACGCAGCCGTTACAGATAAGGAAATTCGCATAGCTGGCCGGCAGCTGTTCCAGACGCCAATCCTGCGCCACCAGTGGCTGCGGCATCGGCAGGGGAATCACCTCCACTTTGTGGCCAGAGGGCGTACGCAAGTCTTGCAGGCGTTCGTTATTTTCTGCCAGTGCGCGGTAGTGCGGGGAGTGAGCATCGGGTTCCACAATAGAAACCACAGCCTCCGGGTTCACAAAGCGTACCATGTCATCAATGTGGCCATCAGTATCATCGCCTTCAATGCCGCAACCCAGCCAGAACACATGCGTAGTGCCCAGCAGGCGGTGCATTTCTGCCTCAATGTCCTTCTTTGTGAACTGCGGGTTCCGGTTTGGGTTTAAGAGTACCGCCTCCGTTGTCAGTACCAGTCCTTCGCCGTTGCCTTCAATAGCGCCACCCTCCAGAATCACCTCGCTGCACAGCTGGGGCAGCTCCAGGCTATCCGCGATGCGGGCCGGTACCTCGTTGTCCAGATTCCACGGTGCAAATTTACCACCCCAGGCGTTGAATGTCCAGTTTGCCAGCTGCTGTCTGCCATCCGCCCGTTGCACAAAAATCGGGCCGTGGTCTCGGCACCACACATCATTTGTCGGGTGGTCGAAAAGCGAAAAACGCTGCACCCCGCGCTCGCGCAGCAGGCGTTCAATCCCTGCATGCAGCGGGGCTGCTGCGTTGATACGCACCTCGGCCTCCTGGGCAATGGCAGCAGCCAGTTCGGCATATCGTCCGTGCAGTTCCTGCAGGCCTCCCTGCCAGAGGTCATCACGGTGCGGCCAGGAAAGCCACACCGCCACTTGCTGTTCCCACTCTGCGGGCCAGCGCAGCTCATTTCCCTGCATTGGTACTGTGCTCATTGTTTTCGTTAGTTAGAATCAATTGTTTCGTACGGTGCATTAAGCAGTGTGTTCAGCGGAGTAAGACCATCGAACTGTTCACGTTTGTCACCCTCCTGTTTGCCGAACACGCCAACCTCAATCAGATTATACACCAAATCTCCCACATGGGTGGACTCCGTGATTCCCCATTGTTCCATCACAGCCATTGCGAGTGGACCATATTCCTCCAGCGCATAAGAACAGAACCCGAAATACAATTCCTCTGCACTCAAATGGGGATTTTCAGCTGGCTTGCGGCATTTCTCAACCGTGGCATCCAGCGCAGCGCGGATAAAAAAATACGCATCCGCTGGATAATCTTCTGTGTTCTGTAAAATCTGCTCTATTGCATCCTCGAAGCTTTGTGCCATGCCCACATGCTACCATGTACCCGCTCCTAACGCAATAGCAAATCTGAAACAGACTCAAAAGACCAGAAAAAGACCAAAAAATTATTGAAAACGGTTTGACTTAGAGGCCTATGGTGTGTTACGATGCCCGCGGCTGGTGCCGCAGGGTTTTGCGCAACGAAAGAAGCAAGCCGTGATTTTCGGAACCAGTTGCAAACAAATCTTATTCTCACTCTGAAAATGAAACTCATTACGACAATCGTAGCCCTGCTGGGTACGGCCTCTGTAGTGCTGGCACAGGGACCACAGCGGCCTGTGCCCCCCGCCAAGCCTGTTCCCGGTGCTCACATGCCTGGTCGCCCTGGTAAGCCTGTTCCCGGTGCTCATATGCCTGGTCGCCCTGGTAAGCCTGTTCCCGGTGCTCATATGCCTGGTCGCCCTGGTAAGCCTGTTCCCGGTGCTCACATGCCTGGTCGTCCTGGTAAGCCTGTTCCCGGTGCTCACATGCCTGGTCGTCCTGGTAAGCCTGTTCCCGGTGCTCACATGCCTGGTCGTCCTGGTAAGCCTGTTCCCGGTGCTCACATGCCTGGTCGCCCTGGTAAGCCTGTTCCCGGTGCTCACATGCCTGGTCGCCCTGGTAAGCCTGTTCCCGGTGCTCACATGCCTGGTCGCCCTGGTAAGCCTGTTCCCGGTGCTCACCACATGCCTGGTCGCCCTGGTAAGCCTGTTCCCGGTGCTCACCACATGCCTGGTCGCCCTGGTAAGCCTGTTCCCGGTGCTCACCACATGCCCGGTCGACCGGTTATGCCGCCCTCCGCTGTGCATCGTCCTGGCAGGCCTCATCATGGTGCGCATCCGCATGTGCCGGCGCATGCCAGGTCCCATTCTGGTGCGCATGCCCCTATTCGCCACTTTGGAAGACCCGCAGATGCCCCGCCGAATGCTGAAATCTGGATTGGTGTTTGCCACAACGAAACCGTCAATGTATCTTCTCCCATGCTGATTGCATATACCCGCAGGGGGCATTTAATCAGAGGGACCGCAAAACTGGATCCCAACCTCCTGGTATGCGATCCTCGGCTCGATGGCAGCATCTCTCCTGGTGAAATATCCTTCACGACGGGCTCTGAAAGCAGCCCCTATGGCAGAATTGACTGGCACGGCTATTTTGATGGCGTAACCCTCAAGGGCACCTATCGCTTAGTAGGTGGTTCCGAGCAAACGGGTGTGTTCGAATTGAAGCGCCTGTAAGAAAAAATCATCTATCCCTCACTGCGCGATTGGGTTTCCATTCGCGCAGTGTTTTTTTTGTGAGTAATGCTTATTTGGTTCGCAGTCAGCATTCCTCCTTGCGTGGGTGGGGCCTTTGGTTTACAATACACCGCGTATGAATGTGCAGCCCCGCCTTTCTCTTGACCGCCCGCTCGTGGTTGGTTCTGTTTCCTCCCTCCAGGCTTGGAATGCAGCCTGCGCGGCAGAATCTCTTCCGTGCGATGTGGTGGAACTGCGCGCCGATGGACTCCCGGCTGATACCGATTGGTCAGCCCTGGCGCGAATGCAATGCTGCCGCCCGGTACTTGTCACCGTGCGCCATGAAAGCGAAGGCGGACTGCGCACCATGACTACGGGAGAACGCCTTTCTATCGCCCGTGCGCTGCTGCCCCTGGCTGCTGCGCTGGACTGGGAGATTGCGCGCCTCGATGAAGCTGCTGAACTGCTGGAAGAAGCCCGCGCCGACGGGGTGGTCATCATCGGCTCAGCTCACGATTTCGAGAAAACTCCTGCTCTGGCAACCCTGTTGGAAAAAGAACAGCGCGCCCGCACCCTCGGAGCCGATGTCGCTAAATTTGCCTTCAGACTCCACTGTGCCGAGGATATGATGACCGGCGTCGAACTCCTCCGCCGCTCCACCGGCCGCACCACCGCTATGGGCATGGGGGTGCTCGGTGCTGTCAGCCGTCTCCTCTACGCCCAGCACGGCGCCTGCCTTGTCTATGGCTACCTGGGCGATACCCCCACCGCTCCCGGCCAGTGGTCGGCTGCTCATTGCCGTCAGGCGCTTGATGCGCTTGGCTGTTAGCGAATCCCCTTGTACCGCCAGGGGGTGAACCCGCGAGTGGTTGTGAGGGTGTCGCGGTTGTAAATAATCTCGAAACAGCGCCACTCCGGGTCACCAGCGGCCTCGATAGCGCGGTAGCGGGTGTGTGCCATATCCTCCCACCGCACAAAAAGCTGCACATGTTCGCCCGGGCGCAGAATCACATCCCCCGGTTTTAAATCATCCAGACTCGGCAGCGGTGTGCAAATCTGCGGCAGTTCGCGCGTGGAATATGGCCGCGGAAGACCCCAGCAGCGCGACACCAGACCGGAGCAGTCAATCCCCGCGGCATAGCGGCTCACTGCGTCATCACCCCCGCGCACTTTGGCTACCGAGGCATAATCCCCCGCAAAGACTACCGGCTCTGTAGCCAGACGCTTCAAAAATTCCTGCGGCGTATCAAAACCGCCCCATTTGTACGGCATCCCCGTATTTGCTCCCAGTTTCCACCAGAAGCCTGGCAGATGCTGCGCGGGCGAAAGCGCATCCGGCGTATCAACGCGCAGTCCATCCGGGGCGGTGCCGTGCAGCGCGTGGCGCGCGTCTCCCTGCCACACCAGCGCGGTATAGGTGCGGGCGGTGGCAAGTACCTCGCTGCGCGAAACCGTGGCGCCGCCAGGCCCTGTGCTTCGGCAACCTGCCAGCCCTAGCAGAGATAGCAGAACAACGGTAAATTGAAGCCCGCGCATCGTCATATCACAGCAAGGTAAGAATCAGCATCATCCCCACAATCAGCATCTTGGCCAGCGCTCCCGCCAGCGTGCCCAGCGTGGCTCCGAATCCCGATTTTGCCGACGCCCTGGCTGACTTCTTCTGGAAATGCAGCTCGGCCAGGAAGGCTCCCAGGAACGGACCGATGATGATACCAAAGGGGAACACAAAGAAAGCCCCCATAAAAAGCCCGATCATACTGCCCCAGAACGCCTGCTTGCTGCCGCCGAATTTGCGAGCGCCCAGTGCCGTGGTGAGATTATCCACCAGCGTGCCGAACACCGCCAGCACCAGCATGATAGCCCAGAACCACCAGCTGGGGTACGGCTCACCCGCAGCAATAGCATAACACACACTGCCTCCCAGCGCCACAAAGCACCCCGGATACGGCAGCACTGCCCCTGCAAAACCAGCAATATACAACACTACCGCCGCGGCATACAGGCACATAGCCCCGTAATCCTGCCCGGCAAACCAGTTATAAAGGTCGGAAAACATGGCTGGAATGCAGATTGATGTCTTCTTACACCGTACTTATCCCAGGTTGGCCTCCTGAATGCCGGCTCGCTTGCGGGCGGTGGCATCCAGAATACGCTTGCGCATGCGGATGAAATGCGGCGTAGCTTCCACCAGCTCATCCGGCTCGATGTACTCAATCGCGCGCTCCAGCGAGAACACACGCGGCGGCGTCAGCTGAATCGAATCATTCTTCGTGGCTGAGCGGTGGTTTGTGAGGTGCTTCTCGCGGGTCGGATTCACCGGAATATCAATATTCTTCGGGTTCTCACCTACAATCATGCCCTCATACACCTCATCCCCCGGGGAAATGAACAAAGTGCCGCGCTCCTCCATGGCCTGCAGCGCATACGGACGCGCCACGCCATTCTCCATCGAAATCAGCGTACTCGTCTGGCGAGTTGTAATCTCGCCCGCATACGGTGCATACTCCTTGAACAAGTGAGAGAAAATACCGTGGCCGCTCGTCAGGTTCACCAGCTCGAACTCGAACCCGATGAGACCGCGCGTCGGAATCGTTGCCTGAATGGTGGTGCGGCCGCTGCCATTTGCCTCCATGTTCTCCAGAATACCGCGGCGGTTGCCCAGAATACGCACTGTACCATTCGCGCACTCATCCGGCACTTCAATGTATACCGTCTCAAACGGCTCGCAATTCACCCCATCCACCTCGCGCACAATCACTTTCGGGCGAGATACCAGTACCTCGTAATTCTCGCGGCGCATCTGCTCCACCAGAATGGCAATCTGCATGGTTCCTCTGGCAGACACGCGGAACACACCCGCCAGGTCCGTATCCTCCACCTTGATGGAGATATTCGTGCGCATCTCGCGCATCAGGCGGTCGCGAATCACGCGGCTCGTCACATTCTTACCATCGCGGCCACCCAGCGGACCATCGTTGATGCTGAATTCCATCTGCACCGTCGGCGGCTCAATCGTCACAAAGGGCAGGGGCTCGCCCTCCGGCTCAGCCGTCAGCGTCTGGCCGATATCCACATCCTCGAAGCCCGAAAGTCCGATGATATTGCCCGCCTCGCCCACGGTCGAATCCGTTGTCTGCAGACCACTGTATTCAAAAAGCTTCGTCACCTTAGCCGAAATCCGGCTGCCATCCTGGCGAATCAGGTACAGCGTATCGCCCTTCTGCACCCGGCCACTCGTGATGCGACCCACCGCCACGCGGCCCACATAATCATCCCAGTCGATATTCGAGATAAGCATCTTGAACGGCTTATCCGGGTCAGCATCCTGCGGGGCGGGGATATGCTTTACAATCTGGTGCAGCAGCGGCGAGCAATCCACCGGCGCCTCACCCTCCGGGCTGTTCATGAAATACCCATCGCGAGCAGAGCCATACACAAACGGCGCTTCAAATTGCTCCTCCGTCGCGTTCAAATCCAGCAGCAACTCCAGCACCTGGTCATGCACCTTCATCGGGTCGGCATGCGGGCGGTCAATCTTGTTGATGACCACAATCGGCAGCAGTCCTTCCTCCAGTGCTTTGCGTAGCACAAAACGCGTCTGTGCCTGCGGCCCTTCGTAAGCATCCACCACCAGAATCACACCATCCACCATCTTCATCACACGCTCCACCTCAGCACCGAAATCTGCGTGTCCCGGTGTATCTACAATATTGATGGTGTAATCATTCCAGTGAATAGACGTGTTCTTTGCCTTAATCGTAATCCCCTTTTCACGCTCCAGATCCATCGAATCCATTGCGCGCTCCTGCACCTCCTGATTCTCGCGATACGTACCACCAGCCTTTAACAGCTGGTCCACCAGCGTTGTCTTACCGTGGTCAACATGTGCAATAATAGCCAGATTACGGAATTTGCTCGGGTCACTCATAATCAATAAAATTCACCATTCGCCGCCACATACTGCGGCTGCGCCGCAGAGTCTAGCACATTCATTCCCACATGAAAAGCCCAAAGACACGGAAAATTACGAATTGCCCATCTCTGATGCGGTCGGTGGCTTTCTTTCATCAGACTGGGGTGAACCTTGAATCAGGCAAATTATTTTTGTCTGATTAGTTTCTTTCTGTTCGGGGGGGGCGGGGTGTCAGGGCTCGTCCTCTTCTGCTGCCATCAAGGGGGTGTCTTCTACGATCGGGTATTCGTGCCTGGATCTGGAGGCGTCGGTGGTCATGAGGTCGGTAAAGGAGGGTAGGCCAAGAGCCATGGCCTGAGCTTCGAGCTCGTCGAGGTGTTCTTGAAGC
This sequence comes from Akkermansia sp., assembly GCA_045577775.1. Lineage (GTDB taxonomy): Bacteria > Verrucomicrobiota > Verrucomicrobiia > Verrucomicrobiales > Akkermansiaceae > Akkermansia. Next base: position 28,657 of record JAZNIZ010000010.1, on the reverse strand, counting down.
TGCTGTGGGCTGGGGCGTGCGCTGAAACCGGCGATGTGGGTGAAGTAGTGGTAGATTGCCAGGCGGATGAGTGAGCTGGTTTCAAGACCTATGAAGGCGCTGTTCTCTTCGATGGCCTGGCTGAGTTGCGGGGTGACGCGAAGGGTAATGGCTTTGCGCTGCGAGAAGGAATTGGCGGCGTGGCGCCGCAGGGTGGCGGGAAGGGCGCGCTGGCTGCGGTATTCGGCGTCGAGCTGCTGAAGAATGGCGGCTTCGTCATCGGGATTTTCTTCGAGGAGTGTGTAGATTCGTTCCCGGAAGGCCTCGGCTTCGGCGAGGGCCTTCTGTGCGCTGCCGTATTCGAGGTCAGAGAAATAGCGTACGAGGCGTTGTTTGAGGCGCGTGATGCAGAAGCGCCAGCCATTGAAGGCACCAAATTCTTTTTCGCAGCGCGTTATGTGTTGTAGTGTCATACGGTGTGAGCATAACGCGCTTTGTCGGTCGCTTCACTACAATATAGCGGTGTGACAAATATATTTTTACTTTAGGGGGGCTGACTCCGGGGGCAGGGGGCTGGATGTAGTATGTTTCTGCGGGGGTGTTGTGGCAGATGAGCGCGCTGTTGCGCGGTTGTCTCCGGGAATTGAGTGCGTCTCTGTGTAGCATCTGTTCAAGAAAAATTACATACTTTCCACTTTCTGATATGTTTTTTGAATGCCGAGGTGGGTGGTGGGCGGTTCGATGTCTGGGTTGTTCGCGGCGAGACTCATGTTGGGCCGGTTTCATCATTCTTACGCGTTGGAATAATCAGATCCATTAGCACCGCAAATAGGGGGAGTGGGCGATTTTGCTCTGATTTCTTAATTATGCCAGCGCGTCATTCTTGTTTTTATCATGTCTGCTGGTTCTGATAAGTAGCAAATCTGAAGCAGACCATGCGGTGTTTTCAGGGTGCGCAGAAGGCTTGCAATGCGTGCGTTCAGATGATATGATGCGGCTATGGCGGGTGTGAATCTGAAAGAGAAGTGGAGGATGACGCCGCACTGCCCCGGGGTGTATTTGATGAAGGGGGAGGGCGGTGGTGTGATTTATGTGGGGAAGGCGAAGGATTTGCACCGGCGCCTGGCGAATTATTTTTCGCCGTCACGCGCAACGCTGGAGAATGGGAAGACGCGTGCGCTGATTGCGGCGATTGTGGATTTCGATTATTATGAGGTGCGGAATGAGCAGGAGTCGCTGATTCTGGAGCAGAAGCTGATTAAGGAATACCGCCCGCATTATAATGTGCAGTTGCGGGACGATAAGCGGTATTATCTGCTGCGGGCGAGCCGCCAGGAGCCGTTTCCTCGTTTTTCGCTGGTGCGGTTGCGCAAGGATGATGGCGCGCGCTATATTGGGCCGTTTGTGCATGCTACGGCGCTGAAGGAGACCGTGGAGTGGCTGAATCACCGTTTTCGCTTGCGCACCTGCACCTGCCGCCACCCGGGGGAGGAGCAGTACCGGCATTGCCACGATGATGAGATTCGCCACTGCTCGGCACCTTGTGTGGGCCGGATTTCGGAGGAGGAGTACCGGGCGCAGTTTGAGGCGGCGCTGGGGCTGCTGGAGGGGCGCGGACGCCAGGCGCATCTGGATGCGCTGACGCAGGAGATGATGGCGGCTGCAGAGACGCTGGATTTTGAGCAAGCTGCCCGGCTGCGTGATGTGCGCGAGAATATCATCAAGACGCTGGAGCCGGCGCGGCGTTTTGCCCGCCGCGCGCCGGATCTGCCGGGAACGGTGGACCCGGATCGCGACCTGGCGGAGCTGGCTGCGGCTCTGGGTATGCCGCAGCCGCCGGCGGTGATGGAGTGTTTTGATATTTCCAACCTGTCCAGCAATCATATTGTGGCGAGTATGGTGCGGTTCACGAATGGGCGGCCGGATAATGCAGCGTACCGTCGGTATCGCATCAAGGGTGTGGATGGGCAGAATGATTTTGCTTCGATGCTGGAGGTGGTGCGCCGCCGGTACTCGCGTATTGTGAATGAGAGTAGTGCGCTTTTCGATAAGCCTGCCGGGGTGGATACTTATGCGTGGTTGAAGGAGCTTTCGCTGGCGGGCAAGGCGCCTATCAAGGTACCGGATCTGGTGGTGGTGGATGGCGGCAAGGGACAGCTGGCGATTGCGGTGCAGGTGCTGGCGGAAATCGGGCTGCAGAGTATGCCGGTGGTGGGCCTGGCAAAGCGCGATGAGGAGATTTTTCTGCCGGGGCAGGCGGCGCCGCTGGTGCTGAGCCACGAGTGCGGGGCGCTGCGCCTGCTGCAGCGCTTGCGCGATGAGGCGCACCGCTTCGCGAATAATTACAATGAATTGCTGGTTCGCAAGCGCGTGCGCGAGAGCCGTCTGGATGCGTATACGGGCATGACCCCGCGCCGCAAGGAGCTTTTGCTGGCGCGCTTTCATACCGTGCCGGGTATCCGCTCCCGCAGTGCGGAGGAACTGGCGGAGCTGCCGGGTATTTCGCTGAAGTGGGCGCAGGCGTTCTGCGAATGGCTGAAAGAGATGTAGGAAATGACGAATTACGAGGTGCGGGTATGACGAGAATCAGGATTAAGTTCTGGTTGTTTGTGTTAATTTGGGCGGCGTTGCTGGCTCTGGTGTTTCCGCGTTCGGGGGAATGGGAGATTCAGCATGGGAAGCTGAGTTGTGCTGCGCCTGCTGTGCATCCGGTTTCGGGCGTTTCTGTGGTGTCCCCGCTGTTGCGGGTGGAGGTGTCGAAATCCCCAGCCGGAAAAAATTATTCCGCTACGTATGAGGAGGGCTATATGCCTGCGGAGGTGCGCCTGGGGGCACATGTGCTGGCGAATTCTGATGACTGGTTCTTCCGGCGGCATCTGGTGATATATCTGGAGCGGCTGTGTGTGCCGCTGAAGATAACGGCAGATATGGTGCATCCGGCAGAGGGCTGGCGAGTGCAGGGTGTACAGGGGAGGCGGGCTTTGAAACTTTGCCGCTCGAGGTAGGGATTAGCGGGAGGTGCGTTTTTCGGCGAAGTCTGGCGGGGTGATGCTGGCGTTGAGGCTGCAGGAGGCGAGGCCGAGCAGAACGGCGCTGAAAAGGATGATTCGAAGGGTGGTCATAGTGCCCTTTATTTTACGCGTGTTTTCCGGTCTGGCAAGCGGTTAGTTTAACGGTTAGGACTTGCGCTCAGGGGCGCGTAGTGCTAGATTGGGTGTGTGCTGATGTTTTTCCTAGTTGCTGTTTTTTTGGGGGCTATGCTGACGCTGGGCATTCATGAGGAATGGCTGGCGGCAGAGGGAACCTTGCGCTGGCTGGGGTGGGTGCTGCTGGCTTTTGGTGTGCTGAGCGGGCTGGCGCTGGTTGTGCTGCTGTAGTGAGTGGCCTGGCTTTGAAATTCTGCCGCATGGAAAAACGATATCCGGTCTCCTTGCGGAGACCGGACTATATCACGGAGTGACGATATCTGCGGCGGTGCCGCAGACGATATCCACCTGCGGTGGACTCAGCAGGGAGAAGCCTCTATCACGAGTACCTGGAAGGGGGCAAGCTTGAGGGTGGTGGGCTTGCCGGCCTGTGCTTCGGCGGGGAGGGAATCGCCCTTGGGTGAGCTGAGGGTGTAGCGCAGAGGGGCGCCGAGGGGCAGTTCGAACACGGCTGCGGGGTCGAAGCTGAATTCCTGCTCTCGTGCGGCGGGATTGCGCAGCACCAGGATGCCTTTCTCCGTGCTCCAGCTGGCGAAGCCGTATGCCTCCAGCGCGGCGGGGTCGCCGCCCACCCAGTGGGAGTCCACCATGGTGGCGGCGTTGGCGCGGGTCCATTTGGCGGCGGCGGCCAGGGTGTCCCACTCGTGCGGCTGGAGCATAGAGGGGGTGATGTAGAGTTCCTGCATCTGGGTGCCCAGGCCCAGGCCGCTCCAGATTTCATCGGCCAGGTCGTTGCCCTCGGTGGTCATGAGTCCGCGGGCGCCCTTGTTGTAGATGACACCGTGGGTCATGAGCGAATTGATGGGGAAGAGCGGGGAGATTTTCACGTTGTGGGCGTAAATCATCGCGTCGCGGAAGGTAATCCACTGCTGGCGGGCGGTGCCTTCGCCGCAGAAATCGTGGTCCCAGTTGCCGCGCCAGATGCTGTCTGCGATGCCGAACCAGAAGGGGCTGGCCCAGGTGCCGGTGGTAAGGTTGATGTAGATGTCCGGGCGCTCGGCGCGGAGTTCATCGATGAGGGCGATGGCGGCTTCAAAATCTGAACCGAAGCGGGAGCCGGGGACCGATTCGGCCATGCCGGAGCAGCCGTCGAGCTTGAAGTGGTTGCAGCCGTTTTCGCGAATCATGTGCAGGCACATGTTGCGGAAGAGTTCGTAGTATTTCGGCCCGGAAAGGGCGAAGCCTCGTTCGTTGGTCTCGTAGGTTTCGCCAGCGGCGGCGATGCGGTTGAGCTTGGGCTGGCCATAGCCGCCCCAGGGGGAGAACCACACGCCGGGCTGGGCGCCGTAGCTTTCGGCCAGTTTGCGGGCTTCGCGGAATTCGTTGGGCATGCCGGCGTGGAATTGCCAGAGGGTTTCGGTGTCATCCCAGCCGTCATCGAAGAGGAAGGAATCCATGGTGGCTCCGCGCTTGGTCACCAGTTCCTCGCCGAAGAGACGCACGGTGTCGAGTACGTCCTGCTCGTTGTAGCGGGAGAAGTAGCCGATGTCGTACCAGGTGTTGTAGTTGAGCAGGGGGAAGTAGGCGCGGGCTCGTTCCTCGTTGAGGTAAGCAAGCTGGAAGGTGCGGCGCAGCTGGCCTGGCTGGCAGAAACCCATGACGGCGGAGATGGTGCTCACGGTGCGGTTGGGCAGGTGGGTAGTGCGCTCCAGGGAGCAGAGGAAGCCGTCTGCTGTGGCCTCGCTGGTGCAGAGGGGGCTTTCCACGCTCGCAAACAGGCGGTTGCCGGCGGCAACGATGGGGGCGCCTTTCACTGTGCCTTCCACGCGGGCTTCGGGTGCGGTGACCTGGAGCAGGGTTATTTTGCGGGCGGGCATGGCAAACTGCATGGGGGTGATGTGCAGGCCGCTGCGGAAGTAGGGGGCGCCTTCGCGAAGTTCGAGCCACCATTCGAGTTTGTAGCCATCGGTGGTGACGGCAAAGGGCAGGGTGGCGCGCAGCCCTGCGCGGCGCTCCACCAGGCGGCGGGCTGTGGTATCGGCGGCGATGGTGTCCAGCTGCAGCTCGCCGCACATTAAATCCTGCGCGGTGAGGGGGTGGCAGATGTCGGTGTATTCCTTTTTGGAGCAGGCTTCGTCCGTCCTGGCTTCCTGGAGCTGGATGGTGAAGATGTTTTTGCCGAGGTCGTAGCTGCGGCCGTTCACTTTGTCCTGCACGGTGACGCTGGCGAGACGGCGGCCTGCGGTCTGGATGTCGATGCTGATGAATTCGTTGCTGAGAATCATAAAATCTGCCGATTGTGTTCGCGGGGAGAGGGTAGCACAGATTCTCCTGCGGAGCAAGGGAAAACAGCTTTGGCTGCTGTTATCACCGCGTGCTGGATAGCTTGCGGAGCAAGATGATACCCAGCATTGCGGACTGGTTGGTGGGGAAGGCTCGTTTATTTCTTCTGCCTGGTGTACAGACTAATCGGGGGGGCATGAGCAACAAGCATATCCTGTGCCCGGGTACAAGGCAAATGTGGCAGTTGATAACGCGTGAATGGGGAGGAGCGAAGGGGCAAAGGAACAAAGTGGGAAGGATGAAGAAAACCCTGGCAGACAACGGTCTGCCAGGGTTTTTAAGAGTGAATCTCAGAGCGTGTTTTACTTCTCGGAGAGGGAGCCGATGCCGGGAAGCACCTTGCCTTCGAGCAGCTCCAGAGAGGCGCCACCACCGGTGGAGCAGAAGGAGAGCTTGTCGGCTACTTTGAACTTCTTGGCTGCGGTCACGGAGTCGCCACCACCCACGATGGAGGTGCAGTCGCTCTCAGCAAGGCATTCAGCCAGGGCCTTGGTACCCTTGGCGAAGGCGTCGAGCTCGAATACACCCAGCGGGCCGTTCCAGAGGACGGTCTTAGCGCCCTTGATGATGCTGCAGAATTCTTCGATGGCCTTGTCGCCGATGTCGATGCCCATGCCGTCTGCCGGTACGGAGCCGCCCTCTGCCCAGGGAGCGGTGCAGAAGGTTTCTGCGCCTTCCTCGAACTTGTAGGAGTAGCGGGTGTCGGCGGGGAGGACGAAGGTCACGCCCTTGGCCTTGGCGTCGGCGAGAATCTGGTTGGCGAGGTCGAGCTTGTCGGCCTCAATCTTGGAGTTGCCTACATCGTGGCCCTGGGCAGCGAGGAAAGTGTTGGCCATGGCGCCGCCGATGATGAAGGTCTGGCTCTTTTCCATGAGCTTGGAGAGCACCTGAATCTTGTCAGACACCTTGGCGCCGCCCATGATGACAACGAAGGGCTGCTCGGGGGAGCTGAGCTTGCCTTCAAGGTATTCGAGTTCGCGCTCGATGAGGAAGCCCATGGCGGACTTCTCGGCGAAGTGGGTCACACCCTCGGTGGAGGCGTGGGCGCGGTGGGCAGAGCCGAAGGCGTCGTTCACGTACAGGGTGGCATCGCCGAGGAGTGCCTTGGCAAATTCGGGGTCATTCTTCTTTTCCTTCTTGTCGAAGCGAACGTTGTCGAGGAGCATGACATCGCCGTCCTGGAGGGCCTTGCGGGCGGCTGTAGCGGCTTCACCGATGGTTTCGGGAACGAAGGCAACAGGCTTGCCAAGGTGGCCGGCGAGGCATTCGGCAGCGGCGGCGAGGGAGAATTCGGCCTGGTAGCCAGTACCCTCGGGGCGACCCAGGTGGGAGCAGAGCACGAGGCGGGCGCCGTTTTCAATCAGGTACTTGATGGTGGGCAGAGCGGCTACGATGCGGGCATCGTTTGTGATTTTGCCGTCCTTCATGGGCACGTTGAAGTCAACGCGCATGAGCACTTCCTTGCCGGCGACGTCGAGGTCGCGTACAGTGAGTTTAGCCATAGTTACTATTATGTTATGTGGTTGAAGTTTTTGGGATAATTGCGCGGTGCAATTGGTCCGTGGGGCGTATTTTAGCGAAAATTGCCCGATTTTCAAGGCTAAATGCACGAATTAGGGTGAAAATTGGGCGAAATAGCTTGATAATGATAGGGAATGTGCTAAAGTGTGTGAATAATATGGGTGGAAAATACCGCAAACGTAAGGATGAAGAGATGACGCTGCGCCGGCATTCGCGACCGCAGCAGCGGGCTGCCCGCCGTGTGGCGGTGGCGATGGCCTGGGTGGTGCTTGCTATTGTGATAGCAGCGTTGCCGTTGGCGTCGTGGGTGCGGCTGTGGCAGGCTGGTGAGCAGGTCAACTGGGTGCCGGCGATGCTGGGTACGGCGTTTATGCTGCTGGTAAGCGGGCTGTGCATGCGCTCGGCGTATCGCAGGTTGCACAGCCACCGCTGAGGCGCGGGGGTGGTATCTCTTTTTCTCTAAACAGTATTGAATGGCGTGCCGGGCGGTTAGTATCTGCCTTGCATGAGTAGTGTGGTAAAGCGCGTGGGGCGGAGCCTGCGGCGTGTGTTTGAGACTGCCTGGCATTATCTGGGGAGCATGGCTGCGGTCTGTTTATTTGCGGCGGTGCTGGGGCTGGGGATTTACCATGCGGTGGTGCAGGATGAAGCGCCGCGTTATTATTGCTATGCCGGGGTGTATAATCCGGCGGGGGCTGAGGCGCCGGGGGGGATTATCCCGCTGGGGGCAGAATCTGCCCCGGAGGTTCCGCATGTGCGGCTGGAATATAGCCCGGCAGGGCGGTTGCAGCGCATGCGGAGTATGGATGCAGCGGGGCGGGTATGCGCGCTGCCGGGGAGCCAGGTGGCAGAGCAACGCCTTTTCTATGACCACCGTGGGTTTCTGACGCGCCGGGAGAACCGCGATGCGGCGGGGCGTCTTGTGGCGGATGCGCAGGGGGTGGCGGTGCGTGAGTTTGATTACGATGAGGCGGGGTTGGCGGTGGGTACCCGGTTTCTGGATGCGGCGCGGCGGCTGGTGGTGCCACGGTTTCCGGGGTATGCGGAGAGCCGCACCCGCTATGATGCCGAGGGTCGCCCACTGGTGATTGAGTATCTGGATGCGGCGGGGTTACCGGTGGTGAATGCGGCCGGGGAGCAACGCGTGGAGTATGAATATGCCGATGAAGGGCGGCGTGTGATTCGCCGTAATGTGGTGGATGGCGCCCTGGCAGATAATGGCAGCGGGGTGGCGCAGGAGTGTTATTGCGAGTTGCCGCAGGGGAGCAGCCGCAGCTGGTCCAATGCGCGGGGAGAACCGGTGGTGCATCCTCAAGTGGGGGCAGAGGTGCTGAGCTGCGAGCAGTACCCGGTGCGGGGGCTTCAGCGGCGGCGTTTTCTGGCGGCCGATGGCTCGCCCCGACTTCACGCGCGTGCGTGCACGGAACATCTGATGCGTCAGAATGAAGCCGGCAAGGTGGAGTGGGAGTGCTACAGCGGGTCAGATGGACTGCCGGTGGAGCACCCACGCCGTGGGTATGCAGAGCGGGTGTGCGAGTATTCGCCGCAGGGAGAGCTGGAGAGGGAGTACCTATGGGATGCCTCCGGTAAACCCGCCTCGGTTTGCGAAATTCGTCATGTGCCTACTGTTTCAGGAAATTATGCGCTTAGTCTGCATGCAGACGGCTCTACTTCGGTTCAACCGCATGAATGAGAACGTTCTATGACAGTATGCCGGTTTGTTCCCTGTTGCTAATCATGATGCTTTTTGTTCAGGATGGAGACGTAGCTCTATTCTTTCAGGAATAGCCTGCCGCTTATCCTTCATTGCCGCAGAAATTGAGCAATTTATCGTAACATGATATGGCGAACTGCCGCTCGCTGCGCTCGCCGGAGGGGAAAATAACAATTTATTACGTTATGATGCAGATTGATGTCGGTAAATCTGGAACAGCCCCGTCGAATCTGATTTTGATTGTTGAAAAATGGCGCGTAAGGGTGTAAGATAGGGGTATGAGCATGTGTTCTCTCCTTATGCTGGGTACCGGCAATGCGGCGGTAACGCGCTGCTATAATACCTGTTTTGCGGTGCGAAATGGTTCTCAGTATTTTCTGACAGACGGTGGCGGGGGTAATGGTATTTTGTCCCGTTTGCAGCAGGGAGGAATTCCGCTGGCAGGTATTCATGATATTTTCCTGACGCATACACATACCGACCATATTTTCGGGGTCGTGTGGGTGGTTCGCATGATTGCTCAGAGTATGAATGCCGGGAAATATGAGGGGAACTTGCGGGTGTTCGGTCACGCCGAGGGGATGCAGGTTCTGGAGTCGATTTGTCGCGCTACATTGCCCGGGAAGGTGACTGCTCACTTTGGACGTGATATTCTTTTCTCTCCGCTGGAAGATGGCGCATCATTTGAGGCCTCGGGTATGCAGGGAATTGCTTTTGATATCGGGTCAACCAAGGCTCGGCAGTTCGGGTACTCTCTTCAGCTGCCAGGTGGCCAGCGGTTCGTGTGTCTGGGTGATGAACCCTACAATGAGAAAAACGAAGCCATTGCCCGGGGGGCTGATTGGCTGCTTTGTGAGGCGTTTTGCCTGCTGGCTGATGCGGAGCGTTTCAAGCCTTATGAGAAACACCACAGTACCGCGCACGATGCCGGACGCCTTGCTGCCGGTCTCGGGGTAAGAAATCTGTTGCTCTACCACACCGAGGACGCCACGCTTGAAACTCGTCGGCATGCATATGCGGCAGAGGCTGCCCTTCACTTTTCCGGAGCGGTTTTTGTGCCGGATGATGGCGAAATTGTAGATTTAACCTGAAAAATACTTTTTTGCTCTATTTTTTATAAAAGTTGTAAAATGCTTACAATTATAAATATATAGAGAAAAACGCGCCAAAAACGCCGCTTATGGTGAGCGTGTAGCAATGGGTCGCGTGTATTCGATGGGGGATTTTTGCGCCAGACGATAGTAATCTGGAGGTGAGGTGGACTCTTTCGGGTGTGCAAACACCCGAAAGCCGAGTGGAAATTTCGAGGGCGAAAAGGATGAGTGGGGGCGAAATGGCAGAATAGTCCCCCCGGGTGGATGAAAATGGCTGAACTTTGAGCTATTTTTGATAAAAATGGATTTATCGTCAAATGTAAGATAAAGACAGTCAGAGAATAGAATGTTGTCGCGGCGAGGTGTAATGCTACCGCCTTAAAATGGGGGTATGGTGTTAAAACGGTGTGTAAAAAGGGCGAATTTTAGGTGTGTAGACACCGTAAAACATGTGTGTCAGCGGGGGTGTTTATGGTTGAAGCAAGGGGGGGGATGTGTTACTGTTTGCAGCGGAACGAAACGAGACGCATATGGCCCCAGTAAAGAGAGATGCAAGCAAGCGACCGGTGACATTCTGGCTGAATGCCGAACTGCACGCGAAGTTCGCGCACCTGGTAAAAGAGCGCGGCGACAGCATGTCTGAGCTGCTCACCCGGTTTATCGAAGAGGTGACCAAGACGGTGCAGCTGGATCCGAAAGAAGCGGCAGAGCTGGACGCCTGGTTCCGCAATAAGGGACTGCGTTGAGGTGCGAATCACGAACAGATTTCCATAGCAATGTCAGAGCAACAGAATCAGAGTGCGCGCAAGCCCTCGTGGCTGAAGGTGAAATTGCCGAAAGGAAGGGTGTTCAAGGATGTGCAGCACCTCGTCAAGGATAATGGCCTGGTGACAGTGTGCGAGGAGGCCATGTGCCCGAATCGCGGTGAGTGCTGGAGCCATGGCACGGCCACTTTTATGGCATGTGGCGATGTGTGTACGCGTGCCTGCGGGTTCTGCGCCACCCGCACGGCAAAGCCCAAGCCCCTCGATCCGGAGGAACCGCGCAAGATTGCCGAGAGTGTGGCACACATGAATCTGAACCACGCAGTGGTGACTATGGTGACGCGCGATGACCTGGCCGATGGCGGTGCAGCTCATATGGCCGAAATTATCTGCCGCATCCGCGAGCTGAGTCCGCAGACGGTGTTGGAGGTGCTCACCTCCGACTTCCGCGGTAATGAGGACGCCCTTGCTATGGTGATGGACGCGGCTCCGCATATTTTCAATCACAATCTGGAGACGGTGGAGCGCCTTTCTCCGATGGTGCGATTCCGTGCAAAATACCGTCTTTCGCTGCACATGCTGAAGCGTGCGCTGGAGATGGCTCCTGGTCGCGTGGTGACCAAGAGCGGCATTATGCTGGGGCTGGGTGAGACCCGGGAGGAAATTGAGCGCACCATGGATGATTTGCGTGAGCATGGCGTGACCGTGCTTACCATGGGACAGTATCTGCGCCCCTCCCCGCGTCACCTGCCGGTTATTGACTACATTCGCCCGGAGGTGTTCGACGAGTTGCGCGAGGTTGCCCTCGGCAAGGGGTTCCGTCATGTGGCCAGTGGTCCGCTTATCCGCTCATCTCACCACGATGCAGCATTCCGCCCGGAACTGGATATTCTGGAGGCCATGAATGCCTACTTGTCCAGCAGGAAGTGAGATGGCAATTTTTCAGCCGTGCAGTGCGAGAGCGCATTGCGCGGCAGTTGTTTTCTGGGGAGGGCAGAGCAGTGATGGCAGGATGAAATTTCATTCAAAAATTTCCCTGGTCAGGCGGGTTCGGGAAATTTTGCTGTACAAGCGGGCAGAAAATAAGTAAAATCGGCGCGTGGCGGCGTATAGGCTTAGCTGCGATAACGATACAACCAGTGTACCACAATGGCTGAAGAAAGCACGATGAACCCCATGGAAGCCCTCGAGGCTTTGTACGGAAGCGATACCTTTGGTATCAAGACCATGGAGAAGTACCTCTCCAAGAGCGCTTTCAAGAAGATGATGCAAACCATCCAGAAGGGTGGTAAGCTTGATATGAGCATTGCGGATGAAGTGGCTCAGGCTATGAAGGTGTGGGCTCTTTCCAAGGGTGCTACGCACTACACGCACTGGTTTCAGCCCCTTTCCGATGCCACGGCAGAGAAGCATGATTCTTTTGTGGAGCCCGATGGCAAGGGTGGCATGATTCTGGAGTTCACCGGTAAGAATCTTATTCAGGCCGAACCGGATGCCTCCTCGTTCCCGAGTGGTGGCATTCGCGCCACCTTCGAGGCCCGCGGCTACACCGCCTGGGACCCCACCAGCCCGGCCTTCATCAAGCGTACGGCCAATACGGTAACGCTCTGCATCCCGACCGCATTCTGTTCCTACACCGGTGAGGCGCTGGACAAGAAGACCCCGCTGCTGCGCTCGATGGCTGCTGTGGGTGCGCAGACCAAGCGCGTGCTGGCCTGCTTCGGCATTACGCCCAGCACGGTGGATACGAACCTGGGCGCCGAGCAGGAGTATTTCCTCATTGATCGTGATTTGTACATTCAGCGGCCTGACCTCATTGAGACCGGCCGCACGCTGTTCGGTTGTCTGCCGCCCAAGCACCAGCAGATGGAGGACCACTATTTTGGTTCTATCAAAGAACGTGTGCTGGAGTTCATGACCTCAGTGGACCACGCGCTGTGGGCGCTGGGCGTGCCCTCCAAGACCCGCCACAACGAAGCCGCCCCCGGTCAGTTCGAAATTTGCCCGCTGTTTGAGCCCTGCAACGTGGCCGTGGACCACAACGTGCTCATCATGGATATTCTGGAGCGCCAGGCGCTCAAGTTTAACCTGGTGTGTCTGCTGCACGAGAAGCCCTACAGCTCTGTGAACGGCAGCGGCAAGCACAACAACTGGTCGCTCTCCACGCCGGAACTGGGTTCCCTGTTCTCCCCGGGTAAGACCCCGCACAGCAATGTGCTCTTCCTCACCTTCCTGGCGAGCGTGATTCAGTGCATCGACCGCCACGCCGACCTGCTGCGCGCTTCTATCTCCAAGGCCGGTAATGACCACCGTCTGGGTGCGGCAGAGGCGCCGCCCGCCATTATGAGCATTTTCCTGGGCGATGAGCTCACCGACATCGTGGAGCAGATTATGCACGGTGGCGCCAAGAGCTCCTGCGCTAAGACCACGATGGAGCTGGGCGTGGATACCCTGCCGGAGCTGCCCAAGGATACGACTGACCGTAATCGCACTTCTCCCTTTGCCTTCACGGGCAATAAGTTTGAGTTCCGCGGTGTGGGGTCTTCCCAGACATGCGCCTGGCCTATGACCGTGCTCAACACCATCATGGCCGAATCGCTGGATGAGGTGGCTACCCGATTGGAGCCGGTGGCCTGCACGCCCGCCTTCAAGGATGAGGTGAAGAAGCTCATTGCCGAGATGATTACCGCCCACAGCCGCATCATCTTCAATGGTAACGGATATTCCGACGAGTGGGTGCAGGAGGCTGAGCGCCGTGGTCTGCCCAACATTAAATCCACGCCGGAGGCGCTGGAGGTGCTTTCCCGCCCGGATACGCTGGAACTCATGGCCAAGTATGGTGTGCTTTCCAATGCTGAGCTGCTGGCCCGCAAGGAAATCCAGATTGAGAACTACGAAAAGCTCATCGACATTGAGGCCAAGACCTGCCTCAATATGCTCGAAACCATCTACATGCCCGCCGTGGCCGAGCAGATGACCCAGATTTGCAATACTGTGGCCTCCATTCAGGCTGCTGGTATTTACGCCGGGCTCAAGGCCGCCACTGGCAAGGCCGAGGCTGTGGGAACGCTCTATGACCTGCTGCCCGACCGCATTGCTGACCTCTCTGCCGCCATTGCTGAGGGAAATCCCGCACACATGCGTGCCACTATGGTGGCTGCCCGCGAGGTGGTGGATAAGCTGGAAACCATGGTGGATGCCGACCTGTGGCCCGTACCCACCTATGCCCAGATGCTGAACATCCACAGCAAGTAAACATTCAGGAAACAGCTTCTGCACCGCCATTTGATGGAGCGTCAGATGGCGGTGTTTTTGCGCCTGCCGGTGGTGGGACGACTTGCTGTATTCTCGGAGCATGAGATGACTTGTTTTGTTGGTGTGCAGTGTGCTCATGGTTGCTGCCGGATAGCTTGCGGGGAGCAAAACGGACGCAGGGGCGTGGTGCCGGGCAGCACGAATCGCAAAGTGTGGGACGAGACATTGAAATATCTGCAATGGGCTTAAGGCGTGTGGTGATTTTTCCTGCTTGCCATTGCAGACGAAATGCGTTAGAATGCGTGAGCGTAGCATATCACTATCATGGCACACGAAACAGCATTCCTGGGTGCGAGCACGGTTTTCGGCAAATATTGGACGAAACGCCGCTTTTTTGATTATCTGATTGATAAAGATAATTTCAAGCTCACCTTTGGCCGTTCGTTCGGCATGATGGTGTACTTGGATAACGCAGTGGCTAATGGCCCGGCCGCTGTGCGTGCGGATGTGGAGGCCGACACGCGTGCCACGAATTACCTCATCAACCACCTGGCAGATATCAAGCCGGAGCTCACTGTGTTTGTGACCACCTGTGATATGTTGCCTGAAACGGCAGATGAGAACACGCCCGCGCTTGAAAGCAGTGAGGACCCCTATGTGCAGAACCGTATCAACCTGTATCGCGAGCTGAATCGCCAGTACGGACGCGTGCTCAATGTGCATATTCCCGAAATTGCCAGCGCAGACCCGGCCTTTAATCCGTTGATGGCTACACTGTTGACCCCAGATCATTCGAAGAAGCCGCTGCCGTTTGCTCCGCTGGAGTACCACCAGCTTTACCTGCCTCAGCGCATCATGGGCGATGTGGATCGCTGCATTCCGCTGGGGATTCCTTCTATTATTCCAGCCATGCCGCAGCTGACCACCACCGAGCTGGTGAAGCTGCTTAACCCTGCATTGTCCAAGCGGCTGCGTGACCCGGAGACATCTGACCCCCGCGGGTCTGACCGTAAGTCAATCCATTCATTCCAATGGCTTGACCCGAAGGATGGCTACCTGGTTACTAAGGAAGACCAGATGGAACTATTAAAGTTCTATTTTGCTCCGGGGCTGGTGTGATGGCCGCTGGAGGTATAAAGCAGCCCTGGGGTGAGTTTGCACGTTTTTTTCGTGGTGGGTGTAGGGGCTGCACTGGTACACATGGTGGTGTATCTGGCTGTTGCCCTGGCTTGTAGACTGCTCGCCTGTGCAGGGGCGGCCGGAGTCGTTGTTGCCGCTGCCGGTGTATGTGATAGTGGTGCCGATAAACTTCATCATCGTATGTTATTTCTTGAAATGTTGATGTAACTAATTGGTATTCTATATTCTTGAGTCTTTTGAGCTGATTGCGGTAAGATGGTGCATAGCGGCTGCGACAATTGGCAGCCATATGCAACTATGAAGATTAATAATAGACGAATTCTGGCGTTGTTGAGCACAACTGCCTTTGTGGTGGTGGCCAGCACGGTGAATAGCAAGGCAGATGAAACAGGTGACAAGCAGGCGTATTTGGATGGAAGCCGCCGCGAATTAGTGGATGGAACGCAGATGCCCCCCGATATTACAGGCGTGCTGCGCCAGGCAACTCTGGTGAGCGGTACGGGGGCTCAGGCCGTGTTTGATACCACTACAACCATTACGGATACAACCGATGCCCAGTATGTGGCGGGGCCATATTCTGTGCCATATGTCAATACCGGGATTGCCCAGATACCGTATCTTGATGGCGTGGCTGATACTCGTGATATTGTCATCAATATGGAAGGCGGTAATGTGGGGAAGCTGCTGGGTACTTATTTATACTCGGATATAACCAGCGGCAAGATTACACACAATATTACCGGAGGCACGGTGGGAACCCTTATTGGTGGTGCGAATATGACTGATTCCACAAATGCCCGCCTGGAATATACCCCTGCTCAGGTACAGGGAGTTGAAATTAACATATCCGGGGGAACCGTGGGGCAGATTCGCGGTGGTAACACTACGAGTGAGGGTGGAATGGCTGCAGCTCATCATATCGGCGCCGATGGTGTGACCATCAATATCAGCGGAGGAACAGTTGGCACTGTTGGACAGCAGGATGCTATACGTGGTGCCGGCGGTTCGTATGATGGAGTGGAGGGTACAGTGCGTATCAATATCTCTGGCGATGCCGAAGTGCTTGGCGATGTGTATGCTGGTGGGCGCCAGGCTACGGTGGATTCCACCGAAATCAATATATCCGGAGGCGAGATTTCCGGTAATGTCTATGGTGGCGGGTCGTATGATGACACTGCGGCCCTGGTGACCAATGATACGAAAATCAGTATCTCCGGTGGTACGATTAATGGAGATGTGTATGCCGCTGGTATGAATGACCAGGTGGGGGGTAACACGGCTATTGTGATGGTAGGCAGCACCGCCCGGGTGACCGGCTCTCTCCATGGAGGCTCAAACAACACGGCCGGTGTTACACCTGGTACCGTGGGCGGGAGTAGAAGTATTGACTTTGGCTCGGCTGAGTCTGCCTATGTCGGGGCGGTGCGCCTGGCCGATTTTACTGATGTGAACGTAAACAATGGCAGCACCACTATCGAATCCCTGACCAATGCGGCAGAAGGCACAAATGTAACCGTGGAATCAAATGGTACTCTGAACACCCGCTCTGGTGTTATGAATGGAGTAAAGAGTCTGAATGTGTTGGGGGGTACCATCAATATCGATATGCAGGGGCGCAATGATAGCGGTGTTTCGGGTAAAAGCCTGACTCTTGCCAGCGGGTCAACTGTAAATGTGACTAATGCTGCCGATAACGCAGGTCGTATTGCCGTGTTTGGCTTTGATGAGTTGGAGGATATCGGCAACGTGGCTATTACGCTAAATGGGGAAACTGTATCTGCCAATCTCTGGGATATGGTGGATGGAACGCTGATTATCCGGGAGCTGAACGCCCGGAGCCTTTCGTTGAATAATAACCAGAGCCGGTTCTACTCGGTGCTTCAGATGATGGAAAGGAGTGGTCGCGCGACGCCGCTTGTCTCTTCTGTAGTGAACTCGCGGGATGAGACGTCTGTGAAGGCTATGCTGGATACCATGAGCGGGCATGAGTATGCCACAGCTATGAGTAGCCAGATAGACGGCAATATGGCACACTTGCGCCGCCTTCGGTCGGGCATGGGGAAGGGGGCGACATTAGGCCGCACCACAACATATGCTCCTGCATGCACCGATGATAAGGGACGAGAGCTGGGGGCACCTGAGGCTATTACAGATATACGGCGCTGGCGTGTGGGTGTTCAAGGGTTTTATGATGAAGCGGAAGTGGATTCTGATTCCCGGGGAGATGGATACAATCGCAGTGAGTCTGGTGCTATGTTGGTGCTGGAATATATGGCCGATGATAAGGTGACTATGGGTGCGGCTGTCTCGTATGGTCGCACTAGTCTGGGAACGGAGCATGCTCAGCGCCGCCATGAAGATAACACCCGCTTTGATGTGTATAGTATGTATGGCTGGGGCCGCTGGAGCTTTGTTACCTCTCTGGGCATGGGGTTCAATACTCACCATATGAAACGCCATAACCTCCGCTCGGTAGATACAGACGGTTATGCCGTCAACTTCATGCAGGAGGTCGCCTTTGCCGTTCTGGAGCGGGAAAAGGTAAATATGCAACTCTTTGGCGCTGCCGAAAGTTCCTGGAACCGCTTATCGGGCTTCCGGGAAAATGGCGGCATTGCACCACTTTATGTCCGGAAGCAGGACGCCTGGGCGACGGATGTGCTCATGGGAGTGCGCTGCAATGTGCAATTGCCAGCCCTTGGAGCTGCGCCTGTGGGGGTGCTTTCGGTTCAAACGGGAGCCATTGGCTCAGTGGGCGATGTGAACCCGGCAGTGAAGATGCGCTTCGGGGGGTATGACTACCTTCAGGAATGTGCCCGGCGCGACCGCTGGGGATGGGAAATCGGCTGCGGTATTGAGGTGCCGGTGAGCCACACAGTATCATTCTTTGGAACCGCAGAGGCGATTCTTCGGGATGCATCCCACACTCTGGATGCTCAGGTTGGCATGCGTGTGGCATTCTAAGATTCCTCCGCTCCCCCGGACAAAGCGGTGTCGGGTTTCCCTGGCACCGCTTTTCCTATTTTTTAATCTGATGAGGTGGCAGAAAGAGAAAAAGCTTGACTATAAGGGGGTACTCTGCTAATCTCCGCGCGTTATGGCAAAAGTTCCCGTTATTCAGCTCCGCAAAGGTCACGCCGTGAACTACAACGGCGATATCTGCGTTGTGCGTGAGAGCCAGCTCAAGACTCCCCCCCGCATGGCCTCCTATGTGCAGATGACCATCCGCAGCATCGCTTCCGGCAAGGATTACAATCTGCGCCTTACCTCCAACGATTTCCTTGAAGGCGTGATGCTCAGCCGCGAGGAGATGGAATTCTCCTATGTAGACGGCATGGGCTACCACTTCCTCAACACCGAGACCTACGAGGACGTGTG
This sequence comes from Akkermansia sp., assembly GCA_045577775.1. Taxonomy (GTDB): domain Bacteria; phylum Verrucomicrobiota; class Verrucomicrobiia; order Verrucomicrobiales; family Akkermansiaceae; genus Akkermansia. The sequence continues at coordinate 10,323 of JAZNIZ010000010.1, read as the reverse complement.
CGTGGGTGAGGATATCGTGGAACCTGTGAAGGATTACCTCATTGAGGGTGGCGTTTACGTGCTGCTCTTTACCGATGAAATCGTGTGCTCCATCGAACTGCCTGCCGCCATCACTATGGAGGTGGCCGAGGCTCCTGAGGGCGTGAAGGGTAACTCCGCCAACAATGTGTACAAGAGTGCTACCATGACCACGGGGCTCGTGGTGCAGGTGCCCCTGTTCATCACTGCTGGTCAGCGCATCTCTGTGAAGACCGAAGATGGTACTTACCTGGGCCGCGTGAACAACTAAACCTGTACAAAATCTGCTTTTCTACCGCCGTGGAGCTCCTCCACGGCGGTTTTTTGTTGCGTTGCCCGGAGTGCTGTGGTAGAATGGCATCACTAAAACAGTTTTTAACTACTATCATGATCAGTCATATCATTCGCGGTAAAAAGGTATTTGAGGACGAGATAGACGCGCTTAAGGTTATTGCCGATGAGCTGGATAACTCCTTCGATGAAGCGGTGGAAGCTATGCGTAAAGCCATCAACACCGGACACAAGATTATTATTGTGGGTGTAGGTAAGAGCGGTCTCATTGGTGATAAGATTGCGGCCACTCTCACCTCTACCGGGGCTCCGTCTGTGGTGCTTGATACCATGAATGCTCTGCATGGAGACCTGGGTATTGTGCAGGATGGCGACGCCTGTATAGCTATGTCCTATTCTGGCGAAACGGCAGAGCTGCTCACCCTCATGCCTTTCCTTAAACGCTTTGATATTTCCATTATTGGCATGACTGGTAAGCCTGGTTCTACCCTGGCGCAGCTTTCTGATGTTGTGCTTAACACCCATGTGGAGCGCGAGGCCGACCCGCTGAACCTGGCCCCCACTTCCTCCTCCACCGCCATGCTGGTTATGGGTGATGCCCTGGCTATGGCTTTGCTCGAAGCCCAGAACTTCACCAAAGAAGATTTTGCTCGCAGCCACCCCGGTGGTTCCCTGGGGCGCGCGCTGCTCACCCGCATCGGCGATATTATGCGTACCGAATTCGCCAAGTTGCCGGAATCGTCCACGATTATGGACTGTATCATCGCCATGTCTACTGCTCGTGTGGGTGCATGTATCCTTGTGCATGAGGACGGTTCGCTGGCTGGTGTATTCACTCATGGTGACTTTGCCCGTGCTTATCAGAAAGACCCTGGCTGTGGTGCCTTGCCCGTGCGCGATATCATGACCAAGAACCCGGTCTATGTTGAGGCGGATAAGCTCGCCATTGTGGCTGTGAAGACTCTGCGCGACCGCCGTATCGACGATCTCGTGGTGCTCGATTCCGACAACAAACCGGTGGGCCTTATCGATACTCAGGACCTCGTTCGCCTCAAACTTATCTGATTTTAAGGCTCTGAATGCAGAAATTTTAGCCCTAAACACACTTTAGGCTTGATTTCTTTGCAGAAAAGGTGCATCATCTGCCACCGCATTTGCGAAAGCAAGAGATCTTACACTAAAAAAGCTATGAGAAAGTACGAAGCACTGATCGTTCTGAACATGAAGGGTTCTGCCACCCTCGATGAGCTGACCGCCGCTATGACGGAGAAGCTTGAGGCCGCAGGCGCCAAGGTGACCGGCACCACGAATGTGGGTCGTCGTGAATTCGCTTATGAGTCTAACCACCTGACGCACGGTCAGTACATGCTGTTCCAGTTCGATGCTGAGCCCAGCGTGATTCGTACCGCCCGCGAGGCTCTGGCCATCGACGAGCGCGTACACTACCAGTACTACCGCGCTAAGTAAGGCTTGCGGCGTTTCCTGAAACGCGATTCAGCTTTTATAAAACCTGTTGCTTCTCAGCAGCAGGTTTTTTTGCATTTAGCAGGTGGCTCTACAAAGAAATGCAGCTTAGTGCGGGGGTGGGGAATCAGGGCAGTTGTTCAAGCAGTTCGCCGCGACCGTTGGGGAGATGCTGGAAATGGCACAGAAGTGCGTGGTATGGGGCTTCTGATGGGCTGTAGAGACCGTGTAGCTCGGCCAGCCGTTTCTCAAATCGCAGTAGAATAGCGCGCCGTGGGACAGAGCTTGCCACATAATCCAGAGCGCTGGAAATAAGGGTGTGCCAGCTTGGTTCTGCAGTACCGGTTTCTACCGTGGACAACAATAGCCGCGCCAGGTAACTGGCCAGCCGCAGTTTCAACAGGCTGCTGCGAAGCGCCAGCCGCGGAGAAAGAAGGTTTGCAGAGGTCAGGGTGTGTAAATCTCCCTGAGCAGCGGGGCGGTATAGCAGCTCGCACTCGTGAAATAAATCAACCACGCCACTCAGTTCACTGCCTGGTTTTCGCGCAAGCCGCGATGCTGTGCGTGTAATGCCGTGCTGAGCTGTACACCAGGTGATGATAAGACCGTGTTCGCCCAGCGGCTGGAGGCGCAGGATGGTTCCGGTGTCTTTTTCCATCAGCGCGTTTCAGGCTGGGGAGAGGTGGTCTTTTCCACAAGCCCGGAGAGCGCCAAGGTCCGTTCATATGGCAGGAATGCCTGGTTGTTGGCGAATATCTGCTTGACGATATTCAGGTTGTGGGCTGCCGTGGTGCGGTTACCCTCCACTAGCGCAATAGCGGCTTTAGCGTAGTGGTAGAGGGGGGTGTCAGCCATTGGGGAAACAGATGTGGCAATTGACTTGGCTTCGCTCATGTTCCCCATCATCAGGTGGCAGAGCAGGGCGCGGAAATCCAGCGCGTAGAGAACCTCCTCCTCACATTCCTGGAGGTATAGATCTTCTCGCAAACGGGTGATGATAGCCAGACTTTCAGCGTAGCGCCCGTAAACCATGTGTACACTGGCCATGTTCATGATTGCAATCGGGTCGCTCGGGTTCAGCTTCAGGGCTCGCTTGGTTTCTGACTCAGCCTCTGCGAAGTATTTTTGTTCCAGAAGGCAGCAGGCACGTAAATTCCAGATATTGGGATTACCGCGAAGGATAACTTCACACTCGGCCAGGAGGGTAATACACTCAATCCATTCGTTTTTCTGGTAAGCCAATTTGGCATGGTTGAACGTATTGATGTACTGCTTGCGGGTTTCGGCAGACAGGTTTGAAAAATCAACCAGCCATTGGGGTAAATGTTTCATTTCCTGCTCCTCGGCAGGCTGAGTGGCTGGCTCTTGTGCAAAGAGCCCGGGCGTTTGAAGCAGTAGTCCGGCAAGCAGCAGTGCGGTAAGGGGGTGGAACTTCATTTTGTCTGGATTTTCTGGAGGATGGCGGCGGCTATAGCTTCTGGTGTAAGTCCGTACTTGTGGCGGAGCTGGTCTTCCCGGCCATGTTCAATAAACTGGTTGGGCCAGCCAATGCGCAGTATCGGGGTGGCACACCCATGCTCGTTGAGCTTCTCCATGACGGCTGAACCAAAGCCCCCGGCTATAACGTGATCTTCAAGCGTGACGATGAGCTGGGTTTCGTTTGCCTGCTGAATGATGCAGTCTGTGTCCAGCGGGCATACAAAACGTGCGTTGATATGCGCGCAGGATATGCCTTTTCCGGCCAGCAGCTCACGCACCTTGGCGGCGTAGCCATTCATATTGCCCAGAGCCAGCAGGGTTACGTCTGTGCCTTCTGCCAGCTTTTCAGCTTTGCCAATGGGCAGGGGGGTGAGTTCAGCTGGCATATCGACGCCTTCGCCGGCGCCGCGCGGGTAGCGTATGAGGCTGGGGCAGGTGTTGATGCCGTTCATGGTGGCCAGCATGTGTCCCAGCTCGGCCTCATCCTTGGGCTGCATCATAACCAGGTTAGGTATGCAGCGCATCATGGCGATATCGAACAAGCCATGGTGTGTGGGACCGTCATCCGGCGAAAGCCCGGCGCGATCCATGCAGAAGCGTACTGGCAGGTTCTGCAGGGCAGCATCGTGCTGAATCATGTCCACGCACCGCTGCATGAAGGTGGAGTATACAGCCAGATATGGCTTGAGCCCCTGGGTGGCTTGCCCACAGGCAAAGAGCGACGCATGTTCCTCTGCTATACCTACATCGAAATAGCGTTTTGGAAATTGATTCCGGAAAATGTCGAGGCGGGTGCCGGTGGGCATGGCTGCGGTGATGGCTGTAATGTCCGGGTCATCTGCCGCCAGGCGGGTAAGATGAGTGCCAAAGGCTTCGGAGTATGAGATGATGCCACCCTTGCTGGTGCTGCCGTCCTCAATGTTGTACTGCCCGATGCCGTGGAACTTGGTTGGATTGGCCGAGGCGGGTTCGTATCCTTTGCCCTTCTGGGTAATGACATGGATGATAACCGGGCCATCGTGGCGAGAGGCTATGCGCAGTATTTTTTCCAGCCGCAGGGTGTCATGACCATCCACCGGACCGTAATAACTGAGCCCCAGCTCCTGGAAGAAGCTCAACGGGGTAATGATGCCATGGGCAGCCCGAACTAATTTGGAAACTTGTTTGCGTGCGGTTTCACCTGCAATTTTTTCGATAATGGCCTTGGTGTTGCGGCGAAGCCAGGCATAGGTGTCAGTTTCCTGAAGCGAGGCAAAGTAAGCCGAGAGCGCACCGACATTGCGATCAATGCTCCACTCGTTGTCATTGAGGATGAGAATGAATTTACGGGTGGTGGTGGCAATGCTGTTGAGCCCCTCCAGCGTGGTGCCACAGGTAAAGGCGCCGTCACCCACCACGGAGATGACATGGTAGTCATCCCGGGCTAAATCACGTGCTGCTGCCATGCCCAGACCCGCAGAAAGGGCCGTGCCGGCATGGCCGGCACCGTAGGCATCGTGGGCAGATTCACTACGCTTGCAGAAACCGGAAAGCCCGCCATGCTGGCGAATGGTGTGGAAGCTATCTGCCCGGCCGGTGAGCAGTTTGTGAATGTAGCACTGGTGCGAAACATCGAATAGAATTTTATCTTTCGGGGTCTCGAAAACCCGGTGCAGGGCGATGCTCAGTTCAACCAGTCCGAGATTGGGAGCGAGGTGACCTCCTGTTTGCGCCAGAGTGCGCACCAGAGTACTGCGAATTTCCTCAGCCAGAGTGCTGAGTTTATCCGCAGGTAGCATTTTAACATCCTGGGGGGAGTGAATCCCTGCCAGCAGGGGGGGGGGGTCAGATAAGGGTGAATTCGCCATGGTCTTGTTGGGATTCCGGGGGCACGGATTCTGAGGCTTCCAGTTTTTGGATTTTTAGCTCAGCCTCAGCCAGTAGTTTTTCACTGCGGCGGATGAGGGTGAGACCTTCAGCAGCCAGCGCAATCATGTCTTCAAGCCCGGTTTCGGGGTCATTAACGCGGGCTACAATCTCTTCGAGTCTGGCTGTGGCCTGCTCGAAATTTAATGATTTCTTGGAAGTGCGGGAAGACATGATATCTGTTTTTATTTATTTTGTTTACTTACATCATCGCGGCTGTAGTAAATCATCTCTGCGCCCAGAATGAAGTTTCTGTGGCGGAATATGCCTTGTGTAGAAACAAGGCTTGCCAGCGGGCGAGAGGTCGATTTCTCATTGGCGTTTGTAGTGAATAGTTCGGCAAAGGCCATGTTGTGCTTGGGAGCCAGAAGCAGGAGCTTGCCTTCCAACGCCAGGGGAGCGAAATCTCCTGCTGATTGAATGACGCCAGCGATGCCATTGTCGGGCATGGTGTGTGAGGTCGGAGTAATCAGGAATCCCTGCACATTCTGCTGGCTCCTTTGGAAAATTGGTTCCAGATTGCGAGTGTAATCACCCAGGCTGCGGGGCATCCAGAGAGCTTTTCGGTCGGCGTACCAGGCTACGGCCCATGGCTGGTCGGTTACGACAAGGTCTTTTTCGTTGGTTATGTCGTGCAGCTTAACATTCAGAGCAGCCGGGTAATAGGGCGGGAAATGAGGGATACCGCGGGCGCTTGTCCAGATGCCCATGTAGAGCTGCTTGGGAAGCTGGAACAGGAATAAGCCGGAGGATATAATCAGCATGCCTGCTATTACCAGTGCGCGCACGGCGTTGAACATGGTTCCCAGTTGGAGCCTTGCCAGGATGATGAATACCATGGCTGTGCCGTATGCAACAAAGTACGGCGTGAAGAGATTGGCCAGCTGTCCTTCGCTGATGGCCTTTGCCTCACCGAAAAGTGCCATGCCCATGCAGGCGCAGAGCCACATGGCCAGAACAGCCCATTTGCATGCCTCTACTGCAGGCTTCTTGAAGCGGTTAAACACGGCCAGCAGGAAGAATGGGACCGTGAAGATGGCACCCATGTTGCCGTACATGCTGTTAAACTGGGTAAATGTGTAACCCAGCAGACGCAGGAAGAAGTTTGAGGTGTTGAATGCGATAGCGGTGGTTGAGGCAGAACGCATGAGCGACTCGGCGCCGGCGCTGCCAAATCCGTTGAACATGCCGTAAAGAATCTTTCTTTCCAGACCACCTGTGGGGGTCAGATACAGTGCTGCCGGCAGCACAAAAAGCATGAGCATGACGCCTGCACCAATGGCAGAGTACATTCCACTGGGGCGAAAATAGAAGCCACAGAACACCAGAAGCCCCACAAAACACCATATGCACATGTAGCAGGTGAGGCACAGAATGGACATGAAAACAAAGCAGCCCAGCATCCAGAGAATTGTTTTCATTGCGTTGTCTTCCTGGTAGGTCTTCGTGGCTGAGAGCAGACAGTGCATGGCTGCCAGCAGCAGACACATCATGAAAGGTTGCGGCAGACCGCTCAGTGCGTACTGCAACAGCAGGTCGCTCAAGCCCATGAACGCAACGCCTGTAAGTGCTACGGCATCATCGAAAAGCCTGTATAGCAGCATGTAGGCCAGCAGCAGTGCCAGTAGGTAAAAGAAGGAGCTGACGGCAGAGATAACCCGATCCCCTGCATAGATGTTGGAGGTGGTTTCATCCATGCGGTTAGCCTGAAAATTATCGTAACCGGTTAATTTGATGGCTGCTGCCAGGATGTATGGATATACCGGGGCATGGTTTGCTTCCTGGAAGTGATCGAAGTCAACGGTTGTGTCCTTCTCTTGTTTTTGTGCTTTTTTAGAGAAGTCCCACACATCTATGGGCCGTATGAACTTGGTGGTGAAGCCTTCGCCACGGGCAATCTGGCGAGCTACCTGTGCCATATCTATGGCGGTTGCATTATTCAGCCCCCGGTAGGTAAGAAAAAGCTGCAATATGCAGAGACTTGTGACAAGGAGAACCAGCAGCATGCGCAGGCTGTGAATGGCGTTGCGATCGGATTGCTCGTGCATAAAGATGGGGTCTGTGTAGGAGGTTAGCTAATGAAGTCTTTGTAGAAATCTGGTGATTCTGTCATCTTGCGCTGAAGCGTACGGCGGTTGATTCCCAGCATTTCAGCTGCTGCTGAGCGGTTGCCACCGCTACGTTGCAAAGCCAGGTATATGGCTTTGCGTTCCAGATATTGTAGATTAAGAGAGGGGGCCGATTCAAGCCCAAAATCCGCGCTGCCACGTTTAGCTGTATCTGTAACAGCCGCGGTGGCAGGGTGAGCCAGGTAATCCGGCAGGTCATCGGGGAGAATTTCAGAGCCGTTGCTCATTACCACACCGTGTTCTACTGCGGTGCGCAGCTGGCGTACATTGCCGGGCCAGCTATAGGTGCGCAGGATCTCTAGTGCAGAGCGGCTGAGTGTCTGGGGGGCTTTGCTGTTTTCCTGGCTTAGTTCGCGGGCAAACGCATGTGCCATGAGCACAATATCACCACTGCGTTCGCGCAGCGGTGGCAGGTGCAGGGAAATTACGTTGAGACGTTGGTACAAATCAAGGCGGAATGAGCCGTTGTCTACCATTTCTGCCAGGTTACGGTTCGTTGCGGCAATGACGCGCACGTTTACCGGAATGCTGGTGTTGCTGCCCACTCGCTCAATGCAGCGCTCTGCAAGTACTCGCAGGAGTTTGACCTGGGTTGTGGTGTCAATTTCTCCTATTTCATCCAGAAAGAGCGTGCCGCCATCGGCCTCTTCAAAACGCCCGATGCGCCGCTGCATGGCCCCGGTGAAGGCTCCTTTTTCGTGTCCGAAAAGTTCGCTTTCCATGAGCTGGGGAGAAAGAGCAGCACAGTTTACCGCAACAAATTTCCTTTTGTTACGGGGCGAAAGACTATGCAGCGCGCGGGCTACCAGTTCCTTGCCGGTGCCGCTTTCTCCCTCAATCAACACCGTGGCCTGGGAGGGTGCTACACGGCGTATGCGGTTGAAAATATCCTGCATTTGCGGGCTGTCTCCCAGCAGCTTGTCTAAACCGCCTGTTGGTTCCAGCCGGGTGGTCAGCTCCCGGTTTTCTGTTTCCAGTTGCCGTGTCTGGGTAGCGCGGCGCAGTAGTAGTTCCACCTCATCCAGATTGAGGGGCTTGGTGAGGAAATAATATGCGCCATGGCGCTTGGCCTCGGCTGCTATATCCGCGCTACCGTAGGCGGTCATCATGATACATAGTGGTGGCTGAGGCAGCCCCACTGCGTAATCAATGATATCCATTCCGCTTTCACCGCCCAGGCGTAAATCCGTGAGCAGTAAATCCACCGGCTCGCTCTCCAGAATAGCGCGTGCCGCCTTGCCATTGGCCGCTGCAAACACCTCATAATCGTCCTCCAGCGCGGCACTCAGCACCGTGCGGGTGGCTTTTTCATCATCAACTATGAGCAGCAGTGGCTTCATTGGCTGGAGTTCGAGGTGTGTGTGTGGGGGGGCTTAAATAATCCAGAGCCCCTCTGTTTCATCGAACCCGAACATGATATTGAACGCGTGTACCCCCTGGCCACCCGCGCCCTTAATCACGTTGTCCTCGGCGCTCATCAGCACGACTCGGTTGGTGCGGGTATCAATAGCCCAGCCGATATCCACAAAATTTGTACGCGTCACATTTTTCGTGTCCGTTGGTTTGTTGGGGCCTTGCAGGCGAACAAACGGAGCGTTGGCATAAGCTGCTTCCATGCAGGCGGAGAGCTCCTCTATGGTGGTACCCGGCTTCAGCTTGGCTACTGTAGTGGTTAAAATACCAGTGTTTACCGGCATCAGGTGCGGGGTGAAAGTAATCGTCACTTTTTCACCAGCCGCAGCGGAAAGCTCCTGCTCAATTTCGGAAAGGTGGCGGTGGCGGGGTACACCATAAGCACGCATGCTTTCGTTGCATTCGCAGTACAGCAGAGATACATCTGCACGGCGACCAGCTCCTGAAACACCGCTGCCACTGTTCACGACGATATCTTCCGGGAGTACCAGACCGGCTTTCAGCAGCGGTACCAGCGGCAGAATGATGCTTGTCGGGTAGCATCCTGGTGAGCCCACGATGCGTGCCTTGGCTATCTCCTCCCGGTGCCATTCCGGCATGCCGTAGGGGGCCTCCTGCATGAGCTCTACGTCCGGGTGGGGCTTGCGATAGAATTCCTCGTAAACAGCCGGATCATTCAAACGGAAATCTGCAGACAAATCTACCACGCGGATGCCTGCCTCCACCAGCCCGCGGCCGTAGGTTACTGATACCCCATGAGGCAGGGCCAGGAACGCAGCCTCTGCTCCGGTTGCGGCAATCGCCTCTACATCTGAATCAGTGAAGCATAAATCTGCACCCGGTACATGCTGGAAACGCGGGAATACATCGCTCAGTTTCTGACCTGCGTATTGGCGCGAAGTAGCGCATACGAGTTCTACGCCTGGGTGGCGCAGCAGGATTCTCAAAAGTTCCTGGCCAGTATATCCGCTGGCTCCTACAACTGCCGTTTTTACCTTCTTCATCGCAAAAAAAATTATATCATGAAAAAAATGAGTTGACAATCCTAAAAACTGGGTGTATACTCTGCTCGTCGCCGCGCTGAGAAGCGCGCGATGCTCCAAACAACGGGCAGTAGCGCAGTCTGGTAGCGCACTTGCATGGGGTGCAAGGGGTCGTGGGTTCGAATCCCGCTTGCCCGATGAGGAATAAACCAGAAAAGAGCGGCAGTTTTACGACTGCCGCTCTTTGCTTTTCAGCATTTTATGCGTCAAATCGGGACATCGTGCGACATTTGAGATTTTTGCTATTGACCCAATCTTTTGCATTTTCGGCTCAGGCTCTTTTCTCAACCAAAAGACCGCTTTCTTCTCAGAAAAAAGTGGGTCAAATCCAAAAAGTTCGACAAAAGTCATAAGTGCTCTTGTGCAGCCAAAGCTTTAGCAGAGGCTCAACCCTGTACTTCCTTGTGAGGGCGTAGAACGCGAACGGATGCGAGACTCGAAGGCAGCGCAAGCTTTTTTCTGTAAAATCCCTGTCATTGGTGCAAAATTCGTTTGCTGTTTAGGTTAAGCAGCGGGATTTTGAGGCTAAGACGAGGCTGCCTGCAGCGCCTCAGCCGCGAGTTGAAGCTTCTCCGGGGAAA
>JAZNIZ010000009.1:0-8304 GCA_045577775.1 Akkermansia sp. | reverse complement strand
AGCCTGCTGTCGGGTGACGGTTGTGGTTTCCACTCCGTTCACTACCGTAGTCAGGTGAGTAGAAGTCTTGTACGGCTCACCCGTAGTGACATAGTTGCCGCTTTCGTCTACCGTTACATTGGCAGGAGCAAACCAGGACAGAACCGTGGCACCGTTTTCATCAACAGCGGTGAGCATGAGTCCCTGAGTCGGCGAGTAGCAAGATACCATATTGCCCGCAGCATCAAAGCGTTCCTGCACCTGAGCAGCATGCTCTGCGGCAGTCGTTACCTTGCCAGAAGCGGCAACGACAGCTGCAACCGTACCATTTGTTGTTTCAAATCGTACGCGGCGACCATTGGCTTCCGTCAGCGTCCAGAACGCAGGAGAGCCCGAGGTGCAAGGCGACAAATCTGCATTCTGCAATTCCACCCGCACCTCATGGTGCTGAGTCAGCGAAACAGGCAGAGCGACAGACGAATTTTCCTGAATCGCAAAGCACATGCGGCGTCCGGAAGTCGGGCGAATCGTCAGTTCTCCATCCTGCAACTGAGCCTTCCATGCCCACACAGAGTTATAGCGCATGGCTGTGGTCTGAGTTACAGCAACAGGAGGCTCAGACGCATCATCAGCCAGCATGAGGGATGACAGCTCCGGAGACGCGCAGCCACCAGAACCCACCTCGCTGCTGCATTCATCATCGGGAGAGCCAGTGGTAGAATCAGAAATCCATATAAAAAGTTTAACAAAGGTAACCCCTCCTTTGTCATAGTTATTAACAAAGGAGGGGCTTTAACTAATTTATTCCTTTAATAGCTGATAATTTCTTTTGGATCCTGGACTGCGCAAATTTGCAGTTCTTTGGTAATGCTTTTCGTCGTTATTATGTGATTCGGAATCCATGTCATCGAGTTCCTAAACCTTTTTTCAAATAAAATCCCCCCCATAACTCCAGTAATCATGCACTACAGAGGCGTAACCTTATGCCCCTGTGGGATGGTAATGATTTTGATGCTACATGATATTTCGTGAAATGCCACGAAATATTCTTTGCCTTTGATTTTAATATACGTATATCTGTAAACGAATTTTGTAGGCTCTTCCTTGTATCCATAGGGTGTCATTAAAAATGCAACTTGACGAGAACTATTAGCGGGAAGGTGTATTATTCCTGCTGATTGCATACTGAGAAAAGCAATAGGTTCATAATCGTCAGAATATAGTTCAGATTTGCCGATTGATTTAATGCCGCGCATTTCTTCTATTGATTCCGAGCAATGACCCAGTGTGACACTATATTCGCCATGATTTGAGAATTGAAGAACTAGATAGTATCCTTTCTCTTTTTTAGTTAATTCTACAACAGATAACGACACATGTGATTTAACATAATCCAAGGCTTCACTTCTATCTCGCGCGCATCCGAGAGTACTCATAAACACAATCAATAACATTATATATCTCATAATCAAAGGGATTTAATGGATTTTCTCTAGTGGTAATCATTTATGTAAGAGGCTTAATTAAAGAGTTCCCGGAAAACCTATCCACGTTTTAGCGTGAATTCCGGCACCTCGACCAGTCGTTTCTATAACCTCATCACGATCATTGTATACTTTAAGATACCTTGGACCACCCCATATTGATTGAACCGCCGCAATGGTGTGTCTCGTTCCCCAGGTTGTGCTGCCTTTTCGCATGATATGTTGACTGAACAACAATGCGATTCTCTTTGAATAACACGCAGAGAATCTCACCGTAGCATTCCTTGCAAACCAACATCTGAAATGTCCAGAACTTTGTTTTGCGTCTTCGAAAGAATAAGACGCATGAGATAATACGTGGTTTACACTAAAGGAACTTTCGATTCCGTTAACTGTTCCTATGATGTAATTAATTGTCTTATTCCCATGTCCGTCTACAATTAATTCGGTTATTGGCGTTGTTCCTCCCTTCGATTGTCTGAGTAGTCGAGACGCAACAAGGTATCCGGGCACGGTTTCATAATTGACATTGTATACAGAACCATCATTCTTGAAACTGTCATCTATGGTATAGTAAATCCTGTTGGGTTTATGGTCTAATTTTAAATTTGATGCATCATAAACATCTCCGGGCCATATAACATCGGGATAACCGTGATTTTTTGTTCCCTTGGCAGGTCTAAGACACACCCAATCACCGCTGGATGCTGGAGGTGATACTTTGCTCGGCAAAGCTTGCAGGCTATCGCCCTTTTCGGCGCACCACAAATGCTTATTCCTATCTATATTAATCCATAGGCCTAGCGTGTCACTTGCAACAACGGGACTATTCTCAGTAATATTGTGCAAATTGAGACTTCCTTCTTCTGAGAAAGGGTCTCGTGTTATCCATCTGCCATCCTGCGAATTATAGTGACGGTAATTGTAGTACACAAGGCCAATTCCCGAATCCGAGTACTCACTACTCCACTGAATCGGCTGGGAAACGTCACCAGAGATAGTCACATCGCCATACGGTGAGTACGAGTAGTTTGCCCGAATGTAGCCGGAGGAGCCGTAAACTTCGCAGATGTTTTTGGAAAGGTCAATACCGTAGGTGTACCATGTGCCATCTTTTTGGATAGCAAGCGGGCGAGTGGCAATGGGCTGTGTCGGATCCCAGGTGAGCAGCCAGAGGCAGGGATGGTCGATTCGGGTGAGGTCGCAACAGGCGATTTGCAGGTAGCCGCGGTAGATGTATCGCTGATAAAGAGTGACGCGACCATTGGTTGTGACCTTCTTTGTTGCGCGGCGGCCGAGAGAGTCATAACTGCACTCGATTATGGTAGAATCATCAACATTAGTGAAACATACAGGGCGATTTTCCCCATTGTACTCCACCGACCAAATGCCCGTGGCGGTCTTGAGCAACGTTTGATTGCCATCCGCATCAAAAACGGGGACGAAAGCCGCGTCCTCGTTCTCTTGGATGGAGGTGTACTGGTTCAACTCATTGGCTTCGTATAGTGTATAATCACTTGCCTCCATAGCCATGCGACGGTTGCCGATGTTATCGTAGTCGTAGCCATAGGTAGAGCCATTGACCTGCGCACTAGCCAGCTCGGAGCGATTGTTGTGAGCGAAGGTGTCATTCATCACCAAGCCCTGTCGAGCGGTGTTGCGAGTGGTCGGGCGACCGAGCGAGTCGTAGCTGTAGGTGCGCTGTGTCACGAGAGTATTACCACGATGGTAGTCCATACCGACGAGCAGATTGCGCTGCGGTTCGTAGCTTTGGGTGAGCATCATTCCGTTCTGTATGGTAAATTCTTCGTTACATTACTGTTGCTCGTTTAAAATGCGGAGTTCAGCCATGCAAAATGCGGAGTTCAACCATGCAAAATGCGGAGTTCAGCCATGCAAAATGCGGAGTTCAGTCATGCAAAATGCGGAGTTCAGCCATGCAAAATGCGGAGTTCAGCCATGCAAAATGCGGAGTTCAGCCATGCAAAATGCGGAGTTCAGCCATGCAAAATGCGGAGTTCAGCCATGCAAAAATAAGGAGCCTTTCAATTAAAATATGATATACAGGTAGACCTGTTATGATAATGCCCTATACGCTTGCTTTGGATGTCGAGTTTCTTCAGGATATTGCAATTCAAGTTTCTTTGTGTCTACAAGTATTTCTATTGCAATTTGGAGTGTACGTGGTTGTCGATTTAATATGGCTTTTAATTCGTGAATGGTAACCCATTTCCCATCTGCTAATGATAAAATTGCTTGCTTTATTTTTTTCTCTAGAAGTTTTTTTGCTCTTTCTTACTTCTCGAACACATTCCGAATAAGGAATATCAGAATCTTCTTTTTGTTTAGGTTCTATGTTAGCAGCTATCTTATATTGCTTACTAGATGTTTTGCCTTCTGCTTGCAAACACCCCATCTACACGAGTCTTGCCAATAACTTGGTTAAATCTGCAGGATGAATTGCTTCTATTGAGGAAGCGAGCGGACACTTCCTCAGATAACGCTACTTTTTTACCTATACTCATGGGGTTATTCTATATTATTGATGAATATTTGTCAATCTATTGAGCTTGTTTTTATTATTTAAGTAACTCATACTAGGTATTTCATCGCCAATATTACAAGGACGCCTCAAGTCTAAGCGAGTTCTTTTGGCTGCAAAACAGGGTAAAAATGGATGCAAAATCAGCCCGGGAAGTCCGGTTTGCGTTATGAGTTGCGATTTTATAAGTCGCTTAAATCAAGGCACAAAAAAGGAGCGGTCGTTACCATTTTGTCTTGGTTACGACCGCTCCCATAATAGCCTTTTTGTGACTGTGATTTTTAGCAACTCTAAAAGATTGTATATAAATAACTTGTGAAAATTGGTGCAATTTTCTGAAAATTACCCCGAAATTTACCATATCTCATAACAGGTTACAGGAAGTTTCAGGAAATGCTTGTTATCAAGGTTTTATAAAACTCGTTAACATTACCCATTCGTATTCACATTGAGTCGATTTTGGAATAAACGTGTTGCATTCCGATGAACTTATCGACTCAGGTGGGGTAATACTCCTGTTTTAGGTTAATGCTGAAGAGGGCTAAAACTTTAACGTTTATTTACTTTGCCATGATTTCATCAGCATCTGCTGCAGAGATAACTATGGGGTTCCTTGTTCTTCCTCCAGCAGTAAGCGGTTGCTTGGCGAAAATATAATAGTGCCCATTGTAATAGTAAATATAATGATAAAAGTACAGACTTAATCTGCGCTGAGAAGATAGATATTTTATGAGCTTTTTATATTTCTTATCACCAATAGGATTAGGTTCGTACGAATACACCAACCGAAATTTTGAATAATCCTGACTAGCGCGAGAATTTACCTTGCAGCATGCAAAAGCCAAGCAGGCAAAACATGCAAAAGCCAAGCAGCTAAAAATCTGACAGTATATCTTGCTCACCATGCATTCATGATATTAATTAATTTTTTTTTGTCAAGATTAAAAATAGTTTCCTACCAAATGGAGCCAAGTCTGAGTAAACTAAACTATAATAGGCGCTATCTCCAATGTCGGGTGATGACTATCTTACTGAACTAATAACATTCCAATGCCTAACGCTTGGATTGCTTGGCATCCCGTCATTTACTTAGTGAACTGTACCCTCTATTATAAACATAGGGGGGGGGAGGAATTGTTATCTTCCGTTTGGAATTTCAATCTTTAGAATTTTCAGTACGAATTCGTCTAATCTTGTTCCTCCCCATTGGATTAGATTTATTCTTGAGCGATACGGACTGTCCGCCATGTCTCATTTTATTTACCTCAAGATTCACAAACATTATCGCGACGATGTACAACCTTAGCAAATACTTCCAACGTACATTCCCGAAAAAGCCACACTATATTTTATGAAAATATTGAAATATGTATCAATTGCACAAATTGATTATTAGTGACAATTTTATACACGGCACTATAATTGAAGATGTTTCGATTTTGTAACTCATTCAATTTACATCATTACAAATTTTCAACATGGTGAGAGAGCGGGAATGAACGTTCCAATGTGCAAGTGATTCTTTTTTCTTTCTCTCCCGTTACATGCGATTATGCCCAACATACTCAAAAGGTTGTTTCCTGACCTATACAGCCAAGAAACAACCTAAAGTTTAATTAATAAACACTACCATACGACTCTAAAATCGAGGTTCTCTTAGACAACAATTATTCATCATTTTCGTTTGAAAAGAATGACAATTCTCTCCTATAGGATAACGCCAAGAGCCTGAATATGATTTTGCAAACGTTCGCAGACAATCTTTAATCTCTTCCTCATTTACACAGGTGCATTTCTTCCCTCTTCCAACACCATATTGCATGAAGGTGGAAAATATATTACCTACATATAACATCGGATGAAAAGAATCGTCAGCGCTTTCATTATGATGCTCGTCTTGTGTAGGACTATCGTCTGGAACTATTCCATTTAATCTTCCTTTAACGCCAAAGACAGTCGATAAAAAACCGACTCTTTTACTTGGCCACCAACCATAACTTTCATCATCAAATTCAATCCACCAATGACCATATGTATCTTTGTTTTCAATATCTACTGCCTTTAACATATCACCTGCGATGATTGATATCCACAAAATATCATTCCGCTTAACTGTAATAGACGTTATTGGTGTATGCCTAGGAATAACGGAAAGCCCTAATAAATCAATATTAAATACGCCATTGACATATGCATAAACGTTGATTGAAGAATGCTCTTTTGCCATATCGCGACATATCCATCTACCATCTTTCATATTAAAAGTTCGATAATTGTAATATAAAAGCATTAGCTCATTATCAAAATATTCACTACTCCATTGAATCGGTTGAGTCACATCGCCTGAGATTGTAACTTCGCCATACGGAGAGTATGAGTAGTTTGTGCGGATGTAGCCATGCTGACCGTAGACTTCGCAGATGTTCTTTGTCAAATCCCAGCCATAGGTATACCATGTACCGTCCTTTTGGATGGCAAGCGGACGAGTAGCTACAGGCTGAGACGGATCCCAGGTGAGGAGCCACAGGCAGGGATGATTACTGCGAGTGAGGTCGCAGCAAGCAATCTGGAGGTAACCTCGGTACAGGAATCGCTGGTGCAGCGTTACAGTACCATTGACGGTAACTTTTTTGGTAGCACGTCTGCCCATGTAGTCATACGAGCATTCCACAATAGTTCCATTATCTGCATTGGTAAACGAAGTCGGGCGGTTCTCAGCATTGTAGATTACCGACCAGATACCGGTGGTGGTTTTCACCGTTGTCTGGTTACCGGCATCATCGTAGGTCGGCTCGAAATCGCCGATTGCCGTGTACTGGTTGAGGTTGTTACTTTCGTAGGTTGTCGCAGATTCTGCCGCTTCCTGAGCCGTCTCGCGGTTGCCAATGTTGTCGTAGTCATAAGCATAGGCTTCGTTGTTCACCATGGCGGTATTCAGCTCACTACGGGAATTGTAACCGAACGTATCATTGACCGTTGAGCCATCCTTGGAAGTGCTACGAGTCACAGGGCGTCCGAGTGTGTCGTAAGAGTAGCTTCGGGATGCTACGGAAGTATTGCTTCGCTTATAAAGCTGACCAATGAGCAAGTCACGCTTCTCTTCGTAGCTCTGCGTGAGCGTCATGTTATTGGGCTTCACGAGAGTCTGCAGCAGGTTGGTGCCGGGCAGATAGGAATAAGTGAAGAGCTTTTGTGCTCCACCATGAACAAATCCCGCCGAGGAAATACGACCATCAGTACCATAACCAGTTGACACTGTCTGTTGAACTGAGCCATTGTTTGCGTAGGTATAGCCGGAAGAACGCCCATAGTCGTCACGAAGTTCCGTGACAAGATGCGTCTTGCCTCCAGCAAGCAAACTATCCGACTCCTGCTCATTGTAGGCATTGTAAGCCATCGTGCGCGTACCGCTTGCATCTACCACCTACTCAGCATATTGAGGGAGTCGAAAGGTAATATTATGTGTGAAATTTTTAAAACAGCAACTCACGTTCATCATAGGAAAGAGAGCTATACAACAAGGATGTTTGCATATTAAAACTTCCTATTATATTTTTATCATTATCATACAATATAATCCAAAAATCTTCTGGTCCATGCGCCCATATTTTATAATCAATACTGTCATGTAAAGAAGAAAAGGTTTGTACGCATGATATAAATTTTATTCTGGAATCATCAAAGGGAATAGGCGTATAAACTTCCGAATTAATTTTTTTTAAGATATTCTTTATATTTTGATTATAGCGTATGAGATTCATAGATATATTTTCATCTTGTTTTTTACAGATTGAACATAATTCCTCATAGTTGCTAACCTCATCACTCAAAATATCGTTCATATCATCAGTATTTATCGTGTTTTCCTGAAGACATTCAATCATAGCTTTGCTATATACAATACCATAACCTAACATACTACATCCGGATATAAGACACTCAAAAAGCAATACTGAAAAGCAAAAAAACACTCTCATATAGTTCAATATGCACAATATGTGAAAATTGTCAAGATGATATCATGTCATGGATAAAATATGAACATAATTCGCATTGCCTCAAAAAAAATCGAACCCAACGAGGAATCGCCGTTTCGCCTACAGTGATGAAAATTCTTGGTTGCCTCAAAATTAAGAGCACTATAATACCTACATGCAATTAATGATGAGCGGGAAAGAAAAAGAAAGGTTCGTTTTGAGGTCTAGGCTTCTCTATGGCAAATGCACTACTCGCAGCCAGAAATCAGCCATCATAGACGATTTAATGCAATATATTGGCTATAAGTCAAGAAAACATGCC
>JAZNIZ010000008.1:0-55800 GCA_045577775.1 Akkermansia sp. | reverse complement strand
CTCGCACGCTACAAAATCGCGCCAAAAATGGATTGACATCCGAGGATACAGAGTGATATAACACGTACATACGCCTGATGAACACGAGAAGAAGGGGCTTAAATTAGCTTTCTAAGTGTCGAAAGAAAGGCGCCAGTTTATTGTTCATGCTGATCCCGGTGGTGACGGCGGATTTACTCTGGTTGCGATGGGTTTTGGGCATAGCGTGTTTTGCTCTCTGGTTGTTCTGGGCTGTTTACTGGATGAATTTCCGCCACCTGAACCGCAGTCGAGGAAAACGCCGCCCGAGGTGATTCTGGTGTTCTCTTCTTTGCCGTTGCCGGCGGGGGCTGCTTAAAAAATGCGTGCATTGTGCGCCTTGTTATAATATGATACTGAACATGCGCAGGAAAACTCTGAATAGCTTGATTAGTGGTGTGGTAGGGCTGCTTGCCGTTTTTATAAGGAAACACATGGTGCAGGATTACATGAAAAAAGTACTGATGACAATGGCAGCGATGCTGGTGCTGCCAACGCTGGCCGCACTGCCGGAGTCTGAGGCTCCCAGGACCCCGCGCGAGCTGGCGCAACGCGTTTTCCGCAAGGCGTCAGAGTGGAAGGAAACGCGCCTTTCGCCTGATACGGTGCTGCTGCGCGGTACCCTGGCCGATACGGCCTCCGGCAAGGATATGCATATGTTTCTGGTGGTGCAGACGAAGTCGGAGAAGCCGCGGCTGATGCTGACTCACGCCGTGGCGGCGGTATCGGACCAGTATGCGCGTTTTGAACTGAAGGGTGCAGAGCTTCGCGCTTACCATGCCAATGGAACGCTGCTGGCCCGCTTGCGCATGTGGGAGGCGCCGCCTGCACAGTATGCGACTGCTCCTGAGCTGGTGAGCCTGCGCCTCGTCGGGGTGGAACCGGGAATCGTGATAGCAGAGGCTGAGAATCTGACCGGTTTTCCCGTGGTGTTGCGCCGCGGCAAGGTGTTTGTGATAGAGCGCGAGGGAAATGAGGTGCGATGCCGCAATCTGGGCCTTAAGATTGATGAATGCAGCCTCAACCCAGGGCAGTGCAAGCAGGTAAGATTGCGTATTGCCACTAAACGGCCTGTCTACCCCAAGGATTTACTGAAGGTGGAGAGGGTGGAGCTGGTATACCGGGCTCAGGATAATCTGCCGTGTGGGGCAGAGATTTCTCCCACCTGGGTTCTGCCGCCCGGGGTGCCGCAGCTTGGTGACCAAGACTACGCTTATCCCATTCGACTGCGGGATGATTTTGCGGCGGTGTTGGAGTCCGGTATGGGGGGATGCACCATGCATAGGCTGGCTTTGTATCAGCTGAACAATGGGGTGTGGTTCCATGCAGGATACCTCAAGACGCAGGGGAACGCTACTCCCTGTGCATTTGAGATTGAGCAGGATAAAATCCGAGTGCGGGATTACCTTGGTCGTTGGGTGGGAGTTATTGTATATCCCGGGCTGGATGCAATGCAACCGCTCCCGGCAGTGGGCGAGAAGGGACAAAATTAATTTTCTTGATTTTGTAACAAAAAAAACTACAATGACTTACGTATGAATTACAAAAAGTCGATAATCGTGAATCTGCTGTGCCTGCTGGTGGGGGGAGTTGTGGTGTGGTCGGTGCAGGGGGGCAGTTTCGGTGCCGCGGTGCTTTTTGTGGCGTTGTTGTTGTGGCTGTGTAATGAGTTGTGGTACGCGGCACTGACACTGCCCGGGCTGCTGCTGGCGGTGTGGGGTACCTTGCGGGGGAAGGAATGCCCGAAGGTGGAGAAGGGGGTGGCGCGAGCTTTTTCCCTGCTGTTGCTGGTGCTGCCGCATGTGCTGTTTGCCGTGCTGTATGGGGCAGAACTTCTGACTGGGGGGCAGGTGTCTGCCTGGCTGGGGATGCCGGTTTCTCATGGTTTGTTTGCCTGCGCTTTTGTGGCACCTGCCTTGCTGTGCTTCATTTGTCTGGTGAGTCCGCTGCCTCCATTGTCGGTAGTGGTGCTGGGGGCGTACTTGTTTGAGCCGGAACTGTGGACGAATCGGGAGCCGGTACAGGCAGATTCTGCGCAGTCGGCTCTTCCCCCGGTGCCTGCTGCGGCAGAGAATGCGCCCCGCCACCCGGAGCTGCAGAAACTGGCAGGTGAGCTGGTGTATTATGGGCGTCCGGTCATGGGGGTGACGAGTCCCTACACCCAGCGGGATGTGCTGATGGGGGGAATCATGCTCGGAGCGGGGCTGCTGGCGCTGGCTATGGCCGTAGCGGCTTACCCTGATTCCGCAATAGGGGTGGTTCTGTGTCTGGTGCTGGCTCTGGTGTTTGGCGGCTTCGGTCTGCGCATGGTGCGCGAACCCGCCCGCTGGAATGCCCGCCTGCGTTCTGCCGAGTTTGCCTTTACCTCCAGCCATGTATATATTGTGGAGGGGGATGCCATGCAGGTGTTGCCCCTCGATGACAGCCTCGATATTACGCTGGAAGAACCTGCCGGCAGATGGGGCAATATCTACCTGCGCCAGGACGATAAACTGGGGGCTGTCATTCACACGGTTTACCACCGGGTGCGTATTCACTACGATTCCCGCGCGGTGGATACCAGCGCCCCATTGCAGGGATTTATTCAGATAGAGCACGCTGCAGCCGTCTGCCGGCAGCTGAAGGAATACCAGGGCCGGTTTTGCAGGGGCATGGCCGGACAGGTGAAAAGGAAGGCATAGCGGATTCTTGCAACCCGCTATGCCGGGGCTACGGCCGCTATCCCCATAACCAATAGCCCCTTGTGGAGACTCAGTTTTTCTGGTCACCCGGAGCTTGAGATGCCGTGAGCCTGGCCGTGCTTCAAAAACGGCTGCGCCAGGCCTGTTTCCGCTTGGGCGGGGTGCAGGAATATGATACCCCAGGCTTGATGAGTATTCCTCTTCTATAAGGTCAGAGTACCAGTGCCATAATCAGCATACCGGTGGCTACGCCGTAGATGCTCAGGTGGTGGTGCCCCCAGCGCTCGGCCATGGGCAGTAGTTCATCGAAGGAGATATAGACCATGATGCCTGCCACCACGGCAAAGAGAACGGCCAGCAGGGCGGGGCTCAGGAAGGGCAGCAGTATCAGCATGCCGACCAGGGCTCCCAGTGGTTCTGCCAGCCCGGAGAGCAGCGCCCAGCTGAAGGCCTTGCGGCGGTTGCCTGTGCCATAGAGCAGGGGGAGCGCCACGGCAATACCTTCTGGAATGTTGTGAATGGCCACGGCCAGCGCCACAGAGGTGGCTATGCCGGTGTTGTCGAAAGCGGAGGCCACGGTGGCAATGCCTTCCGGAAAATTGTGTATGGCGATGGCCAGTGTGAACAGTAGGGCCGATCGCCGCAGCTTGGCATTGCCGGCAAATTCGCCCGTGCTCTGCACGCAATCGAGGCTGGTCGCGTCTGGAATCTCGTGCGGGTTTTCGTCCTCCGGAATCAGGCGGTCAATGAGGCAGGCCAGAGCCATGCCCCCGAAAAAAGCCAGCGTGGTGCCCCATTTGGAATTCTCCCCCAGCATTTCGCTGGCCGCGGGCATGAGTTCCATGAATGAGATGTAAACCATCACTCCCGCGCTTGCACCCAGCGCAAAGGTGAGCACGCGCGTATCGGTGCGCTTCACGAATAATGCCAGCGCGGCACCTATTCCTGTGCTAAGACCTGCCAGCAGGGATAACACCCCGCCCAGCAGCAGATTTTCCTGTATCCCAGCGGTCATGCGCGCAGTTTAGCCGTTTTTGCAGCGCTTGTCAAACGCTAATATCCGATGCAGAAATGATGCGGGATTGCGCGTTGCAGACGCAGATTTGACTTGCGAAATGGGTGTCTCCACTTTAGAATGTTTCCATGAAAGCGGATGGGGAGGATAAGCATATACACATTCGGGGTGCCATGGAGCACAACCTGAAAGGGGTGGATGTGGATATACCGCTGGGAGGTATCACGGTGGTGACCGGCCCTAGCGGCAGTGGTAAGACATCGCTGGCCATGAGTACTTTATATGCGGAGGGGCAGCGGCGGTATGTGGAAACCTTCTCGCCGTATGTGCGGCAGTTCATGGATCGCATGGACAGGCCTGCCGTGGAGGCAGTGGAGAATGTGTCCCCGGCCATTGCTCTGGGGCAGCGCAACTCGGTCAAGAATTCGCGCAGCACCGTGGGAACCATGACGGGGATGAACGAGTACCTGAAGCTCATCTTCTCCCGGCTGGCAGTGGGGCGGGATGCCGCGGGCAATGTGGTGCGCCCGGCTACACCGCAG
This sequence comes from Akkermansia sp., assembly GCA_045577775.1. Lineage (GTDB taxonomy): Bacteria > Verrucomicrobiota > Verrucomicrobiia > Verrucomicrobiales > Akkermansiaceae > Akkermansia. The sequence continues at coordinate 51,544 of JAZNIZ010000008.1, read as the reverse complement.
GGGGTGGCAGAGGAATTGATAGCGACGCATGCGGGGGAATCTGCGCTGGTTTGCTTTGCGGTGCGACCTGTGGGTACCTTTGAGGAAATGCGCCAGGCACTTGAAGCGCAGGGGTACCTGCGCGTGCTGGTGGGCGGGGAGGTGCTGCGCCTGGCAGATGCCACGGAGCCAGCGCTGGGCATGGAATGCTGGATGCTGGTGCAGGACCGCGTGAAACTGGTGCCGGAATCCCGCTCGCGCCTGATGGAGGCGCTGGAAACGGCGCTGCACCTCGGGCAGGATGTGGCATACGTATCGCTGGCATCTGAGGCGGGGCGCTGGGGCGAGCCGCGCCAGTTCCGCAGCGATTGGTACCCGCTGCAGGAACCCCGCCCCGGATTGTTCAGTGGTAATTCTCCACTGGGGGCCTGTCCGGCCTGCAAGGGCTATGGCCGTAGTATCACCTACGATTACAACCGCGGCATTATTCCCGATAAGACCATAGCGGACGGCGCTTTGAAAATGCTCTCTTCGGCCACGCTGTCGGCCTGTTACAAGGACCTGGTGCGAGCAAACAAGCGCAGCCATGCCGTGCGCATGGATGTGCCGTGGTGCGAGCTTACCCAGGCAGAACGCGACTGGGTGTTCTATGGCGAGGCCGGCGAGCTGGATGTGTGGGAGGCCTATGACCGCGGCCTCTGGTATGGTTATAAGGGGATTTTTGATGATATGGAGAAGCATGCGCACAAGATGAGCGTGCGCGTGTTCTTGTCGTTTTACCGCGTGTACAGCGTGTGTCCGGAGTGCCATGGCGGGCGCCTGCGACCAGAGGCGCTGGCCTTTACCATAGGTGGGCTTACCGTGCCGCAGGTGCAGGCTCTGCCCATGGATGAGCTGCTGCCATGGCTGGATGCGCATGTGCTGGGACACACCGGGGACGACCGTTCGCTGGAGCAGGCGGTCAAAGAGTTTCGCAGCCGGGTGGCGTATCTCTGCGAGGTGGGGTTGGGCTATATAGCGGCCAGTCGCCTCACGCGTTCGCTTTCCGGGGGTGAGATTGAGCGAGTCAGCCTCACGACTTGTCTGGGCGCTGCGCTCACCGAGACGCTTTTTGTGCTGGATGAACCCACCGTAGGCTTGCATGCGCGTGACACGGCGCGTCTGATATCGGCCATGCGGCGCCTGGCGCAGCGTGGAAATACACTGGTGGTGGTGGAGCATGAGGAGGCAGTGATGCGCGCGGCTGATTACCTGGTGGATATGGGACCGGGCAGTGGCTCAAGTGGTGGTGAGCTGGTGTACGCCGGGAATCCGCAGGGAATCCTGCACGCCCCGGATTCGCTCACCGGGCAGTACCTGAGCGGCAGCCGGTGCATTCCTGTGCCGCCGCGCCGCCGGAAGGGTAAGGGCTCCATCCGCATTGAGGGGGCGGAGTGTCACAACCTGCATGATTTCAGTGTGGAAATCCCGTTGGGGGTGTACACCTGCCTGACCGGTGTTTCCGGCAGTGGCAAGAGCACGCTGGCCTGCCAGGTGTTGTACGGCTCGCAGCACCCGGATGAGCTGGATGATGAGGACGAGGTTCAGGTGCGCAACGTTGCGGGACTGGATGCGGTGGACGAGGTGGTGCTGGTGGACCAGAGCCCCATTGTGCGCACGCCCCGCAGTACTCCGGCGGTGTATATAGGCGTGTTCGAGGATATCCGCGCGCTTTTTGTGGCAGAACCTGCGGCTCAGGCTCTCGGACTCAAACCTGGTTATTTCTCGTTCAACAGTGGTGAGGGGCGCTGCCCGCGTTGTGCCGGCCTGGGGCAGGAGAAGGTGGAAATGCAGTTCCTTTCTGATATCTACGTGCCTTGTGCCTTGTGCCACGGCACGCGCTATACCGAGCAGGCGCTCTCCATCACCCTTCTGGGCTACAATATGGCTGAAATGCTGGCGCTGGATATTGCAACGGCTCAGCGGCTCTTTGCACATGAGAAAAATGCCCGTGCGCGTCGTATTGCGACTCGCCTGCAGGTGCTGGTGGATGTGGGGTTGGGGCATCTGGGGCTGGGTCAACCGCTCAACACTCTTTCCGGGGGTGAGAACCAGCGCCTTAAACTGGCTCATATCCTGGTGGATACGCTTACGGCTGAAAAGCAGAACAAGGGACGCCTGTTGATTCTGGATGAGCCGGGAACAGGTCTGCATTTCCGGGATCTGGAAGTGTTGCTGCGTGTGTTTGATCGCCTGGTGGAGCAGGGGAACACCCTGCTGGTCATTGAGCACAACATGGAGCTTATCAAATGTGCAGACCATGTGATCGACCTGGGGCCGGAGGGTGGAACCGGTGGCGGTCTGCTGGTGGCACAGGGTACCCCGGAGGAGGTGGCTGCCAGCGCGGCAGGGTATACGGCGCATTTCCTGGCCGAGGCTTTGCAGCTGGAGTATGATGAATTGCCTCTCATGGCGGCAGAGGAACACGATTCCAGTGTGCCGGAGGGCGTGATTGCTCTGCGCGGCGCACGCCACCACCAGCTCAAGAATATCGATGTGGATATCCCCCGCGATGCGATGACCGTTGTGACCGGGCTTTCCGGCAGTGGTAAGAGTACCCTGGCTTTCGATATCATTTTTGCTGAGGGACAGAAGCGGTTCATGGATGTGATGAGCCCTTATGCCCGCCAGTTTACCGAGCAGATGGAGACGCCGGATATTGACCGCCTGACCGGCCTGCCTCCTACGGTGGCGATTGAGCAGAACCGCTCTCGCGGTGGTTGCAAGTCCACCGTGGGCACGGTCACGGAAATATGGCAATTCCTGCGCCTGCTCTATGCTAAGCTGGGGCAACCGCATTGCCCGAAATGCCGGGTACCGGTGGGGCGTCGCTCGCCCGCAGAAATCCAGGAACTCGTGCAGCAGGAGATTGCCGCCCGCCCGGCCAGCCTCATGATTGCTGCGCCGGTGGTGCGCAACCGCAAGGGGCATTATGCCGACCTGGCGCGCTGGGCGCAGAAAAAGAAATTTCCCTACCTGCGTGCAGATGGTGTGCTGGTGACGCCGGAGTCATTCTCTCCGCTGGACCGCTATTCGAATCACGATGTGGATGTGGTGCTGGCCGAAATCTGCGTGCAGGGCAACCGCATTTCCGTGAATGGGCAGGAGGCGGATTACGCCGGAATTATGGAAACGGTTTCCCGCGCGCTGGAAATGGGCGACGGCTTCATCCGCCTGTTGAAGGATGGGCAGGAACAACTCATCGGCACACGCCTCACGTGTCCCTCCTGCGGTGAGTCCTTTGCAGAGCCTGAGCCCTCCACTTTCTCGTTCAATTCGCCGCGTGGCTGGTGTCCGCACTGCCTGGGACATGGCCGCGTGGGCAAGGTGAAGGCCGGAGCCAAGCCGGAGGACAAGCTCAGCCAGCTGGAGGTGGAGCTCAAATACGACCGCGAGGTGGAACGCGCCGCTGCCAGGGAGGAGGAAAGCGTACTCTGCCCGGTGTGCCAGGGCTCGCGCCTGAATCCCTTTGCGCTTGGGGTGACGCTGTTCGGAAATAACATTGCAGAAATCGGCACGCTGGCGGCAGATGAAGCGCTGCCGGTGGTGGAAAGCTGGCATTTTGACGGGCGAGATGCTGAAATTGCCCGCAACGTGATGGCTGAGATTGCACCGCGCCTGCGTTTCCTGCAACGCGTGGGGTTGGGCTACCTCTCGCTCGACCGCGCGGCAACCACGCTTTCCGGTGGCGAGACGCAGCGTATCCGCCTGGCGGCGCAGCTGGGTTCAGAGCTGCGCGGTGTGCTCTACGTGCTGGATGAGCCGACCATCGGCCTGCACCCGAAGGATAACGAACGCCTGCTGTATACGCTGGCCGATTTGAAGCAGCGGGGCAATACCCTTCTGGTGGTCGAGCACGATGAGGATACTATGCGCGCGGCTGACCATATCATTGATTTAGGCCCCGCAGCCGGTGTGCACGGGGGCGAAATCATGGCGCAGGGCAGTTTCGATGAAGTGGTGCATCATCCGGCCTCGGTGACCGGCCGCGCTCTGCTTAGTCGCGAAAAACACCCCTGCTGTGGTAAATATCTGCCGCTGAAAGATGCCGAATGGCTGGAGGTTGAGGGCTGCTGCCTGCATAATCTCAAGAACGTGAACCTGCGTGTACCCCGCGCTCGATTCACGGTGGTAACCGGTCCCAGTGGCGCCGGCAAAACTTCGCTCATCACCGGAACGCTCGGCCCTGCGGTGCGCGAGGCTCTGGGTGGCAGCATTACCCGAGAGGAACGCGCCGCCTGGAAACACAGCAAAGGACTGGATTCGGTGCGCGCGCTGTATCAGGTGGATCAATCCCCCATCGGCAAGACTCCGCGCAGCACGCCTGCCACCTACATTGGTATCTTTAACGAAATTCGCGCTCTCTTTGCGCAGAGTGCCGATGCCCGCCGCCTTGGCTTTGAGGCTAATCGCTTCTCCTTCAACACCGCTGCCGGGCATTGCGAGGCCTGCAAGGGTACCGGCTACCAGCGGCAGGAGATGGATTTCCTGCCACCATGCACCGTGCCGTGCGAAACCTGCCGCGGCGCGCGCTATAATTCCCGCACGCTCCAGGTGCGCTACAAGGGAAAGAATATCGCCGAGGTGCTCAATATGGATATGGAGGAAGCTGCTGAGTTCTTTGCCAGCCAGCCGCGCCTGGCCGACCCGCTGAAGTTGCTCTGCGATACCGGGCTGGGGTATCTCACCCTGGGGCAGGCCAGCAACACGCTCTCCGGCGGCGAGGCTCAGCGCATCAAGCTGGTGGCCGAGCTCATCAAGGGGCGTCGTGCGGCGCTCAATGCCATCCGCAAGGGGAAGGCGCTACCGCAGGATTTGTACATCATCGAAGAACCCACCATCGGTCTGCATCCGCACGATGTCCGTCTGCTGGTGCAGGTGCTGCGCCGCCTGGTGGAAATGGGCAACACCGTAGTGGTCATTGAGCACAATCTTGAGCTCATCTGCGAGGCTGATTATGTCATCGACCTCGGCCCCGGTGCCGGTGCGCAGGGTGGCACCATTGCGGCTCAGGGAACCGTGCGCCAGCTTTCCCGAGCCCAGTCGCCCACGGCTCCCTTCATCAAAGCCGAGCTGGAGCGGTAAAATGAAACCGGGCTTTGCAGATATTCTGCAAAGCCCGGATGAAAAAAGGTCTGCTTAATTTCAGCGGCGAAACCAGCTGGATTTGGTGGTGGTTTTGGCCGTATTGCGGTGGCGGCTCTGCTCCAGCAGGGCGGCATACATCTGGCGGCAGTGAACGTAGCCACGGCGGTCTACCAGCTTTTCCATGCTCAGGCGGGAGGAGCCCCACTCGATGACCTCGATTTCCACCACGCGGCGTCCCCATTGCTTCATGAGGGCCTTGCTGGGCTGGTAGATATCAATAGTAGCTGTGCCGACCAAGGCGCTGCCGTAGTCGTCTACCACATAGGTGTAGGGCTCGCCTTTAATCTTGAACTTGGTACCCAACGGGTACACGGACCAGTCTGCCGCAGCACTGCGCACGCGGTCTCCATATTTCAGGTAGGTACCGATGGCATTCTTGGGGCCGTAGCCGATGTGGTCGCTCTCCGAGTGGGTGTATGCGGTGGTGCGCACCACGCGGTTGAGCTGGCGGGGGTGGTAGAACGGGAACCCATGCTTATCGCGCCCCAGATTGGGGAGACGGCGATCCGGCATAGCGGAACGGCGGGGCGGTGCAGGCGGAACGAAACCACGGCTGGTGGCACCGGGGTTGTAGGCTGCCTGAGCCTCCGGCATTCCGGTAATGGCAGCCAAAGTCAGAGCTGCCAGCGTAAGTGCCTTTTTGAACATTTTGGTCATGAAAACAGGGGGGGAAGGTGATACGTGACTCTGATACGCGCCAAACGGGTTGGCGCGACGCGGAGGGGATACTACCACAGCTGGTGGGAGATGGCAAGCGTTTTATCCGGGGAAGGTTGTTGGCCTGATTGTTCCGGTGAAACAGTTTTTTTCAAAATTGAAAAGAAATGAGCAAAAAAGCAGTAACGCGCGCATGCGCGCGAACCCTCCGATGTGCCGGTTTGGTGATAGTGGTGCGGGCTGGCGCCATTTTCGTTAAGATTCCTTGAATGATGCACTTTTTGAACGTCTCAACAGTGGATAACATGCGTATGACGCGCCCGGATAAGTATCAAAAATATTTAGGAAATCCTGATTTTTTTGCCTCTGCATTAATTTGCGCGAGCGCATGCGAGGGCGAGTTGAAAAGCGCGGATGGTGCTGGCCGGGTTGGCTATACCCTTGCCGGCAATAGCGAAAGCGGTACCGTGGTCAGGGCTGGTGCGGTAACGGGGAAGCCCCAGGGTGACATTGACCGCGTTGTCAAAATCGAGCAGTTTGAGCGGAATGAGCGCCTGATCGTGGTAGGGAGCCAGCACGGCATCGAATTTCCCGAGCGCGGCATCACGGTACACGCAATCGGGCACGCAGGGGCCGGTGAACTGCACCCAGGGCAGGGTGGTGCGCAGCTGTGCGACTGCGGGTGCGATGATGCGCTGCTCTTCATCACCGAAGGCGCCGTTTTCTCCATTGTGAGGATTGAGCCCGGCCACGGCGATGCGTGGCTCTTTTTTGCCGCTGCGGCATACAAAATCGGCCAGCAGGGTACCGATGCGCACCAGCTCCGCAGTGGTGAGCAGCCGTGGTACATCTGCCAGGGCAGTGTGGATTGTACCCAGGGCTACGGTAAGGCGTTGTCCTGTGAGACACATGGCGAAATTCTCCACTCCCAGTCGTGCTGCAAAAAATTCAGTTTGCCCGGGAAAATGGAACCCGACGCTGTGCAGCCCTTCCTTGCATACCGGGGCGGTGACAACGGCGTCTATGCTGCCGTCCTTCAGAGCCGCGGCCGCTTTTTCCAGTTGGTCAAGAGCTGCCAGGGCGGTTTCCCGGGTCGGGCTACCGGGGGTTGCTTCAATTGCCGCCCCCATGGGGCAGAAGTCGGCATCCTCACCAGCCAGGGCCAGCAGCGCTGCCTGCATAATTTCGGGGCCAATGCCGGCCTGGTCTCCCAGGGTGTAGCCGATGACTGGCCGTTGCAAGGGACTGCAGCTCATGGGTCATACCTCCTCTGCTATGTCATCATCCACCAGGCCGGGAACTGCACCAGCCGGGGTATTCTGCTTTTGCTCCTGAGCAGGCTCCGGAGCGGTAGCCGGGGGCGTGGTTTCCTTAATCTGAGGACGGTAGGAACGTGCCGTGTTAATGTATTGGACGTTGGTGTCCCGTTGCTCAAATTGCAACTCTGAATTGACTGATGTGTGGTAGATTACGGACACAATGAGAGCCAGAATCACAGGTACTAACAACAGACTGCCCAGACATGTTTTCATGCGGATTCATTCTACCTGTGCCATGGCTGAAAATCAAGCTTCAAACGCCCATATGCCAGAACTTGCAGCTATGATGAGTTAAAAAGAGTGGCAGTAAATGCAAAATGGGCGTGACAAATGCGCATGAAGTGATTAAATAGGGGCATGCACTATACTCCGTATACTCTTTATCCCGTGGGTGCCATGAGCGCTCGTGCCGCAGCTCAGCCCCGTGAAGGTGTCTTGCTGCGTGGTGACAACGGTGGCTATGCCTGTTTGCAGGCCTGGCCAGAGCTGGGGGATTCTCCTCTGGAGTATGAACTGGATGCTCTGCGTGAGGGAAGCCCGATGCGTCTGGGTGCTCGTGCTCTCAAGTGCATTGAGCTGGATGGCGAGGCTCGTGCCAAGGGAGTCAGCCTGTTCGAGGGTCTGGTAGTTCCTCGCAGTTATGCTACCCTCACGGTGAGTGCCACCCCTTCTCAGGTATATAATTTGCACCAGCGTGGGTTCCGCGTGGGTAAAATCAAGGTAATTCCCAAGCTTGCCGCCACGGTGGAGCGCCTGGTGAATCTGGCTGCTATGGTGCCGGATTGGAAGTGGCGTGTGGATTTTAACTGCACGCTTACTCCGGAGGAGACCTTGCAATTCTGGGATATGCTGCCGGAGGCTATGCGCCAGCGCATAGACTTTGTGGAAGACCCCTGCTATTACGATGTGGAGGCCTGGCAGAGCCTGCAGGATGCCGGCATGCCGCTGGCTTACGATATGCCGGTGCAGAGTGATGCGGTCATCCCCGCCCGCACCAGCAAGCCCATGATGCGCATTGTGAAGCCGGCTCGCCATGTGAGCACCACCGGGTTGCCTGTGTTTACTTCCTACATGGATCACCCGCTGGGGCAGTGCTGGGCGGCGTATAATGCCGCAGCTTTCTACACTGGTAACCCTGCGGAGGATGTTCCCCTTTGTGGTCTCGTGACTCACCATGTGTACCGCCCCAATGCATTCTCTGAGGAACTGGGCATGAATATCACCCCGGAATTCCCCGTGCCTGCGGGTACTGGCCTGGGCTTCGACAAGCTTCTGGCGGCTCTTCCCTGGAAGAAGCTTTAATTGGAACAGAATTTCAGAAAATAAAACACCCCGCCGGTATATCTGGCGGGGCGTTTTATTTTCAGGCGTTCAGGAGGAATCGAACCTGCGTTTCTACCACTGAGACAACCGGTTGATTATCGTTTTTTGCCGGGGTGAATCGCCATTGCTGAAGAATCCAGTTGCGGGTGTGGCGGTCAAGCTGAGCGTTGCCGCTGGTGGAGATAATGACCACCTCGCTGGGCGCTCCATCTGCCGCTACGGTGATGCGCACCCCCACGGAGCCTTCTATCCGCTGCTTCCGTAATCGCGGCGGGTAGCTGGGGTGCGGGCAGTTCAGGTAGGCTGGTGGAGTGTATTTCGACTGGGTGGGGTCTTGCCCCGCAATGGGGGGGGCAGCGGTTTTTGTAGCCGGGAGTGGGGGACACAGCTCTGCTATTTCGAGCAGCGGTGAGTCTGGCTGTTCATCTGTAAAATATGGTTCCAGGGCGGTCAGTTCGAGTTCCGGTAGCGCTGTTTCTGGGTGAACCTGCACCAGAAGTTGCGGCGTGTAGATGGGGCGTGCAGGCGATGGCTGGCGTATGTTCTTTTTCTCGGGGGGGATAGGTGGTTCCTGTGCAAAGGTGACACCCTGGAAGTTGCAGGCTGCATCACCACAGAGAATCAGTGTTATCTGGGTTTTCGCCCAGAATGCGATGCCTGTACATAACCCTAGTACGCAGAAGATACAGTATACCAACAGGCGTATCCGGCGGCGGGCAAGCTCGGCTGTTGAGGTGTGGCGTACGTGAATCATGGTGCGGGGGCTACCCAGAAAAGGTGCGCGTCCAGTGCATCAAAACACCAGGGACTGGGGGGAATATGGAGCCTCGGGTGGTGTGCCAGGTAGACACGGTTCTCTTTCCAACCTGGTAGCCAGATGGCGTGTTCGTATACCAGGTGGTCGATGCGGGCGAGGTTGTCGGCTGTGGGGGCAGCTTCAAATTGCGCTATCGCCGTGTTCATATCTTCGGTGTTCAGCCCGAATGGAGAGGCTTCGGGGTCTGCGTGCGGCGCGAAGAATATGGCTGGTTCTGGTTGCTCCGGGGCTGGTATGGCCCAGAATACGAGCTGGTGGCTGCGCTCCAGCAGCCGGTTCTGGCAGGTTTGCCATGGGGCGGGTTCAGGTTTAATTTCTGCACCACAATCTCTTGCGCTGCGGATCATGACACCAAGCAGGTTGCTGATTTTTTCGTGAGGCGTGTAGAGCAGGGTGACGCTCAGACGAGCTCCATCCGGGCGGCGCAGGATACCATCTGTTCCGGAAATAGTGTATCCCGCGCGGGCAAATGCCGCCCGCGCGGCGGTGGGGTCATAGGCATACCGGGGGGTGTTTTGCGGAGTGAGTTCCCCGTATCCGGAGTGAAAGGTGGTGAGTCTCCGTCCTTCGCCTCGCATGATGAGTTGCATGCCCTTGTCCATATCCATAGCGTGCAGGAGGCCGCGTCGCAGCTCGAGGTCGGGCAGCGTGCGTGCGTTGATAGCGATGCCGTATGGCGGCATGGGATATTCGGCATCGTACACCGTGCGGTGCAGGTGCTCTGCCTGTTCTGCGTATTCCTGCCAGGATGCTATGTTGCGGGTCTGCACGGCATCCAGCTTGCCACGCCGCAAAAATTCCCACACCTGTGCCTCGCTGGTCAGAAAGTGGTATTCCAGCGAATCGGCATTGAATCGGTGGCGGTACAGGGGGAGCGACTCGCCCCACCAGTCTTTCACCCGCTGGAGCTGGATGCTGCGCCCTCTCACGATATTGCCCACCCGGTACGCCCCGGTAGCGGGGGGAATACGTTGTGCGTAGGTTTCCTTGAACCGGGAGTTGAAACCAGCATAAAAAGCGGGTTCTGCTGGGTGGAGCAGCCGTGCGACCTGTATCTCGTTACCATTGCCGCGCAGGGTAATGGAGAGCAGGTGGTCACCGTGGGTACGCAGGTGACTGGCTACCGCTGCCAGATTCTCGTATTCGGTGCAGTGCTGCTCTGCCTGCAGTAGGGCTGCGAGCAGATAATCGTCTGCTCGCACCGGGCGCCCATTGTTGTACCGGGCTGCGGAATTCAGGCGGAAATAGACGGTGTTTCCTACTGTTGCCCAGGCCTCTGCTACTCCTGCTGTCGTCTGCCCATGCAATGGGTGGCGGGATACAAGCGGAATTTCGGTTGCGGCTTGTAGATTCTGATGAAAAAACTGGGGTGAACCACCTCCGAAACGCAGAAAATGAGCCGGAAATGGTCCGGCGTTGCTGAGTCGCACCAGGCCACCCTTGACGGCCGTTGGCATGCCTGGGGCGGGGTGCCCTTCTGCTGTCTGCCAGGGGATATTGTCAGGCATGGGGGCGTTGCGTTCCATTGTCAACCCGCCTATCCGGCAGAGCCTTTCAGAAAAATCTGCCGGATAGGGGGCGGGTGGCCTTGCTTCCTCTGCTACCGAGGGTAAAGGGGTGTGCCTGGAGACAGCCCACCAGGCAACCACCACTATGAGAATCAGCAGAATGGCAAGTGCTCGTTTCATTAGAAGGTGAGGGTGCCGCCCACGTATACCGCCGTGCCGGGGTTCAGATAGGATTTGTTATAATCACCCCAGGCGGTATCGGAAACATATTTCTGGTTTGTGAGATTCTCGACTCGCATGTGCAGGGTTACATGCTCGTTGACCTTGTATCGGGCATACCAGCGCAGGGTATAGTGTGCATCCAGTTTCGAGGAGTCCCAGTTGCTGCATCCACTTGCTGCGGAAAGACCAATACCCGTGGTGAATCCTTCGAATGGACTGGTATGAATATCGGCCGACCACACCTGGCGGGAGGTGGCAGCAATTTGTTTTCCCTCACTGTTTTCCGGGGAGCAAAGGGTCAGGCTCAGCGTGTAACCCGTGTTCCAGTTTTCTTCCCACGTGCCTTCCAGGCTCAGCTCTATGCCTTTGCTTGTATCTGTGCCTGGCGCATTACAGAATCCGTAATGGTCCTGCTGCCACTCGGTGCGAATGGCATCCTGGGTGCGTATCCAGAACAGGGTGATACTGGCTGTGTGATTCTCCATCCATTCGTGTTCCATCCCAATATCGGCGCTCCAGCTGGTCTGGCACTCCAGTTCCGGATTACCCTGGTAGCTGGCCCCCCAGGCTTCATAGCTCCCGCGCATCCGCTCGAATGAGGAAGGCGCCTTATACCCCCTGGAAAAGGAGGCACTCAGCCGGGTCTGCCCTTGGTTAAACGCCCAGCTGGTAGCAGCTCGCAGGCTGTAGAGGGAATCGAAAACATCGCTTTCATCCCAGCGGAATGCCAGCGTGTTTTCCCATCCCTTTATGGGCGTGATGCGGTGTTCGGCATGCAGACTGAGCGTGTTTTCTCTGTGAGCGCTGCTATTGTCCACTTCTCCGTTGCTGGTCGACTCATGCTGGCTGTGGCTGAATCCGAGCCCGAAGGTTGTTGTATGGTGGCGGCTCCAGCGGTACTCATTGCGCCAGTCGGTCTGTATGTTGCGCAAATCATGATGGTTCCCCCTTCCAAACGTATAATCGGCACCGTAGTAACCAGCACTCAGTTCTGTAGCAAAGGCATGGGTAATGCGTTTTTCTACAGCACCGGATAATAAATTGGTGCGGTACTGGTAATGAGGGTCACCCCAGGCATCCGGGGCCTGGTAGCGGGCGTCGCTGCGGCGGTAGGTGATGCGTGCGTGCGTACTGGCGTCTGGTCTGTAATCCAACCGCAGCGCTTCCTGCCAGTTTTCGAAGTGTCCGGCATTTTTGTCTGAGGGCGTGCTGCCATCCACACATTTTAAATCATTATCGGTGGTTTCATAGGTTGCAGAAATAAAGTATGAGAACTTGCCCATCTGCCCCTGAGCCGTCAGGTTTCCTGTGTAGGAGGCAAAGCTTCCGAATTCGTTGAAAAGGGTACAGCTGGGAGCTCCTTTGCCCTCCGGGGTTTCCATGTAGATAACGCCCCCCACGGCACCGCTGCCATATACGGCTCCTTGAGACCCCCGCAGCACCTCCAGCGTGCCGATATCGAACATGTTGGTACGGGCCAGCACATTGGGGGTGAGGTTACAGCCTGAGGAGTTGTCATATAAGCGCATTCCATCCAGCATGGGCAGGGTGAACTGGGCGCTGCTCATTCCGCGTATGGCGATGTTGCTCACATTGCCGCGTTGGTTTGAGCCACCGCCTGGCTGTACATACACGCCAGGAACGCGGGTAAGGGCTTCTCCCAGATTATACACACCCTCCGTTTTCAGTGCCTCCGGGGCGAGCACGGTGACGGAAACTCCGCTTTGGTCATAGGGAATGCCGGTGCCACCGTGAGCCGAAACTGTGATGGGCGCCAGCGTGGTGATGGGGGATTCATCCGCCAAAAGGGCGGGGCAACCGCCTGCCAGCAAAAGGACAGGCACAATGCGGGTATGGCTCCTGAATGGAGCGTTCTTGTCTTCTTTCATTTTAGTGGTGGCCGTTGAGCCGGCGGTGCATCGCCGCCGTGTGTCGTGGCGAATCCCCATGGCTGGCATTCCGACTGAGTGCTCCAGCTAGAGCACAACACGGTTGCGGCACAGCGACGGATTCTCACCGTCTTTCCCATCTATTTCCTGCGGCTTCCCGCCGCCTCCCGGGGACTCTACGCACCGAAAAAAACGGTGCGGTACTGAGCGGAAGCTAACCATAATTTTTGTGTATTTGCAAGAGAAATGCGTGTTATCCGGGGGTGAACCTTAATATATCTTGACTTCTGCGGGTGGGTTTTGTTATAAAAACAGCGTGTGGTAACCCTCTGTTGCCATTCATTCGTGCAATCAATTATTATTAAGGATTATGAATATCGCAATGGTCGGCACAGGTTATGTGGGGCTGGTGAGTGGTACCTGCTTTGCGGAAATGGGGAATATCGTGACCTGTGTTGACGTCAACGAGGAAAAAATTCAGAATCTGCAGGAGGGTATCATGCCCATCTATGAGCCAGGGCTCAAGGAGATGGTGCTGCAGAACCAGGAAGACGGTCGCTTGCGTTTCTCGACGAACCTTGCTGAGTGTATAGATGATGTGGATGTGGTTTTTTCTGCCGTGGGGACACCGCCGGATGAAGACGGCTCTGCCGATTTGCGTTATGTACTGGAAGTGGCTCGGGAATTCGGCCGTCATATCAAGAAATACACCTTGCTTATCACCAAGAGCACAGTGCCGGTGGGTACCTGGTTCAAGGTGAAGTCTGCCATTCAGGAAGAATTGGACAAACGCGGCGTAAGTGTGCCTTTCGGTGTGGCCAGCAACCCGGAATTCCTGAAAGAAGGAACGGCGATTGAAGATTTCATGCACCCAGACCGCGTGATTGTGGGGGTAGAGGATGAGGAAGCCGAGCGCCTGATGCGCCAGCTTTACCGCCCCTTCACCATGATTTGCGACCGAGTGCAGGTCTGTGATATACCAAGTGCGGAAATGATTAAGTATGCCTCCAACAGCATGCTGGCTACTCGTATATCGTTCATGAATGATATAGCAAACCTCTGCGAACTGGTAGGCGCCAATGTGGATTCCGTTCGCCGTGGTATGGGGGCGGATGACCGCATCGGTAAGAAATTCCTCTATCCCGGTTGTGGCTATGGTGGCTCCTGTTTCCCGAAGGATGTGAAGGCCCTGATCCGCAGCGGGGCTGAACTCGGTTACCATATGCGCATTCTGGAGGCCGTAGAGGCAGTGAATGAAAGACAGAAGACCATACCATTTTCCAAGTTGCAAAACGCGATTCCCGATTTGAAGGGCAAGCGTATTGCTGTGTGGGGGTTGGCATTTAAGCCCGGCACAGATGACATGCGCGAGGCGCCTTCACTGGTGCTTATTGATTCCCTGCTGGAGCATGACTGCGAGGTGCGTGCTTATGACCCCGTGGCCACAGAAGAGGCAAAACGCCGCCTGGGAGCAGACTCTATTACTTACTGTAGCGAAATGTATGATGCCTGTGTGGATGCAGATGCACTCGTCATTGTGACAGACTGGAAGCAATTCCGTGTACCGAGCTGGGCGGTTCTTCGCAAGACAATGCGGGGGCGCATCATTGTTGATGGTCGCAATCTTTACGACCCCGACGAAGCTGCACATCAGGGATTTGTGTATAATCGTATAGGGTGATTTCCTTGCCTGGATTTTCCTGCAGGCTGCGCTGTAAAGTGTGCAGCCTGTTTTTTTTTGCTGGGAAACCGATTAAAATTGTGGTATAAGCCGGGATATGAAATGCGTTTTGCTGAGCATGTTGGCCATGGCGGCCATGGTGGCCCAGGGTGGAGTGGAAGCCATGAAGAACCTGCAGAAACCCGAAAGTGGTAAAGCCGCAGTCCTTTCCTTTGGTGGGGAAGGTGGTCGTGAATTTATGCTGGATGGCGTGCCGTTCCAGATTCGCTCGGGTGAGATTCACCCGCAGCGTGTGCCGCGCCAGCACTGGCAGCACCGTATTCGTGCGGCCAAGGCGCTGGGGCTCAACACTATTGCGTTCTATGTGTTCTGGAACGCCATTGAGCAGGAAGACGGCAGCTGGGATTTCAGCGGCCGCAACGATATTGCCGCCTTTATTGACCTGTGCCAGCAGGAAGGCATGTGGGTTCTTTTCCGCCCCGGCCCTTACGTGTGCGGTGAATGGGATCTGGGTGGTCTGCCCACCTATCTCATCAAGGATGATGTGACCCCGCTGCGCTACACCGGCAACAAGCAGTTCATGGAGGCCCAGACCCGCTATCTGGAGAAAATGGCAGAGATTGCCATTCCCCGCCTCAGCAAGAATGGTGGCCCCATCCTCATGGTGCAGCTGGAAAATGAATACGGCAGCTACAAGAGCGAGCACGATGAGCTGGCCTACATCGAATGGCTCAAGGCTTTCTGGACCGGGAAGGGCGCTGGCCCGTTCTACCTCTCTGAGGGCAGTACTAACCACCACCTGCGCTTTGTGCCTGCGGGCGTGGCAGTAGGTCTTGACCCCGCCGATAATGCCTGGCAGATGCAGACCGCTCTGCGTGTGGCACCGGGAGTTCCCGTATTCAGCAGCGAGACCTACCCTGGCTGGCTGCGCCACTGGGGCGAGGGCAACTGGACCCCCAGCCGCAACACGCTCAACTCTGTGCGCTGGTATATGAAGGACGGCGTTTCTTTCAACCTGTTTGTGCTGCATGGCGGCACGAACTTCGGCCTTACCGCTGGTTCCAACACCAACCCCGATGGCTCCAAGTTCGAACCGGATCTCACCAGCTATGACTACGGCTCACCCATCGGCGAAAATGGCAACCTGACCAAGGAGTATTTCGAGTACCGCGATATCATCAAGGCAGCCTTGCCCGCTGGCGCAGACGTGCCGGAGCCGGTGCAGCCCACGGCCATGGAGGTACCGGCATTCCGCCCCGGACTGGTCTGCAATTGGCATGCCCTGCGCGGAATCCGCGAGCCGCAGGTGTTTGATACCCCGCCCACGCTGGAGTGCCTGGGGCAGAACCAGGGCATCGGCATCTACAAGACCAGCATCCCCGCTGGTCCTGCCGCCACGCTGCAATGCAAGGCTCATGACTATGCCCAGGTTTATCTGGATGAACAGTTTATCGGCACCCTCGACCGCCGCCTGAACCAGACCAGCATCGAGCTTCCCGCCCGCGAGAAGGCTGCCGCTCTTAAAATCGTGGTAGATACCTTCGGCCATGTAAACTTCTCCAAGTTCATGGAAAAAGACCGCAAGGGGCTTATTGGTTCCGTGAAACTGGGTGAAGCCGAACTCAAAGGCTGGCGCGTAGAGCGCTTCGACCTCAACAAACCGCTGCCGGCGCCTGTGCGCAAGACCGGCCATGTGCGTGCTCGTGAAAAAGGCGCTCTCTACCGCGCAGAAATCGAGCTGCAGAACCCCATCGATACCTTCCTGGATATGCGAGGCTGGCAGAAGGGCTACGTGTGGGTAAATGGTCACCTGCTGGGTCGCTACTGGAACATCGGTCCGCAGGAGCGCCTCTACTGCCCCGGCGAATTCCTTAACAATGGCAAGAACACCATTGAAATCCTGGACCTCTTCATGGTGACGGACACGCCGCCCTCCATCTCTGGCAAGATCGAGCGCAACATGGAAGTCCACAAGGAAACTAAGAGCCTCAACAACCAGTGGTGATTTAAGAGAAATCCACCATTTTCAAGCCCGCCGTATGCCGTTCGAGGTTACGGCGGGCATTTTGTTGCTGGTCGAAATGCCTGCGGTGGGTTATCTCCTGGGCTGTGTATACCTTCTTCTGGTCATTGCAGGAACGCTCCTGGGGAGGGAGGGGGGAAGGAATCGTTGCCTTAGCGAGTGACCGTGTTTCTCTCGCTCTCGGTGCCGAAGGAGGGGACAGCACAGGTTCTTCCTTATGCCCAGGAGAAATTGTAAGTATTCATACCGACAATCCCAGGCCTCTTTGTTCTTCTCGAATCTGGTGCAGGCCTGCCTGCACCAGGCGCAGGGCAACGGCCCAGGCGATAATGCCCAACACCAGGAAACGCAGCAGGCCGTAGCCGGCCAGCCAGGGGGTGTTCCAGACCATGTGAAGCACCACCGGGATCAGCGCAATGCGCAGAAAGCGGAAATCGAAGAGCGCTTTCCAGTCCAGGCGGGTGTCATCCGGGCTGCGGTGACCTTCCTTAATGCGCTGGTTGAGCACCAGCCAGTAGGCCCCGGCGGTGATGGCGGTCCATACAATGTGACCAAAGGGGGTGATGAGGGCTCGCACCTGCATGACGGCATCGGGGTTGATAGTGTTGGCGCTCTGGGCCAGGGCCTGGCCATGTGCCGGGTTGATGGTGCTTACCAGTTCTGCCGCTGTGGTGCTGGTGATGAAGCGCACGAGTTCAGAAAACGTGTAGCCGGAGCTTTCAAAGGCGGCAAAGCCTGCGCCGACGCCTGCCCCCAGCAGCAGCCCGGTGAGGATGCGACCATTGCGCCGGCTGCCTGCCACGATGATGACGGCCAGCAGCTTGGCCGGTTCCTCAATGGGACCTGCTACCCAGGGCAGTACATCGGGACGGAGTTCCTCCAGCAGCATGGCAAAGATGAGCGATATCAGGCCCCCATACAGCATGGCTTTGAATAACTCAAGCATTGGTACCTCGCGGCGCACGTTGAGCTCAAAGAAAAAGACTGCCACGCAGAAAGGAATGGCAAAGTTACCCACAAACATGAGCCCGGGGATGAGGTTCGGGTTCTGAAAGGTGTTGCTGGCCCAGTTGAAGCCAAAGTAGAGCACGAGGCACCCCAGAAGCAGGCGGGCAAAAATCCAGGGGCTGGGCCAGCTGCTGTTCACCGCATGCAGCGGGGGCGTGGTGTTGGTGGTGCCGCAGCAGAATACCTCCAGCAGCTCCTCCCGGCTGTGGTGGCGGAATACATCGGAAAAGAAATGCCAGAGCGAAAAGGTGGAGAGCCCGTTCAACCCGGTGATATCATCAATGGCGTTGCCTTCTGCTGCACTTAAAACCTCGTCCAGGTGCCGTGCTCCGGTTTTGCCTCGCTCGTAGATGAGAGCATTGGCATCAATGAGTTCCTGGCGCAGCATTTCCCGCAGCTCCTTGCTGGAATACGGCCCAACCTGCTCACCGTCTGGCAGCAGAAGATAATAGGCGGGCGCTGGCGATTTGGCCGTGGGCATGGGGGGATGGTACTCTCGCGGTACTGCCCTGTCAAGTGCTAACTGGTAGGAAGCTGTTGTTATTCGGGGAGAAAGCCTTTGGATGCTTTGAAGGTAAGCTCCTCTTTTTCGGGAATGTGGCGCAGGGTGCCGGTATTGATATCATACCTCTGGCGGGCAGGTCGCAGGATGCGTTCAAAACTTCCGAACCGGGCAATATGGAGTTTTTCGCCCGGGGTATGTGTGGCAAGTTGTATGGAGGCGAGCACCGCCTCTACGGCGGCGGAGGCGGTGCTTCGGGTGGCGCCAGGACCCATATAGCGCTGAACCCTGGCTATGAGCTGTTTTTTGTTCACTTGTTTTTGAGAGCGTCGCGGATTTCGCGCAGCAGCAGTATGTCCTCCGGGGTGGGCGGCGGCGCGGGCGCCGGGGCGGGGGCTGCTGGTTCTTCTTTCTTCACTCGCAGCTTGCACACCAGGCGCACTGCCCAGAAGATGGTGAGCGCAATGATGAGAAAATCCAGCACGGTCTGACAGAATACGCCATATTTAATGACCGGTGCGCCTTTTTCTGCGCTGAGGGCATAGGTAAGCTCTGCCAGGTTCTTGGTGTCACCGGTGAGCATGGAGACGGCCGGCATGATGATGTCGTTTACCAGGGAGGTGACGATTTTACCAAACGCACCACCAATGATGACACCCACGGCCATGTCTACCACATTGCCCTTGAGCGCAAATTTCTTGAATTCTTCTACCCAGGCGGGTTTAATCTTGTCTATCATATGTGGATATATCGGTTCAGATTTTCTTGAAAGCCTTGGTACCCCATTCAGTGCAGGTCCAGGTGGTGCCATCCTCGCTGGTGAAGATGCACACGCCACCGGTGGCTACCTTGATGTCGTGCTCGGCGCAGAAGCCGGCGTAATCACCGGTGATGACCGGGGCAAAGCGGATGGTGCCGTTGGAGGAAACGCAGAGCATAATCTCGCCGTCCTTTACTTCGGAGGCCAGGCTCATCCAGTTATCGCGAATCTGTTGCACATCCACCTTCCAGCCGGGGGGAACGGTGGCATCGGCATTCCATTTGTCGATGATGGCCTCGCCTCTGGCGTCCAGTTCCTCGGCGCTGAGCGTGGTGGGGTCAATGCCCTCTGCCTTGGCGGCATCTGCACCCAGACGGGCCTTTACCTGTTCCTCAGTCTTGTTTTCATCGGGGCCGTAGTCTACCTCAATGAAGCGGTGGTCGGGCTCCACAGGGCAGGTGCAGCCAGCGGCTTCTGCTGCCAGTGCGGCAGTACCCAGTGTGCGCTTGAGCGGAGCTGCCAGAATGCGTGTGGGCACCAGCCCCAGCTTTTTCAGGTACAGACCAACGCCCTTGCCGCGTTCTTCTTCAACGAGGGGCAGATCCGTGTGGCAACCCACGCGGGTGGGTGTTTCTCCTTTGGCAAAAGTGTTGCCGTGGCGTGCAATGATGAGTGTTTTCATGGTATGGAAGTGGTATTCTCCTTATACTACACGAGAAGGGGGGCTGTGTCAAAGAAAATCGGCAGCTCTGGGCTGCCGGTTTTCGCGTTTATTGCAGGTTTTTTATGCCAAATCTTCCTCAATGCGCAGGTTGTCCACAATGTACTGGCGGCGGTCATCTGTATTGTCGCCCATGTAGAAACGCAGGATTTCCTTGAGGTTGTGAGCATTTTCAAGGGTGACCTCCTCCAGTCGGATATCATCGCCGATAAAGGCTTTGAACTCAGAGGGCGAGATTTCCCCCAGCCCCTTGAATCGGGTGATTTCCGGGTTGCGACCCAGTTGCTTGACAGCGCGGTCTCGCTCTGCCTCAGAATAGCAGTAGAGCGTTTTCTGCTTGTTGCGCACGCGGAAGAGCGGTGTTTGCAGAATGAAGAGGTGACCCTCGCGGATGAGGTCGGGGAAGTACTGAATGAAGAAAGTGAGCAGCAGCAGGCGGATGTGCATACCGTCCACATCGGCATCGGTGGCGATGATGACCTTGTTGTAGCGCAAATCCTCCATGCTGCGGTCAATGTTGAGCGCCAGGTGCAGGAAGTCCAGCTCCTCGTTGCGCTTTTCCTCGAAGAGTGCAGCGCGGTTCATGCCAAAGCTGTTTGCCGGTTTGCCGCGCAGGGAGAATACGGCCTGGGTTTCGGCATCTCGGGCGGTGGTGATGGAGCCGGAGGCGGAGTCACCCTCGGTGATGAAGAGCATGGTGTCTTTTGCCCGCTTGTGCTTCGTGTCGTAGTGGACGCGGCAGTCCCGCAGCTTGCGGGTGTGAATCTTGGCTTTTTTGGCGCGTTCCTTGGCTACCTTGCCGGTTACGCCTGCTACCTCCTTGCGGGTCTTTTCGCTTTCCTTGATTTTCTCCTCCATCGCCTCGCCGATTTCGGGGTGGCGGTGCAGGTAGTTGTCCAGCTCGCGAGCCAGGAAGTTGAGCACAAAGGTGCGGATGGTTTCCTTGCCCGGGCCCATGGTGTTGCTGCCCAGCTTGGTCTTGGTCTGCGATTCGAACACCGGCTCAATGACCTTGATGCTGATGGCGGCCTGAATGCCGTTGCGGATGTCTGAGCCTTCGTAGTTTTTCTTGAAGTAGCCCTGGAGGGTCTTGACGATGGCCTCGCGGAAAGCAGCCTGGTGGGTACCACCCATGGTGGTGTGCTGGCCGTTCACGAAGGAGTAGTATTCCTCTCCGTAGTCATCGCCGTGGGTAATGGCAATCTCAATATCGTTGCCGGAAATGTGAATCGGGGCGTAGAGCGGTTCTTCCTTCATTTCTTCCTTGAGCAGGTCCAGCAGGCCGTTTTTGGAAGAAATGTTGCGCCCATTCAGATTGATGGTGAGCCCGGTGTTCAGGTAGCAGTAGTAGCGGCACATGCGCTCCACGAAATTCAGGTTGTACGCGGCATCTGCGGCAAAGATGCTGCGGTCTACCATGAATGCCACGCGCGTGCCATCCGGCTGGTCGGTGGCTTCGGTGATATCGCTTCCTTCTACCATGTCTCCCGCCTGGAAGCGGATGCGGCGGGTCTGCCCCTCGCGGTAGGCCTGAATCTCAAAACTCTCGGAAAGCGCATTCACGGCCTTGATACCTACGCCGTTAAGACCCACGGATTTCTTGAAGGCCTCGCCATCGTATTTGCCACCGGTGTTGATTTTGGCAGCGCATTCGTAAAGCTTGCCTAGGGGAATGCCGCGGCCGAAGTCGCGGATTTCACACATCCCTTCCTTGTTGATGCTCACAAGAATCTTCTTGCCGACCCCCATGACGAATTCGTCAATCGAGTTGTCGATAACTTCTTTCAGCAGAACATACAAGCCGTCATCTGGCATGGTGCCGTCGCCCAGCTTGCCAATGTACATGCCTGGGCGCAGCCGTATGTGCTCGCGCCAGTCCAGTGTCTGAATGTCGTCTTCTGTGTATTCTGCTTCCATGAATTGGGTATATGCTACACTAAACTTAATGTTTTAGCAAGCAGGAATCGAGACTGCATAGGGGTAAATTTCCTTGTCATGATGCAGGGTATGGCGGCTTGCGAGCTTGCGCCGGAGGCTGGGGCTGGCATACAATGAATGGCAATGATACGGTTCACTCTATTCGGGGTGCAGGTAAGCATCCATCCCTCGCTCTGGCTGACGCTGGCTTTTCTTGGGGGCGCGTTGTGGATAACGAGCGTGGTAGATGTGATGTGCGTGGCGCTATTCATCGTCTCTGCCTTTGTGGTGCTGCTGGCGCATGAAATGGGCCATGCCCTGGTGGGGCGGTGTCTGGGTGGCGGTGAGCCCTGCGTGTTCCTGGCCTGGATGGGGGGTGACTGCACGAATGAAACAGCCCGTCTTACCCGGGTGCAGGGGGTGGTGATGACGCTGGCCGGGCCTCTGTCCTCATTGGCTATCGGGGTTTTTGCCATGGTGGCCATGGGCTGCTATATTGGCAATATGGGGCTGACCATGGCGTATGCCGGGCGCTTTGCGCTGGGGCATCTGGTGCCGGAGGCGGTGTTGAACCACCCGGCTATGCCCATGATTCTGTTTTTCTTCCTGATTGAGGTGAGCTGCTGGTGGACGGTGCTGAACCTGCTTCCCATTTTCCCGCTGGATGGCGGGCAGATTATGCAGGGACTCATGAAATCCCGCTTCCAGATGCACAGCATCAGCCTGGCTGCGGCGGTGGTCATGGCTGTGGCTGCGGCGGTGCTGGGGCTGTGGCTGCTGATGGTATTCATGGTGCTGCTGGCGGTGCTGAACCACCGCTTGCGCCAGGAGGTTCACCCCGGAGGAACTGATTTTCATTGACATTTCTACCATAATCCATAAAATTCCCGCCATGGCACAACAGAACGCAATTTCGCCCACACGCGCGCAGGACTTTCCTGAGTGGTATCAACAGGTAATCAAGGCTGCCGACCTTGCAGAGAATTCTGAAGTTCGCGGCTGCATGGTCATCAAGCCCTGGGGCTATGCTATCTGGGAACTCATCCAGCAGCAGCTCGATGCCGATTTCAAGCGCACCGGCCACACCAACGCCTATTTCCCCATGCTCATTCCGGTTTCCTATCTGGAAAAGGAAGCTGAGCATGCCGAGGGCTTTGCCACCGAATGTGCCGTGGTGACCCACCACCGCCTGGAGGCTGTCAAGGACCCCGAAACCGGTAAAACCCGCATGATTCCTTCCGGCGAGCTTACGGATAAGTATGTGATTCGCCCCACTTCCGAAACGGTGATTGGTGCTGCGTTCTCCCGCTGGCTGGAATCCTACCGCGAGCTGCCCATCAAGGTGAATCAGTGGTGCAATGTGATGCGTTGGGAGATGCGCCCGCGCATTTTCCTGCGCACGGCCGAGTTCCTGTGGCAGGAAGGCCACACCGCCCACGAAACACGCGAGGAGGCCGAGGCCGAAACCTCCCTCATGCACAAGGTGTACGAGGAATTCCAGCGCGATGTGCTGGCGGTGGATGTGATTCCTGGTGAAAAGACCGAGCACGAGCGTTTCCCCGGTGCGGTGCGCACGTTCACGGTGGAAGCCATGGTGCAGGACCGCAAGGCTATTCAGGCTGGTACTTCCCACTTCCTGGGCCAGAATTTCGCCAAGGCTCAGAATATCTCCTTTGCCGGCCGCAACAATGAGCGCCAGTTTGCCTGGACCACTTCCTGGGGTGTTTCCACCCGCATGATTGGCACGCTTATTATGGCTCATTCCGACGATGATGGTCTGGTGTGCCCGCCCCGAGTGGCTCCTAAGCAGATTGTGATTATCCCCGTAACGCCCAAGCCCGACACGAAGGAGGCTATCCTTGCTCACTGCCAGGAGCTGGCAGACAAGCTCAGCGCCCTGAGCTTCCATGGTATGCCGCTGCGTGTGCAGGTCGATACCCGCGACCTCAATGGCGGTACCAAGAAGTGGGAATGGGTGAAGAAGGGTGTGCCCATGCGTATCGAAATTGGGCCGCGTGACCTGGAGAAGGGCTCTGTATGCCTCTGCCGCCGCGACCAGGCTACCAATGAAAAGAGCTTCATTTCTGAGGCCGAGTTGGTGGAAAATGCCGTGAACCTGCTGGAGAATATCCAGAACACGTTGCTGCAGCGCCAGCGTTCTTTCCGCGACAGCCACATCCGCCCCTGTTTCAGCCTGGAGGAGCTTAAGGAAAACTTCAATGGCGAGGGTGATGCCGACTGGTTGCTCTGCCCCTGGGATGGCTCTCCGGAGGAGGAGGAGTCGCTGGCCAAGAGCCTGCGTATCTCTATCCGTTGTGTGCCGCAGGGTGAAATGGGATGCGCTGCCGAGGCTGCTCCCTGCATCCTGACCGGGCGCCCCACCACTCGCCGGGTGCTCTGGGCTCGCTCCTATTAAAAGCCTTCAATTCATGGCTCCCTGGTATTTTGAGATACCAGGGAGCTTTTTTATTTGCAGGTATGATGAGGGGGGGGATGGGAAGCCACGGCCGGCGTTGAGCTGATGCCAGACAGGCGCTGATTGCAGTTTCAGCGCTGCAGAAGATTGGCCACAGCGTAGCCTGCAATGAAGCACAGCAGACTGCCGATGATGGTGGCTGCAATGTAGGAGCCTGCGGCAAGGTAATTGCCTGCTCGTAGTATCATGGTGTTTTCAAAAGCAAAAGCCGCCAGGGTGGAATATCCGCCGCAGAGACCAGCCGTGAGCGCAAGCCGGAGATTCGGCGATTCGATGCAGCCCGCAGTGGCCAATCCGCAGAATAATCCCATAAACAGGCAACCGCCGAAGTTGATGAGCAAGGTGTGCCACGGTATGCCTGGCAGCTCCACTCCCCAGCGCGTGCATACATAGTACGAGGTCAAATAGCGCAGGACGCCACCTATGAAGCAGCCGCAACCAACGCAGAGCAGGGTTTTCAGAGAGAGAACCATGGTAATGAGGGCTTTTGTGTAAAATGGGCAGAAGAATACAGACGCCTATGATTTGCGCCGTATGGCCGGAAGGCTGGTCAGCAGCACCAGAACTGCACAGAGCCCGACGGCCCAGTCGCCCAGAAGGGCATAAAGGGTGTAGCCTGCGTTCTTATCCACCGGTAGCACGGCGTAGCTGTGGCCGGGCAGGTGGGGGGAACCATCGGCCTTCTGCAGAATGTCGATAAAGGCTCCATTGGGGGCAATGGCGCAGGTGTAGCCCATGTTGGCTGCGCGAACCATGGGGCGGCGCAGCTCAATGCAGCGGAAAGCAGCGTTGCGAGCCTGCTGCTCCCCGCAGCAGGAATCGCGGAACCAGCCGTCGTTGGAGATGTTGACAATCACCTGCGGTCCCTTGCGCACATATTTGGTAAGCAGGTTACCTACGGTGTCCTCGTAACAGATGGCAGGTATAACGCCTACTGTCTCATCCGTGCCGGGTACGGCCACGGGGATGGGGCTATCTCCCGTTCCGGGGTGGATGCTTTCACCCACCTGGGTGCCGGTCATCTGGCTGTATAAATCCCCAACCCACTGGATTTCCTCGACAAAGGGAATGTACTCACCAAAGGGCATGAGGTGCTGCTTGGAAACAGTGGTGAGGGAGTCGAACCCGCCGGGAATGATGGCCATGGAGTTGTACATTCCGCGGGGGATATAGCCCTTGGGATTTTCGCACGGTTCCCAGAGGTTATGGTCCACACCGGTGAAGAGGACAAAGTCCTGCCCCCCCATTTCCCGGATTTGCTGGCGCACCAGCGGAAGTCCGGTCTCGCCAAAGAATTCTGTGGTCGTGTGGTAATCCGGCATGAACTGGCCGGTTTGGGTGTTCTGGTGAATCGGGCAACCCATGGCGCTTTCTGGCCAGATAACCCAGACCGGCAGCTGCTGGGTGAAGACGAGGTCCGGGTTTTCCTGCGCCTTCCGTATGGTGGCCTGCTGCACCTCATTGAATGCCTGGCGGGTTTCGCGCAGGTGCATGCCATACAGGTGCGATTGAATGGGCCCGCCATCGATGCGTTCTACCTGGTCCAGGTTCAGCTGCACGCCCATAACCGGCAGTTGCAGCACATCCTTGCGCTGCATCATGACCAGCGGTGAATAGATTTTAGAGAGCGCCAGCCCGCCTGCAAACATGCCGAAGATGATGACGATAGCGGCGTAGAAATCCCAGGGCCGGCAACCCCGGCCGGTGGCGCGGTATTGTATCCAGGCACGGCGTCCGGCGCCCCAGAGGATGATGGTCATGGCGGCCGGGAAGAATGAGAGCGCTGCCGTGCCGATGAATTCTGCCCATTGCACCAGAGAGAGACCATCGTAAAGTGCCATGCCCATGCTGTTCCAGCTGAAGCCGAGCGTTCCATTGGCCCGCATCCACTCAATGCAGACCCACATGGCACCACCGCCAATGGCGCAGCGCACGGTGCTCTTCAAATCGGCTGAGGCCCAGTTGTCCCACGCCTGCTTGATCTGGGCCGGCTTCATGCCGGTGGTATCGGGGCCGGGGGCCAGTCGCGGGCGCAGGAGGGTGTTTGCCAACCCTGCCCAGAGCCCCACCAGGCACGAATACACCGTCATGAGCGGCAGAAAAGCAATTCCCAGAAAGACAGGAAGCGGAATGCGGAAAACATAGCTCACATTGTGAATCCACCAGAAGGTGACACAGTACCACCCCATGCCGTAGAGCCAGCCATAGGCGGCGCCTCGCCAGAATCCCCGGCGGCTGTTCCACAACACGCCGAGCAGGGGCAGCAGACCTACCCACACCAGGTTGCCCAGGTCATAGGGCGGAAACGCCAGCGCCATGAATGCACCGCCGGCCACGCTGACGGTTGCCTTGATACTCCTGCTGCGCCAATTCGGCCTGGTATTAGAGGTCATTGGGAATTACGCTGATGTATCCCAGAAATTTCCGCTCCTGGCCTTGCGGTGCATATTCCAGCTCAACGCGCCAATATGGCTCATCTTGGTTTACCTGGTGCAGGGTATATAAATCCTCGTTCCTGTATCCATCCTCCAGTCGCACGGTCACTTCATTTTCTGTTGCCTGAATGCAGGGCGATTTGGGGGCAAGCAATTTTCCATTCTTGTAGGGAATGTTAACTCTGTCACCGATATGTGATGATGTGCTGTCGAAAAAGCGAATGGAAATAGTACCCTCGCCCTCTGCTGCTGCAAGCTTGATGCGGACAGAGGGATAGCAGAATGAGCGGAGCTCCATGCGCTCGTCTCCCTTGGAGCTTTTCCAGGAGGCTTCTGCTTCACTGATGACTATCCCCCCCTGTTCCCACGGCAACGGCTGGAAGGCATTTCGCCACTTTGCCTGTGGGGCGTTGCTGACAATGTTCCACAAATATATTCCGGCGGCGGTGAGTAGCAGAAATGAAAGAATTCCCCATATGCTCCGTGTGAGTCTTTGTAATACAGATGTATTTTGCTCCTGGTGTTGCATGACCTTATTTTGTACCGAAAAATGCCGCGTTGCAATAAAAAAGGATTGCATTCTCGGAAAAATAGGTCATAAATATCTGTGGGTAACGAACCCCACATACACGACAATGGCCGATATCGACGATAAGACTGAAAAGAATGTTCCCGGCAAGTTCTATGTTGACTGCAACTGCATTGACTGCGACCTGTGCCGCGAGACCGCCCCTGATTTCTTTAGCCGCGATGACGATGAGGGTCTTTCCTACGTCTGCAAGCAGCCCGTGACCGATGAGGAGGTTGCCCTCTGCACTGAGGCCATGGAGGGTTGCCCCGTGCAGGCTATCGGTGACGACGGCGAGTAAAGCCACGGAATCATTCCTTTCTTGGGGCAGCCCGGTGGATTTTTTGCCGGGCTGCCCACTTTTTCCTGCATGGCTGCCGCCCGCAAAAAGAAGGAAACGCCAGAGGTGCCGCCTGTTCCACCGGTGGTGAGCAGGCCGCGTAGGCGTTTCTTTATGCAGAAGATGCCGGATGGTGTGGGCGAGCGCGCGGTGCGTGTGGTCAGCAGCCGCAGCGGTGCAAGGGCGCAGGTATTTGCAGATTTCTTTGGGAGTGGAACCGTATTGCGCTCGGAAAGCAACCAGCGCAGTATGGAAAGTTTGCTGGGTGAGCTGCTCACAGAATTGGATTTGGAGGAGGATACCCTGGCTCCCGAGATGCTGGCAGATGCCTGGCAACAGGCTGTTGGCCCGGCTCTGGCAGATGTTTCGGTGTTGGCGGGGGTGGCTAAGGGGCGCGCCCGCATTCTGGTGAAGCACCCCACTGTGCGCTACGAAATCACGCGTATGAAACCGCAGATTATCCGCGCCCTGAATCATACGTTGGGGGCGGGTTGCGTGCGGTCGCTTGTCCTGGCTTCTGTATCTTGAAAGCTAAAGAAAACTGCCACCCGGTGATGGGTGGCGGTTTTTTGTAATATTGAATAGATGATATCAACCCTGTGCCTGGGCGAGCATGGCTTCGGCCATGGTGTTACCCATGGCGGCTGCGTGTTTCAGCGCAGTGAGTGCCTTATCGGTATCTTTTTCCATGAGTCGGCCTTCAATCAGGCACATGGCCAGAACAAAGAGCGCTACATGGTCGCCATTCTGTGCGGCCGATTCCAGGGAAATGAGGTCCTGGTGGCTTTTCAGCTGGGCAAAGTAGACACGTGCCAGCTGGTTCTGGGCTTCGGCATGACCGGCAAATGCTGCGTTGCGCAGGTGGGCAGCTCCCTCTGCGGCGTTGCCGCTCTTAAAGGCGGCAGCGCCGGCTTCGTACTCCTGTTGGGGGGTAAGAGGCATGGTTTATTTGAGGTTGGGATCAACCGTGGGACCAGCGGGGGTATTGTGCTTGACCTGCAGTGAGTATACCTCGCCATTGAAGCTGCTGCCCAGCATTTCCAGCGGCAGTACAAAGGTATTGATCAGCCCCTCCGGGTTGCGGTGGAAGCGGGTAAGTGTGCATTGGCCGGCGGGTTTGCCGTTGAGCAGCAGCTGGGTGCTGCCAGGCTTGCCAATAAGTTGCAGTGTTACCTTTTCTCCCACAGGAAGCTTGCAGTTGAAAGAGAATTCCATGCTGTCGCTGCGGCGGAAACCGATGGTCCCATCGCTCAGAGCGGCGCAGAGTACGCCGGAATCCCCCTTGAGAAGTACCTGTTCCTCGCCTTCTGCAGGTGCAGCCTTGAGCATGAGTTCCATGGTTAGCTCGTAATCCGGTCCCATGCTGGGCTTGCCTATCTCATAGGGCAGGGCTGTGGGCTGGCAGCTGAATGTCGCTCCGTTTTCCCACAGGGCATAGGGGTTGAGTCGGGGAATTCTGTTCAGCGTGGACAATTTGGCCTGGTGCTCGTCATAGCTGGTGGTGGTTTCGTCGCTGCCCCACATCTTGCCGGCCAGAACATCGACAGATTTGCTGAACATATGCCAGATGTCGTAGGCGCTGTAGCCTACATAGCGCTGGTCAATCATGTCATTCCAGATGCCGAAGGCCGCCCCCAGCAGTTGCGGATGACCAGAGGGTACAACCTCATCGGCAATGTGGTTGACCTTCCAGTGCTCATGCACCCACCCGTGGCGGGCGTCCATGCGGTAATAGGGGGCAAAGGGTACAATGTAGAGAGCACCGTCATTAGTGTTGATGACGTCGAATCCATCGTTGATGGAATCCCAGGCCTTGGCCCAGCCGCCGTTCCACAGGTTCATCTGCACCCCCTTGCCCTGAACCGGAGTGTTGCCTTTCTTGGTGTTCAGGCTACCCCACACACGCGGGGTGTAGCCTTTGCTCAGCACCATTTTGAGCAGCCCATCGGTGTAGGCACGGTAGTGTTCGGCATCGCCGTGGAATTCATCTGCCCCCACATGTACGACGCCGCAGTTGCCAAACACAGCAGGCTGGCCATTCTGTGGCAGCATATATTCATCGAACACCTGCTCCACAAACTTGAGCGTTTCGGGGTTTGAAGCATCCAGCATTTCACAGCCGCGCTTGTTCTTGCTCTTGCAGATGAGATCCGGGCGCACGCGGGTGAAGGAAAGTGCGTGGGCAGGGGTGTCGAACTCGGGTACAATGTTGATACCGTGTCTGGCGGCGTAGGCAATGAAGTCGCGGAATTCCTGCTTGGTGTAGGAAAGGTCATCTGCCGTGAGACGTGTGCCGTTGGCCCCTGCCATGTCGGACTCCAGACGGAACGCAGAGTAGGATTTCTCGAAGGGATTTTCGCCGGCATCCACATATTTTTCATGGAAGATATAGTTGTCGTTCAAGTGAATGTGCAGGTCATTCATCTTGTACCAGGCCATGTATTTCACTACATCTTTCACATAGCTCAGAGGAATGGGCAGGCGACCTACATCCAGCAGGAAACTGCGCACCTGGTAGCGGGGAATATCCAGCGCGGTACCGCAGGGTGCGGCACCGTTCCCCTGTTGAAGCATCTGGAGAATGGAACGAGTGGCCCAGAACAGACCTGTTTCGGTGGTGGCTCCGGCTACGATGCCCTTTTCGGGCGTGATGGTCAGGGTGTAGCCCTCTTTATCCAGCACCATGTTGTTGCTGATGCCCAGGCTGATGTCGGCCTGGGTACCGAACGGTACCAGCTCTACCTTGCATTGCAGCATTTCCTCCAGCTCAGCGGCAAATTCTGCAGCGAAGGGCATGTCTGTTGCCACTTTTACAAAAGCGCCCAGCTTGTATTCGCCTTGTCCGCCTACCCAGTTGAGCAGTGCAGGTACAATCTGCGGGGCGGCATTGCCTTCGCTCGCGGACAGTATGCCGGGTACGATAACCTCGTAATCCTTGGAAATTGCTTTTTCGCCATCCTTGCTCAGCTCGAAGCTCACCTTGACCTTCGTATCGGCCAGCAGGCGCACAACGCTGCCGTCCGGGCGGATTACCTGCTCGTAGTCAGCACCCAGCAGGCGCACTTCAGCGCCGGGAACCTGGGGAATCTCAAGCTTGTGCGCCGTAATGCGCGGTGCTATGGGCAGGTTGTTGGCTATATCTTGTAATGTCTCTGCCATAATCGGGGCTACGGAGAGAGCAATCATCATGAGGATGGATGTCTTTCTCATACTCGCGCATGTTAGCAGCAATAGCGCGGGATTGCAAGAAAAAATAACCTGCAGCAGAAGCGTCCCGTAACGCCCTCAGGTGGCCTTATTTCACTTCGATACTGAAAATTTTGCCGTTAAATGAGCTCCCGAGCGATTCGAGGGGAAGTATGAAGGTGCTCATGCGGTTGTCCTGGCGCAGCGGGAATCGCACGTTCTCCGGCTCGCCGGCATTCACGCCGTCTATCAGCAATTCGGTCTTGCCCAGGCGGCCGATGAGTTCGAGCCTGGTGCGCTTACCCACGGGAATCCTGGCGTTGTAGGCGAACTCGATGCTGTCGCTGCGGCGCAGGGTGACGCGCCCGTCCTTGCCTGCGGCGAGCAACTGCCCCTGGCGGGAGCCCAGCAGCACCTGTTCTTCGCCCGGTATGGGGGGCTCCGGCATCAGTATCTCCATGGTCAGGTGGTACCCGGGTCCCATGGAGCCTTTCCGCAGGCGTATGGGCGTGAGCCCGGGTTCCAGGCGGAAGGGGCTGGCCTCAAACTGGTGCAGTGCGTCACAGAAGGGGATGCGCCCCAGGTGCTCTCTGGCGGCCTGGAATGCTTCGTAGTTCAAGGGTGCCTTGGGCTGTCCCCACATTTTCTGGGAAAGCACGGCTACCATGCTGCGGATGGTGTGCCAGATATCGCTGGCGCCATAGCCCTTGTGCAGTCGGTCAATTTCGTCGTTCCAAACGGCAAAGGTGGCACCCAGCAGCTGCGGATGCCCGGCGGGCAGCGTTTCGTTGCCGAACTGGTTGGGTTGCCAGTTATCGTAAAGATGTTTCAGTTTTGTATCTGCCCGGTAATATCCGGCAAAAGGAACCACGTAGAGGTCGCGGTCGTAGGTGGTGATGACCTCGTACCCGGCTTTGATTGAATCCCAGGCGCTGGCCCAGTCCTTGCTCCAGAGGTTCACCTGCACCCCCTCAGCCTGCACGGGAGCTTTGCCCGGCTTGGCTTTCAGACTGCCCCAGATGCGCGGTGTGTGCTTCCGGTTCTGGATATGCTTCAGCAGACCATCGGCAAACTTGCGGTAATCTTCTGCTGCGCCGAAGAATTCATCCGCTCCCACATGCACCACCGGGCAATTCTCAAATGCCGGGGCTTTCCCTTGCAGGTATTCATCCCACACCTTGCTCACAAAGGAAAGAGTTTCGGGATTCGCGGCATCCAGCATTTCGCAGCGGCGTTTCTCGTGCTTCATGGGCCCCTGGTAAATTAAATCCGGGCGCACCCGGGTGAGCGAGAGCGCATGCCCCGGTGCATCGAATTCCGGCACGATGTTCACACCGCGTTCGCGGGCAAATTGGACCAGTTCTCGGAATTGGCGCTTGGTGTAGAATAAATCCTGTGCGGTAAGCGGGGTGCCGTCTGCACCTTTGATATTGCTTTCCAGGCGGAAGGCTGAGTATGACTCCTTGAACGGGTCTTCGCCGGCATCCACATAGTGCTCGTGGAAGATGAAGTTGTCGTTCAGGTGCAGCTGCAGGTCATTCATTTTGTACCATGCCATGAGCCGCACCACATCCTTGAGGTAATCCATGGGGATGGGCAGGCGTCCCACATCCAGCATGAAGCCACGCAAGGCATAGCGCGGAGCATCCCATGCCGAGCCGCAAGGCAGGGTCTGGCGGGGTTGTGATGCCATTTGCAGCAAGGTGCGCGTGCCCCAGTAGAGCCCGGTGGAAGCACTTGCAGAGATTCGGGCCTGTTTCTTGTCGATATGCAGATGGTAGGACTCGTCATCGGGGCCTTTTATTCTCTCAAAGATGATGGTGGCATTCTTCGGAGAATCTGTCCGGATGACCTCATGTTGACCAGGCAATACAGCGTTGAGCTCACGGATGAATTCGGGAATGAAGGAAAGTTCCCTTGCGCCGTATACCAGGATACGCTGTGGCCATACCAACTCGCCCTTGCCCGGACTCCAGTTCAGCAGAGCCGGGAAAACATAAGGAGCCTGAGCATTTGAGGTGTCCCCCTTTTTGCCGGGAATGGTGATTTCATAATCGCGGCTGGTGGCTGTCTGGTTACCTTGGCTGACCTCGAAACTTAGCCGCACAGGGGTATCGGTCAGCGGCTTGCTGATGCGGCCTTTACGGTTTACAATCTGCTCATAATCGGCGCCGAGCAGCTTAATCTCCACTCCCTTCACCTTGGGTAGCGACAGCACCTTGGCAGATGCCGAGGGGTGCTGTATAGGCAGAGAATCGGCAATCTGCTGCAAATCCTGCGCAGCAAGCGGTGAACATGATAATGCGGCTAGTGCGAGTAAGGGGCTCAGTCTCATACTCTCTATTCTAACAGATTCTATCTATTGGTCAAGAAGGAATGTGCAGGCTCATCAGCGCGTCGTTGAAAAGAACGCCGGGTTCTGCTGCAAATGCCGCGGGGAACGGCTCACACCCGCATCTTCCGGACGATGTCGGCAAGGGCATGCAGCTCCTCGGGACTCAGCGCCTTGGCGCGTTCATCCAGCTTCTGGTGAAAAAGTTCGTACACACCGGCGAAGAGGGCGTGGCCGCGTTCGCTGAGCGTGATGCGCACGGCTCTGCGATCCTCCGGGGCAGGGGTGCGCACCAGGTAGCCTTTGGAAACCAGGGTTTCCACCAGTTGCGAGGCTGCGGCTATGGTCATCTGGGTGCGACTGGCCAGTTCCTTGAGCGATACGCCCTCCGGGTGTTCCTCCAGCATTTGTTTCACCTGCGAGACGGCAGACTCCTGGCGTGCTGTGAGACCGGAGGCTTCTGCCTGGCCCGCCGCCTTCACGACCTGCGTGCATTCCCTCCGCAGCGTGTCCATGATTTCCAGAAGATTCTGGAAATAAAAATGGGGTTTTCTTCTGCTCATCTGCCGCGATGATAAATCTCTCGTGTCGCGTTGTCCAGCAAAATGATACATGATTTGTCTCCGGGTGTGCATTTCTCAGCTTTCGTGCAAGTTTCTGAATGGTCTCCCTCATTTCAGGAAGGTAAAGAAGGACCGGAAATCGGTCAAATCGGAGAAAAGGACTTGCATATTGGCAGAATGCTGTCAAAATGTGTGCAGCCTGTTGCTCAAAGTAGATAACGCATTCTCTGCCATGATTGAGTCCTCCACCACCGCGAAAACTGGTCGCTACTCCGGCCGCATGCAGCGCAGCTCGTTCTGGGGGCGCATTATTCCGGTCAATATCCTTTTCAATATATGTGACCGTTTGATCACGGTATATTATACTGAGCGCATAGAGGCGGCGGATAAGCTGTATCTGGTTGAGCAGGGCGGGGAACTGATTCTGCCGGAGGAACACTTGGACGATGCCATCTCGACCATCTATGGAGAAATTCTGCCCTATGCCGGGCTTTCAGCCTTCATTCTGCTGATTTATGTTATTGTTGTCTCCCCCTGGTATGTGCGGCGTCTGCACGACATTGGCATGAGCGGTAGGTGGTATCTGGTCTGGCTGGTACCGGCGGTTCTGCAGGTTGCGTTGATACTGGTGATGCCGATTCTTCCCGAGGTGGTGATATATGGGGTGAACGGCATGATTGTTCTGGCTGGGGTATTCCTGCTTGTCTGCTCGCTGATTGATTCGCGCCGCGAGGCAAATCGCTATGGGGAATCTCCCAAATATGGCCGGTATAAGCACCCGGCGGTGGTGCTGCCCCCGGTTCCGTCTGCAGAGAAGGAATCGTAAACGGTGATGCCTCACAAAACGGCGAGGCTCGCCTGAACCACCTCATCGCCTGCCTCAGTAGATAGCGCTGCGCATCTGGCAGGCGGGCAGGGCTTCGTCGTTCGTTTCCTGGTAGCCCTTATATGGTCCCTGCGCCATGTAGTTGCAGGAGTAAAGCAGACAGAGGACGCCGCTGAAGATAAGAAGATATTTCATGCTGGTGCGTGAAGATAGGGTTCGACAAGTTCCTTGCCTGTGGTGGTGGGTACAATGAAGAGACCGTAGCGGGCGCGAGTGCAGGCGGTGTAGAGCTCTTTCATGTCAAAACCACGACTTTCCCCCAGACCAATGACATCTGTGACGATGATGTAGGCTGCTTCCTGGCCTTTGAAGGATTTGATGGTGGAGGCGAAAATCCGGGTGGCGTGCGGACTGCGGCAGACCTCACGGCGCTGGGCTGCCTGCTCCGGCTGCTCGTCCGCCGGGGCGAGGGCAAGACCGGGTACCAGGCGGAGGCTGCATCGCGGGTGAACCGTGCGCCAGGGGGAAAGTACCACGATATCGCGCGGCAGAATGCCTGGCTTGCTCTGGCGTAATTCCTCGATGATATGGGTGACGGCTGCTGCTCTTTCTTCTGGTGTATCGGCGGGCGCAGCAATGCGGATGCCATCGCCGCTCAGGGGGAGTATCAGCATATTCCGGGCGCTGGCCGGAAGCATGGCTCTGCTGAAATCCGCAATCTGGTGAGCATTGCGCAGGTTGGCATTCAGGTGTATGCGGGTGGCAAGCTCCGGCAACTGGTCGTAGCGGTTGTACAAATCCTGGTGCTTATCGGCAAAGAGGTAGAGCTTGCCGCCCGGGTTGAGCAGCCCGCGGATAATCTGCCACCAGATACCGCGGAAATCCTGGGCTTCATCGACAAAGATGGCACCATAATGCGGAATGCCGGGCAGCAGTTCGAATATCTGCTGCAGAGCCCTGTCGGGCAGTCGGTCGCCATCTCCCGTGTAGTTGACCATGTGGTCAAAGCCGTGGGGAGCGAGAATGTGGTGGATGCAGAAATCGTGAAAGGTGCTGATGAGCAGTGTTTCCTGCTGCTCTGCCAGCAGGGGGTGCTGGTGCAGTTCATGCGCCATGGCGTGGTTGAAGCAGAGCATGAGCACATGCTGCGCGCCATCGCGTGGGCTTTCGGCAGCCTGGCGGGCTGCTTCGGCGCAGGCAATGACGGTTTTGCCAGTGCCGGCACATCCTTCGACGCGTATGCCGCCTGTGCTTTCATAGAGAGCCGGGAGCAGGTTCAGGATGTTGGCAGAGGCGGTGTCCATTTCCTGGAGGTAGTTGCTCAGGCTCATGTGAAATCGCACGCTGGGAGCAAGTGCCTCGGTTATTTTCTGAACCAGGAGGGTGGACATGCTCTCCGGCTGGTTGAGCACAAAGAGTGATTCGATTCGCTCCTGCAAGCGGTGCAGGGCATCGCCCCCACACAGATAGAGCGACTCAAACGGCAGGTTATGAATCCCGGCTTCTGGCGGGCTCCCCTGGGTGAGAATAGCCATATGGCGGTGCTCGGGCCAGCGGTGGGCTTCCTGGGACAGACAGCCGCAGCGTGCCAGGCTGCGCATGATTTTTTGCAGGGCTATGTTGGCCTGCTCCAAGGGGGCATGCGCATGTGTTTTCCAGCTGCCGGCATCATTTTTGCGGCTCTGCCAGCGGCCATTGTGAACCCGGATCTGCGGCCAGTCCTTTACTTCGATGACAACTAGTCCTTTCTGAGGAATCAGAATTACAAAATCGGCCTCGTAATGAACATAACGCTCGTCCTCCAGGTAATCTTCCTTGCAACTGTGGAAAATGACCCAGTCTGCAGGCAGCTGGGCCATGGCCTCGTACACCAGGCGTTCACCCCGCTGAATATTCTGCTCTGGAATTCTGGAATATATCTTAGCCATGCGGTGGCTGGTTAATCCTGTTTCTTTTTTCGCGGGCTTCGTTTGCGCGGGGTGGTGGAGGTGTTTTTCTTGCTGGTGGTTTTCTTTTTTGCGGCTGGTTTGCGTCTGGGTTTTGCTTCCTGTGCCGCAGGGGAAGCGGGTTTGCGCTCGCGCAGCGCGAGCCAGAGCAGCAACAGGCTTATACCAGCTCCCAGTTGCATGCATTCCCATCCCCATATGAATTTCCACTTGTTGGTGTGCGCCTGGCTGGGATCCAGTTCCGGGGTTATGACCTGTATTTCCTGTCCGATGCTGTAGTCGGTATCATCGGCATCAGTCATGAGCCGGCTGATTACCATGCCGTTGGGTACAATGTAGCGTACGATGGGCTGGTAGGAGGTGCTGTCCCCCAGCGCCAGATTGCCGTGTTGCAGGGCTTGAAGGGTGGATTCGAACGGCTGCTGGCGGACATCCGTCACGGTGGCGGTCACCACCACGGATTCATGCACATACATAGCCGTGCGCAGCAGTTTATAAGTGGCCAGGCCGGTCAGCAGCACACCCGCTGTCAGGAACAATCTGTTTGCTCGCCTGCCTGCCAGGCGTTTGAGAAATTCCTTGAACATATCAATTCACAGCAACTCGGTGTTCAAAGGCTTCTACCCGGCCGCGTTCAGCACAGCCGCGGGCCCATTGCAGCACAACGGCGGTATCCGGCATGGCGGCGGCTACCCGGTTGGAGAGTTCGCGGTGGCGCGGGCGAGCCAGCGTGGTCTGCGGCAGACTGGCCAGCAGAGTGCGCGCATCATCGGTACTCAGACGGAAAATTTCATCGGCCCGGGGCATGGCTTCCAGTGCATCCTCATCGGCATCCAGACAGCGGATGCCCACACCATAGCGTGTGGCTAAATCGGTCAGTTCGTCTTCATTGGCAGCACCCGGCAGCAAGAGTAACTCGCTTTCCTGCGCCCACAGCCCGCAGGCCAACGCGCGGAAAAATGCCTGGCGGCAGCTTTCCTCGTCGTCCGCAAAGCCTACACAGATGGCGCGGAAAGAGAGCGCATCGCCTGCTTCTTCCATGATATAGGCGCCGTCGTCATCCCATGCGCCAGCGGGCCACTGCACGGCCACTAAATCCGGGTGTCCCCAGCTTTCTTCGCCATCCACCGGGTACACAAAGACGCCTTGCCCCGCGGTGTCATACAGGCGCACGGCCAGTGCCATGGCCTTGTGCAGCATGGTTTCGCCCTCGGCATTGCCGCCAAAGACATTCTGCAGGCTGGGGGAATCTCCCTCGCTGCGCAGGTAGTAGCCTTGGCCATTCTCCACGCGCGCCAGGCAGGAATCCGGGTCGAGCGCGATGAAGGAGAACTGCGAACGCAGGGAGTGGTCGGAGTAGGCATCGCCCAGCACGGCGCGCACGCGTGCAATCAGTTCTTTTCCCTTGATTGCGTTTTCTGCCTTATCCGGCAGAAGCGAGGGCAGAATTTCATTGAGTTTTTCGCGTAATCCCATGGTTATTTGCGGAGCTGGACGCCAGCCAGTTTCATGTTGGGGTCTACGGGGGTATCAAGGGGGGAGAAATCGCTCGCTTTGGCGCGGAGCATGCCGGCAAAGGCAATCATGGCGGCGTTGTCGGTGGTCAGGTTGTTGGGGGGCAGGATGAGCTCGATGCTGCGGCGCTCGCACATTTGCTGCAGCTGGCGGCGCAGTCCGCTGTTGCAGGATACACCGCCGGAAACCGCCAGCACCTTGTGGTGGCTCTTGCGCAGGGCCTTCGTGGCTTTGTGCAGCAGTACATCAATGATGGCCTGGCGCACCCCGGCGCAGAGGTCGCACATGGTCTGCTCGTCCAGGTCATGCGGGTTGCCACTGGCTACCAGCTTGGGCAGGGTGTAGAGCACCGCCGTCTTCAACCCGGAGAATGAAAAATCGAGGTGGTCTTCGTGTATCATCGGGCGCGGCAGCTTGAAACGCTCCGGGTCGCCTTTTTCTGCCAGTTTGTCAATTTCCGGGCCTCCGGGGTAGGGCAGATCCAGCATCTTGGCCACTTTGTCAAAAGCCTCGCCCGCGGCATCGTCGCGCGAGCGCCCCAGCAGTGTGTAGTTGCCTGAGCTTTTTACATCAATCAGGAGGCTATGCCCGCCGCTCACCACCAGCCCCAGGTGCGGTACTAACCCCGCCGGGTGGGTGATAAAGGGGGAGAGCATATGCCCCTCCAGATGGTTGACTGCCACAAAGGGTTTGCGGGCTGCCAGGGCCAGGGCTTTTGCGGCGGTGTTGCCCACCAGCAGTGCCGCCACCAGACCAGGGCCGGCGGTGCTGGCAAATACATCGACCTGGTGGATGCTGCGGTTGGCTTTTTCCAGGGCTTCCTGGAGCACGGCGGGCAGGTTGGCAGAGTGGTTGCGCGAGGCCAGCTCGGGAATCACGCCGCCGTACATGCGGTGCAGGGGAATCTGGGTGGAAATGACTGAGCTGAGCAGCTGCGGCTGCCCGCTGCTGGTGTCCTCCATGAGGGCCACGGCGGTTTCATCGCAACTCGATTCGATTCCCAGTACCAGCATATCTGTTACTTACCTGCCTTGCGGCGTCTGATTTTCGGTTCGGCCTTGCCCAGCACCACGTCCTCGGTGATGGTCACGGTGTCGATGCTCTTGTCGCTGGGGACTTTGTACATGATATCCAGCATGAGGTTTTCGAAGATGCCGCGCAAGGCGCGGGCGCCGGTGCCGCGTTCGATAGCCTGCTTGGCCATGGCGCGCAGCGCTCCTTCTTCCACCTTGAGGCGGGCGTTGTTCATGGCCATGAGCTTGGTGTACTGCTTCACAAGCGCGTTTTTCGGCTCGGTGAGCAGGTGCATGAGCTGGTCTTCCGTGAGGGTGGTCAGCGGTGTGAAGATGGGTAGACGCCCCATGAGCTCGGGAATCATGCCGAACATGAAGAAGTCCTCCGGCATGGCTTTGGAAAGGATTTCCTCCTCGGTATACTCCTTGGCATCGCGGCCTTCCTCCACTGCGGCAAAACCCATGGCGCTGGAGCCGAGACGCTTGCGGATGATGCCCTCCAGCCCCACAAAGGCGCCACCGCAGATGAAGAGGATGTTTTCCGTGTTCACGCGGATGTATTGCTCATTCGGGTGCTTGCGGCCTCCCTTGGGGGGGATGTTGCATTCCGTGCCTTCCACAATCTTGAGCAGTGCCTGCTGCACACCCTCACCGGAAACATCGCGGGTGATGCTGACGTTCTGCGTCTTACGGCCTATTTTATCAATCTCATCCACATAGATGATACCTCGCTCGGCCTTGGCCACATTCATATCCGCAGCCTGCAAGAGGCGCAGCACAATGTTTTCCACATCCTCACCCACGTAGCCGGCCTCCGTCAGCGTGGTGGCATCTGCGATGCAGAAGGGAACATCCAGAATGCGGGCAAGCGTTTTGGCCAGCAGGGTCTTGCCA
Organism: Akkermansia sp.; assembly: GCA_045577775.1. GTDB lineage: Bacteria > Verrucomicrobiota > Verrucomicrobiia > Verrucomicrobiales > Akkermansiaceae > Akkermansia. The sequence continues at coordinate 11,937 of JAZNIZ010000008.1, read as the reverse complement.
CTGCCGGTGGAACCGGCCATAAGGATATTGCTCTTTTCAATTTCCACGCCGTCATCCGTTTTGGGCTGGCGCAGGCGCAGGTAGTGGGTATATACCGCTACACAGAGGGTGCGCTTGGCGCGCTCCTGGCCGATGACGTAGGCATCGAGCATCTTGTGCATCTGCTCGGGGGTGGGCAGTTCATCCTGATTTTTGGTCTGAACCTCCAGCACCGGAGAATCATCGGTCTTGTCCTGGGGCACGATTTCCGGGTGCGTGCCCTTGATGAGGGAAAGAATGCGGTCAGCTGCCACTTCGCCCATTTCGGAGCGGAACATGTGGTAGGTCATGCCCTCCACACACTGGAAGCAGATGTGCGTACCGTCCAGCGAGAGCATGGGGCGGCCGTCGCTTTCGGCACCGCCGCAGATGGAACAAATTTTTTTCTGTTTAGCCATGTGGGGCCGGGGTTAGTTCTTCTTCTGCACCGGGGTGTGCTCCAGAATGCGGTCAACGAGACCGTAGGCAAGGGATTCTTCGGCGGTCATGTAGTTGTCGCGGTCCTGGTCCTGCTTCACTGTATCAAAATCCTTGCCGGTGTGCTGGGAGAGGATGCCCGTGAGGCGCTTGTCCAGGCTGAACATGAACTTGATGGTGCGCTCTACATCTGCCGCTGTACCCTGGGCACCGCCGCGTACCTGGTGAATCATCACATGGGAGTTCGGCAGGCAGAAACGCTTGCCCTTGGTGCCGGCAGCCAGCAGCACAGAAGCCATGCTGGCAGCGATGCCGATGCAGTAGGTGTTGATATCGCAGGAAACAAACTGCATGGTGTCGTAGATGGCCAGACCGGCTGTTACAGAACCACCGGGGGAGTTGATGTAAATGTGAATATCCTTCTTCGGGTCAGTCATTTGCAGGAAAAGCAGCTGCGCAATTACCGAATTGGCCACGGTGTCATCAATCTCGGTGCCAATGAAGATGACGCGGTCCAGCAGCAGGCGGGAGTAGATGTCGTAGGCTCTCTCGCCCTGGCTGGTCTTTTCGATGACGGTGGGTATGTAGTAGTTCTTGGGGGTGTCCATAACGTGTGTTGGCTCGACTCTAGCACATCGCGTGTGCGCGGGAAAGCGCGAAATGGGGCATCATGCCGCGTATGCCACAGATTTGGCGTTCTGGCAGGGTTTTTCCTTGCCTTGCCCGGGGGCTGTGGTAGACTGTGGCTATGCGTAGTTTGTCCTGTATTCTCCTGCTTCTGGCGGCGGCTCCATGGGCTGCGGCACAGGAGGATGCTGCCGGGCGCTTTTTCGATGATCGCATGGTGGAGTTCAAGGCCTATCTGGATGCTCGCGAAAAGCTGGTCACCAATGTGCAGGAACGACGGGCTGTGGAGGCTGAGCGTAAGGCTATCTTCCGCCGTATCGAGTCTGCCCGCACGGGCTACACCGGCCTTTCGCCGGAGGAACAGCAGTTCTGGGGGGAGCTGAAAACCGAGCTTGAGGCTGTGCTTAACCTCTGGCAGCAATCTGCTGATGCTGAGGAATACGAAAAACAACCGACCCGCCAGGCTGCACTCACGGCTCTGGCCGCGGCGCAGAATGCGTATGTAGCGCAAATGCGTTTTGCTATGGCTCAGTTGGGTATTGCTGCCTGTGTGCTCGATGCCGAAATCATCAAGGAAAGTACGGAGTTGTTCCGCGCTGAACTTCAGCGCGAGTATAAGCAGGATTTTCAGGCCGTCATTTATGCTGTGCCCTGGGGGCTGGAAGATGAGTCTGCCGAGGAGGAGCAGAAGGAGTCTCCGCCTACTCATGACGGAGCCGAGGCTGAGGAGGGAAACGTGGATATCAATGTGGCCGAGGATGAACACCTGCTCGATGCTCCTGCTACCCCGCTTATGGTTCAGGAACTGGCAAACGAGGTGACTCACAGCGAAACCGCTCGCGCGGAGTCTGCCCACCGTGCCAGAAATCTGTGGCTCGGTTATCTCAAACTTTGTTCACAGCAGGTAGTGGAGTGTTTCGGCTCAGAACGCGGCGCTTCCCTGGTGTCTGGCGCACCGCTGCCCGGTGCAGTGGAAATGAGTCACTACGCCGCAGTGCAGGAACGCTCTCGTTCCCTTTTCCTGGAGGCTGAGCAGGCTTGGTCTGCCTATGTGGATGCTGTTGTGGCTTCTTATGACCCGGGGTGGCAGGCTTCAGAAGGTGCCATGGCTCATGCCCCCATAGCCGCTGAAGCGCTGATGCTCAGTTTCCCTCTTTACGCAACCCACGAGCAATATCTGGCTTTTATTCTGGCGCCCCACCTACAGTATGCAGAACCGCCACCTTTGCCTGACACTGGTATGGTAGAATAAGGAATTTTTTTGTCCGTTTCGCATCTTTCTGCTTTATATCGTATTCTTATTGTGGTATAAAGGGCGCATGTTGAAGTATGTGATAACAACGGTATTGGGTCTGGTCATGCTCTGCGCGCAGCAGTCTGCTGGGCAGGGTGATTGGGAAAGCCTGCTTTCCGACGCTGTTAAAACGCTATCTGACGCCGCGAAAGACACAGGCCTGATAGAGAAAGCTGCCGAGGAGCCCGAAGCGGAAACCAAGGTAACCGTTAAGGAGACCCTTAATGATGCTATCAAGAAAACTTCAAAGAGAACTTCCAGGAGATCTTCCAGGAGAACTGCTAAGAATGTAGTGGAGGAGACATCTCAGGAAACTGAGGATAGCTGCCAGAAGGAGGATGATACCCAGAAAAAATCGAAAAAAACGAAGCTTGCCAAGGGCGATATGAGCACGGTGGCCGCAGCGTTGGAAGAAGCTGGGTATTTTACTGCCAATAAGGCCAAACCTAAGGCTCAGTACTACATCTTTATCTGCTCTGCTTCCTGGTGCCAGCCGTGCCGCAATCTGATGCCCAGCATTGTAAATACATACAATAATGAAATCAGCAAGGATGATCGTGTCGATTTGATTCTGCTGGGCGGCGATTTCGATGAGGCCGGGTGTGCGAAATACCTGAAGCATTATAATGCAAAGTTCCCTGGTCTGCATGTTAAGAAGAAAATTGACCTGCCTGAGCGCCCGTCAGTTCGGTATTGGCCTTTTGCTGTCTTTATGGACGCCGATGGCAAGGTGATTACTTCCGGCCATGGCAGCAAGGTGCTGGACTGGAAGAAAGAGCTTTCGCTGTAAGGGCATTTTTCAACCAATAAGAAAAGGCGGAACAGGGAACTGCTCCGCCTTAAAATTTTGCTGCTCACGCTTCAGCGCATATCGAGCATGGGCACCAGCAAGGGATCATCCGGTCCCTTATAGGCGGCCAGCGGGCGGTAGAGGGTGTTGTCCTCCAGCTGCTCGAGAATCTGCGCTACCCAGCCAGCCACGCGGGCAATGGCAAAGAGCGTGGTGAACATGCGGGTCGGAATGCCCAGACTGTAGTACACTGTGGCAGAGTAGAAGTCCACGTTTGCATTCAGATTCTTGCGGGCGCGCATGATTTTGGCAATGCGATCACTCATGCGAATCCACTTCGGCTCACCTATGGTCTGGGTAAGACGAATGGCGATACGGCGCAGAAGCGGGGCTCGGGGGTCGAGCGTTTTGTAGACGCGGTGGCCAATGCCGAAAATCTTTTCCTTATTGGCCAGCTTGCGGTTGATGTATTCTTCCACGTTCTCCTCTTCGCCAATTTCCTTGAGCATCTCGATGACTGCTTCGTTGGCGCCGCCGTGCAGCGGGCCTTTCAGGGAGCCGATGGCCGAGGTGATGGACGAGTACATATCCGAGAGCGTGGAGGCGGTCACGCGGGCGGAGAAGGTGGAGGCGTTCATGCCGTGGTCGGCGTGCAGAATATAGGCTACATCCAGAATATGGGCTTCTGCCGGGTCGGGTTCGGTGCCTTTCAGCAGCCACAGGAAATGCTCGGCTTCACCCAGGTCGGTGCGGATGGGCGGGAGCTCCAGCCCCTGGCAGATGCGGTAATAGTAGGCCGCCATGACCGGCAGCTTAGCAATGAGGGAAAGGCCGATTTCCTTCATCTGGCTGGGGTCTTTGGTGCGGTCATCGTACATGCCCAGCATGGAAACTGCCGTGCGCAGCGCGCTCATGGGGCGGGCGGTCTTGGTGGCTGTCTTGAAGAAATCGAGAATCGGCTGGGGCAGCTCGCGGTCATTGCGCAGGCGCTGTTCCAGACCTGCCAGTTCTTCACGGTTCGGCAGGTGTTTATTCAGCAGTAGGTAAATAATTTCAGTGAAGCTACAAAGGTCAACCAGGTCTTCAATCTCGTAACCGCAGTAGAGCAGGTGCCCCTGCTCACCGCGCACATCACTCAGACCAGTCTCCGTGGCAATCACGCCTTTGAGCCCCTTGGCATAGATGACTTCCTTCTTGGGCTGTTGCTCGTTCTCGTTCATGCTTATGGGTGGGAAAATTATCTGGCAGGCTACCAGGCCGCCTGCCGGGGCCGTTTATCAGGGAAAAGAGGGAATTGAAAAATCAGCAGTTGGCGTACCAGGCATCCTGAAGCTCGCCAAAGCTCTTGATTTCCACATCGCTGCGGGCTTCAAGCCAGCTCTTCACCGCTGTGCGCTGTGCCTCGCTGGTTTGGGTGGGGTTCACGGCCTTGGCAATGATGTTGCAGCCGTCGTCCGTGATGCTGCCTCCGCAATCCAGGCCATTGGCCTCGATGCACTCCTCGACGAGGGCATGCAGGAACTGCTCGCACTCGGGTGCGGCTACATCGCCCTTGTAATCAAATGTAAATTCAAAGCAGAGTTCCTTGAACTCACCAACGCGGTATTTCTTGCGGAGTCGCTTCTTCATGGTGCGGAGATTCTACGCGTATTTATAGCGTGTGTCAATCAAAATACGCGCCCGCCCCCCGGTGAAAGACGAATTTTTCCAGCAATTATGCGGGTGTCAGGGCTACCGTTCAATCGGCTCCGGCAATGTGTAGTAGGGTTGCAGGGCGGGGGGAATAGGACGCCGCAGGGTTTCTGGTGCGGGCGGGGGAATGGGCCCGGCTGCCTGCTGCGACATCTGGATGCAGCTGCTCAGCAGCATCCCCATTGCTCCCGCACTTATCAGAATTGCTCTCATCTGCGGCTCATACTAGGAATAAAAGGTTCATAATTCAAGGAAAAAGTATGCATGCTGTCTGAATTTTGCTTGACTTTTGCACAATAAAGCGTATCCTGAGCGTCCACCTTGCTTTCGCTGGCAGGGTGCTGTACCCCGGCGGGTGACGCAGGCGCACCGACGTCGGATGAACTCCAGACAAACCGCAATTTCAAGACATAGAAAGAATAACAACTATGACGACATATTCCCTTAAGGCCACCAAGCGTGAGGCTGTTGGCACTGGTAAGCTGAACGCTCTGCGCGCTCAGGGGTACCTCCCCGGCGTGGTGTACGGCTCTGCCGTTGCTGAAAACATCAACATCCAGCTCAAGACAGCTGATGTTCGCGCTCTGTTCGCTTCCGTGGACACCGATTCCATCCTCGTGAACCTTGAGCTCGATGGCCAGACCATCCTGACTCTGGTGAAGGACGTGCAGCGCAACTGGCTCACCGATTCCACCAACCACGTTGACTTCTGCGCCGTGACCCCCGACACCGTGGTGAAGACCCGCGTGCAGGTGAAGCTTGTGGGTACCCCCGTTGGTACTGCCATGGGTGGCGTGGTGCACCAGATTGTGCATGAGATGCCCGTGAAGTGCGCTGTGAAGGACATTCCCTGCTGCATCCAGGCCGACATTTCCGGCGTGGGCATGAAGGAATCCTTCCGTCTCTCCCAGGTTGAGATGCCCGCCAATGTGACCACTCCCTTCAACGGTACTGTGGTGCTGGCTTCCGTAATCAAGCCCTGATTTCTTCTCAGAGCAAACCCTTATAAAAGCTGCTTCTCCGCGAGGGGAAGCAGCTTTTTGTTAATCGCGCAGAGGTCGGCGGTCGGCGTGGGTGCCGGTTTTGCCCTCTTCCCGCTCCATGGCGCGTTGCTTCCACAGGGGAATATGAGTCTTGCGGGCTTTGCGGCGGCGTCGGGCTGCCACGCGCTCGCGGTGGCGTTCCTGTTCTTCGGCCACCTTGCGGGCGTGGTCGCGCTCGCGCTGGGCGTTTTCCATTCGTTTGCGGATGCGGGCAGAATGGTCGTTGCCCGCGGGGGTGATGGTCCAGGGACCAGCGCCACCGGATTCTGTGATGGGCAGACAGAGCATCTGCGGATCAATGAATCGCATCTGGCGGTAAAGTAAATCGCGTATGGTGGAGAGCAGCGCCTTGGGTGGGAAGAGCCCGGTGTTGCCCAGCTCAATGGTGAAAGTCAGGCGTATGTGCTTGGCCTGCATGCTCATGCGCGCCATTTCGCGCAGGGAGATTCCTTCCTCCGGCTCTTCTTCCGGGGCGCAGAGCGCGGCGGTGCGCAGCAGGAACAGGCAGTCCCTCACCTTGCGGCAGAGCTTTTCCACCAGCTCGCGCACCTTGGGGCGCGCGTTGAACCGGTAGTCCTTCACCTCGACGAGCCAGAGCTCTTTCTTGCCGGGGTGATAGAGCACAAAGTCCATCTCCTTGCAGCTGTTGCAGAAGTTCTGGGCATGGTGGGAGTAGAAGGGCGAGCATTCGAAGCGGCATACATAGTAACCTGCCTCAAAATTGAAGCGGTGCATGCCTTCCACACAGCTGGTACCTACCTGGAACACAATCAGATTTCTTCGTTGAGTTGGGGCATGAGGCTCAGGTAGCGGTCGGCCTGTTCCTGCTCGGCTTCCAGACTATCCAGGTGGGCGAGCTTATCGAGTTCATCGGCCTCGCTCACACGTTTGCCCTCTACCCGCCCGGCCTGCAACCCGAAAAAGCGGCGTCCTACATTCTGGTTCTGCGCTTCCGAAAGCTGGATGACCAGCTCGCGCAGCAGGAACAGGCTGTGCGTGGTGAGCAGCAGCTGAATGCCTGCGCGGCAGAGCGTCATCATCAGATTCACCAGTAGTGGTAGGTGCCCGGCGTTGATGTTCATTTCCGGCTCGTCCCAGAAAAGTGCTGTGCCGGGGCGCACGGCGCCGTTGCTGATAAGCAGCCCCAGCGTACCAATGCGTTTGAACCCCTCGGCAATGAGATTGAGCTCCAGCGCCTCCTGACCGGGGCGTTGCAGGTAGAAACGCCCATTGTGCCGCTGCAGCTTGCCTCCCAGCAGTTGCTCAATCTGCTTGACAACATATTTGAGCGCCTGGGGCAGGGGGGTGCCGTTGGGTTCGGTTTCCAGCGCGCGGCAGAGTTCCCAGCTGGCGGAATCCAGCAGCTCCGGGTAGCGCTTGCCGGCCTGCATGTAGCAGGGGTAGATGGAAAGCACCTCGCGCGGCGAGAGAAAAACGGCATTGCTGCTCAGGTAGCGCTCCGGCATGGTGCTGATGCGCAGCCCTTCTTCCTCGCAGTGGGCCTTGAAATGAAAGGCTAAATCGGCAGTTCCGGCGGGTACTTTCTCTCCTTCCAGCGAGGCGCGCACGCGGGCTTCCACATCCCTGCCACCCCGGCGGGAGGTGAGACTGGTTAAATCGTGTGTGCCGAATACGCGCAGCAAATCCTGCCGCAGTCGCTTTTCTTCGGCCCACACCTCGGGCAAATCTCGCCGGCTACCGCCGCAACCCCATTTGCTGATGGCGTAGCAGAGCTTCATGAGGTGGCTCTTGCCGGAATCGTTGCCGCCTACGATGATGTTGATACCGGGGACAAAATGAAACGACTCCTGTTGTTGAAACACTGTCATTCCTTCCACCGTCAGTTTGCGTATCATATTGCCCACCACTCTACCATATAAAGAATATAAAGGCAAGCTGTAATTTGTGCTTGCTTGCGCGGCTCCATTTGCGCTAAACTATGCCGCATGAAAGCTATTTTCTGCGCAACTGTTGTTTCTCTCCTTCTGATTTCCTGTGTGGGTAAGAAGGATTTAGCCATCAATACCTACCCCGAGGGCGCAGAGATTACCATTAATGGCGAGGTTGTCGGTACAACTCCGCTCGTGACCACGGTGGCTCAGGATAAAACCCTGGGTATTGTGGCCCGCAAGCCCGGATACCAGGTCGGCGTGGAAACAATCAACCCGGTACGCAGCAAGTTCCTTTCCTTTGTCTGGACTGAAAACGACCCCAAGGCTAAATATATTGAGGAGGATTCGGTAGAAATCCCCCTGGAGAAATTCCCCGAGCCGAAAGCCTACAAGCCCACGCAGTTGCCTAAATATACCGGCGGCGGTGGTTCTACCTCTGCGGCACTCCCGGAGATCCCGGCGCTCCGCCCTATCCCGGAGCTGGATTAAACACGAACGCTTCGCGTTGGCATCATTAAGAAGACGGTGCAGAATCGAGACGAAAAGATGCTGTGTATCGGCCGCGCCAAGGGCGCGGGGCGCTCTCACATTAAGAAATCTACTTTTTACATTCAAATTTGACCAATTCTCCCATTTGCTGAATTTGTGAATCTCATTATTCCAACGCTTACAAACACTTTATCGATATGAAAAAAGTTATCTTTTGCCTTGCTGCTCTGGCTTGCTTGGGGCTGCTTCCTCTCGCGTTTTCTCAGGAGAACAGGAGCTCGTCTGCTCCCACAATCGGGTCGTACGATGAACTGCGCGATTTGATTGAAAACATGGCGATGAAGTTGAAAACAGAAACGAATCTTCGCCTCGCAAGGAGTTTCAAATCTAGGAAAACAGCGTTTAATAAGCTGAACTACAGCGTTTTTTACAACTACGCTACGCATTATCGCTACAAGTGGAAGTCGGATTCTCCATATATCAGATTTCAGCTCACACTGGCAGATAACTCTATTCTGTACGCAGCCTATCGCAATCCGAAATTAAGAAAGCAATTGAATGCCCGCGAGCGCCAGTCGCTTGAAGCTGCCGAAGCTTGTGTGGAGCGCGCTGTGCAACCCGGCATGAGCCGCAGGGAAATCATCAAGGCTCTGCACGATGAAGTGGCCGATATCTGTTCGTATGACCGTGGCAATATCCGCAATCAGAGCTGCGTGAGTGTCTTTACTCGTGGAAAAGGTGCCTGTGGGGCATATACTCGTGTTCTGTGGCTCCTCCTGGCCATGAATGATATCAAGAGCCATGTGATTCAGGGTTCGGAAAAAAGCGGTGGCCCGCATTGTTGGAATCTTGTCGAATTTGAGGAGGGCGAATGGTATCATGTCGATGTCACCTGGGATGACCAGAACCCTGTCTCTCACCTCTATTTCGGCCTCACCGATGCCGAAATCAAGAAAGACCACAGGTGGGATATGAAAAACTACCCGGCTACCCCGCGCCGCTAATGTTCAGAACGCGTCTGGAAGACTGAGAAAGCGTATTCTGTATAGCAATAAATCCCAAAATTACCCAAAGTTGTAATTTTTGTGAAATTGTGCTTGCAAAAAGGGAAAAAGCGTGTAGAATCTGCGCCGACAAATTGTCACCACCCGGTGGCGAAAAAGAAACATCACTCATAATAACACACCACTATGGCTCGTCTTTTCGGTATCGAAATTCCCAACGAGAAGCGCGTTGAGGCCTCCCTGTGCTACATCTACGGCATCGGGCCCTCCACGGCTAAGAAGGTGCTGGAGCAGGCCGGTATCTCCCCGGACCTTCGCACTGGCACGCTCTCTGACGCTCAGCTGACCAAGATTGTACAGGCTATCACCAGCAACAACATCCTCATCGAGGGTGACCTGCGCCGTGAGAAGCAGATGGCTCTCAAGCGTCTGACCAGCATCAACTGTCTGCGCGGCATCCGCCACCGCAAGGGTCTTCCCGTTCGCGGTCAGCGCACCCGCACCAATGCCCGCACCCGTAAGGGCCGCAAGAAGACTGTGGGCGCCAAGAAGTAATTAACCCTTTAAGAGAAAATAACTGAAAATGGCTGAAGAAACCATCCAGGAAGAAGTGAAGGACGTAGTGGCCGCTGAGGCTCCCGTTCAGTCCGAGGCTCCTGTCGAACAGAAGAAGCCCGAGGCTCGTCGTGACATCTTTGCCGAGCTTGGTCTCGCTGATGATGACGACAAGGTTAAGATTCTCAAGGCTAAAGGCAGCAAGAACGTTACCACCGGTATCGTGCACATCTCCTCCACCTTCAACAACACCGTGGTGAGCGTGACCGACCTCAAGGGCAACGTTATCGGTTGGTCCTCCGCTGGCAAGCTCAACTTCAAGGGCAGCCGCAAGAGCACCGCTTATGCCGGTCAGGTTGTGTGCCAGGACGCTTGCCGTCAGGCCATGGGCCACGGCCTCAAGGAGGTCGAGGTTCGCGTGAAGGGACCGGGTTCCGGTCGTGAGTCCGCTGTGCGTGCCGTGCAGGCCATCGGTCTGGAAATCTCCTCCATCGCCGACGTGACCCCCATCCCCCACAACGGTTGCCGTCCTCCCAAGGCTCGTCGCGCCTAATCGTTTAACTAAAACCAAGAAAGATAACAAAACATTATGGCTCGTTACACAGGTCCTACCGCCAAGATCAGCCGCCGTTTCGGCGTTGAGCTCTTCGGTGCCTCCAAGGCTTTTGCCCGTCGTCCTTTCCCTCCGGGTCAGCACGGTGCCCGCGCCGGCCGCAAGAAGAAGTCTGACTACGGCATCATGCTTGCCGAAAAGCAGAAGCTTCGCTTCATGTACGGCGTGCTCGAAGGCCAGTTCCGCAAGTATTATGAGGAAGCCTCCCGTCGTCGTGGCGTGACTGGCGATATCCTCCTGCAGCTTCTGGAGACCCGCCTCGACAACATCATCTATCGCCTCAACTTCGCCACTACCCGCGCCGCTGCTCGTCAGATGGTGTCCCACGGCCACGTGACCGTGAATGGCAAGAAGGTGAACATCGCTTCCTACTGCTGCAAGCCTGGCGACGTCATCAGCGTTGCTGCCAAGGCTCGCTCCCAGGCTCTGGCCAACCGCTTCGTTGAGCTTGCCGCCAGCGCCACCACCCCCGACTGGCTGGAGGTTGACACCGCCAAGCTCACCGGTAAGGTGACCCGCATCCCCTCCGTTGAGGAGATTGCTCCCATCGTGAACGTGCAGCTCATCGTGGAACTCTACTCCCGCTAATAGTACGCCGTTTCGCGAACGAAACATCACAAGAAAGCCTGCATGCCTTGTGCATGCAGGCTTTCTGCTTCTCCTGTTCAGGAATACAGAGCCCGCCATATCGGGCGTAGGCCTTCTGTCTGCATCAGCGCATAAGATACGCTGAGAATCAGACGGCTATTCTCCCCCCCCAAAAAAAATAGCCCGTAATGCATTACTTCTGTACCCACTAAGCCCAATGGCAATGTAATTCAAAATCCTTGAAATGCCAGTGCCTGGTAAACAGAGCATAGCTGTCCAAAATAGGTAGACATCCTAAAGTAGAGCGTACCTATATCAAAGAATAGCGAAAATCATCAGCTGTTTTTGGCAAATAGCCCCCCCTGATGCAAATCAGGGGGCTTTGCATGTATGCTTTTATACGGATTGTAAAGCCAATACCATAGATTGGTTTTATTGAGTAGATTAAGCCGTAAAAAGACGACCAGATTTGATGTATTCCACTTAATTTCTCTTTGTTTCGCAAGAGTCTAGAGATATCTGACCAGAAGAAAAGCTATCATTGCCGTCCAGACTTGTATCAGCACTGCATTAGCGCTTGTTCCCATAAAGCTTTTAATCCGCAATAGTTGCTTGATTTCCTTGAAAAAGCTTTCTATGAGCCAGCGGGCTCTGTAGAGAGCTGCAATCTGATGACATTCCAGCTCAAAATCATTGCAGAGCAGCTCCACATCATAATCCCCTTCATCATTGTGTGCCACAACACGGCGCAGGATGTCTTTGTAGGCTTTGCTTTGCTCTCCCTGCATGGCGATAACCTCATCCTTGAGCACATTCTGGTGCTCATCCGGCAAATCCCACTCCTGGATAGTCAGGAAATTGATGCTTTTGGTGTGCCGGACGACAAATTTGACG
>JAZNIZ010000007.1:0-11285 GCA_045577775.1 Akkermansia sp. | reverse complement strand
TGCGGTGCGGGCTTGTGCATGTGGCCGGGGACAGGCATGCCAGGCTTATGGAGGTGGGGCTTGCCATGGTGATGGTGATGGCCATGGTGATGGTGATGGCCATGCAGAGGCCCCTGAGCCAGGGCAACGGCAGCCGTGCTCATCACGGCGAGAGTAACAAATAATGTCTTCATTGTTTTTTATTGTTTTTTATTGTTTCTCTGTTTTCCACAACTAGTGGATGAGGTTCATGAGAGACGGCTCTTACGCGAACACAACGCATATGCCGTATATGCAGCGCTCAAGCACCGCGATTTTATTTCTGTTTTTCTGCCATGGCAAGATTTTTTTTTGAATACAGCAAAAAAAATCTCCATTACCATGACACCGCCATCCATCCCCCAGGAGACCAGGTAAACGGCCCCCCCCTAGGCTACGATTCCAGGAAAAAGCAGCGGGTTACAACTCCGACGCTATTTTGGCACCCAGGGAGCGCAACTGCTCCACGCAGTCAGGCATGGATTGCACTGCGTAATCGAGCGCAGTGTTCCCCTGGGCATCGCAGTGGTTCAGATTCAGTCCCGCGGCGTGAAGCCGTCTGATGCACTGCAAGGCGTACTGGGCGCGGTGTTCCGGCTGCGGCTGCACCGCCAGAGCGGCTTGCAGGGCCGTCTGACCGACAGCATTGGTGGCGTTCACCTCTGCCCCCAGAGCAAGCAATTCCTTGAGCAAATCGCGGCGCCAGCGGCGGCAGGCGGTAAAGAGGGCAGTTTCCTGAGTCTGCCCCTCGCGGGCATTCACCTCAGCCCCTATTTCGCGGGCAAAGGCAAAGGCATTCGCAAGAGCAGACGGGTGCTGGAAGTTCATGCGGACGAGATGCAGAAAAAACGGCCCCCGCTGCTCCGGCGTGAGCTCGTAGCCACTTGCCAGCAATTTGCGCAGCACGTTCGTGCGGCATTGGCGCAGTGCAAAATCAACCGATTCCGGGGAAATCTCATCCAGACGGGCCCCCGACTGCAACAAGAGTTCCAGCGGCGTATCGTAGGAATACCGGAGACAGTAATCCAGGGCGCTCCATCCCCGCTTATCGCGGGCATGGACATCTGCCCCTTGGCAAAGGAGCACCAGCACCACGCCGGTATGCGTGTTGCGCACAGCCTGCATGAGAGGCGTGCAGCCCTCGATATCACGAGCGTTGGCATTGGCACCAGCCTGGAGCAGCACCGCTGCCGCCTCCGGGTCCTGACTGAACATCAACGGCGTTTTTCCGGCACTGTTCCGGGAGTCGGGTTTCAACCCGGCCGCCAGCAGACGCCTGAGGTTTTCAGCCCCGGCATGGGTGAGCACGAGGAACGCATCCGCGCCGGTTGGCTCGGCTCCGGCGTCCAGCAACAGGGTGATTCCGGCATCATCGGCCACATTGAGCAGATGACCGCTACGGATGGGCATATTGGGGTCAGCCCCCAGATCCAGCATGATCTTAAGGGTACCATACTTATTGCCGGCGTAATGCGGACCACCCGCCAGCAAAGCAGATTCGAGCGGAGTACGCCAGGCAAAATGATGCGAGCCCGGGTCGGGCTGCTGGTTGAGATTGACCCCACATTCCACAGCCCAGCGTACCCATTCGGGATTTCCGGCACAGATGGCCCAGTGCAGCATTTTCGTGGGCGTATGGGCGGGCAGCTTCACCCCATGACGGTGAAAATAGTAGTTCACCGGCATCATGGCAATATCATAATTAAGCACCTGCGTCAAAGAAACGGCATGCACATCGGCCCCGGCATGGGTTAGCGCAGCCACACAATCGGTAAAGCGCTGCCGCTGGCTATATTCCAGATTCGGAGATGAAACCAGAGCCGCCAGTGGAGAAAGACCGGCACGCGGCGTATTCAGGTCTGCTCCGGCAGCAGCGGCCTGGCGAATGCCCGGAGCGTCCAGCTCGGCAATGGCCTGCCAGAGCGCATCGGTAGCCTGCATGGGCGACACCGCTGCTTCCTGCGCTACAAGCACACAGGGAGCTCCCAGCAGAGCAAATAGAGGAATGTAGGGGGGCATTATCACACCAGGCATTCTGCCATTTTTGCGTAACAAGTTCAACAAAAAAAACTTACGCACGACCAGAAGACTGCGACAACTGGCAAAGCCAGGCACTCTGCTCCATTTCTGCAGCATCTGCAGCAGTAAAGGGAATGCGGGGGCGCCAGTTGGTGCCGCCCTCGGTACCGGGAGTATTCAGACGCACTGGAATATCGAACAACTCGGTCCACATGAGTGCAGCGTAGGCAGAATTACACTGGAGCAGCGCGCGGATGAGCGCCTCCTTGATTCCCTGGTGCCAGGAAACCATGCACTCCCGGTGAGGCAACCCGGCAAAATCCCCCAGCCAGCAGAGAACGCGCGCGCAATCGCGCCCTTTCTGCTGAGCAGCGCGCCGCACCTCCGGCGGCATGGCGGGGTCGCTGATAGCCCCATAAGCCTCCTGCACGGCATCGGCCCAGTCGTTCCAATCGTTGCACAAGGGCGGGAAATCATGCGTGGCATAGGTAGCAAAGGAACAGGGGTTATACGTTTCGCCCCGCACAATCTGCTGCTCCGGGGTAATCTCCCAATGCGGAATCTTGAACCCGGCAATCCGCAGGTAGGATAAATCCGGGCGCACATAATCCGGAACGCACCCGAGGTCCTCGCCTACAACGCGCACACCGGGTGCCGCCTTGAGCAGCTGGCGCAGCAGGTAATCGCCCCGAGTCAGGTTATCGCGCCGCTCATTTTCACTCCAGTCACCATGCGGGCGGAACCCCGGGCGCCGGCCACCACAGCGGGCAGCGGCTTCATCCTCCGAAAGCGGCAGAAATTCCGCGTTGCGATCCGGCATCCAAGGGAAGGCATAAATGCGGTAAAAGCCCAGCACATGGTCGATGCGGTACATGGAGAACACCTCTGCCAGTTTGCGCACACGGCGGCTCCACCAGGCAAATCCATCGTGTTCCATGACATCCCATCGGTAAAGTGGAATTCCCCAGTTCTGTCCCCATTTGGCCGTGAATGGGTCTTCTGCAAAATTACCCTCAGCCGGGGCGCCCCCACTCCAGTTCATATCGAAAAGATAGCGCTCAAAGAACACATCGGCACTCGCCACGGAAACGCCAATGGGAATATCCCCCATGAGCAACACTCCCTTTTCATCGGCATGCGCACGCACGCGCGCCCACTGGCGGGCGCAAAGCCACTGCAACCACTGCTGGTGGCGCTTCTGCTGGCGCGATTCCGGACAATCATCCACAATACGGCGAATCACATCCGTATTCTGCTCTGGCCAGAGCCACCAGGCAATGGTGCCAAAGCCGAAACTGGCCACCAGGAAGGTGCAGAAATCCTCCAGCCACATGCCTTGCCGGTGTACCCAGGCGTCAAATTCACGGCGCAGCGGCTCAAACTCATCCTCCGTCTCAAAGCGCTGCCAGGCCTGCCTGAACCAATGGCGCTTGTAGGTGCGTACGCGGGCGTAGTCAACCAAATCACGGCCACCGGGCTGCTGCAGCGGCGGCAAATCATCCTGGTATGGCGGCAACTCTGCCGGCATACCGGGAATATCCCCCAGCGTAAGATACAACGGCTCCAAAGCCACGGAGCTGATGGCTGAATAGGGTGAGGGCGCGTCGTCCTCGCTCAGCGCATTGACCGGCAGCAGTTGCAAAAAGCCTACACCATGCGCGGCTGCCCAGTCTATCCATTCCTCCAGCGCAGCTAAATCACCAATGCCGGCATCACCCGCACGCCGCAGCGAAAACAGCGGCATCAACACCCCAGTCTTACGTTCCATCACCATAGATTCGCGCATTTTAGCACACGCTACCCATCCCACGCAATGAGAAAGCATTTCAACCTCCGTAAAATTCACCTAATTGTCAGTTATTCGTAAAATTATTCAACCGGCAAGCAATATTTACTTGAAATTTATGCCGACTTATGGTAGTAGCTGAAAAATCACACACGCCGTATCCTGCGGCAACGGAACCACTACGCACTCATGCAACACGCATATGGCTACACCCAAGAAAGCAACCACCAAAGCCACTAAACCGGCAGACAAGACCAAGTCTGCCCCCAAAACAGGAAAGAAGGAAGAAACCGCAGCTGCAAAAAAAACTCCAGTGCGCGAAACGCTCACGGCAGAAGAAAAAGCCCGCGTGAAAAAGCTCAAGGAAACACTTGCCCTGCTGAAAGCTGACCCCGAGTGGCCCAAATTCCTGCAGGAACAAAAGCAGGCGCTGCTGAACCTGCGCGATGAAATGCTGCCCAATATGCAGAATGTGACCCGTGACCACCTGCGCAGCGGCGCCTCGAACGTATCCTCCTCCTCCGGTCAGCACATTGGCGATGCTGGCAGCGAGGCCGAGGTGCGCGACCTCACCATCCGCCTGCTGGACAAAGACCGCGAGCAACTCTTCGAAATTGATGCCGCTCTGGAGCGCATCCGCCGCGGTACCTACGGCATTTGCGAAATCTCGCTCGACCCCATCCCCAAAAAGCGTCTTCAGGTGCGCCCGTTCTGCCGTCTCACCGTGAAATGCCAGGAGGAATACGAGAAAAAATATGGCTCTTATGCCAACTACAGAGCCAAAAAACAGGACCATGTCGGGTATGCTGACCTACAAAATGACATGGAAAATGCGATTTCTCTTGACGAAAGCGACGAATAGTGTAAAATGTGCGCCCGCAAGTCAACAATTCGCAATTATGCCTAGAGATATTATCATTCTGGAATGCACGGAGGCCAAGGCCGAGGGTAAGACCCCTTCCCGTTACGTGACCACTCGCAACAAGAAGAGCCAGCGCACACCCGGCCGTCTGGAGAAGGTTAAGTTCAACCCCTACCTGAAGCGCCGCACGCTGCACCGCGAGATGCGCTAAACCTCCTACCGCACTTCTATACGATTATGATGACCGAATTCAAGAGCGTCGAACGCCGTATCCGTTTCCGCACCTGCAACAAGACCATGCCCCGCCGCCGCATCGACATCCCCGCCGGCGCTGTGGACATGTGCAACCCGGAATTCCTTTCCAAGTTCACGTCCGAAACCGGCAAGATTCTTCCCCGCCGCGTTACTGGCGTGTCTGCCAAGATGCACCGCAAGATCACGCGCGAAATTCGCCGTGCTCGTGCCGTGAACCTGCTCCCCTAACACAGGAGGAGTTCTCGACGGCAGATTGTCGTTGATTACGAGAAAGGGGGCTTGTACGCTTCGGCCTGCAAGCCCCCTCGGTATTTTAACTTATCCCTGCACCTCCTCACCACTCACATGCAGAACCTCAAAGACACCCAGAACGAACTGGACACCCGCCAGATTTCCATTGACCGCGTGGGCGTAAGAGGTGTGCGCTTCCCTATCGTGGTGAGCGACAAGGAACAGCGCACGCAATCCACCGTAGCCACGGTGGCGCTCATGGTCGACCTGCCGGAAAAATACAAAGGCACTCACATGAGCCGCTTTATGGAGGCGCTGCACGAGCACAAGCGATATCTGGATGTGCGCACTGCCGTGCGCCTGCCCAACCGACTGCTGGACAAATTACACGCCCAGCGTGCTCGTGTAGAAATCGAATTTCCGTTTTTCCGGCTCAAAAAAGCACCAGTTTCCGGCATGGAGGGGATGATGGATTACGAAGTTCGCTTCGTGATTGACGCCGAAGTGGGCCACCCCGGGCAATTCACCCTTACCATCAAGGTACCGGTCACCACCCTGTGTCCCTGCTCCAAGGCCATGAGCGAACATGGCGCCCACAACCAGCGTGGCATTGTCACCTATTCGGTGCGATTCTCCGGCCAGGCGGTCTGGATTGAAGATTTGATTGACCTGATTGAGGGCTGCGCCAGCTGCCAGCTATACAGCATTCTGAAGCGGCCAGATGAAAAGTACGTAACTGATCAGGCCTACGAAAACCCGGTCTTTGTAGAAGACCTGGTGCGCAATGTTGCAGTGGCAACGGAACGGTACAACGCCTTCAGCTGGTATCGCGTAGAGGCGGAAAACTTTGAATCCATCCACAACCACAGTGCCTACGCCATGGTGGAGCGCACGCTCGCCTAACGCCATCCTCTTTTTTTCTCTCTCCTATATATGGATCGGTGGCTGATCATGCTGCTTCTGGCAGGGCTTTTCTCAAACTGCCAGACCCGCCAACAGATAAACAGTTCTGCATTTTCAACACATGCAAGCTCAAATCTGGCATTGGTGCATTATGCTAGTCGGCACGCGACCCAGGCCGTTGTCTACACCAGGCAAAATAGTCCCCTGCCCGGAGAAGAAAAGGAAGAGCGCTGCCAGCCCCTCACACCCGAAGAACTGAAAATCCTGAAAGACATTCTCTCACGTGCCAGGAAAGCGCCTTTCTCCGGTAAGGTTCCCATGAACCACTGGACACAAGCTGACGCCGGCATCAGACTATACAGTGCTGGCGGCGAGCTTATATTTGATCTGAACAAATATTCTCTGGCAAGCTATACAGACTGCCAACGAGACGGCTCAAGCCTGCTGTGCGTCTCAGATCTGGATATTGCCAGCCTGTACCAGCTTCCCACCATTACCGCAGCTCTCAAATACAAAACCACACAGGATAGCTATGCCCGAATCTGCCGCACAAGATGCTCTGCACCTCAAAAATTGAAGGAAAGCATAAGCCAGGCCACACACGCCGTCATCCGGCACACCAATGCAACAAGCACACCGGAAACGATTCCCCTCGGTTCCCAGGACTTTGCCCGGCTCTGCGCACTTCTTCAGCATGCACTCCCACTACCTGCAATGAGCCGACACGCGTGGGAGAAACCGGCCCCTCACAGCGTGCTCATACCGCTGCCGCCAGCAGCTTCAAGGCTCGAATTCCAGAATGAGGCGGGGCAAGTAGTATACACTATCCCTCTCGACTCCCCATATATTGCCAGAGAATCAGAATTAGAGAGTTTCCGCTTATCAGAAAAGAACGGTGAACAATTTGCGCTTCCCGACGCCGATTTTGATTCTTTCTACAGCCTGCTCCGCCTCCAGGCAAAGCAGAGCCCTCAACCCTGAACCTCAGTTCCGGGACTGACAATGCGGGCAGCTCCCCTCTGCATCGCGCCGAAGAAAGCGAAAACCACAGATTCGGCATGTGAGATGCGTACGAGCCCGACGAATGCGGCGCAACTTAGCCGTAATCTTAACCGGCACAAAAACCCCAATAACGAGAGCCAGCCCCGCATACACTACCGCGGCAAAGAACTCCGACGGCAACATAGGTGGAATACTCATGGCTGCACCTCCTCTCTATCAGCATCGGCTTCCTTATCCACCCCGGGATGGAAAACAGGCCCTGCCCCATTGTCTGATGCAGCGGCGGGAACAGGAGCCGGTATTTCCGGCGTTGTCGCTGTTGATTCATCGCCAGGAAGCACCAGAAGTGCGGTAGCATCCAGCACGGCAGAATCCCGTTCATCGTCAAAAATTGCCTGTCTAGGCGGCGTTTTCACCTTAACTGGCTGCAGCAATGGCATAGCAGCAGCCGCTATATCCTCCTGGTATTCCGGATCCACATGCAGAGGCAGATACAAAGGCAACGGACTATTGCGGCGAATCACAAAATCTGCCAGTCGTCCCTCCTTCTTATACACGGCCCCCACTCCCATAGGCTTCACTCGCTGGGGCATCCGCACCGGAACCAACCACAGAATAAGCACTGTTACCCCCAGGGCCAGCAGAAAGAACAATGGCAGGCACCCCGGCATGGGGCGGCTGTGCATTGTGTGATACAGCAAACTGTGTTCCTTGCGTTTCATTTATTCAAGAGCCGGCACCCCGGCATAACTGCAAGTAAAACCATGTGCCAGTACCATATCGGTCAAACGCTGCACCGCCCCGGCCGACACGGCCTTATCTATTACCAGCACAATTGACACGCGGGAAGGATTTGGAACATCCAGTGAGGTCAGAAACTCCTCAAACCCCTCATATCCACCGTTCACCAGCTCTGAACCCACGTAGAGACGCGGCACATTCCCCGGAGCAACCGATACAATGTGCATGTTATCGCGGTCATATGAACCGATGACAAACCGGCTATTCTGCGGTTGCACAGTAACCCCATAACGCGGAGTCAGGTGATTGGTCAGCAACACGCAGACACACAGCACCAGGAAAAGATTTATCCCGGCCATCACCACAATTGGTGAGCCTCCATTTTTGAGAGTGGAACGAACGCGACGCATGGGAGACAGGAGCTAATGACTCAGCAACTTGTTTTTATTGCTCTGCTTTGCTTTCGTCTTCGGCTGGTGCCATGCAGCCCCGAACCGCGGTCTTGGCTTCTTCCACGGCCTGTCTGAGCAAGGCGTCCTCGCGGGCATCTGCAATAATATGCACGCATTCCAGACCGGCACGCTCTACCTGGTTAATGAGCTTGCGGGCACGAGAAGCCAAATACATATAGAAGAGATACGCAGGAATGGCAAGTGCTATACCTGCCGAAGAAAGCAGCAAAGCCTGCTGCAATGTATCGGCCACCTCCGGAGCTGCTGCCGCGCCGTCCGTTACACCTGGCTGCTCATAAAAGCTCACCAGCGAAAGCAACGTACCCAGCACGCCCAGCAGCGGCATCACCGTAGCACACACCAGCAGTGTGCGCACGTTACGCTCAATGCGGTACACTTCCACCTCGCTGGACTCAAGCGCAATCTCCCGCAGCTCATGTCGCGGCAGTCGCGGACGACTGAGCACAGCCTCCACCACACGAGCCATGGGGCCAGGAAGCTGGCGAGCCTCGTGCAGGCATTCCTCGTATTGACCGGAGCGCAGAAGCGACGAAAGGCCGCGCAGGAAATCACCGGAGTTAATGTTAATACGGTGAAAGTAGAACAGACGTTCTGCCAGAACAGCCAGAGCCAGAACGGAGAAGAACAGAATGGGCCAGAACATGGGCCCCATCGTATCTATCATTTCGCTCATAATTCAGTCTCAGGTGGTAAGTGGTGAATCTCTTAAAATCAGGCCTTGGGAGAAATACACTCTGCGCCGAAGTAGGGAACCAACGCAGCAGGAATCTTCACCGAACCGTCAGGCTGCTGGCACTGCTCCAGCAGTGCAACAAAAAGACGAGGCAATGCTGTACCAGAACCATTCAGCGTGTACGGGGTGCGAATCTTGCCATCTGCATCCTTGTAGCGAAGCTTCATACGGCGGGCCTGGTAATCGGTAAAGCATGAGCAGCTGGAAACCTCCAGATATTTACCCTGCCCCGGTGCCCACACTTCAATATCATAGGTCTTGGCCGATGAGAAACCAACATCTCCTGTGCAAAGCTCAATCACGCGGTAATGCAGCCCCAGCTTCTGCAGAATGCTTTCGGCGTGGCTGGTCAGCTTCTCCAGCTCGGCAAAGCCTTCCTCCGGGCGGCAGATTTCCACCAGCTCAACCTTGTCGAACTGATGCACACGAATCATGCCCTTGTTTTCGCGGCCGGCAGAACCAGCCTCGCGGCGGAAGCAAGGGGTATAGGCCGTCATCTTGATAGGCAGGTCGGCATCCTTGAAAATCTGGTCGCGGCAAAGGTTCGTAACAGGCACTTCAGCCGTGGGTACCAGGAACATACTGTTCTCCTCAAGGCCGTACATATCTTCCTCGAACTTGGGCAGCTGGCCCGTGCCGTACATGCACTCGCGCTTCACGATGAAGGGAACACCCACTTCTTCGTAACCGTTCTCGCCGGTCTGCGTGTCGAGCAGGAAGTTGATGAGAGCGCGCTCCAGGCGGGCACCCTTGCCACGGTATACGATGAAACCGGAGCCGGAAATACGGGCAGAATCCTCAAAATTCAACAAGCCGAGGCTGGTCCCCAGCTCTACATGGTCCTTCGGCTCGGCAATCTCGGGCTTGGTACCCCACACACGCAGCTCGGGATTGGCACTTTCGTCCACGCCCACCGGGGCGGCATCGTGCGGCATATTAGGAATGGAAAGCAGCAAAGCCTCCTGCTCCTCGGCAGCAGCAGAAGCCACCGCATCCAGTTCCTTAATGCGGTCGCCCACTTCGCTCATGCGCTTCTTGAGCACCTCGGCCTCCTCGCGGCGACCTTCCTTCATCATCTGCCCAATCAGCTTGGATGAACTATTACGTTCCTGAGAAAGAGCCTGCTTTTCCGTTTCTGCACTACGGCGCTTCACATCACACTCAAGCACCTTATCCACAAGCATCCAGTGATCACCACCTCGCAGACGCACTCGTTCCTTCACATATTCGGGATTCTCTCGGACAATACGAATATCTAGCATAACGCACTTATTCTATACCATAATGCCCCGGATTCAAGCCAAAACTGCGTTCCTTGAATACCATTTACCGACAATCTGACAAAAAAAACAGGTCACATAGCCCTTTGCCATGTGACCTGTCTCTGCATGTACTTTTTCTATCAGAACTTGTATGTGGCGCCGGCGTTGATGCTGTGGCTCGTGGCGTTCTCTACGATTTCTGCCGTGTAGCTCGCGTTCAGGCTCCACTGGTCGCTCAGCGCATAGCTGCCACCCACGGTGATGTTGATGCCCGTGCGACCGGGGTTCAGGCCGTGGTAGCGGCGACCATCAGGCACGCGCACTTCGGGGTTATCGCGCACGATGTCGTGGTGCAGTGCCAGCTCGGCATATACGCTGCTCTTGGCCGTGGCGCGCACGATGCCCACGCCGATTTCCGCGCGCAGGTTCTGCACCTTGCCCGTGTCTATACCTTCTACCTTGTCGCTATTGTGGCTGTAGTACTGCGCACCGGCAAAGCCGCGCAGCAGCACGTTATCCGTCAGCGCGTGGTTGTAGCTCAGGCGCCCATCCAGCTGGAAGCTCTGCTGATCCCAGCTGCTGCCCATGCTCTTCGACTCACTGCGGCCATAGGCGGCGCTCCAGTCGGCGCTCAGCACGCCCCAGTTGGTCTGCCCATAGAGCCCGGCGTGCAGGGTATCCTGCTTAATCTTGCCAAAGCCGTGCGCGCTCACGCGGGTCCAGCTATGCCCCAGGGCCATACCCAGCAGGCTGTTTTCGCCCAGCTGGGTTTCCATACCCAGGGCGCCGCCGGTGATGCTGGTGTCTGCCCCAGCGTGGCCACCGGCGCTGCTGCTGCGGCTGCTGCCGCCGATGGCGCTGGCCCACACGGCGCGCTCACCGCTGCCCAGCTGCACCGCCATGCTGCGGTTGGCGATGGTGTTCACGAAGGCTCGGCTGGTTTCTACCAGGCCCCAGTTGGCCTGCACCAGGGCATCGGCCACGCCGCTGTAATCCGGCA
>JAZNIZ010000006.1:0-63469 GCA_045577775.1 Akkermansia sp. | reverse complement strand
AGCCTACGCTACAAAATCGCGCCAAAAATGGATTGACATCCGAGGATACAGAGTGATATAACACGTACATACGCCTGATGAACACGAGAAGAAGGGGCTTAAATTAGCTTTCTAAGTGTCGAAAGAAAGGCGCCAGTTTATTCCGATGTCGCATTTGATTTTACAACTCGCACATTTTCTGCAATTTTTTCTTGCGGATTTGGTGCCGAGAAGTATTATGATAGGCAAGAAAATGGAGCATCAACAATCACAGACAACACAAGCGAACAGCGTAGTGGCTACTCTGTTCATGACGATTCTTGGCCTGTTGATTCTTCTGTTGCTGATGCCGTCGGGGTGTTGTTGTTCTCTGTCACTGGAGGAGTGGAGTCAGGAGCACGTCTATGCGGCCGATGTGAACACCGTGAACCCGAAGCTGGAGGGTAAGCTGGTGAAGTTGAAAATAACAGAGATTCATTCGGATGATGAGGTGGAGGATACGTTATTCGGCATGCGGGGCAGATTCCTCGTACTGAGCCGAGAGGTGGTCGATTCTGACCGTGAGGGCGAGGGAACTCAGTTCATTGCCGGTGATGTGGTGGATGTCCTTCTTTCTGAAGGTATGATGGACGGTATTCGAACTACTTGCGTTTCCCCGGCGAAAATGCGTTCCGGAGCATTTACTCTCTTGCATGCGGGACGATTCCTTGACCCGGATAGAGATTCTCCGCTGCTGCCGCTTCCGCCCCGAGAACAGTGGCCGGAAGTGTTACGGAAAAAGGGAGAAGAGCCTGAGCCCGGTGTTGTCCTCTGGCGTGAATCCGAATCTCCCGGTGCGCTCTTTGCGCATGTGCGCTTTCGGACGCTGAGCCCCGGAATTTTGACCTACCCGCTGTATGCGGTCGCCAGACAGCGGGGGAATACTCTGGATTTTAATGATGCGCATGCAGGGTGGCTGTTGCAGGAAGATTTCGAAGATATCCGGGATATCGGGGATATGTATGGCTATGATGGGTTGGGGCTCGAACTTTCCTGCATGTCGGCAGTGGTTTGCACACCGATAGCGTGGGCTCTGCTGACCCTGTTCATTCGCTTTCATCGCGAGCAGTCAAAACGGGGAGGGAACTCATGGATATCGCTGCGCCTTGCCGTGATTGTTATTTTTCTGCTGAGTCTCTATGCGATGTTGCGGCTCTCGATTCCGTTATCTCCCATTGTGTTGTTGCTGATTTTACTTCCCTTGCTCATGATATGCCTGCGCAGAAGTCACCCCTGTTTTTCTGCCCGTTTTGCGGCGCTGCTGTATTTACCGACCATCATTTTCGGCTTGGGTGCGGTGATGCCCTATGCCTTCCGATGGGAACTCCGGCTGCTGCCGGCCGTGTTATCCGTTCTTTCCGCGCTGGTGGTCGTGTATCTGACCCGCAGGAGTGGATCGTGCCCGAATAAAGAAGCAGCCGGACATGTAATATGAATAAAAAAAAACCATGATGCCCGCCATCCCCCGAATCCTGACCACCACAGTCCTGTGCCTTGCTGCGGTGTTATGCACCGCATGCCAGCGGAATGAATCCGAAAATGCGCTACTGGCAGCAGCCTCGCAAGGACAAACGCAGTACATTCAAAGCCTGCTGGAACAGGGGACAAATGCCAACGCAAAGGGAGAAGGGGGATTGACACCACTGCACCTCGCTTCACAGGCCGGTCATACAGAGGCGGTTCGTCTGCTGCTGGAGTTCGGTGCAAATCCCAATGCTGTGGCAGATTCCTACGGACAAACGCCACTTTGGCTCGCAGCCATCAATAACCATGCAAACATCATTCGCCTGCTCATGACCGCAGGAGCAGATGCCACGCAAATCAGCGGACGAGCTAAAATCACGCCCCTCATGGTTGCAGCTGAGCGTGGCTATACAGATGCGGTAAAGGCACTTATCGATGGAGGAGCCGATGTCAACCACATGATTCGCTGGGAACGTCGGGCAGATAAATGCCACATGACCGCTTTATCCATGCTCTGCTACCGGTTCGGGGATTATTACACTGATGAGCATCTGAATGCAGCTCGCGTACTGTTGGCTGCAGGGGCAAATCCTGTTCTTCCTCCCGATTCCGGCGCGGTGAAATATCAGCCCATCTGCGGGGCATACCGCATTGCTGTTGCTAACGGCAAGACAGAGCTGCTTCAAACCCTGCTTGACGCAGGTGGTCTCATGGGGATTGAAAAAGAGGTCATGAGAGAATGCATAGAAAACCAGGTAGCATCGCTTGCTGCCGCGCGGCAGGCATGTGGCCCGGAAGTTCCTGAATTACCCACTGAAAAGGCTGCCCGAGAACTATTAACCCGATATATTGTTTCCCAGGATTTGCAAGACCAGGACCTCTCCGAGGCCGGGCAGGAATGAGCCCCATCTCTCATCCTGCCCCTGCAGCTCGTCACGGCGTAGACATGTCGCAGCCGGAGTATCTTCTTGTTTCCCTTGGCCGTCATTCCACTGGTGAAGCCTGCTTTGAAACCCGGGGTGCTACATGTGGTAAACCTCCATCCGATGCAATATAGAACAGGGGTTAAACTTTTATCTGTTTCAAGGTGCGTTCGATGAGGGAGACGCTGATATCCAGACAAACTGCCATAATACCAGCTTTGCGGATTTTACCCGGTTTTTGTTCGTACATCATTCTGATACGCTCAATCTTATTGAGTTTTGTACAGGTAACGTGCTCCACCCGGCACCAAACAATCCTTTTCCATACTTATTGAGCTAAATTAGAAATTTTCGCTCACTTTTCGCTCACCGATTCGCGCAATTTTCGCGCAGCGAACTGTCGCTATTAACAACAATAACGCCCCACAAATCAAGCAAAATAAACTATTAGCGCTATTAGCAGAAAATAAGCAAACAGCCCCGACGGGATAATTTGCATTGACCATAAACCGCTTGCGCTATATTCGCGCAATTTTCGCGCAGATTTTATGACACTTTTTCCAACGCCCTCTCACAGAGTGAGTTTCCTGCGCCAGCGGAAGTCTGTTTTTTACAATCACGTATCTTGACAGCCAAAGGATTTTCAGAACACCCACCAAACCTCCTTGGTGGGTGTTCAGCTTTTTATCGGCTAATTGCAGCTAATTATCGGCTAAATTAGCCGATAATTTTTCACTTCTTCCTCTTTGTTCTCTGTCCGGCCTTCGTCTTTGTCCTGGACTTCGCGCGACCCTTCTTCTTCGGGCGGTCAAGCAGGCCAACGGTGCAGAGTATATCCTTGCCCGCGCGTGACACATTTGCACCGGCAGCGGCACTCAGCGCGAGTGATCCAAAAGAACTGAGTGCTTCCGACCCGCTGCGGGAGAATGCACCGAAGCCCGCGCCTGATGCCCTCAGCAGCCCTGTGATAGTCTGGAAATACTGCTCCCAGGTCATCTCGCGTTCATCTGCATGGTGGCGGTACAATTTCCGAGCCTGCGTAGCCACACCCTCCACATCCAGTATCTGCCTGCCCAGGTTGCTGGAATAGACGCGCTCGCCGGTAATCATGCCGGCCAGCGCAGCGATGCCTTCGCCCAGCACCGGCACGGCGCTCAGCGGGCCGGTTATTGTGCTGGTGGCAGCAGTGGCCACATCGGATTTCCAGTCATCATCATCTCCCTGCATCTTGCTAATCAGGAACGCAATCGCCGCATTGACCAGGCCGAATGATACCCAGGCCGCAACCGGACTCACACGCTCGCCACGCACCAACTGGGCACTCATGAGCCCCAGCTTGTTGATACTTTCGCTCTTCATGGCAAAGGTCATCTTGCCGAGCATGCCGCTACCATTCTGGAAGATACCTTTCTGCGTTCTGGTGAGCGGCTGAGCGCCCAGCTCCAGCATGCGGCCAACGGCTTGCAGCGCCCCTTCGCGCAACTGCTCCTCCGTGAGCAGATTGCCATGCTTCTCATTGAGCTTCTTGCTGGCGGCGTAGAATGCATTGACCAGCGCACGCGCAGTCTTCCGGTTCAGCCAGGCATCCAACTTCTCTATCAACTCACCCAGCTTCTCGCTGGGCAAGGCCAGCGCACTACGCTTACGCCCGGCATCCATGTGCCCCTGCGTGGCCACGCCCTTGCCCACCGCCGTGCGGCGAGCCTGGAAATACGGACTATCCTCCAGCTCCTTGGCAGAAATAGCCCCGCCGGCCACAGCCTGTCCCAGGAACTCCAGGAATCCGATATGCCGATGCGCCACCTCTCGCACGCCGTCCTCCTGTTCCTTGATAGCCTCCGGCACATATCCGGCAGCATAGCCATGCAGCAGCGCACTGCTCTGCTTCATGAGCACGTAACCGTTACCATTCAGCACGCTGGCCGCCCATGCGCCGGTGAAAAATCCCTGCCAATGGCTCAGGTTCATAAACGCGCTCATGTTATCCAGCGGAGCGCCGTCTATCACATCCAGCCAGGCCACCAGTTTCTTCATCACATCATCGCCCAGGTAGGCTTTCAGCTTCGTGGCAAACTCGCGCTGCAGCAGCAGCTTCCTCCAGCGGTCAGTAATGTGGCTCGTGAAGATATAATTATCCTGCTCCAGACTCGCCGCCAGGAACACCATGCTTGCGCCCATATCCCACTTGGCAGCCTCCTGGTGGTGGGCCACGCGGTTTATCAGCATGCCGTACTTACCGCCGCCCACGCCATTCACCTTGCCATCAGTCAACGGATTCTTATCCTGCACCGCCAGGCGGTCAAAACTCGCGCGGAAATAATTATCGCGGAACTTGAAGGGTATCCCCTCACGAGCCTCAAACACCTGCGCCACCGTAAGCCCCTGCTCATGCAGTTTCTCGCGCAGAGCGTACCCATAGCGCAGCCCCGCCGGGCCCACATAATCGTAGAGCTGGCGAATCTTCTCAGGCGTATTCAGGCCTTCCCGGTACAGCAAGCCCGCTTCCATCACCTCACCAGGCCGGCCAAACACCGTCTGATAATCACTCTGCTCATGCAGCAGGATAGCATACAAGGCACCATCCCGGCTGCAGGTCAGCGTCCTGGCGCGTCCCTTGTCCTCATACTCGCCACGAACAGTCACCTTGCCGCTGCTCTTGCGCGGATTCTCCTTGTACTCCTTCACCGCCTTGCGCAACTCCGGCAGCAAAGCCTCCGGCACCATCGGGCGCTCACGGCGCAGATTGCGCTTCAACCGCTTTTCGTCAGCCTCTCGCTCGGCCCACTGCTTCTCGCGCTCCTCCTTGCCCAGGGCCAGCCAGGCTTCTGCCGCCTCCACCGTCATCTCCACCTCGCACCAGGCCATGGGCGATAGAACAATGCCGGTATCATGCGGAGTGTCGAAATCAGCCAGCCACTTTTCACAAGCCAGCTCACCCTTGCGTCCACTCACCTTCTGCACCAGCTCATACATCCAGCCCATGCGTGACTTTTCTGCATTCAGCAGCGCAGCGTTCGCATCAGTCATCTCCTGGATGCGGTCAAAGCAGAATCCCTCACCCAGGCGGGAACTCAACGCCAGCATCAGCTGGCTGTAACTCATGCACCCATACGGCAGACGGCGCATCGCCTTCCGCAACTTAGTGTGCTCTGCCAGTCGGGTTTCACTTGCCGTCCGGTCAGTCGGCAGCGCTCGCCCCATCTCCCGAGCCAGGAACTCAATCTCCGCCTTCCGCTTATCCAGCACACGCTGCCAGTTGCTCCGCCCGGTAGCGCAGAAAAGCACCATGGCCTGGTACGCTGCCACAGCCTGCTGCAAGCTCATACCCTTCCAGCCGCCGTAAAGGCTCAGCTCAGCCATCTCGGCCTCCAGCACAGCAGCGCGGTCAGCATCCGCATTACTCAGCTTGCCCTGCATGCCGTCCAGCTCCTCGCGCACGGTTTCTACATCCATGGCCAGATATTGCTCATACTTCGCCAGCTTTTTATAATCCACCGCGCTCATCTTGCCGCGCTTGCTCTTCTTGCCCTGTTCCTCCTTGGCCTTGGCGTGCTGGATAACCTTGCCCATCTTCTGCCACAGCTCGTCCTTGGCAAACTTCGCCAGCTGGCCGCGCACCTGCTGCAGCACCTTCACCATTACCTCATTGAGCTTCTGCTCACCAATGCTGGCCAGCATCGCCTCCGCTTCGGCATTATCAGCGGCCATGGCCGTCTCATTCAGCATCTTCTTGCGGAACGCATCCAGAATCTTTGCATTGCCCTTCAGCGCCCCCGCCGCCGGCAGCTGGCCTGTCTCCGCCATGCCGGCGTACACACTGGCCCATTGCATCAGCGTATGCACATTACCGCGGTATCCATCCGGCAGCACCTTGCGGGCAGAACTCAGCAAGGCCTGGACCGCACCGAACATCTCCGCGCCGGTGCGGGTATCTGCACGCCCCTCCTTGCTGGCAGCCACCCGGTTCCAGTTGGCAATCTGTGCGTTGAAATCCTTTATCAGGTCAGCAGCACGCGTCACCTTCATAGCGCTACCCTCCAGCAGTCCCTGCGCGGCCTCAGACATACTGGTTACGGAGAATGCCACCAGAGCCTCACCAGGATACTCCAGCGTCTCATTAAACGGCAGCGCCGCACGCTCCGCCGTCGTCCAGTCACGCCGCAGCTGCACATTGCGAGACTCAATCTCGCCAGCCAGACGCAAGTAGAGCTCATGTGCCACCATGCCGTCCATATCCAGCTTAGCCCGGTTCTCCTCATACAGCCGCTTGATATCAGCTTCTACCTTCTGCCTACGGCCTCGTAATTTCCCGGCTCGTCTGCTAGGCAGGGACTTCACCTTCTCCAGCAGCTTCTCCACCGCAGCCAGCGTCGGCACCTCGCTGCCTCGCCCCGGCAGTTTGTACCCTTCGCCGGGAGCATAGGCCACAGAATCACCATAATCCCTGATGGACATTTCTCTGTACTCGTTCCACATCATCTCTACAGCCTGGGCGGCCATCGTTTCCACATGCTGCATCTCACGCACCGCGAATCGCTCACCCATCTTCAGAATAGCTCTCGGTCTCTTCAAAACGCGCACCATGCGCTGCAAATGATCCTTCGCTGTATCTACTGCATACAGCCACCTCTGCTCGTGGCGCAAGTGCTCCAGCCGAATCCTATACTGTCGGATCTGTCGCTCCAGCAGCTCTCGTGCCGAATCTGCGTTTCCTCCCTTGGCAAACTCCTCAATCGACTGAATAGCGTGCTGAATCTCGTGCAAGAGCGTACTGCGCATCTCATCTGCATTCAACATCTCATTTACCCTTATCTCCGCCGGATAATCACCCATGCAGACCAAGCGTCCTGCTGTACGCGCCCCTAAGTTCTCAACACTTACAGGCAGCCACTTCAAATCAGGATAGGCCTTATATAACTCCGGGTAATCCAATGCATCGCTCAGGGTCATGGCTCGATATCTGCTCATGGCATCCAGCTCGCTCGCCACATCTTCATTCACTTTGCCCTCTACCAGGCTCTCCATGATTAGCCCCATCAGCCGACTGAGGGGCTTGACCAAGCCGCCGAACTTCCCCTCACCGGTAACACCGGCGTCCAGTAAGCGGCTCTTCACAACCGCTTTCACCTTCTCTCTCAACTCCGTGTTAGCAGCCCACCACTCCTTATCCATGCCGTGCTCCGCCTTGAACGCCATGCAGCCCTCAATATCGTCTCGCTCAAGCAGGAATGACTCCGCCTCTTCAATCAACCGCTGCTGCTCCCGCAGCTTATCCAGCGCAGCCGCCGTCTCAAACGTCATCTCTTTACCCGCCACCAGCTGCCTATATTCATCACCGGCATTGCCGGAAACGGCCATGCTCTTCAGCTTCGCCTGGCTCGCATCAATCTCCACGCGCAGCTTACCGTCATCCCGCCCACGGAACGCCAGATGTTTTATCTTGTCCCAGTTGGCGGCTTTCTCGCCCACCACGGAGAAGCTCACCTTAGCATCATTCACCAGCCCGGCCAGCGCAGCCTTGCGTCCTTCCTCTGTACCATCATGGAATCGAGGGCGAATACCATTCTCGCGCAGCCCTGTCATCACAGCCTTATTTTTCTTCAGGCTCTCCGGCATCACCGCGTACTCCCACTCATTCATCTGCACCGCCCGCTGCGGCACAGCCTCCATGTAGTCCTCCAGCTCAGACCGCAGACTCTTCAGCGCCTCCACACCATAGCCAATCACCTTCTCATTGTTCAAAAGCTCCTGTACCTTTGTGCGAGTCTCATAGCGGAACTTCCTAGCAACAGCCACACGCAGCTTTTCCGCACTGGGCTCACCTTTCACCTCAGCCAGCACGCGCATCAAATCATCAAACACATCAGTATCATGCCATGTCTTGTTCCTGTTCAAAATCTGGCCGGCATAATACTGCCAATTATACATCAGTTCATTAGACTCAGACTTCTGCTCATTGCTCGTTTTAGTATCGACCAGCTTTTCTCTTTGTTCTTTAATGTCCTCCAGACTACGCATTTCTTGCGCCCGCATAGCCCTCACCTGCCCATAGCCGATGAACTTATCGTTCTCTTTATTTCTGCCTTTCTTAAGCAGCATGTACTCCGTTATATTATCCAGCGTAGCCTCTTTCTTAGTATCGGCAATATAACGCTCCTTGCTATACCACTTATTCAGCTTTTCCTCAACCCATGCTTCAAATGCGCGCTTGTGCTTATCGGCAAACTTTGCCAACATCTCCAAATTAGCCTGCGTATCCAACACACGTTTGCCTATATTCGCAACGTCTCCCAGCTCTTGCTTCAGAAGAATAGGCGTATTCCGCCAAAATGCTCTCATCGCTGAATCCACCCATGTGTTAAGTCGTTTCTCGCGCATCTCTGGCGTAGCTGCATTTTTCACAATACTCTTATTGGCATAATACTGCGCCACAGCATTCATAATCACAGCATCCATTTCATGCATGCGCTTCTCGTACTCCTCTCTCGGCAACTGAGCATACCACATCAGATCCTGGGCAATCTTACGCGTCAACCACTCATGCTTCAGCTTTGCATTCTTCATCTTCGGACGCGGGCGGTATCCACTCTGCCACGCAAACAACACCTTGCCAGCTGCGCTGCGCAATTTCTCGCTCATATCATAGCGTTCCGTTTTCTCTCCCTCACTTATTCTGTAATCAAGAGAATGCAGAGTATTATCTCCATCCTTCGCGTACTGATATTTCCCCTTAATATCGTACAAGTCCACACTTGCCGAACTTCTGTCTTCTTTGCCAGCCGCCTTGTACACCAATCGCGGCACATACCCCGTCCACGCATCAGCGCTGAACACCTCAGTCCCCTTCTCCGGGTCCACCATCGACGGCCGTCCTATCAGCATGATATTCCCATCACCGCCCCAGCTATATGGCTTATCCAGACGCGTGATTGCAACACTCGGCATCGGCATGCCCCCCAGCTCCAGCGCGCTCAGGAACTTCTCCGGACTCAGGCTATGCACCGCCGCCAGGTTGCGGGTAACGGAGAAATTAGCCTTCGCCTCCACAGGCTGCTGGAATATCACATTTCCGGAAGAATCTCTAATCTGAACATCATAAATATTGACTTGCGCCGGATACTGTGCTACATTGCTCGTAGAGGCTTGTCCATTAGTGCCAGCGGAAGTCGTAACAGCGTTATTCTGCGACTTGCCGACAGGAATTTGGGCCGTCCCGCTGTTGGGCGGAAATTGGAATAGTACGCGTCCAATTACAAGCTCTCCCGCTTGCGGGAGGCGGTTCATCTGAACAGGGTAGCATGAGACAATAGAATAGCACCCATCATCCTCTATTAGCTGGGCAACCAGCTTGCTGTCATTTCCATCGTACTCTCCCTTGAAATCATAGCGCCCATACGCGCCACCTCTGATTTTTACAAGATTAGCAAGCGTATTATACAGGTGCAATAACGGAGTCTCCCCCTTCTCTGCATAATCATCAAAATGATTCAGCATGTGAATAAGGCCGAATCCCTCATGTTCACGCTTATTCTGTTTACCTACTCTTAACCGAATAGGAAGGTTTTTAATTCTTCTGGAAGCCAGCAGCCTTTGCGTCTTGGTATCTTGCGGAAACTCATACCAATTCAGATTACCGTTAGGCGTAGTGATAAAGGTATCTGCGTCAAGCTTATTACCGTTAATATCCGTAGCATATGAACGCTGCAGAACGCGTGGAGTATACGTTGAGAACCCAAACGTCCCCGTAGCCTCAGCCGCAGAATCACGCGCCTGCTGCTCCAGCTCCTCAGCAGTGGGGCCGTTCAGCGCGGCTTCCTCGGCCTTGTCCCTGGCGAAATCGCCAATCGGGTCCACATCACTCTTGCCGTCCCAGGTGAGCGCGCGGAAGCGGATTTTTTCATGGAACCCGCATTTCTCATAGGCGGCCTTCAGCTCATTCAGCTCAGCCAGGCGCTGCTTCGGGTCCATATCCAGCCCCACGCTGATACCCTCCTGCTCGCTCACGCCACCCTTACCCAGGGAACGCGCCTTAGTCACCGCGGCAATATGCTTGTTAATCACCTCAATGCTCCGGGCAATAAACTCAGCGCTCCGCTCCAGCGCCTCATCAAAACTCTCCCCGAAACTCAGCAGCCCCTGGGTAGCCTCACCATCAGCATCAGCATGCGCCATCAGCTGCAACTTCGCCGCCACATGCTCCAGGCTCTTGCCCTTGGCCAGGTCAGCCGCGGCCATGGCCTGCATCGCATCGATGCGGCTTGCATCCGGCATGTGCATGGTCAGCCGGCAGATAGCCTCCGCCATGCGCGGGTCAACCGCCCTGCTCTGGAAACGGCTCCACAAATCCTCACGCGCCTCGCGGCCAATCAGAATACCGCGGGCAGACTTCGTACCGCCACGCGTCAGACCACGCCGCGTCAGCTCCTCATCGGTGAGCTGCGTCTCGCGCACATAAATAGCCGCCGTCAGCTCATCCGCCTGGTCATCCTGCATGTTCTGCTCGTAGTCCAGCAGCCGTGCCCACTTCGCATCGTGAGCAGCATCCTCCGGGTACACATACGCAGCGATCATCTCCGTATTGGTGCGTTTCGCCAGGTCAAGACGATGCCGACCGGAAATCACCTCCAGCGTACCATTGCGGCGTTGCCACACATAGACAGGCGGTGCATCCTGGCGGTAATCACCCACCAGCGGATTCACCACGCCCTTCTTGTTACTGCCCACCTTCACCTGGGGAGCATCCGGCGAGAGATGCAGCCTGGCCACCGGCACCATGCCCAGCCAGGCACGCGCGCCGATATTATAGCAAGCCCCCTTCGGGAACGCGGCACGCACCTCCTCCGGCAAATCGTCGGCAGGGGAGAAAGTCTGCTCATCCATACTGCCATCCTCACGAGGAGGCAGCACACTCTTCACATCCTCCGCAGGGCGCACACGCTCCTGCTCACGCGCATCCGCCGCCTCCTGCTCCGCCTGCACCTCGCTGGCGGTGGGGGTCATATCGCCGGTGAGCATCCTGTAACGCGCCCGCGCATCCTTGTAGGCCTGCACATCCACCGCTTCCAGCTCTGCGCTCTGGAAAAGACTGGCAGCCTTATGCCCAATCTCCGCCAGCACATCCTCAATATCCTGGCTTATATTCCCGCGCTCACGCCCGGTCTTGTAAGCCTCTGCCAGCTCCACAATCGCCGCAGCATCCTCCAGCGCGCGCATGTGCCACTTCACCAGGTCCTTCACCCAGGCAGGCAGCGGCAGGGCATCCGCATTCACCACCGTGTACGCGCTGGCCAGCTTGCTCATGCCCTCCGTAATCTTTCCTTGCAGAGCAGCGGCATCCAGGCCGTCATGGCCATCATAAAAATTCAGCTTGAAACCCAGCTGCTTCACCGCCTTCTGGGCATCGCGCAGCAGCGCATGCCAGGCGCGGAGCTTCGCCGGGTCATTCCCGGTCACCTTCTTCTGGGCATGCTCAATCACATCCTCCAGCACTTCGCGCGTCTCCACCTGCCCACGCGCAGCCAGCAGCAGCGTGTCGGCCTTAGTTGTGCCGGCAGCAGGGGTAACATTCAGCACGCGGGTGGAATCTGCACCCTCCTCACCGGTCGTCTCGCGGGCCGTTTCCAGGCGCTCCTGGAACGCCCGCTCCAGCTGCAGCCAATGCCCCAGAGGCATGTACCGGCTCAGCGCAGCAAAAGGCGTAGCCAGCGCTTCCTGCTCACTCATGCCGGAAGCCTTGCGGGCTTCCAGCTCATCCAGCGCCAGCTCTGCCGCATACTTGAACTCCTCCAGCCCCATGGCCCCGGCTTCAGAAATAACCTGCTCCCCGCTCTCCGGATTCTTCGCATCGGACATATCCTCCACCACCACCTCACCGCTCATTTCAGCGGCACGCAGCAGCGCGTTAGCACCCATGGCACTCTGGGCCCGGTGAATCCGCATGCGCTCCTCCTGCTGGATATAATGCCCCAGCATCTCCAGCAGCTGCAGCTCACCCACCTCACCGTGGAAAAGCTCATGGCCATCCACCCGGTCAAACGTAGTCACCAGGTAGCGCCCCTCCTTGTCGATGACCTTCTCCACCTTCGGCAAGTTCAACTCACGCCGGGCTTCCTGGTACGCGCGGGACTCATACAGCGCACGCGCTTCCTCAATCTCCCGGAACATCGTGGCGGCCATCAGGCGGTTTGCCTCCGCAGCCTGCGGGTCTTTCCATGCCTCCGCACGCGCCTTGATAGCCGCATCCACGCGCTCACCGGCATCCGGCATGGCGGCAATGTTGCGCGCCGTCTCCTTGCCGATACCCTGCGCCATGAGATGCTCCACATGCTTACTGTACCCCTCGGCCGCAGCCTTAATCATGGGAGACTGCACCCCACTCAACCCGGCACCAAAAATCACCGTGGCCGCCAGCTGCTCCGGCTTGAACATCGCTTTCAACTCCGCAGCATACTCGCTCCAGTCATACTTACCGCCCACATCAGCCCAGCGCAGCACGCCATTCCGCAGTCCCCATTGCAGCAAGGCTTCTGCCGTGGGCTCCAGCGCACTTTCCTCCAGCACGCCCGCGCCCACTTCCAGCGCCGCGCGTGCATAGAATGAACCCAGCAGCGTGTTCCGCACCGAACCATACCCCGGAATCTTCTCCAGCAACCTGGCCGATGCAGAGAACCGAGCCCAACCGCCGAAAGCAATCTTCTCCACCGTCACCGAAGTAGCCGCATCGATAAACGCGCTCCACTCCGCCGTGCCCTCCTTCAGGCCCTTGAAATACGCGGCATTCTTCTTCTCATCGTAAGCTTCTGCCAAAGCAACCCACGTACCCACATAGGGAACAAAGAACGGAGCCGTCTGGCCAATCACCGAGCCCAGCGCATTAGCCGTCTTAGCAAAGAAATCCGCCGTCTCCGCCGTCTCATTACCCTGCGCCTGGGCAGCATCCAGCATACCGCGCATGCGGGCATACACCGCATCATTCTTCCAACGGGTACGCATCTCCTCGATATTCTCCCCCAGCTCCTGCTGCACAGCCTGGCTCGCCGCATCATCGCCGGCCATAGCCAGCGCAGCCGCCGTATCAGCCTGCACCATCATCCCCAGCACACCCTGGATATCCTTCTTGCGGCGCTTCACCGGATTCCCAAGGGCCAGCAGCATATTATGCAGGAACTTGTACTCATCGCCGCTCTTTTCCTTCGCCTCCTTCATCAGCGAGAACAGCGCACCCTGGAACATCCCCACCGCCTTCTCATTCAGCACCAGCTCGCCGGACTCCTCATCCGCATCCGAAAGCGCCGCCACCACACCATTAGCCAGGCCCTGGTCCACCATCTGCTTCAAACCCTCCTCTGCCGTGCCGGCAAAAGCATCGCGCAGCAAGCCCATGGCCACACCGGCCTTCTCCGTGGCCACCGGGTCAAACTCCTTCGTATACACCGCGTGCTGCTCCGGCGAAAGACGCTCCGCCAGCTGAGCAGGGCTCACACGCCCGGCCACCACATCCGCCGCAGCCTGGCTCACCGCCTCCTTATTAGCCTGCCAGGCAGCGCGCCGCTCCAGCAGCTGCTTGTACTCACCCTCCACCTCTGCCATGTAGTCATCATAAACAGCAGCGAAAGCATCCGTGCGCGTCTGGCACTCCGGCAGCGGCTTGTTCCGCTTCAGAAAATACGCACCAGGCTCCTGCCCCAGCTCCGGGAACGCATAGCGCAGCACCGTCTGCCCCTGCACAGCGCGCGCATTCAGCGCATCCAGTCGGCGCACATTCGCACTCAAATCCTCCAGCTCCGGATTCTGCTTCAACCGCCCCTGCACCTCCGCATCCTCATACCGGCCTGAAAGCAGAAAAGCATTCAACTCCTCCCGCCGCTGCTCAGGCGTGGGACCTGCCATCTGCGGAATCGGCAGCGGTGCCGGTGCGGGCGCATTTTCAGCATGCTCCTGCTCATTCTCCAAAACCTGCTCTGCACCGTAATCCGGCAGCTCATCCAACCAATCAAGTTCGTTAGCCATATCAATAAAAAACCGTTTAATTATTCTTCAGAGAAAAGTTCATTCTGCTCCACCGGAACCAGGCCGTCATCCGGCATCTCCGGAGGCAAGGCATCCTCTCCTTTCTTATCAGCCGTCTGCTCGCCGGCAGCAAAGCGGATGCTGGCGCGCTTCGCATGCGTATTGTTTAGCCGCACCATGGCCGTATCCGAAAGAGCAAAGCCATTCACCTCGCCCACGCGCACCGGCACCGGCAAATAAGCACGGCTTCCCGGCAGGGTCACATGTGCCACCGGGTTCTCGCCAAATTTCTTCACCAGCTTATCGTACTGCGTCTGCGTCACAAAAAGCGCTTCCTCATCAGCCAGCACCTTACCCACGCCGTACAGACGCTCCATGTCAGCCTTAGAGCGTTCCTGCACCACCACTGGCCGCTGATGAGCCTGATATTCAGCATACCGACGCCATTGAGTCTCCTTACCACTCGCACCGCGCAGCTCAGTAAACGCCGTAACAGCGCCATCAGCCTCAATCCGAGCCCGCTGATTCTCCGCAGCATCACGCGCAGCTTTCTCGAATTTCTCTTCTTCATCCCCATCATCCCAGCTCCAGGAGACATTCATATCCACCTCCTCATCGTGTTGTTCAGAATAAGTCAGCAGATACCCCATACACTTCTCATACGCCTGGCTGTAACTCGCCTTCGGGTTAGCCGTGCTCCAGCGGGCCATGGCATTCCGCACATCATGCAGCACTTTTGCCTTGCGATCACCCAGCAGGGTGGCAGCCTCCTCATTCAGCTCGGCATTACCCGCGAATTCAGCCTTGCGGTACTGCACCTGTCCGGCCGCCCATGGAGCAATCTGTTCATCCGTCAGCGAATTCAGGAAAGCATCCGTGCTGAACCGCATCTGAGCCTCATCCTCCACGATCCCCAGCCAACTCTGGGCCATCTGCCGGCAGCGAAGGCGCACCGTGTACTCATCCAGGCCATAGCCGGTCTGATGGTCGCTCCACTTCTTCACCATGTAGCTCACCCACATCTCCGCCTCTTCATTATCTTTCGGAACCGGACACGCCGCCACCTCCTCATCGAAAGCGCCACGTATCTCGCCGGCAAACCGGCCATACGTACCTTCCCGGTTAAAATGCTCCCGCCACTTGTATTCCTGCTCCGTGGCACCATTCCTCACCTTGAAACGCGGCTTCACCACCTGTCCCCGGGCAATGGCCTGTTTTTCCGCTTCCGAAAAATCCTCCTGCTCGGCACGCATGGCTGCTGCCCTCTGGGCCATGGCATACACGCGCTCCATACGCACCGCATCCATATCGGAATACTCACCGCGTTCCATACGCAGCAGCACGCCGGTCGGGTCACTCACCGCCTCATTCATCAGCATTTTGTACCCCTCATCCTGCTGCTGGGCATGCCGGCGCTCATTAAACCCAAGCATTTTTACGCGCGCCTCACTCTCCATCAGCAGCCCAGCGTCCACCTGATTAGCCAGCTCCTGCTGATACCCGCGGGCATCACCCAGCTTTTCGGCCTCCTCCAGAGCAGCCACACCAGCACGCCGGATACCTCGCAGCTGATGCTGGCGCACCAGGCCATCAACATGCAAAGCCGTTTCACTCTCAAACTCCTTATATTCCTGCTCATACCGTGCAAGCCGCTGGGGGCTCCAGAACTTCGGGCGAATCTTCTCCACCTCATCTTTAGAGCGGAGGTAAAGCGCCTCCATCTTCTCGCGGTCCAGCTCACCATCAGCACGCAGCAAACTCAGCTTCGTGCCCGGAGCCGCCGCCAGGCCCTCCTTCAGCTTCTGCTCATACATGCCACGCGTCTCACGCAGCTTACGCATGGCATCCGCACCCTCCTGGTAATCCTGCAGCCGCTGCACCTCATCATACACGCCCTGCTGGGCATCCGCGCTGCTCATCGCAGCACGCTCCACAGCAGCCCCATCATAAGACACCTGGCGAGCCCGCAAATCACCATGCGCGGCCTGGCTGATATTCAAACCTGCCCCATTGTAATAACCATCATTCATAACTTATCAATATCGTAAACTCTCATATCAGCATGCTTGCCAACCAGGCTTCGCACCCAGCACGCACGCTCATAACCAAAAACCTCTTTATTGGCCTTAGCAAAGTGAAGAATCTTTTTCAGATTCCCACATGCAAACAACACATTCGCCACGCCACGCTCAACACGGAAGGCCAGCAGATAATCCGCATTCTGCACCAGCGTGCCGCCCGTACACAGCACTTCCAGGCACAGCGCCTCATACCCCTCGCCGCCCAATAACTCATAAGCTATCTGTGTAGCACTCATCCCTTCAACCACGAATCAATACCTTGACTAATAATCGCAGACATATCACTCTCAGCCTGCTTATTCCGCTCTCCGCGACTCTCTACCGTACCCGGAAGACCGGCAGAATACATACTCGCCAGTCCAGCTCCCGCCTGAGCCCCCATCTTTGCGCCGGCAGCACCCCCAAAGTAGCCACCCACCGCAGACCCAACAATAGAAAGAGATCCCGACACAATAGCCGCCTTCGTTGCATTGTGAGCATACATCTTATGGAGGCGAGCCTGGTCTTCACTATACACGGCCTCAGCCTCTGCCCCCATCATCGAAATATCGCCAGAGCGTCTCAACATGGTGGCACCAAACCGGGCAGACACATCCTGCATACCGCGAGACATCACCATATCCTGAGCCTCCTGCTCATACCGCGCAAGCACGCTTATCTCAGTCTGGCGACCACTCCCCTCCGCAGTAAAACCACTGGCACCTCGCGCAGCCCGCACCGCAGCACCAGCCTGGCGCTGAGCCTTACGCAGCCGACTCATATTCTCCGCGGCAATCTCGCCGGCCACCTTGTTCTCCAGCTCAACACGCTGAGCCTGGCCATAAGCCTTGCCACGCTCAGCCTCTCCCCGAGCTCGCGCCACTCGCGCATTCGCCTGCGCCACTCGTGCATCCGCCTTGTGGCTCGCAGCCATTCCCAGATTCCCGAAAATACTCTCCCCCATAACCTACGCCGTAATAGAATTATTCAGCATCTGCATCAGCGGATGCTGGTCGTTACTAGCATCCTGCTTAGCATCCAGCAGCGCAGCCTCTCTAAGCACCCCCTCAGCCTTCTCCAGCAGCTCCTGTCGTTTCCCCTCATCACCACACACACACCCGCAGATAGCAGCTGACAAATGGTAAATCAACACCTGTGCAAAATCCGGCATATCATCAGGAATATAACCTCTCGCCACACACTCGCTGGAAGTATACACCGCCCACACCTCCCCATCGCACCAGCCATCAACCTCCGGCACAATGCACTCGCCATACTTGCGCCAATGCCTCAGCCCACTCAGCTCTACAATGCTGAGACAATCCACAGGCAATTTCCAGCCTTGCTCGCAGTGAACCAACTTCACCCGCTTTCGGGCAAAGCTCCAATCATGCCGCTTAAGCAGAAACATGAAAACCTGGCGAAAATACAACTCGCACGCCTCAAACCCAGGCGTGCCACTCACATACTCATGCTCGCCAAGCTCATGCAAAGCCATCTGGCAAACTTCACTCTTATCCATGCCAGCAGCATACCACGCAGCACAGCTCAAAACCTATTCCCGCAAACGAGACTCCTCAATTACCCCGAAGCCACTCCGCACCCAGCGCCACACCAGAGCCACCCTTCCGCTCCTCCTCTTGGTCAAAAAACAACTCCTTGCTCACTAGCCCCAGCTTGTACGCCTCGCAAAAATACCGGAACGCATCCGCCCCGTGCGAATGCCGGTCATGCAGCGGCTCCTGCCTTCTGGCATTAGCCGTCTCTGGCGCCCATTGGTAATTCTCCAGACTCCTCACACCTCCCGGCAGCTCCTCTGTCTTCCACCGCACAGGCTCCAGAGTCCTCTCATGAAACACACAGCTCAGCAGCACCTCACGGCAAGCCTGCAGCGAGGTCTGCAGCGAACTCGTCACCGGCAAACTACGCACGCTGAAACCAGCCTCCTTCAGCTGGCCTTCCACACTCAGCGCACCCCATTGCTGGTGCCGGGCATCATGCGGCACAAAATGCATCGTCACACGCGTAGCATACCTCGCCTCCCAAGCTCGCACCACGCCCACATAGTGGTCAGTCTGCTGCCCTCGGCTCGCATAATAATCCACACAATAAAACTTCCCATCTGCCCCCACCTGCACCAGCCACAAGCAGGTATAATCGGTAAGTCCCAAGTCCCAGGAAACATACACCGGGCGCCGGCGTTGCACCTCAAACTCCACCCCAATGCGCCCCTGCGACTGCAGCCAGCTCATCTCCTGCGCAAAAATTGCCCCCTCCGGCACCGCGTCAAAAGCCTCATCAGGAGTAGTAGGAAACTCCTGGCGAATCCCCACCGGTCCCAGCGCACGATACTGGCTGGCGTACCATGCCTTCTGCTCACTGCTCAACGTCCCCACAAACGGCACGATACTCTCAAAATACCGCTCCAGCACCTCACGCTCAGCCCAGCCTGCCTTATCCTCCGGACTCGGCAACTCATCCCAAAACCTCGCCGGCAGCCGGTATCCGTCCTCCTCCGTCCAATTAAAAAAATGGAAGCGGTAATCCAGCGGCGAAAGCTCCTTCTTCCCCTCATTAGCCATCGCCTGGCGAACCATCATGTAATTATCGCCCGCACGCCCACCTTCGTGAGTTGACTCTTTAATGATGAAACGCCCCGCCACCACCGTATTAAGCGCACCATTCTTGATTTCCTTGGCACGCTGTGGCATGCGCGCGCTCACATACGCCATCTCCGACACATGCAGCATCTGCAGCGTACCACCACGCACCGTAGCCTTAGCCTCCACACTGCTGCCATTCACCCAGCGCACCTCCCCGGTCTTCGGCTTCTCCATATACGGCACGGTCTGCTTCAGCTCCTTGCCTATCTGTGCCAGGGCTCTATCCTGCTCGGAAGCATTCTCCGGCAAATAATCCAGGCACCGGTACGCCAGCACAATCTTCTCCAGCTTCTTGTGCGCCTCCTTCTCGCTCTTGTCAATAATCCCGCACTTGAAACGCAGATTATGAAGGCAGCAATCCAGCATCAGCAACTCCACAAATGTCGACATGCCCAGCTGGCGAGCCTTCAGAATCTCGTTCCGGTAATGCATCCTGGAATAAAACTTACGCTGCGCCTTATTCATCCGGAAACGAATAAGATTCCCATACTTATCCTCAATCCAGTAGAGATGATTGAGCCGCCATTCCTGGCTCTCTACCATCGCACGCAACTCCAGATTCACAGCTTCCAGCTTCATGCCTGCAACGCGCCTACACTCATTCCCTGGTTGCCGCTGCAGCGGAACCCGACACAACGCTCCATATCCACATTCGGCACAGCACTCAATTTATGCCACCCCCTCACCAGCGCCTTATTGGGCTGCCGCGGCACGCGCGTCCAAGTCTCCCCGCCATCAACCGTCAACTCCACCCCGCTTACCTCACAGGGCTCGTGCAGGTAAAGCCACAGCGTAGGAGAGACCTGCTTAGCTCCACCCAGGCGCGTCACATTAAGCGCATTGGTCAGCAGCGTGCTCGTATAATCAATCCCATTAGCATCCTGGTACGTGCTCGACTCATCACAAACCTCAATCCAGTAAGCCTTAGTCTCGCCCAATAATACATCTTCAGAATCAGGCTCACGCTCAACTATCGCATACAAGCCGTCAGGCTTATCACCATTCGGGAGCATAGCAACAGACAAAAAACTACCCCGCGTCACATACCGGTGCCAAGCATTAACATGATGATGCGCATTATACGTCATCAAAGCCAGCTGCCCATTGTCCAGCACCATCACCGCCTTGGAATCAGGCTTGCGCAGAAAGCATCCCTCCACCACACCGCCGCCGCCAGCCAGTACATGCTCCGCATACACCGTCAAATCGGTACTGATATACGCATCCTGCGACTGGTCGTAGCCGTACTGCATTGCCCGCCCACCGCCGCGCTCAAAATAAATAACACGGTCGTTGCCGCGCATAGCCGCCACATTGCTGGCTCCCACAAAACCATGAGCAGAAATCACCGCGTTAGCATTCGTCATCACTCCGGCATCCCCACTCTGCACCACATGCTCACCCTCGCTGGTTCCCAACAGAATTCGCCCACCCTGCGCAACCATCCAGCGTATCGGATCCTGAGTCTCAGCATTCACCGTCAGCGCCATGGCAGATGTTGCCTCATCAGTTATAGCGAAATTATCCAAATCATCCGTCTGACTCACCCAAATAGTCAGAGGCTGAGCATCCGTCCCGGCAAGCACCAGCCTCTGGTTGAACATAGCCGCCAGCCGAGGAAAACCATACTTGGCACACCATGCCTGCCAGCTCCAATCGTCACTCTTGAGCTCCCCGCTAAACGCCGGTCTTATCTTGTCCACACGCTTAAACAACGAGCGAAGCTCCTTCACAACCTCGTCCTTACCTGGTGCACTCGCGTACAAAACATCCGTATATTCTGTAGCATAATTAAAGCCCATGTTATTTCCGGCGCTGCCCAAAACAGTCCACCTTATTTCTACATAATAAAAGCCACTTTCTTCATCATATTCC
Source organism: Akkermansia sp. (assembly GCA_045577775.1). Classification (GTDB taxonomy): domain Bacteria; phylum Verrucomicrobiota; class Verrucomicrobiia; order Verrucomicrobiales; family Akkermansiaceae; genus Akkermansia. The sequence goes on along the minus strand of JAZNIZ010000006.1, from coordinate 42,457 downwards.
ACACTAGCAACATGGTCATTCGAATCCCTGCTTATCGCGCCAGCAATATAAGATAGACTAGGAGAAAAGATCCTTATAGTTTGAAGTACCCCTGCGCGGTTTGCAAAAGTCAATATGCTTTTATCACCTCCTTTCTTAAAAGCCGTCGTTCCATTGGTACAAAAAATGCGAAAAATACGCGCAGTAGCAGGTTCTACAACCAGTTTCTCCTTTTTAGCCTGGAGCAACATATCATGTTTGTAGCTGCATACCACAAGCTCATTTCCGCAACTGTCAGCGGGAAAACAGCGCTCGGTCAAAGTCTCTCCGTACGCACGAACCCGCGTCAGCCAAAGAGACAAGTAACACTCCTCATCCCCCTCATCACCACCCACAGGCTCATTCACCGGCGCTGAATTACGGCTCCACGCCTCAGCCCGATACTCCCAGACATCAGAAACCATCCCCGAGCCCTCATAACAAGCTCGCACCTCGTAAGACCCGTACCAAGTCCCGCTCAAATGCAGCTGCCACTTCCCCTTGCACGGTGCCGCCCCCAGCATCAACCCACGCACAAAATGTCCAGGATAATCCTCCGGATTGGAATTCCCCTCCAAAAAATGCACAGTCCCATCAAACGCGCTCGTGCACGTAAAAATGTCCCAATACCCAGAATCATACCAGAACACCTGTCCCTTCGTGTAAGAGGCACTCGCCGTCAGCTCTGCCACTACCTTGGCGTCCGCTGGCACTTCCGTAGCCTCCTGAAAATCTGCCTTGTAATTCGCCGGGTCAATCAGACCCTTTACAAACTTCTCAGACCCCTTCCAGGCATTCAACGCAGTATACGCAATACGCTCTGGCGCCCGGCGCACTGCAATCACCGTTCCCACCTCCACACTCGTATCGCTACCAATAAAGCCCTCAGCATACATTGCCGAAACCATGGCAAAAGCATCAGCCCGCTGCATCTTCACCTCAGACTGCTCCGTATAATAACTCACGCGCAGCAAATCCCCCTCCTGGCAATCCTGCTCTGCCCACACCACCCCCTCGGGGAAAAGCACCTCATACTCATCCTCCTGCAAGCGAGCCACCTTAATCTCGTAATCGCGAGCGCCGCTCCAGCGCCACGCAGGCTGCTTAAAACTATATTCCTCAAAATACCAGCAACCATCCGCGTCACAACGCAGCTGCCGAGGCGGAGACTCGGCACAAACCAGCAGCAATAAAGAATTTACCTGAAGCACCCGCAAGTTTCTCACCTGCCCCGCAGAATACGGCGATACAAAGCGACTCGCCAGCTTGCCGTCAACAGAGAAAACCTTCAGCTGAGCCTCCCCAACCTCTACAAGGTAACGCTCCTCGTTACTATACCGGTACGCAAAAATGCGCGAACTCGGCCCCTGCGCCCGAGCAAACCGCCGGAATCCGCGCCGTCTCGTCACTCCTCCAGCCTGCCCAATGTCAAAATTCTCCACGCAACTGCAGCCTCGCTGAAACACATCCAAATCAGCGCGCATCTGCACTTGCGGGCTCAACTCGCCACCATTAAACGCCACACGAATCATCGCATACCTCCTTTTCTCATATTCGCCTGAATCTGAGCCGCCTTACCGGCAGCCTCCAAAGCATCATTATCCAGAGCAACCTGCTGCTCCATATTCATCGCCGCCTGCATCATCTTCCTCCGCTCCTCAATATCAGCCTCACTCAGCACAATATTATCAGAGCACCCCGCCGTATCAACCCACTCGCGAAGCAACTGCTCCTCATCTATCATATCCAGCATCGTAGGTCGCCCAGTCGCCTGCGTCCAGGATACCACATTTTCAACCACCTGCTGAGTCCCGCGTGCCACTATCAACTCCAACGCCTGCGCAATACGCCCCAAATACGAAACATGCGGATTCAGCAGTTCTTCTCCACCATCCCTCAACTCCTCCGGCACATCATCCTTAGGCAACTCATCACGCCGCAGCAGAATCCCCAGAATACGACGCATCGCCACCTGATTATCCTTGATAAACAAAGTAAAAGACGGCGTAAAAGCCAGTATCTTCTCAGCCACTCGCTCATCAACCTCACGCGCCGTCATCTGTTTCTCCTGCGCCGTCACAGAAAGCAGCATATCCTCATGGTACGCCTTGCGAATCTGCTCCTCCTTCTGCCGGATTCTGTCAAGCCCGATATCATACCGCCCATGCGTCCCCCACTCTCGCGGCATATTCAACCTGGCAGCCTCCTCCGAAATCGTAGTCACACCGCCGGCGCGCATGTCAACCTGCTTATTCTGCTTCGCCAACTGCAGCACACGCGGAAAAGCCTGCGTCTCCGCCAGCGTATCCATCAGCCGCTCCAGCTTCACCAGTTGGCGAATCGCCGGCAGCACCTTCTTACCAGGCGGCACTCCATAAGGAGAATTCGCCTCCTTTAAATACCGCGTCACCAGGAAAGGGAATTCATAAAACCCCTCCTGCCTGATAATATGAAAAGTCTCTGAATCCACATAATACCCCTCAAACTGCCGCCGCTCCTCAGGTATATCACGCCATCCTTCCCTCATCTGCTTCGAATTCGGTCGCACAATCTGCTGAAACTCCACCCTCTGACTATTCCGCAGCCTCTCATCATCGCACATCTGCCGCAGCCGCTCCGGCAGATTCTCCCGCCCCCACTCCATCTCAGCCTGCGCCGGCGTATACTTGAACTTACGCACCAGCGTATGCACTCGCTCCCGGGAATCCTCATCTATCACAAACGACCCTATCGGAATATACGTGAAGTACAACGGCTCCGTGGCAGACCCTCCAATAAAAGCAGCCCCTGTACCGCACTGCACGCGGTCACCATACAACTCATGGCTTGCCGTGTAGAAATTACTCTCCGCCAGGCGCTCGCTCACCGTATTAGTCAAGGTCCGGAAATACCGGGACACCCGGTCATCCACCTTCCCCTTCAGCTTCTTCCGGCTCTGCAACTTGAACCACCGCCGCCCCGCCGGGGTAATATAGCTGCTATGCGTACTCGTCAGCGTAGCAGCAGCCGAAGCCGCCACATCACACTTATCCAGCAGCGAGCGCAACTCTTCAACCATCGGAGCAGCCTCCTCCGCATAGCGCGCCCAAAGACTCTCCGACAACAGCTTAAGCTCTGCCCTTAATTTCTCCTGCTCCATCAGTTATCCCCCAACTTGTCTTTGCCTCCTCCGCTTCCCAAGCCACGAAATCTCTCATTCACCGTGCTGGAGACAGACTTCTTCCGCTTCTTCGCGCTGTACACATCGCGCTCAGCAGCTTTCTGCAAGCTCTTCGTAGTTGCCTCCACAGCACCAGGCGCAATCGCACTGCTGCTGGCAATCGCCTTCGCCGTTTTCTCCTGTGCTGCAGCATACTTCTCTGCCGCCTGGGCCTGAGCCTTTGCGGTCTTTTTCTGTCCCTTGTAACCAGCGTAACCCGCCGCGGCAGACCCCGCTGCCAAGCCAATCGCTGCTGCTGTCATTCCCATAACTTCTAATTCTATATTGCTTTAATTGTGTTCCATAAAATCATCACCAGCAGCAGTCAGCATGGAATTCGCCTTTTTCACCAGCTCACAACCACCGCACTTCTTGCTCAACTCCCGCGCCAGCTCACGATTCTCCTTTCGCAAGGTACGTATCTCGCAACCCTGCGAAATGGAAATCCAGGTAAGCAACCCGGTACCAATGAGAGTCGCACCCACCTGAGCAAAACTCTCAGCACCCGGCAGCAGGGCCGTGCTTAGCACAGCCCCGCAAGCAATAGCCACATGATTAGTCATTTTTCTTGGATTTCTTCTTAGCCTTCTCCGTCTTCTCTTCCTCCACCAGAGTAACAGAATCCAGATGCTCCTGCTTAATCAACATTCGATGGCCTCCGGGAAACTTCACCACCAGGCCACCGCCCATCACACCAAGAATCTGAGCCTTTACATGGCAACTCTGCCACGGCTTCGCATCCTTAATGTTCATTTCTTCACCTCCTCTACCTGAATGATGCTATATTTACACTCCGTGCCTGTAGCCACGTGGGCCGCCTTATGCCAACGCTGCACCTGCTCAGGAGTAATGCGTTTTACCTGCTCGCAACTGGTCAGCAGACCAGCAGCGGCCAGCGCGCCAACAACTGCCCCCGCAATCAGCTTCGCCCAGGCCTCCTTAATACCCCAGCCGGTCAACAGACCAGCCAGCCAGCTATGTGTCTCTTTTGTCTTGTTCATAAGAAAAATCAAACAGTATACCCCTCCACACGCCAACTGAACGCACCGCCAGCCTCACACCGCACCTGGAAGCGTTCATTGGAGCGCCCCTGTGGCATTTCAGCGCCATAATGAGCACCCTGAAGCACATTGCTCTGAGTAGTGATATGCACCAGATAATCACTATTCGCCATCGCCCTCGGCAGCGTCACAAATGGATTCGCCGTCTCAATACCGCTCACTCTACCCCCTTGCTCACACCAGCCGCTCCGCCATACTCGGACCCAGCCAGTATCAACCTTCTCGTGAGAAACAACGTAATCCACATTCTCCGCGACATTGGACATATCCTTATCGAGCTTCCCGGTCAGAGCGTCATCAACATAACCTTTACTTTCTTCCTTCAATCTTCCCACCTTCTCATCCACCAGCGCCGCAGACGGCACCACCATGACCTCCGGTGGCTCCAGCAATTCAGCCTCTGTTCCCACACACTCCACCACGCCAGCCACTCCAGCACGTGCCCTCACAAGCCTCGGAATACCATCGTCCTCCACCTCAAAATCACGACCAAGCGACACCACATAAACATCAGCAGCAGCGTCCCAGGCAACCTCAGCATGCATCACCCCTGGCACATTTGCAGCCTCAGCCCCCACCTTAAAAAGCCCCATGCCACCTCCTGGGCGGGCGGGAGAATACACACAAGAAACCTCCTGCCACACCCCCTGCATCAGAATCCAAGCCTGCTGACCTACAAAATATATAACCTTCTCATCAGCATCGACTACATCCGGCAACTCCTCCACCTGCTCCATACGCAACGAGGCAGCAAAGTAACGGCTCTCTTGCAATAGGCGAGAGATCTCATTCAACGCAGACTCCACTCGGTCAGCCACACCGCGCGCATCGGACACGCTATCAGCAGCCTCTGCCGCAGACTTTGCCGCTTTACGCGCAGTCGCAGCCTGCAGCGTAGCCTCATTCATAGCATCACGAGCCGCGCTCGATGCTCTCCATTCCACCTGCACCCGTCTAGCGACACATCCAGGCAGCACCACATCCAGCGTGCGGTGCGAATACACACCCTTATCCTCAGCCTCCAACAACCCAAGCGCACTCACACGCCCCTCCAGAAGCCTCATTTTCTCACCCGTATCTGCCGTGATCCAGATTTCATACTCCCAGCGCCCCTCCGGCAATGCAGGTATCGAAACCAGCACACTATTGCGCGTATCATCAGCGTCGCTCAGAGTAAACTCCATCGCAAACTTCTCTCCATCGCAATGTACCTGACCACTGAAAGTCACTCCGTCAAGCCCAGCAGCAGCCCCTGTCTCAGCATCAACAAAACGGAACACACTCTGCCACCGAGTCCCTGCCAGCACACTAAAATTACACGAAACGCCAAGAAAGTTGAACATATCTCCTCTATACCACACCCCTGCCAGAAAAACCTATTCCCGCAAACGAAAAAGCGGAGCAAGTCCCCCTGAACCTGCCCCGCTGGGTTTACATACCTGATTCAATCATTCCTTACATTGAATCTCAATGACGGCAGATTCATACTTGCGGCTAGAGCCGAAGCTCATCTGCGCCACAACCTGGCCATAGTTCACGCGTCGATTAGCCGGACCCTCCACGCGCACACTCACATCCTGCCAGGCGCCGAAGTACACATGCTCCTTAATCCACATCGGGCACAGGCGCACATCAGTAGTGCCATCCATATACGGCAGCATTTCAATCTGCACAATCTGCACACCCAGAATAGGCGCAAGCTTGCCGGTGCTCATGTCAAATATCTTCCACAGCGGATTCATCACTTCCATCTGCTGCTGCAAAGACATGATCTGTCGGCTGGAAAGCGCTATCACCGGAGTAGTCACACCTGGCACATAAGCATGGCTGGCAGTCAGGCGCTTAACACCCTCGCGAATCTTGCCAATGGTAATATCGCTCTCCACGGGAGAGCCGCTTTCCACAAAATCCGGGGCAATAATCTGCTTCTCAGGCAAATCCACCAGCACAGTACCCTGCTTGCCAAGATAATTCGTACCAAGCATCCCACCGGCAATCACCTCATCATACGGAGTCTCAGCTGCCGTCTTCGCCGTAAGCTTGCGCCACACACCATTCGAGTCCAGCCCGGTACCCAGAATGTTAGCATCAATGTTGCGCATAGCCTCAGCCTTGATTTCCGTGATAATGCCCGGCACACTCTCCTTCAGCTGCGTAGAATACAGCTCAGAATCACAGGTGAACTCATGCGCCGTATACATAGGCACAGGCTTCATCTGGCGCTGCCCGAAATTATCACGAATCGGGTCTTCCACGTCCTGGAAAGCAGAACGGATGCGCTTCATCTTCGAAGTCGAGCGGTAATCAATGTTCATGCTCTTACCCTTGCAGCCCGGCATGCGAGTCACCCACGGCGAAAGCAGCGAATGCTCCTGCTGCAGCTGGCGGGCCAGAATACCAGTCCACTTATCACTGTACTTCTGATCAATCGTCAAATTAATGTTCGTTGCGTCCATACATCCCTCATACCACGCAACACCGCTCAAAACCTATTCCCGCAAACAAAAAGCTTTTCCCATTTCCGAAAAAAACACCCCCGGAACCAAAGCCCCGAGGGTGCATAGTCATGGCAGACACGAAAGAAATCAATCAATACCGTACAACTTATTCAACTCAGCATTCGCAGAATGATGCAGCGGATTCATCGGGTCAAGCACAGCAGCCATCTTCTCCTTGTTGGCGTAGAACGCATCCAACTGCTCCTCACGCGTCAGCTTAGGCTGAGCCTGGCCGCGCCCGGCAAAACCACCGCCCTCATCCAGCTTGGAACGCAGCACATCCAGCAACCGAACCCCGTACGGACTCATCAGAACCTGCATATCTCCAGCATTCAAGCCAGCCTCCCGGCCCAGCCGAGCAGCAAACGCCTTCGTAGCCTTCAATCGGGCATCAAAATCCTTGCCCCATTCCTGGCGCAGCTCCTGCCCCAACCGGCGCTGCTCCTGCTTGAACTGCGTCTGGTAAATCTCCAGCCCCTTATTAAGGAGCTCAGCAGCCTTGTCGCCTGGTATGCCGAGCTCCCTGGCCAAACCACCCAGCTCACCATGAATCTCAGCAGGAATCTGCGTCTCCTCTCCCAGGTCAAAAGAATACTCCTCCTGCCCATCATCCTCACCGGAATCCTCAGCAGCATCCGTTCCCTGAACTTCCTCGCCCTCGTTATCGTCCCATGAGAAATCTATCTCCTCGGCGGCCTCACCGCCCTTCTCGGAACTCTCAGACTCCTCTGTTGCCGTCTCCAGTTCCTCCAGGCTATCTGTCACCGGTTCTTCAGGCATGGCCTACCTCCTCTCCTTCCTGGCAAGCCTGCTCCATAGCACGCAGCGCGTCCACCGCCTCATCCAGATGCTCCACCTCCCAGCGGATACCTCGCACCACGCCAGCCTTAGCATCCTGCTGGCAAGCATGGTAAGGCTCCATATCACCCTGGAAAGCAAAAACCATATCCTGCACCCCCAGGAACTCGGACAAAGCATCCAGCACCTCCGGAGTAAACACCCTGGCAAACAACTGGCGGCGTTCCACCACCTTGCGCTGCTCCTCAATCACAGTTTCGTTCGGTAAGTAAACCATGCAAACATGTTACCACAGCCGCGCAAAAAAAGCTATTCCCGCAAACGAGAACACAACCCGCACACCATCAATGCACAGGCGGAAGCGACCCCTTAACCTGCAGCGCCGCAACAACCGCCCCCACACCCAGGCAGCCACTCACCTCCACCTTCTCAGGCTCATACGCACCATCCATCCGGTTCAGCTCTGCGATGTTCCGCACCATGTCCCCATAACGCCCCTCACGCTGGCAAACCTCAGCAGCATAACTCAGCCGCTCCATACGCTCCTGCCTATCCATCACAGCCCGGCGGTCAGCAGCAGACCGCAACCGCGCAATCTCCTCCTGCACCTTAGCGTTTCTTAACAGCCGGCTAGCACCACTCTCCGCACTCTTCTCCCCGCAGCCATACGCCTTCATATACGCAGCAGTTCCCGAAACCCCGCGCACCACCAGCCTGCAGAACTCACTCTGCTGCTCATTCAGCACAGCCATCACAACCTCCCTCCCTGCTGCACGCGCCAGCGGCGCTCCCACTCGGCCACAACCTTGGCATAAAACACCTCCACCCTGTCAGCCAGCTGAGCCCCCTTGCGGGTCAAGCGCCACACCGTCACCCGGCGGCGGTAAAAATCCTTCTGCTCATCGCAACGCACCAACTCCTTAGCCTCCAGATACCGCAGCGTCCGGTACGCCACCGTCTGAGAGAGACCACCCATCCGCACCAACTCGCAGCACTCCATACCCTCCGGCGCACGCCGCAGCACCATCACAGCCACCACAGCCGGCGCACTCACCCGCATCCGCAGCATCACCGTCGCCATCGACAAAAAATCCAGATTCTCGCTCATCTCACCCCTCCCCTTTCATCTCCTTGAAAAACTCCTCCTTCTCCGCGTCAGAGATCACACCAGCGCACCGCTTCACCTCGCAGCCCGGCGTCTTCACCACCCCACTTCGCACTTCGCACTTCGCACCTCGTACCTTCCTGGGCTTCCAGCCTGCCCACCGGCGCCAGCGCTCAGCATGAGAAAGCACATCCTCCAGATCATCAAAAAACTTCCGTTGACCACGCGGAGCATAGAACTTCCCCTCAGCCAGGCGAGAGTCCTTGAAATATGCCGTCAGCAGCTCCGTATGCTCCACAGCATTCGGGCAACGCAAGAAAGCCGACTTCGCCGCCTTCAGCACATCCGGTGCCAGGTACAAGCTCTTGCTCGCACTCGGGTGCGCCTGGCACAGCGCCGCCAGCCACTGGCGGAACCCCTCATCCTTCACATCAGGGGTGGGGGCAGGTTCAGCCGGTGCCGCGCTATTAAGCTCCGGTATACCAGCACACCCTTCTTTACTACATATATATTCTCCCTCTGGTAACGCTCGTGTAACACTTTCTGCGTTACACGAGTCTTTTCCCTCCTGGCGTTCCCTGAACGCCGCCACTCTTGCTTGATTCTCTGCGCGTTGCTTCGAGTTCCTTCCGTTATGCTTGTCAAAATCCAGCACAAGCACATAGCCCTCGGCATCCACCGAAGCCCAGCCCAACTCGCAGAACGCTCGCGTAATACCACACCGGCCAACCAAGGCATCCACCTCACTCTCGTGCAACTCCGTCGCACCATTGGCACAGTAAGTATCCAGCCAGCAAAACCAGCGAACAGCGTAGCCCAGAGCCTCCATCCGGCAGACCCCGAGCAACCGCGCCAACCGGAAAATCTTCGGACTCTCCGGCAGCGTCACCTGCACCTTAATCCAGCTCGCCATAACAGTACAACCTTAATTTAACCTGCAATCTTCCAAAATCAACACGCAGCTCGAAGATTGCACATCACAAAATTGCCAGCTTCCCTTTGCCGCCACTCTCCAACTCCCGGAGCAATCTTCTCTCGCTTCTATCCCACGCCACAAGGCAGCTTGCCGCATTCGGAGCAGCTGCAGGCGACCCATCCAGGTGGCAGAATCGAACACGCCCACGCAGCATGAACAGATACCGCGCCGTTTTCAGCACAGCATCCTGGAACCATCGCGTATCAGGCCGCATGAACACAAGCGCCAACCCTGGGCCATTATGCTCCGCCATGCGAGACATGAAAGCCTCAGCCTCCTTCCCGTATGGCGGATTGCACCATACCCGGTCGCTCCACGGAAGCTGCAGCCCATTATCCTCCACCGTGTAATTCAACGATGCACAGTCCCACGGTCTGCCAACCGCAGCGCACGGATCCAAATCAAACGGCCCCAGCATCTCCAGCATCCACGGCGGAGTCAGCCACGTTGTCGTGCTTCGCTCCGTCTTTCTTGTATTAAAATCACTCATCATTAAAAAGAATCGCTAGAATTAACCCAATGAAAATACACGTCTCAATCATGCCTTATCCTCAGAAACCTTCTTGAACTCAGCAGGAACAGACTCCCATAACTCCCAAATCAGATTCTGCACATCAGCAAGCGTGCACACCGTTCTGGGGCTCACAGAGCGAGCCCACACATGCACCCATCGCTCGTCATGATACCGCTCCACATACTCATAGTGGTAAATCTCCATCCGGATATCATTATCAAAATCCTGCTTCAACTTAACAGCGCAATCGTTATTCAGCAACCGTTTAAGCGGCACCAGGCGGCAAAAAATCTCGCTCTCGATAATCTCCTGGGGCATCTGAACAATCATCGGCATATATGTCTTCATTTCTTTCCTTTCTTTCTATCCTGGTACAACCTGGTATAACCAACAGTACCCTGCACAACATTAACCAGCTTACTAAAAGAATTGCAAAACATAATCAGCAGCTCTCTTATCAGGGGTGCACCACCGGAATAACCGCCGCGCAAGCAATACACCACGCCATCGTCATGCATCCCATCCGGCTCCATTACCAGGATAATTACCCCGCGACCCGGCTTATTCCGCAGCAATTCAACCGCCCGGATAACCTCCGCCTCCAGTTTATTCATACCAGCCCCTCCTTTCCGTCCTCGGAGCTCGGGACTTCAGTCCCGACCCATCCCTGCTCTGCCTCTTTCAGATAAATAAAGTTCTGAGGATGACCTACACCCTCCCAGCGAACCGGATACTCATTGCGCTGAACTTCGCCCAGCTTAATCACACCTGGACTCTTCGCCAGATGCAGGTAAACCAGCGCATCTTCGAGCCTTATGCAGCCCTCCTTAGCAAAAGACCGGGCAAGGACCAGTGATGAGCCATAACACACGCCAGCTACCCGCACGCGGCCATGGATATACCCCTTGCAATAAAGATAAACCCAATCGCCGCTTTTAATCTGCTTCGGCATCACCCGGCGAAACTCCGCTGTCTTCCGCCCCGATAGGATAAGCTCCAGCCATCCAGGGCGCATCGCCAAAAGAACATCAGCCATTGTCCTCCCCCTTTCCATCTTCGGAGCACGGGACATCAGTCCCGACCAACCTCCAATCAACCCAGAAAAAGCCATTGGCCTCAATAACATCACTAAACCTGATGCTCACCTGTTCCTCATCCATATCAGCCATTATCCTCCTCCCTCCTTATTGCTCCAGCCGGAAACCGCCCTCCGCCTCCCAGTCCCGCTGAGTCAGGACATCCCGGAAACGCAGCTCAATAAACCCGCGCAGCGCCTTATCCCGCACACGGCGGATGCCGGCACACTCCAAATCCCGGTCATTTATACCAAACACCTCCGCGCACCCATCCAGATACGCCTTACACGAAGCCAGGCAATTATCCGCGTCCCGCTTCGTTCCGAGAAAGTACCACACCAGCACATACTCCACCGGGCGGAAATCCGCGCTGTCCGGCGCTCCAGAACGCAGCGCAGCCTTGGCAGCCTCCACCGCCTTCTTTCTCGCCCGCTTCTTCGCGCCGATATGAATCAAATGATTCGTCCACACCCCACTGGGAGTAGACCCGCACACACTATTCGGAGAAAGCGCCGCAGCCGGCTTCTCCAACCTCACCTTAATTTCAGTCATAAAATAAAATCTCAGTTAGAATCAATTACGTTTAACCCTGTTACCCAGCAGCTCCACCAGAGCCCTCGCCTGGGCAATCAGCCGCTCCGCTGCATCCACCGTAGCATGCCGATTCCCCAGATGAGCCACCACCAGCATCTCCATGCACCGGTCATGCACCCGGGTCACCATACCATCGTACGGCTCACCCAGGTGCATCACCTGATCCCTGGCTCGGTAACGCACTGGCTCAGTCCTTGCCATCTTCCTTCTTCTCCAGACTCGCAAAGAAATCGTCCATAATCCGCCTGCACTTGCGGATGCCGGCAATCACCCCATGCGTATAAAAGAGCCCGCACATCAAAACCTGCAGAAGAACGATAAGCACAGTCTGTACCCAATCAAGCACACTCATCGCAGCACCTCCACTCTCGTCAGATTCATCGCCACAAGCTGCCGCCACAGGTTATTCACCTCAGCATACAGCTCATCCTCCGTGGTCACATCCTTAGCGCGCACCTTATACCGGTGCAGCGCCCTGGAATCACCGACGGCATACACCTTGCAGCTCACCACATGGTCACCACTCCTCGTGATGGTCATACACAGCCCACCGCGAAGCATCGGCTCCATCGACTGAATCTCCACAAACAGGCGGCTGCACGCCAGCAGCTTATTCATCGGCTCACCATCATTCATGCCAGACTCCCGAAAAAAGAACCATCATCCTCAGCCCCCGCCCCCCCGGCAGGAACCATCGCCAGCACCTCCCCATACATCGTATGGAAAACACACTTCTCACCCATGCGCCCGCTCATGCGCCCCATAACCAGCACCCGGTCATTCACGCGCACCTGCTTCAGCTCCTGCTGCTCAGCCTCACCATGAAACTCAACAGCAGCCACAGAAGCAACCTCACGGCCAACACCGCAGCACTGCAAATATACCCTGGTGAACACGCGGCCATTCACGCCCTTCACCGGCTTTACCTGCGTCACGCGCCCGCACAGCTGGAATCTAATCTCCTCCTTCATTGCACCTGCCCTTTCTCTCTCTTCTCAGCCTCCTTCTCCTGCCACTCGAAAAGCTCTCCGGTAGCACCAGACCAATCACTCCACCCCTCCTGCTTCAACTTCAAGCTGGCACTCATCACCGCCTGCACAGTCTTATCCTCGGGGTCAACCGTCACAGAAAAAGAAACCTTAATCTTCTCCTCCGGTGGAGTCTCCTTGCGAACCTTCACCCATATATCCTTGTCGATACTCTCGCGTATAGCCTCCAGAATCGCATCACGCTCCGTAGTAAAATCTCCGGCAGCAATCATCTCATTCTTCGTCTCACGCTCCAGCGTCTCAAAATCCTTCTTACTCATACTCGTATGTCGTTATCCTTCAAAATCACTTCGTAATTCGTAACTCGTACTTCGTAATTCAAATCACACTCAGCTTTTGCAACTCCCAACGCGGCGGATTAAAATCCATATCCGGCAGCTGCAGCCCGCCCCACTCGCCCGTAGCAACGCAGCGGGAATACTGCTCCAGCCCAAGCTGGTAATGCGTGCGGTACGCAATCATCAGCGTTACCGGCACCCACGCCAGGCGCGTCTGGTGCGGGAAAATAGTCTCCGCAAAAAGGAAAACAAAACGCCGCGCCTCCGGCTCCCCGGTGCAAACCTGGAACAAATCCGCGTACATCGCAGCCTGCACCCCGTAGCTGTAATCCGCCATCGCAGCATTGATGCCAGCCTCGGTAACCCCTCGGCTCGTAACCTTCGCATCCAGCAGCACCGGGTCCTCCAGCGGCAGAATATCCAGGCATCCGCACACCGTCAGCGGCACCGGCAGAATCACGCCGTTCACCGCCTCCACACGCACGAACATAGCCACCTGCGTCAGGCAGGACTCGCCAACCTTCAGCCCCAGCTTCTGCAAGTGTTCCGTCATGGAATTCGCCATATCGTTCACCTGCTTCAGCTCCTCCAGCTCCAGGAACACATCACCCCTGGCAGCACGCTCATCCCAGCGCGCCTTCTGCTCCTTGCTCTGGTGGCCACCCGCGTGCGGCTTGCCGTTCGCGCAAATCTGCACCTCCTTAGGCTCGTAAAAATACTTCCTGGCAAACACATCCGGAGTCAGCACCGCAGCATCCACAGCAGAACCCAGCTTAAACCCGGCACTCTTCTTCTCAATACCGGCATCCAGATTCATCTTGTAACGCAGCGGATTCTCCATAAACTCCACCAGGCTGCTCTTACTCACACAATTCGGCAGCTCCTTCTTCCACTTGTGATACTCATCAGGATCCACAAGCCCAATAGCGCTACCCTGCTTATCCAGCAGCTCCTTCACGCGCTCCAGCGACAGCCGTTCAAAACTATCCTTATTCATAACTCGTAACTCGTAATTCAAATCACTCCCAGTTAATGTTCAACTCAGCGGCAGCAGCCTCCAGCAAATCATGTTCACCGTACAGCAGCCACTCACACAGTTTCACCAGCTGCTCCTTATCCGCAGCCTCCGGCACCGTCACAGACCGGCCAGCCAGCCACTTCGTAAACACCTCCCACTTCACCTTGGCAGTGCGCAGAGCAGCCTTCACCTTATCCGCCGCATTCATCTGGGGCAGCGCAATCGGGCTATTCACCACAGCCGCCTCCTCAGACTCCAGCCTGAAACCATCGTCCGCCTTGCGAGCCTTCGCAGCCACACCCAGCCCCGTAGCAGCAGCGGTCGGTGCCGCATCCTCCACCACAGAAGCCCTGGCCTCACGCATCTCACGCGGGCCCTCATCGCGCACCTCGTCCACCGTAGGCAGACCCAGCAGAACCTCCGGGCAGCAAGACTTCGCAAACCAGCTCGCCGCGCGGTAGCGGAACATCTGCTCAGGCATCTCATTCCACTTATTCCCGTTCTTCTTATCCCAGCCAGCCTTAGAAACCAGCTCCGGCGTAATCTCCGGGCCCTCCTCCACAGAACCATCCCACCTATAGCCGCGCATCTTCAGCCCACCGCGCCAATCTGTCCCATTCAGGTTCACATACTCCAGCCTGGAGTAGCGGCTACTGTTCCGCAGCAGCGCCAGCGCAAACTGACCACTCCAGCTCGGATTCCCATAAACCACATACAGATTCTGCATCACCATCAGCGGGTCCACCTGCAGGCGCTGCGCCGTATTCAGCGCAATCAGCACATTACCAGGCTGCTTCTGGTACGCCTGCGGTACAATCGTGCTGCTTGCCAGCTTATCAGCCACCTCCAGCAACTGCGGCAAATTCTGAAACGCCGTCAGCACACCATTACCAGGACGAATCGTAATCTCATTACTCATGGTAAAAATCCTCCTTCCTTACTTGCTCAGAACATCCATCTCAATTTCTCTCTTCACCAGCATGTCGCGAACCATGCTGAACTTCAACTTCCCGCAGCAGGAACCCTGCTGCGCCGACTTCTCATTTTCGTTTTCGTTAGCCATAACTTGAATATAGTGTTAAATTTGCCAGCTTGCATACGGCCTGGCTGGCGCAGGTGTTATTACGCAGGAACCCCGGAAGCCCGCACCGTAGCCCACGGGCCCCAGGCAAAGAGCGGCAGGGAATCGAACCCTGCACATCAGGTTGCCAGAGCAACCCTCCAGGAGCATAGCCCCCGCACTCCCCGCTGCATTTAACCCGGCAGCGAACGGTCAGGTACTGTACTGGCAATTCTTTCGAATGAAAGAAAAGCCGCGGAAGGGACTCGAACCCCACCCAGGCCACACACCCGGCGCTCTCTCCTACACCAGATGCTTCCACGCGGCAGATACCGGAGGCACATTTTAAGCCCGTGCCTCCACCCAGGCCGACATCATAAACAAATGGATAATTCAGCCGCCCACGCCTCACGACGTTAGCAAGCCGCGCCCGGGGCTCGAACCCGGTAGGGCAGCCAGGCCGGCCACCCCTCAGCACACCCATCTCTCCTCTCCGGCAGAGCCATGCCACGCAGCAGAATTTCCGGGAACTTATTCTCTCGCTCCCCCGGTGGAGCGCAGGCAGCTCTCTACAAGCGCCCCAATTACCCATATAAAAGCGCTTGAACAGAACCTATGTAAAACCAACTCACTCCTGCGGCACAAAAACGCGCCTCCTATCCAGCCTCCCCCATCTACGCTGCCCCTCCCGAACAGACCTCCTCCTGCGAGACTGCTCCCTGGCCTGTAACCTTTTCAGCAACCCGCGCACATGAGCCCGGCAGTAAACCTTCAGAGCCCTCACACCAGATGCAGTCGCCATGCGCACCACCCCACCCTGCAAATACCCTTTCTGCTCATACCGGCTCAACGAAGAATGCCCCACCCCCAGAATACAGCACGCCTCATGCGTGCAGCACATACCCGTAGGCACCCCCTCCTTCACCGCAGGGCGCACAGAAAGAAACCTTTTCACCCCCTTGGACTCCCAATACAAAAGCGGCGAACCACCACCCTGCTTCACCTTCACGCACTTCACCCCCTCCCTATGCAAAAGCGCGCGCACAGACCGCCGCGTCACCCCAGCCGCAGCAGCCACCTCGTGAGTAGACAGCCACCCCTTCGGTGCAACATCCTTCACACACGACTTCTTCCGGCTGAACCCAACCAGAGACCTCACCTTATTCCCGTTCATACCATTTCCCCTTTCTCATCCAGCAACACACGAACCTCCTCTGCCGTAGCCAGCACGCAGTTCGGATACCCCACCCCCCCATGCCATATCACCGCCTGGAACACATCATCCACCCACGCCCAGCGCAACTCCAACTCAGCCACAATCCTGCCCACCGCCGTATCCGGAATCCCGAACACAACCTTACGCCGCTCCACCTCCGATGCTATCGACACACTGCTCATACCTCAACCAATCAAACGCAGAACCAGCTCCCACAGCCCACCCACCAGCAGCACAACCACCGCCAGCGAACCAACATACACAGCCACCGCCAGCAGCATCCGGCGCACACAACGTGCCCGGCGATTCCAACGCTCCCGGCGCACCCGGCGGCGCGTCCGCTGCCCCCAGCTACTATCAGCCTGCAGCGCATACCCCGCCACGCTAGGAGCAGCCTTCGCCGCCTCCAGGGCGCATACAAGAGCCCCCATATCCTTAAACTCGCGGCCAAAACCAGTCCGCTTCAGCAGCCGCCTCTCAGCCCTACTCATCTTCTTCCTAGCCATAATCCAATCAAAGACTAAACGCCGTGGAAGGTTTCATATTATACTCGCCATGGTGAGTATACCAACCATTATGCGCATTATAAAACACCAGCCACGCCTTATGCACACCATAGACATCCACCAACTTGAACCGCACCATCCCGCCGCAGTCCGTACAGCGCAAATCATCGTCACCAGTCAGCCTGGCAAGCTCTGCCCCATCATCCTCAATCGGCGGACAATCGGCAAAAGACAAGCATAGCCATACGTTATCATCGTTAGGCGAAAGTTTCTGGCCATTCAAACCATAAACGCCATGCCCGAATGACTCGCAGCACTGCTGCGACATATCAAACCCGGCAAACCTGTTGTAGTCATCCACATAGTTTACCTTATCGTTATTATAGAAGTAGTGTAACATAAAATCCAATTCTTAAAACAACTTAATCACTATTCACTCACAAACTGGCGGCAGCGAATTCCACGCCTCCTCATGGCACGGATAATCCGGAGTCGCCCCGCTCCAGCCATCCCCCTCATCAGAACACGCCTGCTCCACCATCATCGGCACAGCCAGCACAAAAGCACCCACCAGCACCGAAATACCTACAATCTTAAAAAATGCTTCCATAACCATCAACAGCCAATCACATCTCACTTCACGAAACCACTGCGCACATGCACCCGGTCCACCAGAGCCCGGCGGAAATCATGCACATTCACCAGCTGCATCCGCGGCCCCAGCTCCAGAATCCGAATCTCGTGCGTCTCGCAGAAATCCGCAATCACCTCCTTAAACTGGCTCACGCTGATATCCAGCGTCCGCGCCAGCGTCGGCAATTTGCAATACTCAAAGCCCTTCAGCTCCACCAGCACCACAGTCTCATCCGCCGCCAGCGGCTTCCCATCCTTACGTCTATACGCAGCCATAATCAGTGAATAGTGATTAATGATTAATTCTCGGAGCACGGGACTTCAGTCCCGACCTTCTTTCTTTCTATTGAAAAAATCGTGTACCTGCAGTTTAGCAAAAACAGTAGTGTCAATCTCGCGCTCGCACGCCTCCTCAAGAGCCCGGCGGAAATCATGCACATTCACCAACTGCATACGCGTTCCCACCTCCAGAATCCGAATCTCATGCGTCTCGCAGAGATCAGCAATCACCTCACGCATCTGATTAGCGCTGATATCCAGCTTCCGCGCCAGCGTAGGCAACTTGCAATACTCAAAGCCCTTCAGCTCCAGAGCAGAATCCTCAATCTTATCCCCAAGTTTAATATTCTCGTCTTCCATATCAGCCATAAAAAAGGTGTTAACACCCCAAGTCTAAAAAAAGGGGGGGCAATTATGCACCGATTGCACGCTCCAAGGTGTTAACACCCTCCGTACAAAAAAATAATACCTGCGAACTGCGGGACCGACATTCCTTCTCAGCCATAACATCAATCTTCTTTACCAGTTCGCGAGGCATTACGATATGCACCTGCACTGTATCTACGGCCGTTCTTTTCAACGGCCTTCCGGGTCGCTTCGGCGATTTCTTTGTAGTCATTGTCATCTAATACGATATTTTCAACCGACTTATTCAAGATAGCAAGAACCGTATCCTTCAAAGACTCGCCACGCTTAGCAGCCAGCTTAACCAGGCGCGCATGAAGCGTGCGAGGCATGCGGATGCCGTAGAGAATCTTATCTGGGTCAGGTTGATTTGCCATAACGCAGTCAATATATCAGGTGTTAACACCTACGTCAAGCAATTTTGTATATTTTTCTACAAATAATATATTTTCCTGCATTGCCGAGCCATTCCGAGCATGGTATCATTGCAGCATGAAACCATCTGATACAGAACTCCACCCCTCGAACCCTACGCCTGATCTCAAATGAGCCCTCAGAACAGACAGACCCCACCCAGCAAACTGGACATCACATGTGCGGGTATTGTCCTGTTACTTGCCGCGGCAGGCATCATCGGAGTACATGCATGCGAAGCGCGCGGCGCAGATGGAACACCTGCACATATCATACTCCAAATCATCGTCAGCACATACTCCCTCTGCAATATCATCTACTTCATAGCATTCCTGATTATCAGAGAATCAAACGCAAACCCCATACCCAAATCCTGGACAATACGAGCAGCATGCGCCCCTATCCTGCTTGTATTGACAGCACCGGCGCTACTCATACTCGGAATTGAAAAAGCATGGGAAAGCACAAAGAAGCTCAGGAAGCATTTATCAGACACAGCAGGCGACCTCATGCTAACAGGGCTGGGCTGCCTATGCCTCTTCTTCACCCCCATAGGCTTCATCATCGTGATTATCCTGGTACTCTGCACCTGAGAAAACTCCCCAGCCCAACTCCCTAGACAAGCAGGTGAACTCCCTAGACAAGCTCCGCACTTTGCACAAAAAAGCTCCGCAAAATGCGGAGCTTTTTTGTAAATCGTCAATAGTCAATAGCCAATCTCCCTGCCGCCTCCCGCAACTGCTCCGCCGTAGGCCGCAAATACACCGCATGCACCTCCGGCGAATCATGCCCGACAAGCTCCATCGCCATACCCTGGCTAACCCCGTTGGCATGCAGCATCGTCACCACCGTAGCGCGCAAGCAATGAAAAGTCTTGCTATGCCAGGTACGCCTCCGCCCCTGGCCACCCCCATTCTGCAAGCCGATACCATGCAGCCGCACCAACTGCGTAAACTCCTGGCTAGGATTACTGTGTAAACGCAGCCGAGGCAACACCCAGACAGCAGCATCTCCCCCCTGCGTCTGAGCCCAGGCATACCGCTCCTGCGCCCACTGATAAAACCCCTCCAGCATAGGCTGCTGAAGCCTGCGCCCCGTCTTCCCGGTCGTAATGTGAACCACCCGGCGCTCCCAATCAAACTGCCCCCAGCGCAACTGGCGGATATCCCCCAGGCGCTGCCCGAAAGTCCCCAGGCAACACCGCACCGCCGCCGCCCACTCATCCGGAAGTTTCTCCACCAGCACCTGCACCTCCTCCGGCGTAAACGCCTCATGCACCACCCTCTCCTCCTTGCCATCCGGCGGCACAGAAACCCTGTCACACGGATTCTTCGGAATCAGCTCCGCATCCAGCGCCCAATTAAACGCCGCCCGCAGCACATACAGCCCATGCTGCACCGTCTTACACCGCACCTCATTCCGCCTGTCAGTCACCCACTGTTTAATATCAGCGCGCGTCACCAGCCTTGCCGGCGAAGCCGCCCGGCGAGCCCCCAGCCAACCACAGAACTGAGCATACGTAGTCCGGGCATTAGCATACGTAGCCACCGACAAGCGCCCCAGCTTCCCCTTCAGCACCGTATCAAACAACTCGCGCACCGACAAATTATCCTGGCGGTGAGCCTCCACCTGAGCGGCGGTCGCCAACTCCTGCGCCACCAGCAGCGCCCTACGCTTAGCCTGCGGCTTAGAAAGGCGTTCCCCCTGGAACACCCCGCCCTCCACCGGCACCTTAGTAGACTTCTTTACCCGCGAGCCATCAGGCCGCACCAACTGAGCCAACCAGAACGGAGACTTAGCATCCGAAAAAACGCTAAAAGAAACAGTACACTGAGACATGGGACGATAATATATGCTAATAGGAACAAGTCGCGCAAAGTCGCGCAGCGAGTCGCGCAATTTTCGCGCAGCGAACTGTCGCTATTAACAACAATAACGCCCCACAAATCAAGCAAAATAAACTATTAGCGCTATTAGCAGAAAATAAGCAAACAGCCCCGACGGGAATCGAACCCATATCTGCCCTTTAGGAGAGGGCCGTTCTATCCATTGAACTACGGGGCCGGCTCTGTTTGCGAGATTTTTCTGTGTGGTTATGCCTTGAATGCTTCGCGCACGCGCTGCAGCTGGTCGGCATCCAGGTGGGGTTGCAGCTCAGGCAGCATGCGGGCAAAGTATTCGTCAGGGGACCAGCCGTGGAGCGGCTGGGGGGTGGGCTTTTCGAATGCCCAGGTGGGTACCGGCAACGCCAGGTCGAGAATCACCGGCGAGAGCGGTGCCATGCGGCAAAGCGCATCGGTAGCTTCCTCGGCCAGTGCCGGGTATGTTTCCAGTGCGCGAAGCACAAAAGAAAGGCTCAGGCGGTTCGGCGTGGTGGTGAGTTCATCCAGGAATTCCTCCATGCGGGATTCCTCCACCTCCAGCAGGGGCTGAAGCAGCGGCAGCACGCGCATGTCGGCCATGCTGAGGAGCGCATCCAGCAGTGTGGTGGGACAAAACTCATTATGAACAAGCAGGTTCACCAGCTCCTGTACTCCAGCCAGGGGCTCGGTGGGACCAGGTTGAGCAAGTGTTGCCACATAGGTGGCGGCCTTGCGGCTCAGGGTTTCATCGGGCTCCTGGGTGGCATAGGGAATCATGGATTTCCAACCTTCTCCCTTTCGACCGGAGATGAAGCGGGAGAGCTGGATAAGGGAACTTTTGCGAGCTGCCTCGCTGGTGCGGGTAACAAAGATATCGTATATCTCGAAGTTTTCTTCGAGTTTTTCTTCATCATTGCTGGCCATAAGACCGCAGGCCATCATGGTAAGAGGCCACTGGTCTGCGCCGATTTCGTGGACACGAACCGGGTCATGCGCCATGGCAGCCAGGCGCTCCAGTTCGGATAATCCGCTAAAATTGTCTTGATAAAGCCCCATAGCAGGAATTAAAGGCCTACGTTGAATTTGGTCTCGCCTACCTCTGGTGTCTCACCAAAGGGATTTTCCAGCGGGTTTTCCTTCTGTTCTTCGGGTTCAAGCAGGGGTTCCACCGGGGTGGGAGCTTCTACATCCAGCAAGGAAAGGCGAAGCTCCACGGTCTTGTCTGTTACCAGAGTACTGGTAGGACACTTGGCCTTGCACTGTTCGTACCAGGTGCGTGCAACTTCTTTTTCACCCTTTTCCTTAGAGATATCACCCAGCATAAGATATGCAAGAGCGGAATAGGGGTTGGCTTCCATCTGAGTGATGCGTGTCCAGGTCGGGACAGAGTCTTTACCCTGCTGAAGCTGGTAAGTAGCCACCGCGGCAAGGGCGCGAGCTCGCAGCGGCAACGGGGCGGTGCTGGCCGCTACGTTTTCCAAGGCCGTAACACCGGCTTCCTCGCCTTTGGCAAGCTGAGAAAGGCCGCTCAGCAGTTCCCCCGTAACATACGAAGGCGTACCAACGTATTCCTGCTGCAGAGATTGCAGGGCTGCGGCGTCATATTCATCCGGGGCAGCAACACCTTCTACCGGAGAAGTAAGTTTCATAGCCTGCATTATCTGAGCAGCAGCATCCTTTCGCATATCGTTTCGGTGGGAGAAGAACGCAATGACGCAGCCAGCCGCAATGCCGAGGGTGATACCGCCCCACATGAGTTTTTTGTAGTGAGCATTGAGGAACTGTTCGTGTCTGGAGGGGCCAATGGCAATCTCACCGATGGCTTTGATTTCCTCGGGAGAAAGCGGCTGTATATCCTCGTTGTTCTTGTTGTTGGTATCCATATGAATAAATTAACGGTAAAGGTTATTGAGAGAACGCAGGCGCTCAAGGTCAAAATAGTTATTAAAGCCCAGGTTGTGGTAGATTTCCAGCGTGGCCTTAGAGCGGTTGAGGGTATAGAAGTGGATACCGTCCACTTCTGCATCCAGCAGTTCGCTGCACTGGTTGCTGGCGTAGTTGATACCGATGCGTTCGATGGAATTCTTGTCGCCTCCGGCTCGCAGCATGGCCTTGAGCAGACGCGCCGGGAAATTGGTACCAGCAGAGAGCTCCGCCATGCGGTTCATGCTGGAAATGGATGTCACTGGCATGATACCGGCAATGATCGGCACATCAATATCCATGAGCCGACAGCGGTCGCGGAAATCAAAGAATGCGTGGTTGTCAAAGAAGAGCTGTGTGCAGATATAATCTGCCCCTTCATCCACCTTGGCTTTCAGAAAATCCATTTCTCTGAGACGATTTCGGGAATCGGGGTGTCCCTCCGGGAATCCCGCCACGCCCAGAGTCAGGCGGTAAGGTAAATGCTGGCGGTTCTCCCAATTGCGAATAAAGCGCACCAGGTCGGCAGCGTGGTGGAAAGCATCACCACTGGGGTCATATGCTCTGTTGCGGGGGGAATCCCCGCGCAGCACCATGATGGCACGGGCACCTGCCCCAATGTAGCCCTCCAGGATTTCCTCGATTTCTGCCTCCGAATGGCCTACACAAGTAAGATGTGGTACAGTGGGAATACCGCGGTTCTGAATATCATGCACCAGCGAGCGGGTCAACCCTCGTGAACTGCCACCTGCACCATAGGTAACGCTCACAAAACTGGGGTGAAAATCCTGCAATTTAACCACGGTTTCCAGCAGAGAAGCGGCCCCCTCCGAGGTCTTCGGGGGAAAGAACTCGAATGAGAAGCTGGGAGAGCGGTCAAAAAGTGCAGTCATGATTTTCTACTATTTGGTTCAGAGAACCGGGGTAAGCACTTCCTCAACCTCAGGCAATTTCTGCGACGTCTCCGCAGATTTGAGGTCTACACCAGCGGATTCTCCGGCCTCCATCCGCAAATCGCGGCTGCTCATAAAGGGAGAGACAATCACCTCATCGCCAGGGCGGGGCTTGCGGTTAGCCTCAGCAGCGGGGTCTTCCACGCCGCCGAACTTCACCTGTTTAATGGCCGCGGTATATTGTCCAGACACCTCATCAGCGCCGTCTACCATAGCCTCGCAGACGATGTAATCGTCGCGGCGCAGGGCAATCAACAAGCCATCATTGACCGGGGTGATCCCATGTCCCTTAAACAATACCACAGCATGTTCCTCAAGATATGCGGTAACAGTTCCTATTGCAGCAGCCTGAGAAGTGTCATCATCATCATCTGCAGACGTATTTTCCATTTCCTGACGTCGCTTGGCAGAAGCAATGACGCTGTTCTCCTCTGCGGCGGTCAATTCAGCCTCACTTTTTTTCTCCTCTGCAGCGGCAGCAGCACGAGCGGCGGCAACCTCTGGTGTATCTACATCTGTCTCCAACCGGGCCATACGAGCCTCATGCTCCATCTGACGCTTCTCATACTCATTTATCTTCAGCTGCGTATGATACATTTCATACTGGTTCTGACGAGCAGGAATCACCGCAACGAAAACATAGAACATGAGTCCCACAGCAAGGACAAGCAGAGCAAGAATTGTTACTCGAAAGGCGTTCATGCGGGCAAGTATAGCAAAAACAGATTCGTATTCAAGAAAAGAATCTGTCAGAAATTCTGCCTGATTCTGGCATACATGCTTGATTTCTGCTTGCAAGTTTGCCCTCGGCGGGCTATAACACTAGCGATACAATGTTAAACCTGCCAAATACACTCACACTTTCCCGCATCATCCTCGTCATTGTCTACACCCTCGCCCTGACGTGGGATGGCAGCATGTCTCCCCATACCAATGAAATCACCGGAGGATGGTTTGAACCCATCTCCCCGACAGCCTGCATAGCGCTCTGGGCTTTCGTTGTGGCGGCCATAACAGATTTTTTTGATGGTTACCTGGCGCGAAAATATAATCTGGTTACGAGCTTTGGTAAACTGATAGACCCCTTGGCTGATAAAATTCTTGTAGGCGCCGGTTTCATCTACCTGACGGCTATCGGTATGTGTCCTTTCTGGGTTACCATTCTGATAATTTTCCGCGAGTTTCTGGTTACCGGGCTGCGCCAGCTGGCAGTAGCAAAAGGTGTTGTGATAGCAGCAGACAATTACGGCAAATGGAAAACCGCAGCCCAGTTGACGTATTGCATAGCATGCATGGCGCACCTTGCCTATGGCGGCAACCTGATTGAACCTCTGCGCTCGCTGAGCATCGGCGAAATCGGCTGGTGGTTCCGGGAAGTTACACTGTGGTTGAGCGTGATTCTCACCTTGTGGAGCGGAGCCAACTACTGCATTCAGAACCGCAACCTGCTTCATGGATAATTTCTTACCTCATATTGAGATGAACAGACTACTTACCACACTCTGCTGTGTGACAACGGCGCTGGTCTTCTCCAGCTGCCAGAATGAGCCGTACAAGGGATTCTTCCTGACAGAAGCCACCAACCCCGAAGGCGGAGCTGCATTCAACATTCGCTACAATGGCCGCATGTATAACCGTATGCCCATTATGAGCCTTGACCACTTTGAAAAATTCAAGTCGTTCATGGCAGAGGATGGCAGCTACGGCATCGTGCTCTACGTCTCCAAAAAATATCGTTTGCGACTTTTCTCTGAAACACAGCAAAATGTAGGCAAACTGATGTTGCCGGTGATGGATGGCATTGCCTTTACGCCCATGTTAATTGACTGTGGTATAACTGATGGTCAAGTAATTATCTGGAATGGGTTAAATGGGTACGACCTGCGTCGAATCAGCGAAACCGTAGACCCGGTAGATGAGGAGATGGAGGAAAAGCGCTATAAGAAGGAGAACCCACGACCCAAGCCCGATCTGAAGGACGCCAAGCGACCAATGAAGGATGCCCATGGACGTCTCATACGCGAGCTGTATGCGACCTCCGACAACACATCCATACCCCAGCCTAAGAACACCACAGGTTCCACAACCGCAAAACCGGCAGCTCAGAGCACCGGGCCAAAACTTTTCTCTACCCGCAGTAAAAAGCAGCCGTGAACATCACTCGTCTTGCAGCATTGATTCCAACGCTCTGCGCCACGGTCTGGGCACAGGCCGAGGATTTGGTGTACCGCCTGCCTACTAACAACCAGGCACTGTTCACCACAGGGGGAGACGCCTACTATATGTACGTGGACCGCACCTTCGAGGGGAAAAAAACAAAACCCTGGCAGGCTGGCACCTATGGCATGGTTCGCAATCCATTTCGGCCGCAACCGGGAGCCCCGGTCATGTACAGCCGATTTCACGAAGGCATTGATGTAAAACCAGTACAACGAGACGCAAACCAGGAGCCCCTGGATGATGTGCGCCCCGTAGCCCCGGGCGTAGTGGTTCATGCAAGTTCTAACCCAAGGCTCAGCAACTATGGGCGTTATGTGGTGATAGCCCACCGCGTGCCAGAGGGAATTATCTATTCGCTCTACGCCCACCTGGCCGCAGTTCACTGTCACGTTGGTCAACGCGTGGGCACAGGCAACGTACTGGGGCGTTTGGGCTACAGCGGCGATGGGCTCAACAAAACCCGTGCGCACCTTCACCTGGAAATAGGGCTCATGATTAACAGTCGTTTTACTGATTGTTACAAAGGTGAAAACAAGCATGGCAATTTCAATGGTATTAACCTTGTCGGCATAGACCCCACAGATATCCTGAAAGCATGCAAAAACGGAAATCCGTTCTCACTATCTGCCTATTTGGCTACGCTGGAGGAGCATTACCGAGTAGCAGTTCCCTGCGTCGGCACCATGGATATCATGCGCCGGCATCCCTTCCTCTATAAAGGAGACAGAACAGCTAAACAGCGACCGCAATCATTGGAAATAGCCTTTACCGCCTCGGGGGTACCCATCGGTATCTACCCTTCTGACCGCAGCGTTCAACAACCGCATATCATTTCCTGTAAACCCATGCCCACAGTGCAGCAAAATTGCACTGTAAACAGAGTCAAGAACAGCAGCGTAAAAGCAGCACTCACACAATCCGGCCTGAGATACATCAATCTTTTTCTGTGGAATGAAGATTGATATCCCCGCACCTTTTAATTAACACACCACTCATCTGAAACAATGAAGCCCCATATTCTGCTACTGCTGGCTGCACTGGCATTGCCGATGGCTCATGGTGACGCCGTTCAAGCGGAACAGCTCGTCCGCGCAGGCAAGCCGGCAGACGCCCTTGATGCGTTAGCTGTCGATGACTCCATTGAGGCTGCCTTCTGGCGAGGCAGAGCGCTCATTGAGCTGGGGCGACTCAAAGAAGCAGCAGAATCGCTTCGCAAGATACCCGATGCCCATGCCCTGTATCCCTATGCGGCAAAGGCGTTGCTATACTGCGCATGGAAAAACAAGGATGTGGATTTTGCCGTGATAGCCACCCCCATGGCCACGAGCAAAAACACAGAAATATCAACACTCGCAACAGCTGCACTTGCCGAGTATTGGCTCAGCAAACCCAACAGCCAGGATAACTCTGCTCTGCTGCGATTCCGGGAGCTTGCTAAGAACAACCCCAGCTTCATTCCTCTTCTTCGACTTCTGGAAATTGAAAATCTGCGGCTCCGTGGTGAATTTGATAAAGCCATTGGCCTGAGCCGCGCCATGGAGAATGATACCAGCATACCACTCATTTTCCAACACCGCGCAAGGCTGGCGCTTTCTTCCATCTATTATGATATGGAAGATAAAATGCTGGTAATTCAGCAAAGCAATAACACAGAGTCTGACCACACAGATGAAACAACAGATGGTGAAAAATTTGATGAGGGGAAAGGAGAAGAAACCCTGCTACATTTCATTTCCTCTCACCCGGAATCACCGCTAATTGAGGAAGCTTTCCGCAGGCTTTACCAGCGCGGAGCATTTGCCCAGAGCGAATACGCACGCACCAAATTACAGGAATGGGCAAACGACCCGCTCAAATCACACCGAGCAGCGAATGCGCTCCTCGTTCAACAGCACTTGTTGAACCATGAAAATGCACGAGAAATCCCACTCGATGTAAGCTCTGCCAACACAGCTGCAGCCACTTGCCCGAAAGAGCCGGCCACGCGTACCATTCTGCTGGAACAAACTCGCTGGTTTCTGGAGAGGGGGCAGATTCACGAAGCGCTTCTCTACATGGGGATGATTCCCGGGAATGATGCCACACGGCTTTTCTACGAAACCCAGCTGCACGACCCGGCACAGAGTTCTACCGCCAGAGCCTATATGGAATGCGCCAGAAATGCCCCCGATTCGCTCCGAGCCACCGCATTAGAAAATGCGCTTATATGTGCCCTGCTCTCCAACGAGACAGGCATACAGGAAGCCGTGCTGAATATGAAGGACATACCAGCAGATCTGCACTTCTCCCTGCTCCGCACGCGCGCAGCCTACTGGCTGGGCAAGGATAACGCCAAGGCAGAAGCAGACATCAACCTGCTGCTCAACATGACTGCCCCAGATCGGAATCTGCGGGCAGACGTGGAAATGGATTATACCTATCTCCAGCTGCAAAACAACCCTGAAGCAGCTCAGGAATGGCTGCAGAAAAGCGCTATCAATAATCATCTCACAGAACTGAGCCCCGAACGCCAGCTACGTTTCTTTGCCCTCCAGGAGGCCATTCTGTACCGCCTTGCAGAAACCGACCCCTCTCTGGACCCGGGTATCGAATCCATTAAGAGAATCCGTAATGCGGCAGGAAAAGTACGTGAACCACAGGTGGTAGCCATTCTCACCCTGCATCTGGCGCATCTGCTCTCATCTGAAGGCATGTATGCGGAAGCGCACCAAACGCTCAACTCACTACTGCGTAAATATCCCAAGACCGATTTTGCTCCCCGGGCACTGTTCATGTCAGCCAGAGTCTCCGAACTTATCGGCTCTATGGATTCACTGAGAAGAGCTATCGACAGTTACGAGGAATGTGCAGCCAAAAGCGAGGAAATGCGAATCCGGGCACTTACCCGCCAGGCAGCGGTGTTACTAAGAATCGGGGACCACGAGAAATCTGAGCAAGTTCTCAGACACATGCTGCGTACAACCCCCAACATGCGCAGCCAGGACCGCATCGTGGCCAACGCCATATTGGCCAACAACAAAGCCTTGCTCGGCACAGACGAAGGGTGCATGGAAGCCATCCGCATTGCAGGATTAGCATTGGAAGACGAATCCCTCGGACGCTCGTGGAAATTCAGAGCATTATTACACCATGCAACCCTGTGCGAACGTAAAGGAATGTATGAGAAAGCACTAAAGGATTATGAAGCGGTGCTCGCTCTCAAACCGGCAAGCGAGGAGAAACCCAGTGCCGCAGAGTGGCACTTTCTCTACAGTGCAGGAGCAGGCGCAGTGGTTCAGCTCATGCACCTCAAACGCTTTAACGAGGCCGCAGACAAAGCAGACCAGATTGCAGAGTGGAACAAGGAATCAGCTCAACTGTCAAAACGCAAGCAGTTCTCTGACTGGGCAGAGTTTATTCGTCAGACTAACTTTGTGGAAAACAAGAGTCTGCCATTCTAAAACCTGTAAAAAAAGCACAAAAAGGGGAGCGTTCTTAACGCTCCCCTGTTTTTATGCCTCGGGCATAGAAGTGCTTCCCATGGCCGTATTGTTACCCTTCTGCTTCCGCCCGGGTCGTGGTGCAGGAGGAGTCGGGATTCCTTTACCTGCGCCGGAGCCACTGCCATCATCATCAGTTGTACCCACACGATTAATTTCTGTCGGTATGGGATCCTCTGTAAGCTTACCTCCCTCCACCCAAATGACAAGAGCACCTTCTGCGTATGCTCCATATGTTGATTTAGGGTCAATATTACGCATTTCTGTATACAAGGCGCGCAGTCGCTCTTTCGATGCCGGGGGCTCTCCTTCTGCACCACGGCGCAAATGCCCGGCGTACGCAGCCATCATCATCTGCCGTTGCAGCTTAGAAAAACCACCCTGAGCCATCATCTTGCGCACATGGGCATTAGCTTCCTCATATGACTTAATCTGCAAACTCTCCACCAGAGAACTCGGATCAAACGTCAGACGATTACGCAATTCCTCATCATTGCCGGCATTCCTGGCATCAGACAAATCCCTGGGCATCCGGATATCATAGTCAGATGCTTCCAAAAGCAGCTCGGCCTTCTTATCCCCCTTTGCCCGGCGAGCTCGTTCCAGAATTTTTTCCTGCTTATAGAAATTATCCAGGTGAACCTTAAGTGCAGCAAGGGCGGTCTCAGGGTCTTTCATTTCATCGGGAGACTGCACGATAGCTCGCAGATTCTCTCTGGAATCAACAACGGCCAGGCAGGGATAGCTCCATATGCCGCCAGGCAAACGCTTGTTTCCCAGGCGTTTCTCCATATCCTTTTTCTGGCGCTCATCAGGCAACTGGTATACAGGCATCTCCAGAAAGGTTGCCTTGCTGATGTATGGAGATATTTTATTCTTCTTAATAAATGACTCGTAGGCGCTCTGGCTCACCTTGTCATAATTTGCTCCATAGATGAAAATCACAATAGGATTTTTCCCCGCTTTAGACAAAGCGTCCGGATACGTGCGGGCAACGGCAGCAAAGGCAGGTAAAAATGCCAACACTCCCACAGCCAGTGATGCAAAAATTTCCTTAATCATATAACTTATTCTGACTATTTGGATTAACGCTGCGGTTTACCATACACATAGAAGGCCGTTATACCCGGCTCATATTTATCGCCCTCTCGCAGCATGCGCACAAATTTACCAGCGGCGCCGCTCCTTTTCAAATCAAAGCGTATGGTATTACCGGAAATCGCGCCATTGGGGCGCACTCGCTGCCAATTCTGCCCATCGTCCGACACCTCCAGGTAAAAGGGACGGTCATTTTTCAGGCTATCCACGCTGGATACGCAGACCACGCCATTCAAATCGCACTTCTTATCCAAGCCTACAGTAAGCCCGGAAGAACCCTCAAACTTGCCAGGCATCTGCCCGCCGAAGCGCTGTAACACCCCCCAATGCAGGCAACAGTTCTTCATATCGTCAATGGTTGTGGCCGTATCAATCCACCCTGTTGCGGATACAACACGCCCGGAAAAGCCTCTGACTCGCAGCGGTTTCTTGGAGAACATTTTCTTACACTTGCTATACGCCAGCTTACCAATGGCCTGGAATGTTCTTCGATCCTTGTTCTTTGCAGCAGCATGAATTGCCTCTCCCAAAGTGCTCCAGGTTTCATCCAACTGCTTTCGTCCGGGTCTGGTGCTGCTCATGGCATGCACCAGTATATTAGAAAAATCATCCTGGGCCTTGCCGTCACCCTCCGGCATTCTGGACACGTAACCAAGCCCCCAGGTCAAAACAGAACCGGAATAGTCGGGGCTGCGCATCAGCACACGCAGAACCTCCTTCAGGTACGATTTGCGGTCTGCATCAGTCTGACATGTAGCAATTTGAGCATCAAGAACCTCTGAAACATCCCAACGGTTTGCACCCCAACTCTTGAAATGCTTGAACAACCCTGAATACATATGATTCAGTTTAATGCGATCCTTCACCAGAGGCGCCAGATTCGGGTAGACGTAACGAGCCAGCAAAGTGGCCGCGGCGTGATAATGTTCCTTGCCCATACCGTCCATCACGGCGTCATGCAAAGTCTGCCACTTCTCCTTATCCGCAGGAGCCTTAAACTTGAGATAAGCCGCATATCGCTTCAAGGCTGGCCAGTTATTGGGCTGGTACTTCGCTGAGATTTCGTAGCAACTGAATGCCGCTTTCATCTTGCGCCGGGCAGTCAGGAAATCAGCCATAGCCACCATCTGGTCTGCCGCCAGAGTGGTATATCTATCTTCATAAAGCTTCTGCGTCAGAATGAGGAATCCCCATTCTGGCTCACCCCAGAAATTTTTGTGCAGTGACTTCTGCCAGTATATCGTATTGCCAGCATGCCAGGTATTGCCAATACGCACGGCATATGCACAGTGACCAGGTTCCCCCATGGTAGAAGCGGGCAACCCTGCGGCCAACGCACTGAATGCAGCATAGTGAGAAAGCGCACCGCACACACCACCAATTTCCCGATACGCCCAGCCTGTCGTAAAATTCACATATTTCCAGATAGGTGCCAGATATTCGGAAGAGAAAACAGAATCGCCGGCCACATTACGGAGGCGGTAGGCAAGATGCCCCTCTGCGCCAAGATACTGCTCCATGGGCAGGCGTACGTTATCGCGGTGCCAGGTAAGGTTCCGGCGGCTTCCCCACTGCCCTGCACCATCACTCGGCTGTTTGCAGCCCGTTACAAATCGAGTTTCCCAATACTCAAGAGTATCAAAAGCAGTATTCAACTTTCCTTCTTTCCAACTGTCGTTGTAATATTCAAAGCGGGAAATCAAATCGTCTTCGCTCCATCCCTCCCGGGCAAACTCAAGTGCCGCAGTCGTGGCAATGCGGCGGGTTACCGGTACAGCCATCTCTTTTGAGCCAACTTTGCCGTACAGAGTCTCCAGGTACATGAGTGCTCTGTCGAAATTCTTGGTAGGGCCGGAATGGAGCAAATTGGTCAGCCAATTCAAATCCCCCCCCAGTTCGACCAGCAGTTCCTTACCATGCGGGCGTGCTGCCACATTGCGAATCGCCTGGGAGCCAGCCTTGCGAATAAGAGTGATACGTTCCAAATCAAGACGCTTCTGTGGTTCATGAAGGAATTTGATAATGGAGGAATCGCTCAGTTTGCCCAAATCTTTCAACACGCGATCTGCCAGACTGTAATACAGCTTCTCGGGGTCTTCCCAATCGGCAGTCTTGAACTCATCGCTCTTGAAATTTTCTTTTTCCTGTTTTTCCAGAGTTGCAGACAAGAGACGCATACCAGCGAGAGCAGAAGAGAATTCGCCGCCCACACGAGCATCGGGCACCACATATTGCTTCGGGTCGATGGGGACATCCTCCTCATCAAAGCGCTCATCATCCTGGCTGGCAATACGGTGCTCAGGTGTAGTGTCCTCAGGCTCTTCCTCCCAGGCATCATCCTCTGTCTCATCCACGGGCTCCTCCTCCTCATGGGACCAGTCATCCACCTTCGTATCTCTCACAACAGGTGTCTGCTTCTCCTGTACCACCACCACCGGTTTCTCCGGTGGTGGCATTTTCGATGGGAAAAGCACTGGAAAAACTGCCACACCTATGCAAAAAAACAAAAACGATGCCGTCAGCAGTTGAATAAGCCGTGTAGACATAATGAGAGAAACAGAAGAGAGAGGATTAATTGCGGCTCAGAATCGCCGTGTGTGCCGATTTTGCAGAATGACGGATAATGGAATCCTGGTGCTCCAGGAACTGCTCCACCGTCGGCAGAGTATCTTTTGAACCATGCGCCTCCAGGTATTTGAGAATGGTACTGATGAGCCGGATGTCCGTGGCATTCCGCAACTTGCTCACCAGCAGAGGCTGCACTCGATACCCCAGCATGTTCAAGGGCTCAGCCCATGCAATGGGATTTTCGCACCACATCTCAACCAAAGGGTTAATCATCCAATCCGGTTTTTGCAGAACAAGGAAACGGATAACAGAGGGCGACACCTCTCGCTTCAATGCTCTTCTCGCCTCAAAATACTTGAAGCAAATCCTGGCAGACTCTTCATCTTCCCTGACACTGTACACCACGACAGCATCGATCAATGCCGCATACGTATCCGGTTCTGTAGCCCAGGGGTCGTTCAGAACCTTCAGCAGCGTGTCTCTGATTTCACCACGCAGAACCCTTACATCAGCGTTGGCCAATGAACGAGCAGACATACGCACCCGCATAGGGTCCAGACACTGCAATTCACTCAGATTTGCTGTTACGTACGATGAATTCATAGGCGATGTCAGAACATCCGGCGCGTACTGGCTCACCAGGTTTGCCTTGTCTGCGTCAAAACGAACCTCATAAACACCCCTCGCAGGGGCGGCATATGTAACCGCCCCCAGGCGACTGAGCAGGGCTGATATATTCTGGCGAGGCCCGGATACATTGGTAATCACATACAATGCACCATTTGCCCGGGTATAAGCACGGGTATACTCAGCCTGAAGCAGGCGGGTAAAGGCATCTCGCACCAAACTACGCGTACGGCTATCCTGGTTATCAATAAACACAGCATAGTGATTCAACCTATCAGAAACAGTGCGCAGCGAGGTGAACACCTGAAGGTCTGCTTCTGTCATCACTGCCGTAGATGCCGTTTCTTCTTGCGCATCAGCAGTTACCAACTGTTGCTGAGCCTTAATTTCAGCAGCCTCCTTTGCAGCCTGCTCCAAGGCATACTGCAAAATATTCGGCATCACCCACCCCAGGACCACAATGAATACAGCCAAGGTATAAACCGTTTTCTTGTAATATACAGAGGCCGTTGCAACCAATCCCGCGCTAACCACACAGAAAATCATTGCAAAAAGTCGCTGGGATTCGATATCCTCATTTGCCAGGAATGTAACCCCGCTTTCCCTATCACTTATCAGGAAGAAGAAAGCGCATACGCCAAAGATAGCCAGCCCCAGCAACAAACGCAGGGAACCAGCCACGTTAAACGCATTGCCGGAAGCATACATCCCGCCCATATTCTCGGCACGAGCACTCTGTCGCTTTATAGAGGCTTTATACTCAGCAAATAAAGCTGCACGTTCCGTTTCATTCAACTTCGGAGCGGATGCCGCGAACTCATCTTTAAGACATTCCGGGCAAACACTATTCCCCTGCTTCAAGGGAACAAACCTTCGATGGCACTTGCTGCACTCAACTTCCATTACACCGTTTTTATACCAAACACAACAAGCCAATGCAAGCCAAGAATCACAGGCACAGCGCGTTTCCTGCAAAATCCGGATTAGAACGCGTAGCGTACAGAGCTGGAGGGCAAAGCCCCAGGTACATACAGTCGCTCAGTCGCATGGTGCGAATCTGCAGAGCGCTGAGCCGGCACATAAGAGTGCGGAATCTGAATAACGGTGGTATGGAGCCCCCGGGTCACCATAATCTCCGTATTCTCAGGAGTCGCCTGCTGCACACGAACAGATGTACAATCTGCCAGGTCATTAGAAAGAGCGGGTAATTGCAACGGCGTCTTATATTTGTCTACAGCCAAGGCAGCAGCGGTATCAACCCCGGCCTGCTCGGTAGGATACAAGGCAAACCCAACCGCCACAAGGCTGATTCCCATGGCAGATGCCCCAAAAGCCAGCCGACCGCGTCCGAAATTATCCATCAACTGCACAATATGGGCAAACAAATGGCGACGAGCCGGGCAACAAACAGCCTCCCGAGCCACCCTTTCATGAAATTCAGCCAGAAAACGCCCCTCGAAATCCGCCTCCTCCACACGCTCAACTTTTAACGTAGCCAGAAGAGCAACCAATTGCTCTTCTGATTCTGGCAGGGATGGACGACAATTTGGGGACATAACGCAGGCTAACAGTTCGTGAGAGATGAAGTATAGACAATCTGTTTCATGATACGTTCAATCAGATTGTTAATTTTTTTACTTAACTCGTCTGAACAGGGGATACGCGCTGTTTGAGCAGATTCTCAGCAGCTTCACACAACCATTCGCGAATAATTTGTTCGCAATCTGCAATCTCGGCGTGGCGCAGGCGGCGGGTTTCAGCCGTAGCCTTCTCCATGGCATCCATATCGTACACGCAGACATCATCCACCAGAGCACAAGCCGGGTCCACGTTTCGAGGAACAGATAGGTCTATCAGAAACAAGGGGCGTTTACGAACCTGCTGTACCTGCTCCAATACGGAGGGAGAAACCACATATGCAGGCGATGCGGTTGAAACAATTACAATATCTATATTCTCCAGATAGGGTACCCATTCAGCAAAGCGGATTACCTTGCCTCCCACCTGTGCCGCCAGCTCTACTGCACGGTCATAGGAACGATTTGCAACAAACACACTTCCGGCCCCCCGGGAGCGCAGGCTCTGGGCTGTAGACCGCGCCACATCACCAGCGCCTACTACCAGCACATTTGAACCAGCCAGATTACCCAGGATTTCCTGGGCCATTTGCACAGCCGCAGCTCCCACGGAAGTTGGCCCGCTGGTAATACGAGAGGAGCTGCGTACCTTTTTGCCCACGGTGAACACATGCTGAAAGGTTCTGTTCGCATAGCTCCCCGTCACCCCAGCCTCTAACGCCACGCGGTAAGCCTCCTTCAACTGGCCGAAGATTTCGGTCTCACCCACCACCATGGAATCCAGCCCCGATGCTACTGCAGCCAGGTGGAACAAGGCACGTTCACCGCTCCAGCGGTCAAACATTTCCCGGTGTTCATTCTGCTCATGAGCATAGCCCAGAAAGTACTGCAAGATAGACATTTCAGCGGCTTCCTCTGCATAGCTCCAATAGTATATTTCGGTGCGATTACAGGTAGACAGCAACACACACTCTGCCACGCCAGGCAGAGTGGCAAGAGCCTTATTCACCTCGGCAAGACGTGTTTTACTCACGGCAAAGCGTTCCCGCACAGCCACAGGACAGGTGCGATAATTCACGCCCAGGC
The DNA here is from genome assembly GCA_045577775.1 of Akkermansia sp. GTDB lineage: Bacteria > Verrucomicrobiota > Verrucomicrobiia > Verrucomicrobiales > Akkermansiaceae > Akkermansia. The sequence continues at coordinate 6,367 of JAZNIZ010000006.1, read as the reverse complement.
AACACATCTGCAGCTCAGTATTCATTCTACCAGCCCAACCGGGATACAGCCTCTACCAGGCTTGGAATAGTGTGTTCAGCAGCCTCTACATCAGGCTTGAGGCCGTATTCTGCCAGTGTTGCCGTAGTCACCGGTCCAATACTGGCAATGCGACAAGACTTCGGCAACGGTAACTTCAGCTCCATAAAATGGCGCACCGTACTACTGCTGGTAAAAGTAATAATGTCCGCGCCTTCCTCTCGCAAGCGAGCCTGAGCACCAGCCACATCCTCGGTTTCCGGCACTGTATTGTAGGCCAGGCATTCATCCACAATGGCCTGACGCTTCATCAGCTCGTCATAAATCACACGGCGGGCCTTCTCCCCATGCACCCAGAGCATAGTCACATTTGCCACACCTCCGAATTCATCTCCCTTACGGTCAAACTCAGCAATCAATTCCTCTGCCACGGCTTTCTGAGGTATGATATCAACCATCAGACCATATTTTTTCAACTCCGCAGCTGTTCCCGGACCGACAGCGGCAATGCGTGCGCCGCCAATCTCGCGAATATCCTCATACACCGCAAAAAAAGCAGTAAAGAACCGCCGCACACCATTCGGGCTGGAGAACACCAGCCAATCATAGTGCGGAGCATCCACCACAGCCTCGGCAAAATCCCGCTTATCAGAGGGATCGGCTATGCGGATGGTGGGCAGCTCAATGACATCTGCCCCCAGAGCTTCCAGCTGGGAGCTCAACTCGCTGGCCTGCTCGCGAGTACGGGTAACCACCACTCGTTTTCCACACAGGGGCAGTTTTGCCCGCCAATCCAGCTGCGGTGCCAGCGCCACCACCTCGCCAATCACCACAACGGCGGGCGAAGTAATGCCGGCTTTCTCCACAGCCGTGGCCAGTGTAGACACGGTAGCAACCACGCTCTTCTGGCGACCGGTAGCAGCCCACTGAATGGCAGCAGCAGGCACCTCGCCACCCTGCCCGGCATCCACCAGCGCCTGCAGTGTCTCACGCAACCGGCTCATGCCCATAAGCATCACCTTAGTACCCCTGGCAGCAGCAATTCCTGCAATATCCAGCGTAGACTCGCTTTTATGCGCTCCCTCGTGGCCGGTAAATACCGTAAACTGAGTGCAACAGTCACGGTGTGTCACCGGAATTCCTGCACAGGCGGGGCCAGCAATAGCCGAACTGACACCCGGCACCACCTCAAAGGATACGCCGGCAGCATTCAGCGCCATCGCTTCCTCACCACCACGGCCGAATACATAGGGGTCGCCGCCCTTCAGGCGCACCGTGCAGGCGTATTTAGCTGCGCAGCTTACCAGCAAATCATTAATGCCCGACTGCGGCATGGCATGATTGCCAGCGCGTTTGCCAACATACACCTTTTCGCACCCTGGCTTCAGCCAGGTAAGCATGGCGGGCGAAGCCAGCGCATCATACACCAGGCAATCCGCCTGCGCAATCAAATCGCGGCCCTTCAGCGTCATTAAACCGGGGTCCCCGGGGCCTGCGCCTATCAGATACACTTTCCCTGCAGCAACTTTCTTCGCCATAATCAGTTGTTCAGCATGAAGTTCTTAAGATTCAGAGCCGGCATCACCTCTGCAGGCTGCGGCTGAGTCTGCGGGGCAGAAAGATGCTCCGGGGTCTCTACCGGCTGGGGAACCGGCTGCTCAGTTGCAGATTCCGCAGCCTCAATTTCCTGTATAGCCTGCTGGGCAGCAGCGGCCTCAGCAGCGGCCTTGGCGGCAGCTTCCTCGGCCTCCTCCTGCTTAGCCAGCTGGAGGAGCTGGGAAACCGTCACCAGTTTATAACCTTTGGCCTGCAGGCCAGTCACAATACCTTCCAGAGCATTCAGGGTAGAGGCGTGTATATCATGCACCAGAATAATTGATCCCGGGCGAGCCCCATTAACCGCACTGTTGATTACCTGAGATACGCCAGGCTTGCACCAATCGCGAGTATCAACATCCCAAAGCACCGTTGCCATACCGTAGCGGTTATACATGCGCTCGACCAACGCCTTATTGGTAGCCCCATAGGGAGGACGCATCACGCGAGGATACGTTCCGGTGATACCGGCAATCTGGTTCTGCGTGCGGTTAATCTCACGATCCACCACCGCCATGGAAGAAGAATTCATTTTGATATGGCTCCATGTATGCACACCCAGCTCGTGACCGGAATCTGCAACACTCTTCACAATTGACTTGTAGCGAGCCACATTGCTACCCAGCATGAAGAACGTTCCTTTTGCCCCATGGCGGTTCAAAATTTCAACAGCCTTGCGGGTGAGAGATGCATGGGGACCATCATCAAAAGTGAGGGCCACATATTTACCCTTCAGCGGCACACGCCCCACCTTGCGCCCCAGCGGATGCAGGCGAACGGGGTTTTCAACCATCTGGACCACAGCCGAGCCAGTTTCCTGCTTACTCTGAGCCAAAGGTTTAGATTGAGTGATATTTTTTGGCTTTGAGGAGGTCACAGGTTTAGTTTTTGGAGCAGAAGCCGGTGCAGGATTTACCACAACAGTGGCAGGAGTAACCACTTCCATCTGTTGTTTCTGCTGGTTCTGCTGCTGACATGCCACCATTCCCAGAATGGTGGACGCATAAATCAAATATGTTCCAATTCTATTCCGCATGGCAAGTGGGGGGCATTGTATAAGGAGCAAGCGCAAAAGGCAATCCCTTTTGGCGTCATTTTGCGTAGACACAACCCCGCACCTATGCTAGAATTGCACCATGCTGAACTTCGCGTACCACAACCCCACCCATTATGTCTACGGCCCCGGTGAACACCAGAACCTGGGCAACCTGCTCAGACCATACGTCACCGGCAAAGTGCTCCTGCACTACGGCGGTGGAAGCATCGAGCGCACAGGTCTTCTTGCCAGAACCCGTATATCCCTGCAGCAGGCAGGCATTGAGTATGTGGAGCTTGGCGGTGTAAAACCAAACCCGAGCATCACACTAGTACGCGAAGGAATTGCCCTCAGCCGGGCAGAAGGCGTAAAACTAGTGCTGGCCATTGGCGGCGGCAGCGTCATTGATTCAGCCAAAGCCATAGCAGTAGGTGTACCCAATACCTGTGACGTATGGGAACTCTACTCTCACAAAGGCTCCGTGCCAGAAAAACACCCGCTTCCCGTAGCTACCGTGCTCACCCTGCCTGCGGCAGGCAGCGAAAACAGCCCCAACACCGTCATCACGGATGAGGTCTCCGGCCGAAAACTCGGATTCAAACACATGGGACTTCGCCCGGTGCTCAGCATCGTAGACCCCACCCTCTTCCTTACTCTCCCTCAGCAGCAAATGGCCTATGGCGCCTGCGATATGCTCTGCCACATCTTTGAACGATACTTTACCAACACATCCGACACGGCCCTGACCGATGCCCTGGGAGAAGCCACCATGCGTACCATCATCTGCCAGGCACGGCGCCTCAATCAGGATTTAAACAACCTGGACGCCTGGGGACAACTCGCACTCTGCGGTACCGTAGCGCACAATGACCTGCTCGGCCTTGGCCGCGAGCAAAGCTGGGCCTGCCACGCACTGGAACATGAACTAAGCGCTGTATACGATGTCCCCCACGGCGCAGGGCTCGCAGTCGTCATTCCTGCCTACATGGAAGCAGTCTGGCCATATAACCCCGGCATCTTTGCACAGTGGGCCACCAATGTGATGGGAGTCACCCCGCAGCGGGATATTGCCGCAGTCATCCGCGATGGCATTGCCCGCCTGCGCAGCTGGTACCGGGAACTCGGCCTGCCCCAGACCATGCAAGAGCTCGGGATTCCCGCAGAAGCGGATTTTGAATCCATGGCGCGAGCCGCATGCAAGGTATACGGTGGAGGCGCCGCCATTCCCACTCTTCCCGGTGTACACCCGCTCACCGCAGAGGAAGCCACAGCCATCTACCGTGCGGCAATCTAATAGTCATTGACTAGCGCGCCCCAGGCAGGCATGATGGCAGCATGGATACACCACCCCAGACCACCCTGCTGCAAGCCGTTCATGCAGCATATGAAGCTCGCAACCCAGATGAAGCCAGGCGCCTGCTTCACACCCGCGCCAACCAGAGCGACTGCCACGCTATACTACGCTGCGGTGATGCAGCCTACCTGCGCTGGCTGCTCAGCCACGAGATTCTTCCCACCGGGCAGTCCCCCGCCACATGGCCTGAAATTCAGGAGAAGCAATTACAATGCAACGCCCTCACGGAACAGGAGCGTCCCAAGTGTATTCTGACCGGCGAATGGGAGGGAGATACCACCACGAGCTAAAACTAATGCACAACATGCCAATTTTGAAGCTTGCCAGCGCGGAACGACTGTGATAGCATGCTGGCATGTTGCGTGTACTCCGACTTCTGTTCCTCGTGTCAGCCCTGGTGCTGGCAGTTGCCGGCATGCAGGCTCAGGCTGTTGTCATGGCAAAGACAACGCCCGACGGTCAGTGGGCCTATGTTCCGCTGGCAGATGGTTTTGATTTTCCCGTAGGCAAGCCCGATGGCAAAGGATATTACAAATCCAGAGGTCTGCGTCTCGCAACCCCCCGCCACCTGGGTGAGGACTGGAATGGCAATGGCGGTGGCAATTCCGATATAGGCGACCCTGTATACTCCATTGGCATGGGCCTGGTCACCTACGCAGCAGACGCCAAGGGTCGCTGGGGCAAGGTTGTAATTGTGCGTCACGCATTCCGCGAGCCGAAATCCGGCAAAGTACTCTGCTGCCAGACCCTGTACGGGCACCTCGACAAAATTACCGTTCGTCTGGGGCAGATTGTGGGGCGCGGCACCCAGGTCGGCACCATCGGCACCAACAACGGAATGTTCACTGCCCACCTGCACGCAGAGCTGCACTTCAATATTGATGTGAACTGCGGCCACCAGGGCGTTAAGAAAAACAATGTGAATTACGGCAACCTTACCGAATTCATCAAGCACTACCGTCGCCTGCCCATGGAGAAGAAGTTTGTCAAGCTTCCCATCGGCGGCTTCATCCCCTACAAGGACACCCACGGTCTGTAAATGAAAACCTGCCTGTTCGGTGGTTCATTTGATCCGGTGCATGCCGGTCACCTTGCCATAGCCACCGCTGCGTACCAACAATGCGGGCTGGATGAGGTGATCTTCCTGCCGGCAGCATGTTCGCCGTTCAAGCAGAATGCGCGCTGTTTCTTTTCAGATGAACAGCGTCTGCATATGCTGCACCTGGCCACGACCGGGCTTCCATGGGCCAGTGTCTCGGAGCTGGATTTGCAGCTACCGCCGCCAAGCTGGAGCTGGCGGCTCGTAGAACACTACCTCACCACCCATCCGGAGGCCGAGCTGTACTGGCTCATGGGTACCGACCAGTGGTCGCAACTCCACCGCTGGGCCCGCTACGACTACCTCTGCCAGCACCTTCACTTCATCGTCTACCACCGCAGAGAAGCCCCGCAGACCCGCCCCGGAGTGCGCAGCAGCTTCATCTGCACCGGCATGCATCCGGCATCATCCTCGCGCATCCGCGAATGCCTCCAGACCGGCACTCCCCTGCCCGCCGGGTGGCTGTCACCAGCGGTAGAAAACTACATCTGCCCCCATTCAACTGGTTCCACTTCTACAGCACTGTAATCCGCCGGGAAAAACACATTTCCACCGCGAAAAAAGGAAACCAGACCAACTCGCCACAATAAAACAGCCCCGAATAAGTCAGCGTCAGCGCCGGATCTATCAGATAATCGAAAGGGGCTGCCAGAATGGTACGCAGCATACGATTTCCCACTTGTTTTGTCTCGTGCGGACACATCTCACGAAGATGGGGCGTGAAGGTCTTTTTCCGCTCAACGCGCTCCCACTCACCAGACGGAGCCGAGGTCAACTCATAGGATGAATGAGTCCACCCGATATCCTCCCCCCACAGCAGGCGACCTGTGTCTGTCACCTCCGGCTCTCCCAGCCATGAGGCATTCGTCAGGTTGTCATACACCAAGTCCATAGTGCTGCCCCCGGTATGTCACCTCCGGCGCCAGCATGCACCGTCTCAGCGAGCCGGCATCCAGGTAAACCACCTCGGGGCGCCCTCTATCCACAGAAAAGTGCTGCTCTGCTCGCGAACGGATAGTGCCGCCAATATCGCTCACTACACAGCTATTCAGCATGCACGCGACAATGATGCCCCACAAACGATTCATGATTTCCACTATACAAGGCGCTCCCCGCAAGTCCAGAATTGAGTAGGGGGCTTTCGCCCCCTCTCACACCACCGCACGTGCCATTTATGGCATACGGCGGTTTCCAATCAGCGTTTGAGGAGTTGATAAAACGAGATATATCCCTCTGCTCGCAGCCATGCGTTATCCATGCAGAT
>JAZNIZ010000005.1:0-30619 GCA_045577775.1 Akkermansia sp. | reverse complement strand
CCTGCCGCCAAGAGCGCACAACCAAGTATAATCATAAACCACGACCACCACCAATTTGGCGATGCGAGAACCGATAGATGTTTCTTGAAATCTACAGCCATAACAGTATCCGTTTTATATATAGAAATATATATTAACCCGCAAAGATAAGAAAAATAATTGACAATTGACGAATTGACAATTGACAATTATTTAGACGAGAGATGGCGCAAATAGATGGCATTGAATGACAAACGGGCGTTCCGCCCTTAATGGCATTGAATGGCAGCGCAGTCTATCGACTGCTTAATGGCAAAGCGCAGAAAGCTGTGACAAAAAAGCGTAAACGCCTGCCATTCAGCGAGTGTAACGAGCGATTGCCATTCAGTGAGCGTTAGCGAACGCCTGCCATTCAATGCCATTACACCTGCGCCTTGACAACTTTCAGAGTTCCGACAACCTAAAACCTCAAGCGCACCCTTAACGACCCTAACGCCTCTAACGACCTTAATTCACCTGCGCCCCGACCACAGAATTCGACCGGCGGCAGCAGCCGAGAGCAGACCAAGAGGTGCAACAATGGGCAGAAAACCGAAGGTTTAGATAATAGATTGAATAGCGGCAGGCAAACTTGTTTGAAATGCCGCTATTCAATCTATTATAGTTGTTGCGAAGCAACTCTGCACATTCGCAACAACTCGCAGACAAGTCTGCCGAGGCGCCACAAGCTGAACGAAGCCTGGTAACACGACAAAAAAAAAAGAAGACAACTCGAAAGTTGTCTTCTTTGTCGGGGTACCAGGATTCGAACCTGGGACCCTCTGGTCCCAAACCAGATGCGCTAACCGGACTGCGCTACACCCCGTGCTTTCGTGACTCCGCCAGGATTCAAACCTGGAACCGCTTGATCCGTAGTCAAGTACTCTATTCAGTTGAGCTACGGAGCCGAATTGCGAGTGCAAATATAGGGGCTTTTTTCTAATTGTGCAAGTATTTCTCAAAAAATTTTTAATATTTTTTAGAAAATAGCTCTTTATCCCTATCATATTATCTCGAAATAGTCATTTCACCCAACGAATTAGTCATTTCGGCACTTTAATATTTAACTTTATCGCAAGAGTACTATCTTTACAGATGTCTAAACAACACCCAACAATATGAAAAGACTCATTCTATTTGCAATATTCACTATTATTGCCATAACGGCAGGAGCTCAGAACCGTTCAAAGGTGATATTTTACCTCTTAGATGAGGAGAGCAAGCAGCCGCTGCAAGGTGCAGTCGTAGAGGTCGCGCCAAAAGAGGAGCCGACCGACAAATCGTATTACACTACGGGGCGAGAGGGCTATATGGAGTTCTCCGTGCCGATGGGGGAGTATGTCGTTACCGCCACTTTTATTGGTTATGCCGACAAGACATTCGCATGCAATGCCAACGCCAAGGTTGTGGAGTTGGGAAAAATATATATGCGTGAGTCGGCAACAAAGATTGATGCCGTAGTCAAGGAGGTGCATCAGTTCCGCACTACGCAAAATGCCGATACCTTAATATATAATGCATCAGCATTCAAGACTACAAAAGATGCCGAAGCCGAGAAGTTGCTATCGAAGATGCCGGGCGTAGTGGTTGAAGATGGACAGGTCGAGGTGCAGGGCGAGCAGATAAAAAAGGTCTTTGTCGATGGTGACGAGTTCTTCGGAGATGATGTTACGATGGCGATAAAGAATATTCCAGCCGAGATTGTCGACAAGGTTGAAGTTTTCGACAAATTGAGCGATGAGGCTGAGTTTGCGGGCATAGATGATGGCGAAAGTTACAAGGCGTTGAACTTTGTAACCAAGAAGAGTATGCGCAACGGTCAGTTCGGAAAGGTCTATGCAGGAGTTGGCTGGCAACCCGAAACAGACAAGGTGTCGTTCAATCCGAAATACCTCGCAGGCGGAAACATCAACTCATTCCGCAACAAGCAGAAAATAACCGTTTTAGGACTATTCAATAATATCAATCAACAGAATTTTTCATTTGAGGATTTGCTGGGCGTAAACTCATCGGGTAAGGGTGGTCGTGGCAATGGCAATCAATTTATGGTGCGACCACAAGCGGGTGTGGCGCTTGTAAATGCCGTAGGTGTGAATTACTCGGACACTTGGGGCAGACGTAAGCAGGTGAAATTTCAGGGTAGTTATTTCTTTAATAACACCAACACCCAAAACCTCTCCGAGCGCACAACTTGGTATGAATATCCCGCCCCATACGGCACACAATACTCACTTGCTGAGTCGCAGAAGATAAACAACAATCACCGTCTGAATGCCCGTATCGATTGGAAAATATCGCGCAATATGCAACTCACATCGCGTACAACATTGAGTTATCAGGGGCATCGCCCAACCACTACGACAGAGCCGGCGAAGCCTGTACCCACGACCACGGCGCAGAAGCCGGTGAGCACCAGCATGAGCACGGCGAAGCCTGCACCCACGACCACGGAGCAGAAGCCGGTGAGCACCAGCATGAGCACGGCGAAGCCTGCACCCATGACCACGGCGCAGAAGCCGGTGAGCACCAGCATGAGCACGGTGCCGCCTGCACCCATGACCACGGCGCAGAAGCCGGTGAGCACCAGCATGAGCACGGCGAAGCCTGCACCCACGACCACGGCGCAGAAGCCGGTGAGCACCAGCATGAGCACGGCGAAGCCTGCACCCATGACCACGGCCATGGCGACAGCTGCTCCGGTCACGATCACAGCAACTGTGGCGGCGGTGATGCTCCGGTGCTGGTGACGGCTGATGCCCATGCCCGCCATATTTCCGCTATGAAGATTGAGGAGGTGCCGGCTGCTGGGCTTGCACTGACGCACAGCATGTACGGCCATTTGTTTGTGCCCAGCCATGCTCTGGAATCCTATTCGCTGCCCTGTGGTGGTCGCATTTCTCTGTATGTGAAATCGGCCCAGGAGGTAAAGAAGGGCGATATTCTGTATACCGTGATTGCCCCCGAGGTGAGTGCGCTGGTGGCAGATATCCGGAAAGAAGAGGCTGCCATTACCCGCTGTGGTGAGGAAATTGCTTCCATCAGCCAGCGTCTGGAACGCCTTAAATCCGCAGGCTCCAGCAACAGTGAGCTGGAAGCTCAGCTTAATTTCAAGAATGCCGAGAAGCGCCAGCTGGAGCGTGAGCTGGAGGTTACCCGCACGAAGCTCAATATCCTGGTGATGGGGGCCGAAATCAAGTCGGAGAACGGCATGCCCACGCTGGTGGTGCGCGCTAACAAGGACGGCATTGTGCGCAACGTCGGCATTACCCAGGGCAGCTGGGGCGAGCAGGGCGCCGCTGTGGTGACCATGAGCAATCCTGCCTCCATGGAAATTGAAGGTACTCTGTATGGTAACAGTGTACCGGAATTCTCGACGGTGCGCGCCACGCGTCTGACCGGGCGCGACAATATGGTGCTGGAGGGCACCTGGCGCATGGCTGAGCAGGTGGATGAGGAAAAGCAGACCCGTGCGTTCTATTTTACCCCTGCCGGATTGCCCGCAGATGCACGCCCGGGGCAGCTCTGCCGCGTAGATTTCTATGCCGATGGCGGGGAAAAGGGATATGTGAATATCCCGGATTCGGCCATTGTGAAAGTGGGCATCGATGATGTGGTGTTCCTGGAAATCAAGGAGGGCACTTTTGCAAAGGTAAAGGTGCAGGCTGGCACAAGCCGCCGCGGCATGACCCCGGTGAAGGGGCTGGTGCCTGGGCAACGCCTGGTGGTGAAGGGGGGCTACGAGCTGCGCTATCTGCTGCCCGCAGACGGTAGCCAGCAGAAGAAGGCCGGCCATTTCCATGCCGATGGTAAGTTCCACGAAGGGGAGGATCACTGATGCTGGAGAAACTCATATCATTCTGCCTGCGCAACCGCATCACGGTGATTATCATCACCCTGGTGCTGGCGGCGCTGAGCGTTGTGGGCATCATGCGCACCCCCGTGGACGTGTTCCCGGAGCTGTTTGTGCCGCGTGTGACCATTCAGACCGAGGCCGGTGGTCTCACGGCCGAGGAGGTGGAGCAGTATGTCTCCATTCCCCTGGAATCAGCACTTTCCGGCACACCTGGTGTGCAGCAGGTGCGTAGTTCCAGCGGTAGCGGCCTCTCTTTCGTCTGGGTGGATTTCGATTGGGATACCGATATTTATCTGGCCCGCCAGATTGTATCGGAGCGCTTGTCCACTGTGCGCGAGAATCTGCCGTCGCATGTGGAAATGGAGATGGCCCCCATCGTTTCCGTGACCGGTGAGATTATGCTCATCGCCCTGCTGGGGGATGAAACGGCTGACCCGCTGGAGGTGCGTCGCGTGGGGCAGTTTGAGCTGCGTAACCGCCTGCTGTCCATCCCCGGCGTGGGGCAGGTCACGGTGCTGGGTGGCCGCATGCCCGAATACCAGGTGCTTTATGATCCGGAAAAGATGCGCCAGGCGGGCATCACGCTCAAGGATCTCAAGGAAAGTGTCGAGAATGCGCAGAGTACGGTGCCGGCCGGTTACATAGAAGACGTGGCGGGGCTGGAGCTGCCGGTGCAGCAGGCATCCCGCGCCTTTACCCCGGAGGAAATCAAGCGCGCCCTCGTTCCCGCTCATCCCAGCGGTGTGCTGCGCGTGGAAGATGTGGCCGAGGTAAAGATTGACGGTGCGCCCCGCCGCGGCAACGCCGGTTTTGCCGGGCGCGAATGTGTGGTGCTTTCGGTGCAGAAGGTGCCGGGTGCCAATACACTGGCGCTCACCGAGCAGGTGGATGCCGCGGTGAAGGAATTTGCCCAGAGCCGCCTGCCGGGTAATATCAAGCTGCGGGCGGATGCCTACCGCCAAGCTGACTTCATCAATCTTTCGCTGGAAAATGGCAAGGAGACGCTTATTATCGCTGGTATCGTGGTGATGCTGGTGATTGTGCTCACGCTGCTGAACCTGCGCACGGCCATTATCACGCTGCTCACCATGCCGCTCTCCGTGATGCTGGGCATGGCTTGTTTCCCCATGTTCGGGCTGGCGGTCAACATCATGACCCTGGGTGGTCTGGCTGTGGCCGTGGGCGATGTGGTGGACAACGCTATCGTTTTTGTGGAGGTGGCCTGGCGAAACCTGACGCGCAATGCCGCGCTGCCGCCGGAGCAGCGCCGCAGTCGTTTTGCCGTTCTCATGGAAGCTAAGGGCGAGATTGTTACCTCTATTTCCTACTCCACGGTCATCATTCTGCTGGTGTTTGCACCGGTGCTGTTCCTGAGCGGCATGGAGGGGCAGTTCTACCGCCCGCTGGGTATCTCGTACATGCTGGCTCTGGCTGCTTCTCTGCTGGTGGCTCTTACGCTCGTGCCGGTGCTTTGCTATATTTTCTTCAAGTCTCCCAAGACCGTGCGAAACGATGGCGATTCTGCCACGTCGCGCCTCATCAAGCGCCTCTATGCCCCGGTGCTGGAGTTCTGCCTGCGTCATTCGTCCATGGTATTCGGCATCCTCATGGCAATCACCGGTGGTGCGCTCTGGCTGGGCAGCACTTATGGCACGAGTTTCCTGCCGCCCTTCAATGAAGACTGCTACACGGTGTTTGTGAATGCCGTACCCGGCACCTCGCTGGCTGAAACGGAGCGCGTTTCCCGCCAGGTGATGGCCGAGCTGGAAAAGATTGAGGGCGTGAAAACCGTGACCCAGCGCACCGGCCGCGCCGAAAACGATGAACATGCTGAGCCTGTGAGTGCTTCTGAACTGGTGGTTCGCGTTGACCTTGATTATGACCAGCGCAAGATCCGCGAGGATATCCGCAAGGTTATTTCCGGTATGCCCGGTATGGGGGGGATGATTGGCTACCCGCTGGCGCACCGCATTTCCTCGGCGCTTTCCGGCTCGAATTCGGAAATTGCCATCAATATCTACGGTTCGGAGCTGCCCCAGATTCGCGAGGCCGCCAAGAAAGCTGCCGAGATTCTGGGTACGCTGCCGCAGGTGGCCGATGCCCGCGCCAACCGTGAAGTGATGGTGGATACCATCTGCGTGGACTACAACCGCGAGGTGCTGGGGACTTATGGTCTTACCGTGGCCGATGCTGCGGAGCAGGTTTCTGCGGCCATGCAAGGCTACAAGGCCGGCGAAATCATCAAGAATCTGGACCACTGGAATATCATGCTGCGCCTTGCGCCTGAACTGCGCATGAGCATGGATGATGTGAGCAACCTGCAGTTGGTGGCTCCCGGTGGTCGCATGCTGCGCCTGGGCGATGCTGCCCACGTTTACCGAGCAGAAACCACGAACCTGATTCTTCGCGATAACACCCGCCGCAAGGCCATGATTTCCTGCAACCCCAGCATTGATTCCAACCTGGGTGACCTGGCTGATGCCTGCCGGGAGAAGCTCGACCCGGTTATGAATGCCATGGGCTGCTCGGTGGACTATGCCGGCACTATCAAGAGCCGCGAGGAAGCAGGGCGCCGCCTGTATATTCTGGGTGGTATTGTCTGTGTGCTCATTGTGCTGCTGCTTTCCAGTTCGCTGGGCAGCGTGCGCCGCGCTCTGATCACGCTCATCAACATTCCGCTTTGTCTGGTGGGTGGTATTGTGGCGGTGTTCCTCGCCTCGCCTGATACCGTAAAATCTGTTCTCAATGGCGAAACTTACATTCCCCCCATCCTTTCCGTAAGCTCCATTGTGGGCTTCGTTACCGTGGTTGGCTTTGCCATTCGTTCCGGGCTCATCCTGCTCAATCGCTACCGCGTGCTTGAAGAGCAGGGAATGAACACCATTGATGCTATTCGCGATGGCTCCCGCGAGCGCGTCATCCCTATTATGATGACCTCTCTCACCACTATTCTCGGTCTTCTGCCTCTCGTCTGGGCCAAAGACCAGCCTGGTGGCGAGCTGCTTGCTCCGCTGGCTATTGTTCAGTTCGGTGGCCTCGTTTCCGCCACCATTCTGAATCTTCTCGTTATCCCCGCCACCAGCCGTCTTTTCATGCGGTGGTTGACTCCGGTGAAGGAGACGGACTAGTAGCTCTGCTTGTTTAAATGTTCGAAGGCCTCCCGCGGTGCGACCGCATGGGGGGCCTTCATTTTTTTTATCAGGTTAAATTGTTGCTAATGGCAGAGCCGTTGTCCGGGGGTAACACATGGATATCGCGTTCATCGGCACACAGCCGTGGTGTGCTTGCGCTTCGCGGATTTGACCCGCCGGGCACACGACTACCCGGCGGGTCATTTTGCTGCATTACACGACTACGCAGCACACGACAATTTATCAGAATGAGAATACCGCCTGCACGCCGCAGATGCTTTCGCTGCTGACATCGCGGTAGGCTGGGTTCTTGATATACTGGAAGTGGGGTGCGAGCTTGAGGTAGTCATTCACCTGGAATCTGTACATGAGCTCGAGCACCTGTTCGCGGCGGTTGCCGTGGGATTCGACGTCCTCATCGCTGAGGTAAGCGGGATAGCCGCGGTAGTTGTTCACTGCTCCCTTGAAGATACCGTAGGAGATGCCGAAGAAGTCATCTTCGCGGCTGGGGATGAGCTTGAAGTTGGCACCCACGCTCACTTCACCGGCGTTGCCGTCGATGTGGTCGTGGTGGGCAAGACCGGCGCGGGTGTACACGGTACACATGTCGTTTACCACATATTCAATGCTGGCGGCAAGCCCCCAGTTGCTGCGCTTGTGCTCGCCGCGCTCATCGCCGAAGTCCACATCGAGGCGCTGGTAGAAAGGATTGAGACGGAACGTGGCATCGCCATCGGCAAAGATGTGGCCCCATTCACCCACGACCACATAGCCGTTGATGTCGTCGGATGAGAAAGGATTATCGCCGGATTCACACCCCGTACGGGAAACGCCCAGCATTACGTAGTCGTTGTCGTCCAGTTCGTACTGGAACACTGCGCCCAGGTTGCTATCGGGCAGGGGAACGATGGTGGTGTTAATGAATCCATCGTTGGTGAAGCTGGAGAAGGAGTCATTGGCAATGCTCACAGCGTCGAAGTAGTTGGTGAGATTCACCATACCAGCAATGACGCAGGCGCGTTTGTGGTTGAAGTATTGCATGACGGCCAGTTCGGGAATCACACCATCGTGCGGGCCCAGGGCATCGGCATGCAGGCCGGAGGCATTGGCATAGCCATCGGTAAACCAGGTGCCGGATTTGGCTGATCGGCGGTCCAGCCCCCAGGAGCCGGAGAATTCGGCGCGCAGCCAGGTGCCGCCGTGCACGGTATTTTCAATAAGGCGCTGATTGAGCTGGGCGTGAACGAGGAAGAGGTTGGTGTGGCGGTTGGTGCCGGAAATCGCCTTGTTGGTGTTCCAGTATCCATAGGCCGCATCTACTGCCCATTGGGTGCCGTATTGCTCGTTGGCTTTGACCTTGTAGGCGGGGTCTCCATCCTCGGGGGTGAACATGTTGATACCCTGGAGAATGTCTCCTGCCGTCGGCTCTGAGGCTTCGCCTGCGATCACGGGTAGGGGCATGAGCCCGGCCAGTGCCATTGCGATTATGTTCGTTTTTTTCACTTTTTTAGTTGATAGAGAATATATCTCTAAGTGTGTGTGTGATGTTACTCTTTATTTTTCTTATCGTGGCAGGAGCAACTGCCGCCACACCCACTGCAGCCACCAGGGCAGCCACCTTCCTTCTTCTTTCGCAGGCAGGACTTTATGGCGAGTCCTGCCAGCGCTGCCAGAATCAGAATGATGATGAGGTCGGCCATAGTGGTGCAGGGGGATTTAAGGTGTTAGTGCTTGGATTTGTGCGGGTTCGGGCGCAGTGCCTGGATGACGATGCCCGCGGCCAGGAGCGCGGCCACCAGCTGGGCGCTGCCCATGGTGCCGGTGGTGAAGTAGAGCCCGGCCTGGTAGGTGATGAAGGCCACCACATAGGCCCAGAGGCACATGTAGCCAATGGCGAACCAGGTCCAGCGCGAGCTGTTCATTTCGCGGCGGATGGCACCGCAGGCGGCAAAGCAGGGAGCGCACAGGATGTTGAAGAGCATGAAGGAAAGCGCGCTGAGCGTGGTGAAGGCTCCGGCTGCTTTCACATTGCCCGCCACACCGGTGGTTTCGTCATCTTCCTCCACTTCGGGGAAGAGTACAGCCACCGCGTAGTTAATGTGGTCGAGCAGAGTCTTTTCGCTTTCGGCCGCAGGTGCTTCTTCTGCGGTGGCTTCCCCGGCCTCCTCTGCGGTTTCAGCGGGCTTGGCCGCGCGGGTGTCGGAGTCGGCCTGCCACAGGGCCATAGTCAGGGCGCTGAGAGTGTTGGCCTTGTTCAGATCGCAGCTGCGGGGCAGTTCGTCCCCGGCAGGGGCATCCTCTGCGGCGGCTTCAGCCTCGGCGGGGGATTCTTCAGCAGCGGCATAGAGCACACCGAAGGTACCCACCACGTTTTCCTTGGCAATAAGGCCGGTCACAGTGGCTACGGCGGGTTTCCAGTCGCCCCAGCCCAGGGGGGTGAAGAGCGGGGCAAAGAGGTTGCCGGTTTCGGCCAGCATGCTCTGCTCTACAGCGGCTTCATTCTCAGCGGTGTTCAGGTAGTCAAACTTCCAGTTGTAGTTCGAAAGGGTCCAGATGAGCGCCGAGGCCAGGAAGATGACGGTACCCGCTTTCTGCACGAAAGCCTTGCAGCGTTCCATGGCACGCAGGTTGATGTTGGCACCCTGGGGCATGTGGTATTCCGGCATTTCCATGACGAAGGGGTTGTAGCCGCCCGCGAACATGTGCATCTTGCGCAGCATCATGCCGCCCAGAATTACCGAGCCGAAGCCCACAAAGTAGGCAATGGTGGCCACGGTGGCAGTCTGACCAATCATGGCACCGATGAGGGCCAGAATGGGCAGTTTGGCACCACAGGGTACAAAGGTGGTGAGCATGATGGTCATGCGGCGGTCTTTTTCATTTTCAATGGTTCGGGTGGCCATGACACCCGGCACACCGCAGCCCATGCTGACCATGAGCGGAATGACGGATTTGCCGCTCAGGCCGATGGCGCGGAAGAGGCGGTCGAGCATGAAGGCCACGCGGGCCATATAACCGCAGTCCTCCAGGAAAGACATGAGGAAGAACAGCACGGCCATCTGCGGCAGGAAGCCCAGCACAGCACCCACACCTGCCACGATGCCATCTGCAATGATGGCCTGCAGCTGCGGGCTGCATTTCAGTGTGCAGTGACCCAGCATGCCTGCGCCGAAGGCTACCAGGCTCAGGATGACGAACCATGTGGAGAATTCGCAGCGACCGGCGCGGCCGGTGAGCTTCATGGGCCTGGCACTGAAGCGGTGTGTGCGGCTGCCGTAGGCATTGGCACCATGGGTGCCGGGTTTGAAGAGCCCCATGAGCAACAGCACGGCATTGGCGGCCAGCAGTGCCCACATGAGGATGCTGTGCAGCACGCCCGGCAGGTGCGGGCATACGTATTCCAGCACGAAGGGGGCTACCATGATGTAGAGCCATGCGCCGTTCATGTTCAGATCGTGCAGGCGGCGCAGCATGGCGGGGAAGATGAGAATCATGGCCAGCACGGCGCTGAACATGGTGAGGGCTTCTACACCGGCGGCCTCACTGCCAATGAATCCGGCCAGCCAGCCGCCCACCACCGGCCCGAAGAGCACATCGTTGGCCCAGCCGGTGCCCCAGTCGCCCACGGTGTTGATGGAAAGGTAATAGATGGCGTACATGACCGCCACAAAGATGATGGGGCCTGCCACCCGGTGGGTCAGCACCGCATCCAGACGCCGGGAGATTTTTTTCTTGGTGCCGCGCTGCACAAGCACCTGCGGGATAAAGGAGCAGATGGCATCGTAGCGGCTGCCGGCAATGATGGAGGAAACATCGTCATCCATGGCGGCTTCAAGCTCCATGCGGATATCTTCCAGAGCGTGAGCCTTCACTTTGTCCACGCCTTTCTGGAGCAGTTCCTCGCCTTCCAGCATCTTGATGGCTTCGAATCGGCTGGCTCCGTAGCCTTCCATAACCTGCTGTACGGACTTTTCAACCGGGGCAGGGTAGCTTAGTGTTTTCGGAGCATTCGGGGCGGGGGCAAGCATGAGCTTGATGAGCTCGGCAATGCCGGTCTGCTTCAGCGCGCTTACGGCCACCACCGGGCAACCCAGCTGCTCGCTGAGGGCCAGGGTGTCAATCTTGATTCCCTGTTGCTCCAGCAGGTCGCACATGTTGAGCGCCACCACCATGGGAAGCCCGGTTTCCTGAAGCTGTGAGGTGAGGTACAGGTTACGCTCCAGGTTGGTGGCGTCAACCACGTTGACCACCAGATCCGGCTTTTCTTCCAGCAGGTAACGACGCGATACGACTTCCTCCGGCGAATAAGGGGAAAGTGAATAGATGCCGGGCAAATCCTGGAGCTCGATTTCCTCGTGCTCCGTCAGTTGACCGCCCTTGCGGTCCACGGTCACGCCGGGCCAGTTGCCCACGTATTGGTTGGCTCCCGTCAGCTCATTGAACAGCGTGGTCTTGCCGCTGTTCGGGTTGCCGACTAATGCGATATGTTTTTTCATGTGTGTGTGTTTGAAAAAAATGTTGTTCGCGTTTCAGGCTACTTCGATGCAGGCGGCTTCGGCTTTGCGCAGCGATAATTGGAACCCGCGCACGGTTATCTCAATCGGGTCGCCGAAAGGGGCCATCTTGAGCACTTTCACTTCGGCATTCTTGGTCAGCCCCATGTCCAGGATGCGCTGGCGCAGGGCTCCTTCGCCCAGCACGCGTACAACCCGAACGCTCCTGCCTATCCTGACCTGGTTCAGTTTGAGTGGTTCAGTTTCCATTTTTATATGGTGTTAGTTTAAGCTAATTTTCTGAAGGCGGCGCTAGTTTAGTCTAGGCTAACTTTTTTGTCAACCTTTTTTGCTTCATTTTTTCAAAATTTCAGACGGAAAAGGGTGTCATGTTCACGCAGGGAGAAGAGGGGAATGACAGATAGGCGGGTTGAATAACAGGGAGATTGTTGTATGATGGAGACATGTTCATTTTCACGGTAAAGCAGGGGCATTGTGCCATTGTTGAGATGTTCGGCAAGCCCACAGCGGTAAAGAAGAGTGGGTTGCAGTTTCGAATTCCCTTATTGCAGAAATTGCGGGATGTATCACCAGCGTGGGGCTCCCTGACCAACAAGGATGGTTATTTTATTGAGTTGACAGAGCAGCTGCTTGATACTCAGCCTCGCTCCTGTATTACCAAGGACAACGCTACCATGCAGATGAATTGCGTGGTTCGTTGGCGTATCACGGACCCCATTAAGGCGGTATATGAGGTGGAGCGGTTGCACCAGTCTCTCATTGAATTGGTGTTGAATGAAATGCGTTCTCTTATCGGTAGCCGTAATCTGGATGAGATACTGTCCTCACGCTCCGAAATGTCGGAGAAAGTGACACTGGCCGTGTCCTCCACTGTGTCGCGCTGGGGCATAGCCATTACCTCTATCGAAATCAAGGAACTCACGACCGATACCGAAACGCGGGAAGCGATGCTGCGCCAGATGGAAGCTGAGCGAATCAGTCGTTCCACCGCGTTGCAGGCAGAGGGTGAAAGCACCGCCAAGGTGCGCCTGGCAGAGGCCGAGAAACAAGCTGCTATACTGCGTGCTCAGGGTGCAGCAGAAGCTCTGCGTCTGGCGGCAGAAGCCGAGACTGCCTACGTGGAAAAAATGGCCGCCGTGATAGGGGCCGATGCAGCCGCCAAGGTTCTCATGAACCGCCAGGCACTGGAAGGTTATGCAACGATTTCATCTAATCCGGCATCTACGGTATACCTGCCCAACAGCGTGCCTGCTGTGGTAGATCTCAAACGATGAGCATGTGTATGATTTCTGAGATTTTTCTTGCTGATTTCTTTGGCATTAGCAATGGGACTTTCCTGCATTGGATGCTGGCAATAAGCCTTACGCTGCTGGTGCTGGATGTGTTTTGCAACACGGAGTTTCTTTCCTGGATTTCCATGCTGGTGTTTTCCTTGTGGGCCACCATGCAGTTCAACCTGCCAGTGCAGTGGATGGTGCTGGTGTATATCCTTATTCTGATTCTCTGCGCGGTGTTCTATTATACGCTGTGGACACATTGTGTGCGCCGCTTGGTGATGGATTGCATTATGCGCCGGGCTCCGAAGGAAGCTCAGGAATCTCTTGCCGGTACGCAAGGAAAAATTGTGGGTGAGGATGATAACCTCAGTGTCAAATATGGAGACCAGTATCTGCCTGTTGCTGTAGAATGCCGCGGTGAGTTCACTGCCGGGGATTTTGTACTCATTACAGAAGTGAAAAATGGCTTCGCCTATGTGAAGCGAAGCGGCGAATAGGAACTGGAAATTTTCTCTCCATACATGCCGGGGTAGGGGGCAACTCCTGCTCCGGCTTTAATTTTTTCAGAATACAGGATTGCAAGAAAGCGTGAAATGTGCTACGCTTCGCGCGTTATGGCAAACACTTCACTTACCCCCGAATTGGCGAAGCTGGCCGGCGAGCTGGCCGCAGCTTTTGCAAATAGCCAGAAGGTAGTGGCCGCCAAGGCCCGCATTGGACTTTTTTACCAGAACCCGGAAGCCACCGACTTGTTCCGTAAGGTGAGCGAATATGGAGAGACTCTGCGCAACAAGCACATGGAGGGTATGCCCCCCTCGGAAGAGGAGCTGAGCAAGTTTGACCAGCTGCGTTCAGCTGTGGTGGAAAACGAACTCTGCAAGGGTTTCCTGGAATCCCGCCAGCTGTTGGACGATATGCTTTCCGTGGTGAACCAGTACCTCTGCCTTGCCATCGAGAAGGGAGCCGCCCCCAGCGATGAGGAAGTGGCAGAAAGCATGACCCAGCAGATGAGCACCTGCTCCTGCGGTGGTGGCTGCCACGGTGACTGTGGCGACTGCGACAACGAATCCTGCGGCAAGAAGAGCTGCAACTGCGGTCCGGATTGCACCTGTGGCTGCCAGGAAGGCAAGGAATGCACCTGCGGCGATGGCGATTGCTGCGGCAAGCATGAGTGCAACTGCGGTTCGGATTGCACCTGTGGCTGCCAGGAAGGCAAGGAATGCACCTGCGGCGACGGCGATTGCTGCGGCAAGCATGGCGAAGGTCATGAATGCAAGTGCGGTAAGCATTAAACAATTTATCTGAGAACACGGAATGTTCCGCTGGGTGAAATCCCGTGTCTTTTTCCTGGCTATTGTGCTGCTGGTGGCGGCATTCATGGCCTGGAAGGGGGCATACACCTGGCGGGTTCCGTTTGAATTCCCCTGGTGGGGGTGGGGAGCAGTGGCTCTGCCGCTTCTGGCGGGGGGGGGCATGTGGCTGGCGCGGCGTCTGCGCAAGCCGGTGCTGCCCACGGTGGGCAGCCTGTGGGTGCTGCTGGTGCTGGCTTTTGCGGTGGATAGCGTGTGCAACCTGTACGCCTATTCTGCCCCCTGGCAGTTGCCGGTGTCAGTGTTCATGGCGATGGGAAGCATCCTGTTGCTCTGGGCGGTATTGAGAGCGGGCTCCATCGTTTTCTGGTGTGTATTTCTGGTGCTGGAAATCATGCAGATATGCAGTTTCCGGCAATATGGTTCGCGCATCAACTCGCTGGTGGTGGCTGAAACCTTCGAGGCATCGTGGGAGGAGGCTCTGGCATATATGACCCCCATCAATCTGGGTACCCTGGCGCTTTCGTTTGTGCTGTCCGTTTTGTTCTGCTGGGGGCTGCGCCGCCTGTTCCGCCGGCAGCACAGTCTGACCCTGTTTAATGGCGCCTGCCTGTTTGGCGGGGCGAGCCTGGTGCTGGGGCTGCTGATTCCACCCAACAAACAGAAACAGGACTTTTACTGGCCGGTGACCGAGGCTCCGGGGCTTTACCGGGCAGTCAGCGAGGCTCTTACCATCAACGAAGCCACTATCAACCAGGTGGAGAGCCTTTCATCTCCGGCAGAGCAGCCCAGCCGCCTGCATTCCCTGCGGGGGAATGAGGGTGTGGTGCTGGTGGTGCATGTGGGGGAGAGTATTCGCTCCGACCGCATGAGCCTGAACGGCTATGAGCGCGATACAACTCCCTGGCTGCGCACGCAGCGCGACATTATCAACTTCCCGGACTGCATCTCGGCTGCCTGCGATACCTGCCAGGCTGAGATTGCCATCCTGACCGATGCCCGCCGTGATATTTTTGAGAAGCGGGCCGAGATGTTGCCCCGGACGGGTTCTGTGCTGGAGCTTTTTACGGCAAACGGTTTCGATATGTACTCGTTCTTCGGGCGTCGCTGTGCCCAGAAGCTGAAATATGACCGCGTGGTGCTCATGCTGACCCGGAAATCGAAGCAGAAGTTCAATGCTCCCGGCAGCCCCTGGACGGCAGTGCCGCAGATGCAGGAGGTGCTGCAGAAGACGCCGGCTCAGCAGAATCTGCTTTTCTTCGTGAACAACGAGGGCAGCCACACGCCTTTTGAGCATTACGACCGTCAGAATACGCCCTTTGCGCCTGCGGCTGTGCATTTCCAGAATCCCGCCGCGCAGGCTGCCGAGGTGAATAACGCCTACGACAGCACCATTCATTACACTGATGAATTCTTCCGTCGTGTGGTGGAACTGCTGGGTGATCGCCCCTTTATCTATTTCTATGTGAGCGACCACGGCGAATACCTGGGACACGACGGTATGTGGGGGCGTGCCGCACTCGGCGAGCAGCATGTTTCCTATCATTCCACCGGTGGCTGCCGTGTCGGTATGTTCGTGCTCTATAATGAATCCTTTGCGGCGCTGAATCCTCATTTTGCCAAGGCTTTGCAGCAGATGCGCAGCAATTCCGGGCTCACCGTGGCTCACGAACATATTTTCCACACGTTGCTGGGCATGTTCAAGCTCGAAACACCCTATTACAACCCGCAGCTCGACCTCACTTCTACGGAGGTGCTGCCCTATTCCGGACCTCGTCCCTGATTTTTCTTTTCCCACCCTATGACATTCCTGTTTTATTTTCTGACCGCGTTGGTTTCTCTTGCTGTTGGTGCCTTGCTGGGCTTCCTGGTGGCTTCATTGCGCCGCAAGGATGCCGATGCTCAAGTGGTCAGCCTTCAGCAGCAGAATGATTTTCTAAAACTTCAGATGCAGGCTGAGGAACAGCGATGGCAGGAGCGCCAGAAGCAGCTGGAGGAACGTTTTGAGCAGCTTTCCCGCCGCATTCTTGACCATAACACCGACCAGCTCAAAGCCAGCAGCAAGGAGCAGCTCAGCCATGTGCTGCAACCCCTGCGCGAGCAGCTTGACGTGCTCCGCAAGGCGGTGACTGACACGAATACCGGCAATGCAACCGCTCGTACCAGTATTGAGACGTTGGTTAAGCAGCTCATGGAGCGGGCCGATGGTATCAGCAAGGATGCCTCGAACCTGACTCGTGCGCTGAAGGGAGATTCGAAAATGCAAGGAGACTGGGGGGAAATGGTGCTTTCGCGACTCTTGGAAAGCAGCGGGCTTCACCAGGGAAACGAGTTCTCCACCCAGTGTTCCTATAAGGATAAGGAGGGCAATATCTTCCGTCCGGATGTGGTGGTTCACCTGCCGGAAAATCGCCATATCATTATTGATTCCAAGGTGTCGCTCACGGCATACGCCCGCCTGATGGAACTGGATGCCGAGGCTGCCCCGGCAGAGCGCGAAGCCGCCATCAAGGCGCATGTGGATTCGGTGCGCAAGCATATTCAGGAACTGGCCGGCAAGGACTACGCCGCTATTGTACCCGGCGCCATCGGGCATGTTCTTATGTTCATGCCGAATGAGTCTGCCTATATTGGCGCGGTGCAGGCACAGCCCGCGCTGGTGCATGAGGCCTACGAAAGCGGGGTGCTGCTTATCAGCCCCACAAACCTGCTTATGGCGCTCCAGCTGGCTAATAACCTCTGGCAGAAGGAACGCCAGTCGCGCAATGTTCGCAATATCATTGACCGTGCGGAATCCCTTTATAAGAAATGCGCTACGCTCGATGACAGTATGGAGAAAATCAAGCGTGCCATTGATACTCTATCCAAGGCATATGAACAGGCTCGCGGTCAGTTCAAAACCGGCAATGGTAACCTGGTGCGCCAGATTGAGGATTTGCGTAGCTATGGCATCAATCCCAACCGGCGCCTCTCGTTGGAGGACGTGGCCGATGCCCCGGATGAGGAACTGTAATTGTTGCTTTGTAACTGCGGTATCTTGCTGATGCCAAGTATTTTGTGAGCGGAAAACAATGCCATTGCGCGCCAGTGGCGGATGCAAAATGTGCCTGCTTCGTGGTGTATCCTGCTTTACTGCTGGTAAGAAGAAAGGAACCAGTCGGTTAGCAAATGCTGGCTAACCGGCAGGTAGGGGCTATATTGCAGTTGCAATATGGCAGAAAATCAAACATTCGTGAGCCGGAGCTTGCGCCGGTGGCAAGTTGCCGTGGCTTTCCCTGTAGGCTTAGGAGGTGGGCTTCTGCCGCAGCCGGTAATGATTCCACCGGAGAAAACTGAGGTGGTTCAACAGGTCGGGGTACAAAATCAGGCCGGTTCATTTTTTTCTTTTCAGGCAACCTCCGCTGTGATAAGATGCGGTCATGGGTGAGAACGAATTGAGCATTGGTGTAGATATGGGGGGGACCTCCATCAAGTTTGCCGTAGTTAAAGGAACGGAGTTGATAGGACGGGCTGAGCCTGTTCGCACTCAGGATTTTGTGGCACCCGATGCTATTTTTGCCGAGGTGGGTAAGCGTCTCAGGGAACTGATTGCCCAGTACCCGGATGTAAAGGCTGTGGGGATGGGAATCCCCGGGTTCGTGGATCATGACCGCGGCATTGCAGATTCGCTGACGAACGTTCCAGGTTGGTACGATGTGCCTGTGCGCGATATGCTGGAGGAAATGACCGGTCTCCCTGCTGCGGTGGATAACGATGCCAATTGCATGGCCTATGCGGAATGGAAACTCGGAGCCGGCAGAGGACTTAATGACCTGGTGTGTCTTACCCTGGGTACCGGGGTGGGCTCCGGCATCGTGGCCAATGGGCAGATGCTGCGTGGCTCTTTGGGGGCTGCTGGGGAACTCGGGCATGTAAGTATCGATTACAATGGGCGCGAAGGGTATTACCATAACTATGGCGCGCTGGAAAATTATATTGGTCACCCTCGTATTCAGGAGGATGCCGCAGCTGCTTATGCAGCGGCAGGTCAGGAAAAAAGTTTTGATGATTGTGCGCCTTATCCGCTGGAGCTGGCGGCCAAGGCTGGTGATGCAGTGGCTCTTGCCATGTGGGATGACATTGCCCGTAAGCTGGCTACCGGTTTGCTGAATTGCCATTATCTGTTGAATCCTGCCGCCTTCATCATTGGTGGTGGTGTGGCGAAGGCCGGTGAGCTGCTCATGGAGCCGCTGCGCAAGTACCTGAAAGCGCAAATGTATGCGCCCCACTATGCTAAGCTGCAGATTCTGCCCGCCCAGTTCAGTAATGAGGCTGGTATTATTGGTGCGGCAGTTATGGCGCTGGAGGAAGCCAAATCACGTAGCTAGGCATGAGCCGTGCCAGGGAAGCAAGCTCTGCTAAAGGAGAATTACGCCTTTGTGCCCGCCTGGGCTTGAAAGGTGCGGAGGCCGATTCTCTGCTGTGTGCTATGCGGGCAGGGGTGTCTTCTCGTGGGGCCGTGGTTCTTTCGGCGCTTGCTCCGCTGGATTATACCCCGCCGTTTGATTGCGCCGCCCTGGATGCTCCATGGCTCCCCCCGCGCGTGTATGTGCCTGCTGCCGGGGTGAAGCCCACGGCGTATGCCGATTATGCGGCCGGCCTGTATTATTCGCTCGATTTGTCATCATGCTGGGAATCGGCTTGTTTGGCTGAAGTGCCGGCGCCGGCATCCTCGCTCGACCTGTGCGCCGCTCCTGGCGGCAAAACCATGCTGATGGCGGCGCGTTTTGGTGCAGATAACCACACTGCCAATGAGGTACACCCCGGGCGTCGGGGAATCCTGCGTCAGAATCTGGTGCAGTGTGGCATGCCCCAGGTGCGGGTAACCGGCAACAGACCGGACCAGTGGGCTTGTAGTGGTGAATCTTTCGATTTGCTGCTGGTGGATGCGCCGTGCAGCGGTCAATCATTGCTGTGCAAGGGAATCAAGAATCCTGGCTGTCTGAGTTCATCCATGGTGAATGGTAATGCCAAGCGCCAGAAGGGTATCATGCTTTCTGCCGTGCAATGTGTGAACCCTGGTGGCCACATTGTGTATACCACCTGCACCTACGACCCCGAGGAAAATGAAAAGGTGATGGCCTACATCCTGAAACGCATTCCTGGTTGGTCTGCCGTGGAGGTGCCGTTGCTGGCTCCTTTCCGTTCAGCTCTTGCAGATTTTCCAGCGTATCGTCTCCTGCCTGCGCATGGGTTCGGCGCTGGTGGTTTCTGCTGTCTCCTTTGCAAAAAAAGTAAATAAATTATTGAACATAACACGCCTTATCTGTACCTAAACTCCATAAATAACCGCCATGAAATCCAAACTGTTCCTCATGCTTGCAGCCCTGCTGCCCTCTGTTATGGCCTCTCCGCTTCCGGAAAAGGCTGATTTGCTTGCTTCTAATACCGTTGTAGCTCAGTACATTGGTACGGTGGAACGCGCCTGCCATTTCCGCACGGCTCTCTGCCCCGACCGCTGCGACCACGGCATGAAAGCTGCCCAGTTCCGCGTGCTTTCCAATGAAGACTACCAGAAACCCGGCAAGTATGGCGATGATAAGGCTGCTGCCGGCAACATGATTATGGTCGATGCCAGAAAGGATGTTCCCGGTCAGCCCGAGGGGATGCTCAAGAAGCTTGCCGACCTTAAACCCGGTCAGGTGGTGCGCCTTACCCAGAAGCATTATTATGCCGACCTGGGCGATGTGGTGATGCCCATCCGCCCTGTCACTGAGCTAGAAGTGCTTAAGGGGGGGGCCTGCGAGGAAATTCCTTCCGTGCCGAAGGACCCCGCCAATCACGATGACGAGGTTATGCCCCTGCCGCTCTGATTTCGCGACACAAGCCAAGCCCGCCAACCGGCGGGCTTTTTTCTTTTACCAAGGCAGGCTCACATAGCCCAGCAGGCGCAGTAACCACAAATTCAGTGCGGCCAGTGCCAGCAGATACCAGAGGATAATCCACCCCGCGCTGACCAGCTGGCGCGGTTTATTGACTGTGCTGCCGCGCCCCATCACAACCTTCCGGTTCTGTTGGGCGAAGATGATTTCTTCATTCGGGGCCAGTTCTTCTCTCATGTGGACAACACGAGCAATGTACCACATTCGCTCCCGCCTGGCAATAACTTTCACTGAAAAAGCGGACATGCGTTTATTTCTGCTGTTGACAGTGATTGCGAAACATGCTAGACTGCCCGCCATGAGTAGATATTGTTTGTGTGCAATTGCTTGTCTGCTGGGGCTTACCGTGATTTCCTGCGGTGAGCAGAAGAAGAAGTCGGCTGAGGCCGTGGCGCCGGCAGAGCTGAGCCCGGTGGCATCTACCCTGCATGAGATGGTTGCCCGGGTGCAGGCAATACACGACATTATCAAGGGCATGAAGACACAGGAGGATGCCGCCCGCCTGCTGCCGGAGCTGGTAAGGGAGCAGGCTCGTTATAAGGAATTGTACTTGTCTCTTACCCCTCTAGAGGACAATGATGAGGCTTGCCGCGCTGCTGTACAGGAAATTGAAGCGGCTTTCCGTGCGCTTTCCGAAACCGCATCGGCAGATGCCTTTGTGGAGCTTATCTGGGGAAATCCCGGTTTGCAGTTCCACCTGCTGGTGGCAGGTGATGTGTTCCCCTGTGTTGTTAATCCCCAGACGGCGGATTACATCCTGCAATGCCAGGTGATGGAGCAGGATATACCCGCAGCGATGCGCACGGATATTGATTCCATTTATGCCGAGGCCGCCCAGCGCCACGCCGATTTTATGGCGAAGAACTCTCGGAATTATGCCGGAGGCAATGGTTCTTCCGAGGCGCAGGCCATTATCCTGCGCCCCTGCGTCGAGGCGGCAGAGGACCAGAATACGGATGAACTGGCCGATAAGCTCATGGTTGATTATATGCGCGCCGTTTATCCCCAGTTCCGCTTTGGCTTCGGGCGTTTCGCCTTTACTCCCGATGGCGCTTATTATACCTCCAAGGTGCAATTCCCCGGGCTTTACACGGATGACAAAGGCGCGTCTCAGCTCGTTAAATTCCCCGTCACCTTCTGCCGGCGCCTGCCGAAGCAGGACAAATAAGGTACAGTATGTCCGGGCCTGGCCCGGAGGGAATGCCGGTTCCTTGTCCGGGTAAAGAGTGCCGGGGGGGGTATCTTTCGTTTAATGCAGGGGAGGGCCGCTTTCACCGACAAGTTTTGCTCTTGATAACCAGGTATGCATGTGTTAGTTTTGTCACCGTGAAAAGAATCATAACAGGTGTGTTCATGTGTTGGCTGGCTCTGGGGGCGTGTGCTACAGCTGCACCGGTGCAGGAAGTGCGCAATATGGAGGAATTTAACACGCTCCTGCAAGATGCAGCGGATGCTATCCACAAGGAATTTACCGTCCGCCTGGCGGGGGAGCTCCGCGGCGCAAATGCGCAACGCGTCCTTGCAAACAGTCAGTGGTCAAATCATTGCCGGCAATATGTGGTTTCTCCTGCAAGCCGGTCGGATTTCAAATTGAAATTGACTTATATGGATTCTGCCAGAATGCTGGCCGTTCATCGAAATCCTGAGCTGGCAGATAAACTGACTACAGAGGAACGAAAGGCGCTGGAGGTTGCCCGCCAGCGTATTAAGGATAATGTGTTCAAGGGTATGAGTGATCTGGAGATTGTAAAGGCTTTGCATGATGCTCTGGTGAATGATGTGAGCTATGATAAGAAGAGTGGTCCGAATTGTACCACGATGCTTCTGGAACATAAGGGAGTGTGCGATGCATACAGCCGTTGTATGTACCTGATGTTGAATATGCTGAACATCCCATGCCATATTGTTGTCGGTAAGGCGAAGGGGGGAGCTCATGCGTGGAATCTGGTGCAGCTGGAACACGGCGAGTGGTATCATGTGGACACCACTTGGGATGACCCTTGTCTGCCAAAAAACAGGGCGGTATTGCGGCATACATATTTCTGCCTTTCTGATGATGAAATCCGCAGCGATCATACATGGAATGCCAGGCAATATCCTGCAACGCCTTCGGCAAAAGGATATTTCTACCGCCAGTCCAATCGTTATTTCAAGAGTTATGAGGATTTCTGGGCAGATGCGCAGCGTGCGTTCGATGCAGGGAAGTTAAATTACTCTGCTTATCTGACCTGCTTTGGTAATGCCAAAAAATTTAATAAGAGTTACAAGGATTATCAGGAGAAAGGGGGAACTCTGGCTCTTGCAGGATGGTCACACCCATCGGGTAAGCGGAAGCGCGTTGTGTCGCTTACCTTCAGTAGCGAAAAAACGACCCCGGATGATGATTTGCCTGAGCCGGATGACGATGGCGTCTTGCCAACGGAGGATGAGCCGTCGTGGCTCAGTGGTGATATGTGGAGCAATATCTCTGACGCGATTGATATGAATACTGTGGTGAAGCAGGGCAGTAAGGCTTTGCTCAAGGGAATCAACTCTGTCGAGGATATGGCAGAGGATTACCAGAAAACCAAGGGCGGTATTCAGGAGAAGAGTAAGGCTGTGTGGGATGGCCTGATGAACAGAATGAAGAAATAAGAGGGCGGCGCGCAGGCTGCGTGTGCTCATCTTTACGAAGAAAAACGCCGCAGGCTCTCACCTGCGGCGTTCTGGCTGTATGGGAAAAAGTATCGTTTTCTTTATTTGAGGACGCGGGCAGACTGTTCAATGACGTTGCCGACAGGCTTGGTCAGGAGTTCGAGCTCGGCGCTGCGGAAGCCTTGCTCCACGGCGTCGACCGATTTGCTCAGCTCGTAACTGGTGCTTACGGCTTCGCCGTTATTTTCGGTGGTCTGGGTGGCAGATTTGCCGCCCTCTCCCTCCATTTTTACTCCTCGCAGCTCTGCCTTCTTCACGTTGAAGAAGGCCTCCCAGCGCTTGAGATAGTACTGGTTCATCAGCTCAGAGAGCTGGCGGTGGGCGTAGTCGTTGAGCATGCCATGGGTGGGGGTCCAGGTGGTGATGAGCTGCAGCATGGCGTGGCGCATCTGCCTGCGGGCTGCCTTATCCTTGCCGCCCTTGCTTTCTGCGCCTTTCAGGAAACTGCCCAGCAGGAAATCCTCAGAGGTGGCGAGCACGGCTGCGGTATCGCGGATGAGTTGCAGATAGACCTCACCTTCCTTTTCAAAGGCGGAGCTGTCCTTGGCATCGTAGGCAGCCTTGACCTTGGGCAGCTGGGTGCGGGCGCGGTCGGCGAGCACCTGGCGGCAGATGTCTGCCATGTCGTTGCGGTAGGTGCGCAGACTGTCCAGCTTGTGTTTCTTGCCTGCTTTCAGCATGAGCTTCGCGGCTTCTTCCACCTTGGCGCGGTCGTAGTAGTCATTGGGCTTGGACCAGGTGGAAGCCTTGTTGGCGGTGAGACTGGGGCGGGCGCAGAGGATGCTTTCCTGGCAGCCTTCCTGAAGCCGCACCGGGGCATAGACGCTCTCGCGCAGCAGACTCCAGGCGCGGATGATGTCGTCATCCTTGACGCCGTAGCGTGCATAGGTGAATTCTTTAATGAAAGCCTGGGGATTGATGACCTCGCGGTTGTTGATGCGCTCGGTGAGCAGAGCGTAATAGTACGGATTGGTTTCCAGCCCTTCAGAAATAAGACCGATACCAACGGCACCGCCGGCATTGCCGCTCATGTTTTCGAGCAGCTGGGCTCCGCCATACATACCCTGGTTGCCGCCGAAGTTGAGCAGCTCGCACCAGACATACGGGCGTCCCTGGTAATTGCGGGAAATGTTGTGCCCGGGCGTCATGTCCTTATCCAGCGCCAGAATGATGGTGTGCTTCGGGTCTGTGCCGGCTATGAGGTCCTTGTGCGGGTTGTGCCCCCAGGCCTGAATCAGCCAGGAGGATGCGGGGGATGCTTTGAGCATGGCCGCCTGTACTGCCTGGGCTGCCGGGGTGAAGGGCGTGCCGCCGGGGTTGCCGCCTTCGTGGAACAAGTCGCCGCCGAAGAACTTGCCCTGGTAGCCGTATACCTGCTTGAGGTGCTTGTACCAGATGGCAGCCAGACGCGGAAAATCTTCTGCTGTGGGCTGGATGATGGCGGGGCGGTTGTAATGCCCGCACCACTTGCCTTGCGGGATGATGCGTCCTTTTACCTTAGCTGCCGGCATATCATGCGGCAGGAAGCCCACATAGCCTTGCAGCACGGGTTCCATACCCAGTTGGCGCATGCGCTGCACCAGGAATTGCCCCAGCTCGACTTCGTGTTTGATAATGACCGGGCTTACCGGTCCGCCTTCGCCTTCCAGATTGCCCATGTTCCACCAGGCTGCGTATGCCGGGTTGGGAATGAAGGCTGCAATCTTGTCTTCCGGATAGCCGACCTCCTTCAGGAATTGCTGCCAGACGCGCTCCAGTCCGGCGGTGACCAGCACATGGGTGTAGCCTGCGAGCGCCAGACGGTCAAGTTCCTGCTCCCAACGACTCTTATCCCAATGGGTGGAAGTGTAGCTCAGGGTGCAGTAGTTGTAGGCATAGTTGAAATCAAGCGCCTTGGGGACGGTGATGGTCTTCTTTGGCAGTTTGAACTGCGCGGCGCTCAGGTTGTCGCCGTTCCAGGAGAAGTGGACATTTGCCACCTTGCGAAGATAGTATCCGTAGGCTCGGATGGCTTCTTTCTCATTCCGGGCGCTGATGACCAGCTTGCCTTTCTTCTTGCTGATGGTGGGCTGCTTGAGTTTCTTGCTCTGCCGGAAGGTGACCTTGTCTGCATAATCAGGGGTGACGCGCTTCACCAGCTGCGTAGCGGATGCGAAGGGGGCTTTTTCTGCGTGGGCGGGCGAAGACGTAGCAACCAGCATCACTGCGGTGCTGGTTGCTACGAGAAACGCCATGTCGTGGCGGAAATTCATTATGTATAATGGCTAGAGATTACCAGAATTTGATGTTGGAGACGTTGTCCTCGTTTTCCGGGTCTTTGTTGGTACTGTCGCCAAGACCGTCGGCGCCCTGAGAGAAAATATCGAAGTCGCCGTTAATGCCTTTGCCGCTCTTGCCGTGTTCGTCTTCTGCTTCGCAGCCCAGGCGGTAGCGGTAGGGGCGACCCCAGGGGTCAAGTATCACCATCATCTTGCGCTTGGCTTTGCCTTTCACCTGGATGCGCACTTTCAGCACGGGGATGCCTTCTCCCTGTGAGGCTTCCTTGGTATTCTTGATGACGTTGAACGTGGTGCAATAGGGCATGCGGGTTACGCCCTTGATGCTGTCTGGCTCGCCATCGCCGTTATCATCGCAGGAGAGGGCGCGGTACATGATATTCGAGCTTTCTTCATCGCCGCGGCCGAAGGGTAGAATGCCGCCATTGTCGGTGCGGTATTCGTTCATGCTGGCGGTGAGCAGGGCGATTTCTGACTCTGCCTTCTTGACCAGCTTTCTATCCTGGAAGCTCGACACTGCCACCCACATGCCAGAGGCAAGCATGGCCAGAAGGCCTACCGCGATGAGAATCTCCAACAGGGTAAAGCCCTTTGCTGTCTGTTTGGTCAGTTTCATGAGGAACTTAGGTTCAGGTGATTACACGTTCTTGATGATTTCCATCATCGGCATGAACATGGCGAGTACAATGCTACCCACAACAATGGCCAGGAACACAATCATGAGCGGTTCAATCATGGCGGTGAGAGCGGTTACGGCGTTGTCCACCTCTTCATCATACACCTCAGCCACTTTCATGAGCATATCCGGCAGCTGGCCTGTTTCTTCACCCACGTCCACCATGGAAATCACCATGGGCGGGAACACAGAGCTGGCGCTCATCGGGGTGACAATGGATTCACCTTCGCGCACGGCATCGTGAATCTTGGTCACAGCATCGGCCACGATAACATTGCCGGCGGTGTCGCGGGTAATGAGGAGCGCCTGCAGAATCGGCACACCGGAGGATACCAGCGTACCAAAGGTGCGTGAGAAGCGGGCCACAGCGCTTACTTTGTTCAAATCGCCAATCTTGGGAAGCTTCAGCACAATGGAATCAACCGTGCGGCCACCCTTGGGCGTGCGCTTCCAGAACGAGATGCCCACAATGCCCACGGCAATGAGCGCCAGCACCAGTACAGCATTCGGCACAAAGGGTATCGTGGTTGCCATGCACTTGTCCGAGAAGTTGAACACGAATTCGGAAAGGGCGGGCAGCTCCATGTTCTGGCCTTCGAACATTTCCTTGAACTTGGGCACAATGACCAGCATGAGGAAGGTGAGAATACCCACGGCAATCACCAGAATGATGGTGGGGTACACCATGGCAGACACAATCTTGGAGCGCAGACGGTTGGCCTTTTCCTGGTATTCGGCAAGGCGCTTGAGCACGACTTCGAGCACACCGCCGATTTCACCGGCCTTCACCATGTTCACAAAGAGCTTGTTGAACAGCTTGGGATAGGCGGAAAGGGCTTCCGAGAATGTGGAACCTCCCTGCACGGATTCTCCCAGCGCCACGATGGTGGCACGCAGGTTCGGATTGGGCTCCTGCTTGCTGAGTACGTTCAGACTCTGGAGCAGGGGCAGACCTGCATCAATCAGCGTGGCCAGCTGGCGGGTGAACACCATGAGTTCCTTCTGCTTCACAGCTGCGCCAGCTTTGCCCTTGGCGCCGCCTTCTTTCTTCTTCTTGCCCTTGGCGTCCTTCTTGCCACCTTTCTGCTTCACGGCAGAGGGGCCACCCTTGCTCTCTTCGCATTCGCGTACGAGCAAGCCCTGGGCGCGCACCATTTCCATGGCGGCTATTTTGTTATCAGCTGTGACAAAGCCTGTTTTTTCAGCGCCGTTCTGGTCGAGCGCAGTGTATTTGAAATTAGGCATAGTGATGAGTAAGTTTAAGAAAAAATGTTGTTACGATGCAAAGATACCAGATGCATGGAGCGGCGTCAAGCCATTAGGTGTATTTGAGCACTTCTTCAATGGTGGTATTGCCCTCAAAGATGTTCTGGATGCCATCCTGGCGCAGGGTGGTCATGCCCAGCTCGATGGCTTTCTGCTTCAGTACGATGGAGGGTACATTCTGCGTGATGAGTTCCTTGATGGGGTCGGTCACGTTCAGTAGCTCGTGAATACCCTTGCGGCCCTTGTAGCCCGTGTTGGCGCATTTGTCGCAGCGCGCACCGGTGTAGAACTGCTGGCTGCCGATGAGTTGCGGGTTGATGCCCAGCTGGTGCAGCAGTGTGTTCGAGGGGGTGTAGGGGGTCTTGCAGTATGGGCAGATAGTGCGCACAAGTCGCTGCCCCAGCACGCCCAGCAGTGTGGCGGCCAGCAGGAAGGGCTGCACGCCCATGTCCACAAAGCGCGTCACGGCACCGGCTGCGTCATTGGTGTGCAGCGTGGAAAGCACAAGGTGACCGGTGAGGGCAGCCTGAATGGCAATCTGCGCGGTGTCGGTATCGCGGATTTCGCCCACCAGAATGCGGTCCGGGTCCTGGCGCAGGAAGGCGCGCAGCACTCGCGGGAAGGTCACGCCGATGGCTTCGTTGATGGGTACTTGTACAATGCCGTCGATGTCGTATTCCACCGGGTCTTCGGCCGTGAGCAGTTTGGAGTCCTCAGTGTTCACCTCTCGCAGAGCGGCATACAGGGTGGTTGTTTTACCCGAACCGGTAGGACCGGTCACCACAAAAATGCCGTTGGGTTTGTTCACCGTGTCGATGATGTATTCGTGCAGTTGCGGGGAGAGGTTCAGGTTATCGAGGTTCAGGCTCACACTGTTGCGGTCGAGCACACGCAGTACCACCGATTCGCCATATTGGGTGGGCAGGGAGTTCACACGCATGTCCACACCGGCCTCGCCCACTTTCATCACGATGCGGCCATCCTGCGGCACGCGGCGCTCTGCGATGTTCATGCCGGCCATCACCTTTACGCGCGATATCACCGAATTGGCCAGGTGTACCGGCGGCGGTGCCATTTCATACAAGGCACCGTCCACTCGGTAGCGAATCTTGAACTCCGTCTCAAACGGCTCCAGGTGAATATCCGAGGCCTTCTCCTTAATAGCCTGCATAATCACCAGGTTCACAAACTTAATCACCGGGGCGGCATTGGCTTCCTCAGCCCCGTCATTGCTGCCCACATTCATGGAATCCAGCTCGGCCAGCAAATCGCCCATGGCGGCCTCGGCACCGCCGTAGCATTCGGTAATGCGGTTGCGCACCTCGTAATCGGCCGCTACATACAAGTAGATATCATAGCCGGTTGCCACGCGCAAATCATCCACCGTCTGCGGGTTCAGTGGGTCTTCCAGGCACACATAGAGCCCCTCGCCCTCGCGGTATTCGATAGGCAGCGCCCCGTGCAGACGCGCCAGCCCGGCGGGCAGCATATCCAGCACATCCTGTGGCGGGGTGAAATCTGTCAGTGAGATATACTGGGCGCCCACCTCCATGGCGATGACATTCCAGTAGTCCTCCGGGGCGCTGATTACGCCGAAATCAATCAGCGTTTCCCACAGCTCCTTACCGCTGTTGGTCATTTCGTCGGCAATATCCTTCGCAACGGTGCGATCCAGCATGCCGTTGTTGATGAAAACATCAATTGCAACCTCGTTGTTCATATATGTAGTAAAGTGGTGTGGGGTGGGAAATTAGCTGGCATCGCCGGTGGTGACGCGGATGATTTCTTCGGCAGAGGTAAGGCCGGCCATCACCTTGCGGATGCCGTCCTCGCGCAGAGTGCGCATGCCCAGTTCGCGGGCACGCTTGCGCAGCTGGGCCGAGGTCAGGTTCGAGTTGATAAGCCCGCGCATATCGTCCGTCACCTCGAAAATCTCGAAAATACCCAGTCGGCCCTTCATGCCCTTGCCGCGGCATTTCTCGCAACCGCCGGGGCGGGGTACCTTCACCGGGCGGTTAATGTCGATATTGAGCAGGTTGGCCTGCTTCTCCGTGAGCTGACCATCCACTTTGCACGAGCAGAGACTGCGGCAGAGACGCTGCGCCATGATGGCGCGCACCGCCGAGGCAATCAGGAAGCGGTCCACACCCATATCGGCCAGACGCGCCACTGAGGAAGGAGCATCATTCGTGTGCAGGGTCGAAAGCACGAGGTGACCCGTCATAGCCGCCTGAATAGCGATGCTGGCGGTCTCCCCGTCTCGAATTTCACCAATCATGATGATGTTCGGAGCCTGGCGCAGCATGGCGCGAAGTGCCGCCGCAAAGGTCATGCCAATCTCCGAGCGGATCATCACCTGGTTAATACCGCTCATCTCGTATTCCACTGGGTCTTCTGCGGTGATAATCTTCTTGTCCGGGCGGTTCAGGTGGTTCAGACAGGCATACAGCGTCGTCGTTTTACCCGAACCCGTGGGGCCGGTCACCAGAATCACGCCATCGGGCAGGGTCACCAGTCGGTCAAAGGTCGCCTCGTCATCCGAAAGGAAGCCCAGCTGCGGCAGCCCCAGCGCCAGCGCAGATTTATCCAGAATACGCATCACCACCGATTCGCCGTGGTTGGTGGGTACCGTGCTCACACGCAGGTCAATGTGTACACCGTCGCGCAAATCCATCTCAATGCGGCCGTCCTGCGGCACGCGCTTCTCTGCAATGCTCATGGACGAGCTCATCACCTTCAGACGCGCCACGATGGGCCCGAGCAGCTTCTTCGGGTGGTTGGCCACCTCCACCAGTCGGCCATCCACGCGGTAGCGGATGCGCACTCGGTCCTCCATCGGCTCAATATGAATATCCGATGCGCGCATCTCGTGCGCCTCGTTGAACATATTGTCCACCAGCTCAATAATCGGCCCCTCCGTATCACCCTTGGCGTATTCCTTCTTCTCCGGGTAATACTTATCCAGAGCCTTGTCCATCTGCGGGGCAGAGGTCACAAAGAAACTCACATCACGCCCCAGGAACTGCGGCAGACTATCCATCGTCTGCATATCAAACGGATCGCAGATCGCCACCTGCAGCGAGAATCCATCATCCCCAAGCGGCAGGAACCGCACCCGGCGTGCCAGCTCGCCCTTCACCGAGGCAATAATGCCCGGGTCAATGTCAAAAGCGGTCACATCCACATATTCCAGACCGGAATTGTTTGCCGCTACCTGGGCAATATATTCGTGGGTGAGATATTTATTTTCAACAAGGTACTCGATGATGTTATCCAGCGGCGAAAGCTGCATGCGGATAGAATCGAGGGTGCCCTCATCAATAGCCCCGGCCTCTACCAGGAGCTGCAGGAGAAAGTCTTCGTTGGAGTACACGGAAGTAAGATGGTAAAATTGATTAACGCGTTATCAGGCGCTGCTACGCCCTTTTTACAGTCTACACCAATCACCCCCCTGTCGTCAACCCTTCTGTTCATTCCTACATCGCTTTTTGCCTTTTTTTACTGTTTTCTACACCGCCTCCTCTCTTTTGTCTCCCTGCTGCGTATAATGGCGCCGGGATTTGAGACACTGCATTAAGCCCTCTTTGGCTTGTGCAATTCATCGGGCGTGTGTATAATCAAACCAACACACGCACATGCAAAACGAACAGATACATAAGAGAGGGCGTTATAGCGCCGAGTTC
>JAZNIZ010000004.1:0-12160 GCA_045577775.1 Akkermansia sp. | reverse complement strand
TACATCAAATCTGGTCGTCTTTTTACGGCTTAATCTACTCAATAAAACCAATCTATGGTATTGGCTTTACAATCCGTATAAAAGCATACATGCAAAGCCCCCTGATTTGCATCAGGGGGATCTATTTGCCAAAAACAGCTGGTGATTTTCGCTATCCTTTGATATAGGTACGCTCTACTTTAGGATGTTTACCTATTTTGGACAGCTATGCATTTTTTTACACCCCGAAACAGAACCAGCTGATAAATCAGGATTTATAAGTTTCCTGAAGAATCTTACAAAGTTCAAGCAAGGAAGAGCAGCGGTATGCAGCCCGAGTAAAATCGGACAGTTCCGTCATTCGGTTGGGCACAGCCACACAGGCAATACCGGCATTCTGTGCAGCAATTGTTCCATTTTCCGAATCTTCTATAATGAGGCATTCCTCCTTGCTAAGCCCCAGGCAGTGCTGAGCAGCCTCAAACAAGGCGGGATCTGGCTTGACCGCATAGCCGTCGGTTCGTGTAAAGACTCCGTTGAAACGGTTATAGATACCGAGGCGCTCCAACCATCCTTGTACCCATCTGCGAGATGAAGATGAAGCGACCGCAAGGGCTATCCCCTGCTCTGCGCACCAATCCAAAAGCTCTGCAGCGCCCATCATGAGACCAGAGCGCTCCAGGTCAGCTTCCAGAACAGCCTGGCGTGCACGTGTTTCCTGCTCCCAGTCGTATGTTTTCCCGGTAAGGCTTTCAAGGTATGTAGCCGGGTTCCAATGAGAATAACCAGCCCCGAGGCAAGGAGCATAGGTGGAAATGGAGATTTCCTGCCCTTCGCGGGCAAATAATTGCACCCATGATTGGTAGATAGCCCATTCGGTATCCACCAGCACGCCGTCGAAATCAAAGATTATTCCTTTGGGTCGCCGCATGGCTACTTTTCGTCAGGGCTCGCCTTTCATCTTGGCTCTGAGCCACTCTATCAGCGAGCGATGAGCCAGATTCTTCACGAACAGATATACTACGACGGCAATGTAAAGGAAATTCGGCATCCAGGCGCTCAGCCAGGGCTTGACTACGCCAGCTTCACCCAATGAGGGGCACACACGGTAAAAGAACAACATGAGTGCGGCCAGAAGAACAGCTATGCCGATGCCTTTCATTGTGCCACGGCGCTGGAAAGTGATAGCGCTCGGAATACCCAGGAATACCAGAATCATGCAGGAGCCAATTCGCGCTATACGCACATGCCATTCGGTGCGAAGTTTCCAGCGGTCTTCCTTGGCACCAGCCCCAGATTCCAGGAATTGGTACATATCGGCTGTGCTCATGGCATCAGCGCGCCCTTTGTGACCCGGACTAATAATCTGGTACGGTTTTTCCTCAAAGTCAAGTGTGATGGATGCTTCGTGCATGTCGTCCTTGGGGCGCACTCCCGGGGCAGCCATTTCACGGATGTAAACATTCTCCAGAGTCCAGGTGGAGGTCTCTTTGTTCCAGACGGCCCGATCGGCACGATACTGCTTGAGCTGACGACCGCGTACATCCTTATCAAACTGATCAATCTTAACCCCCACCATGGGGTCTCCCGGGTTGGTGGCAAGCGCCGGAGTTTCAATACGCCAGATACGAGATGCGGCGTCGCTCCGATACACGATTGCCTTGGCAGAGCCGTCCGGGTTAGTGTTTCGCTTCATCACCATTTCGCGGTACATAGAGCCGCTGGGGGACCAATGGTAACCGAATATACCGTAACCGATGGATACGATAGTTGCCATCAGCAGAACGGGAAGGCAGAGACGAAGCAGCGAGCGACCAGACTGCAGCATGCCGGTGATTTCACTACCACCGCAAAGCTTGCTGAGGCTCCAGAGGGTACCCATCAAGAGCGTGTACGGCAATATCTGGTACAGGAACATTGGCATCTGGGTACCATAGAACCGCAGAGCCTGTGTAACCGGGTCCTCAAACCGGGTACGGAAGCGTTCCATGTTGTCGGTAAAGTCGGCCAGAATGTAGATGAGCAGAAGGATCATCGTACACATGAGGAAGTACGAAATGAAGCATCGTGTCATGTAGCGATCCATGGTTCCCATGAATCCATAGATAACAGCCGCAATAAAGGGAAGGAAACAGAGCGCCGCAAGCAAAATCGGGCGCAGCATCTGCTCAAGGGGGTAATCCTCCGGGCGTCCGGGCACCTCCCACCTCATTTGCTCGAGCTCAATAGGCACAAGGTACATGGCCAGCAAGGCTCCCAGAGCAAACAGTGCCATAGCAGGAAAAACTCGACGAATAAATGACATTGAGAGAGAAGGGTTAGTATAGATTGATAAAGCTATTGTCCACTACCAAGACGTTCTGCAAGGTACTCCGGCAACCCGACAGCCAGCACGGCCTGCTGAGCAGCGGAGACATCATATTCCACACGGCGCAGAGTCACCGTAGCGGCTTCGGAATCATAAATACCATAGCAGGCCCGGGGGTCACCATCGCGCGGCTGCCCCACAGAACCTACGTTAATAAAATATTTCAACCCGGGCTGAAGTGGCACCTCAACCTCACCATCGTGAATCAACTGGCGCCAGTAATCTGCCATCTCGACGGAGTGCCGCCCATCCCACGCAAATACGCGAGGCTGGTGCGTGTGGCCATGGAAGCAAACAGGTAAGAACTGGCGGTTGAAATTTCCAACCGCATCATTGGCATTCAAGATATAATTCCACGCCATGGGTTGATCCAGGCTTGAATGAACCAACGCAAATTTCGAGCGTTCGATTCGCTGCAATGGCAACCGCCGCAACCAGGTGAGGCTATCGGCATCCAGCCGGGAGCGAGTCCAATCCATAGCTCTGCGCGCAATAGGATTCATGCGGGTCTGTTCCTCTCGGCAGACCTCCTCATCATGGTTCCCTTTAACCACTGGGCAACCGATGGCGCGGATTTCGTTCACACACTCCTGCGGATATGCGTTATAACCCACCACATCGCCCAGGCACACCACATCCGTACACTGCTCATACTGGTAATCTGCCATTACGGCATATAGAGCGTGCAGGTTAGCGTGAATATCACTGATGACCGCTGTTTTCGGCATAGGCAACTAATATCTTATAACATATCTTCCCTTGTTCTGCAAGCCCTGAATTCACGCTTTTCTGCGCATTTTGGGGATATTTGGAGATAAACACCCTTTACCCGGAACTTTTCCTTTTACCGGGGTACCACAGTTTGCGCAGAGCAAACGTGTTTGTGTTATGAAAATTACGCTATCTGGCGATGCGCGGGGAATCCTTTACTGCGCAGTTTTTGGTGGCTCTGCCAGGGGACGGATGCAGAGAGCGTATTTCCAGAGTCCCCTGCCCCGGGGGGGGGCAGATGTTCGGGCGCGCCATTCACATGGGTAACGTCGGACAAGAGAGATACTCCTTCAATTCGGCGCAGAATCTGAGGAATAACAGCTGGTCATAAACGGCACAAAAATACACCTTGCAGGGTACGAAGCCTCTGCGGCTGACCAATGGCTCCTTTTTGAGCTGGTCCTACCCTTGCAGGTGTGTTTTTGTTGATTGATGCTCAGACAAGAAAAATGTGGTCCCGGTGCCACTGGAGATACGGCAGGTGGGCCGGAGCTATCTGCGGGAGCTTCTGCTCGACGTCATGGAGCCCCAGCGCTTGCCTATCCTCAACCGTGAGTCGGGGAGACACGATGAGGGTTCCGTCATCGGCAAAAGAGATATAGCCTTGGTCGAAAAGGGCATCCATGCGGGCTTCAAGCAGGAAGCCGTTGTAGGGGTTCACGCGCTCCGCGTCCGTGCAGTCCTTCCACGGCTTCGCGTGACTGGCACGCAGCAGCGCCGGTATGGAGACTCCGGTCAGGGGGCATTTGCTGCTCCATATCTTTTCCTGTCCGGCGCGGTAGCGGTGTTGCACCGTGCGCGTGGTCACCATCTGCTGGCGCTCGGTGCGCAGCGGGGGCTCTCCCTTCGGTGCGGTGTCCGACTGCGCGAGCTCGCGCAAGGTGCTTGCCAGCTCTGCCAGCGGTACGCGGCAAATAGGCTGGTATGTCGGCACTATCACGAACAAATCCCCCTCCGGGAACACATGCAGCAGCCCCTCGTGCGCGGTGGAGCTCAGCCAGCGCCCGGTTCCCTCTGCATCCGGCTCGCAGTTATCCCAGCCGTTCCGGTAGGCATCCCGGCGTATGTAAGTGTCGAAGCTGATGGGGTTCATGGCTTATTTTAACTCCTTGCTTTTGTTCTGCAAATCTTTCATGCAGAGCAAATAATCCTGCTCCACGCTGCTGAGGGTCCGAGCTTTGTACTTCTTGTATTCCTCTGTTGCTTTTTTCATGGCCTGTTCGTGGCTGATACTGCCGACATTCAACAGCAACTGCTCCCCACTCATCGTCAACACACGGTCAAGATGGGCCGCCCAGTCCTGCATGGTCATTGGCTGCTCACGCTCCGCTTGGCGCTCCGCAAAATCCAAATACCCGGATACAATTTGCCCCATCGCCCGCAGTTCTTTTTCGTTCAGGTAATTCTTCGCCACCCTGGCCTCCACCAACGTCGGTTGACTCCCGGCAAAATTCATCAGCCCCATGAACTCTTTTTCGGCATCAGCACGGTGGTAAATCACTTCTGCGGCCGTCTCACCATGCACGGCGTAGTGTATCTTGTTCTGCACTTTCTTGAAAAACTCCATGGAAATCTCAGCCCTCGGGTCATAATCAATGCTTGTGGCATAAATCTCCAGCACCTGTCGGTAAAATACTTTCTCCGACGCGCGGATATCGCGAATACGCGCCAGCAGCTCCTTGAAATAACCGCCACCGCCCAGCTCTTTCAACCGAGCATCATCCATGGCAAAGCCCTTCCGCATATACTCCTTGATAATACCGGCCGCCCACAAGCGGAATTGAACACCGCGCTGCGACCGCACGCGATATCCCACCGATATCACCATATCCAGATTGTAGAAGTTCAACGGCTTAGTAGAAAATTCGGAATTTCCGAATTTTCTCATGGTCGAGGCTTCAACGAGTTCTCCATCGGCATATATATTCTTGATATGCTCGTTAATGGTTGACTTTGCTTTCTGAAACAGCTCCGCCATCTGGTCCTGCGTCAGCCAGACCGTATCCTCCTCAAAGGTGACATTCACCTTTGTCTGTCCATCCGTAGTCTGGTATATTAGTATGGGAAAATTATTGTGGTTCATGTTATGCTAAACGAAGGAATTTGTTTAATTGGAAGGTAACATGATTAAAGTTCGTTAATATTATATTGCTCGTTGATATCGCAATGGTCAAATCTTCTATTTTGTTTGATTTTTTCTATAAATCTATGAGTGTTGCTTCGTATTATTTCTATAGAAGGCTTATTATCAGAAGAGAATAATCTTTTATTCTCTTCTGTATCTTCTGTCAGCGATATCGCACAATCATATAAATTTTCTATTATATCTCTTTCATGATTGTCGTTGTTGTATATCGAATGCTTAGAACTATTTTTATTTATCAGGTATAACATTAAAGATT
This sequence comes from Akkermansia sp., assembly GCA_045577775.1. Lineage (GTDB taxonomy): Bacteria > Verrucomicrobiota > Verrucomicrobiia > Verrucomicrobiales > Akkermansiaceae > Akkermansia. The sequence goes on along the minus strand of JAZNIZ010000004.1, from coordinate 6,640 downwards.
GATCTTCTGATTGAGAAATTCTTGCACAAATAACATTGTACATATTCCTCTTATCGATATCAGAGATATGTTGAGCATCAAATATCCTTCTCATTATGAACTCATAGAAACGCAAAATATGTTCAGATCTAGATAATAGAAGCGAATACATAAATAATCTATCGGCTAAAGCTTTTCTCAGCTTTGTGATGGCAGGCTCCGTATGATTACATTGAATAAGGGAATATAACATGACGATGTAAACAGCGCAAAAATGAATTTTCTCAAATACCATATCCGATTGAATTTCATATTGTGCCGGTTCTTCGTAATCTCGATAATTGACTTTGAGATGATTAATATCAGTTTGTAGAGTGTTAATTAACGAAAAAATATCATTCTGCCATGCCATTCTAACATTGAGCGAATGCTCTGAAACTTGAATCTTAATAGTATCTCGTAAAAGTGCTGTATTTGTACTTTGTACTTTGTTCTTGTAATGCCTTACTTTACAGTAGTAAGGCTTCATTCTGTTTTTGTAGCAAAGTATTTTGTTGCTTTAAATTATTAATGAGACCGGCCAATGCTAGTCCCGTAAACAAACAGGTTAAGCAACCAAAAATATCGCCAAAGGAACCAGCTTAGCCGTAACTATTCGAATCTATTGCAATTATGGTGTACGATGCATAGAGACACCAGATAATCAAAATGGTTCCCGCCCATAAAATCATAGTTTTCCAGTTTTTCCAAATGTTTTTTAAATTCATTGTTGTATTTTTTTAGTATATTTTTACATCCCTTGCCGGGTGAGGGCGTCGAAGGCGGCGAGGACGAGGCGCTGGGTGCGGTACTCGCCGTACTTCTTCATCTCGTTGTTCTGGAGCGTGGGGAATGTCACAGTGGGACAGTCGGTGGGATATTTGGTCGTGGGGTCCAGGATGTAGGCCAGTTCCTCACGCGTCAGGCCGTAGAGCTTGGCGTAGTAGGCATCCAGCTCCGCCTTGAGTTGGGCGCGGCGGTCTTCATCCCACGGGAACGGCTCACCCGTGTACCCCAAGGCCTCTGCCAGCGGGCGCATGCTGTTGGAGGTGTAGCTCAGCTCCAGCACGCGGGAGGAGATGTAGTCTATGTCGGCTTCAGTGTATGCGGAGGGCGGAAGGAAGGGGAACTGCTTAATATAAAAGAAGTTGATATGCGTTCCTCCTACTTTCATACGCAAACAAAAATCCATCACTAAAGAGGTAGCATTAGCGACAAAGCAGCTCTGAAAAAGGGGAGACTGATTGGTTAACACGAGAGGGAGACTGTTCCCCACCCCTGCAAACGGCAGGAACGACATAATAAGCGTGCGTTCGTCAGTTGCGCGGCAAATATCACGGAACCCCATGAACCACTGGGGGATAGCCTTGACGTCCTTGGGGAGTTTGGAGATAACATCACCCCGGCGCACCCAGTAGCGGGGCGTGATTTCGCAAGCCGGATTGTTGTGTTCTTCCGCCGTAAGGTTGCGGACGTTTTCGCCGTCTCCGGTGAAGATGTTGAAGCGGTGGTCGTAGTGGTGGATAAGCTTGCCTTCATACAGCGGCAGCACGTCCTCCCCCTCCGGCTTTTCGGAGAGGAAGAGGTGGCTGGCAGTAGTCATATTGAAGAGACCTTGCTTGAACGAAACTCCCCAAGGATTTTCGCCCGTTTTCTCATTGATGAGAATGGGTGCCTTCTGGTAGAGTTTAACGGCGAGCGCAGCATCCGCCTCGCAACGGAAGAGCGGGCAAGTACCGGTGTTAGGGTTAATCCCGGCAAAATCCTCTATACTCAGGTGAGCAATGCGGCGCTTATCCTCCAGCTGCTTGGGGTGGGTCATGTAGAAGGCTACAGTGATAGAGTCGGAAGGCGCTAATGTAAAACAGCTGAATCGTTGACGACTATCTACTTCAGGGAAAAGCTTTTCACGATTTTCGAAATCATACAGGGAGGAAATAGCCTTTTGAGCTACCAAATGTCCGAAGAAAGCACTGGTAGCTGCATCAGTGGCAATACCCGTAGGCACGATAAATCCGGCTCGCCCGCCTTCTGCTTTCAGCAAGGCATTTGTTTCTGAGAAGAGAGCATACATGTTCACCCCTCCCATGCCAGACAAAGGATACCTTCCTCCTTTCTCTCCTGAAGTATGATAGAAAGTATTTATCGCCAAAGAAGTATGTAATTCGACTTCATATTGGGCATATAAAGAGATTTCTTCTTGAGAAGGTTTGGGCTCTTCTGTATTTACCGGAGCAATGTGATTTTGTAGCCCGCCAACAGAAAGCAACTTTATATATTTCTTTCTTGTTGCTCCAACCGCCTTAGCTACTATTTCATTGCGTTCTGCGAACCATTCTTCTTCTTTCAGCTGCACCTTATCCCACGGCGGATTACCCAGCACACAATCGAAGCCACCATTCCGGAACACCTCCGGGAAGGCCAGATGCCAGTGGAAGACATCTGCCTGACGGCAAGCCTGTTGAGCTGCTTGGATGGCTGCGTTATCGGCGGCACAGAGCCCATTGAGGAAATCATCCAGAATGCGGGTGGTGGGTACAGCGTCTACCTCCGTCTTAGAGACAAGGAACGCCCCCATCCAGATATCGGCAGCTACGGCATCGGTACTATGAGCAAGAGTCTCCTGATTCGACTGCCAAGCGGCAGCGACGGCCTGCACCTGAGAGGGTGAGTCCTCCGGCATGCTTTCCGTAGCGATGACGGGCTGAGCCTGATACGGAAGATAAGGAGACTTCGCGCGGGCCTTGGCATGCTTTCTGTTGGCTTCATTGGCGACTTTGCAGACATCTGCATTATCCCCCGGCAAGCACTTGTAAGCATCGGCGGGGATAGGATATTGCAGAGCATCCGCTGAGAAGAGGCCCAGCAGCGAATTACCATGGCGCAGGTGGGCATCGAGGAAGGAAAGCGCCTTGCCGGGCTGGTAGCCCTCCAGCCAGAGGTTCATGCGCACCAGCTCAATCGCCATGGGGTTAATATCCACGCCATAGATACAGTGGCGGATGACATCGTGCATGGCACGTTGGAAGACATCCGGCGTAGCACCGCCCATCTGGCCCTGGGTACGGGCATCTGCCAGACGCTCCGCTATACGGCGGGCGGCACCCAGCAGGAAGTGACCGGAGCCGCAAGCGGGGTCGATGACGCGCAGAGCGAGCAGCTTCTGCTGGGCATAGACGGGGTTCTTGCAGCACTCATTCAGCAGCGGGTCGAGCGCGGTCTTGAGCACTTGCTCCACCAGACAGGTGGGGGTATAGTAAGAGCCGGTCAGCTTGCGGGCGTTGCCCTTCTGCTTCTTGTCGGCCTGTTCCGGGTCGGTGCTGCCGCCCATGAAGTAGAACGTATGCAGCTCGGTGGAGATACGGGGGGTGAGCTCCAGCAGGCTTTCATAGACAGAGCCCAGCTCCTCTGCGCCGATGTGGGCATAGTCCACCTGCGTACGCTTGCCCTCGGTATTCGTCCAGCACAGAGAACGCAGAGCCGCAAGGAAAGCACTGTTCGGCAGGCGGCATGCATCCAGCAGCGGGCATTGGTGAGCATCGTACAGCCCACCCAGAGCGGGCAAGGCCAGCGCTGATTCGCCACCATCCTTACCCAGAGCTCGGAACACTATGAGTTGAGCCTGCCAGAGGTCATCGTGGCGGGAGTCGGCATCCTCCCTCAGCGCCCGCTTAATGAGACGGGAGATAGAGTAGCCTCGGCGGTAGAGCTGAGCCTGTTCCTTGAGTGTTTTGTCGTGCTCATGCAGGATATTGCGCCCCTCCAGCACCGTGAGGAAGATGAGGCGGTACACCGTGCGCATGAGCTCCTGATAAAAGGCCTGCGTCGTGACGGAACCATCCTGCAGCGCGGCGCGTAAGGCATCATTGCCGGGGCCACGACCTTGCAGAAAACCGGTACCCAGCTGGCAGATGGCGTTTTCCACCCCCTCACGCAGCCCATCGCGGGCACGAGCTCCGTGCTCCTCCAGATCCTGTCGCCACTGCTCCCAGATACAGGTTTCCCCGTTGTCCGAAATCTGTCGGGCGGCGCGAGTAACGTGCAGCATGTGCCAGAAAAGGCCGTCGAAGGCGGTGCTATCTTCCTCATCCAGCAGGCGGTCGAGGTCAATATCCAGATAACAGGGGCGGGAAAGTGCCGGATTATCGCGCAGCAAGCGCCAGTTGGAGCCATTGGTGACAATGGCCCAGGTATAGTATTCTGACGCATTGAGGAAGGCCTGCATCATCTGCGTGGCTGAAAGATGCTGGCCGGTGGAGAATCGGATTTTCGCGTCCAGCGTTCTATCCGCCGGGGCGATGATGACAGGCAGCACGGGCTTGTTGGTACCGGCCCCCAGAAGCAACGAAATCGGGAACAGGTGCATGCCGGAGTCAGCATCTGTCTCGAAAGTCGGTCCGAACAGGTCCTGCGTGTTCTTATGCTCCTCCGGGGTGATACCGCTTGCGGGGCATTCCGTGAGGTGGGAATAGCCCAGCACCTTTTCCAGAATGTGGCAGATGTACTGACGCTGAGCAGATTCGGTAGCCTCCGCCTGCCAAGCGTGCCAAGCGGCACGTGCGATACGGTAGGCCCGCTGCGCCTCATCGCGCACGGAGAGACCTTTATCCACCGGAACGGCGTACTTAGCCTGCCGCTCGTATACACGCTGCACGAGGTCCGGCGAGAACAGCAAATTATAGTGTTTGCAATAACGGGAGATACTCATGGCAGTGTTCAGATAACGGGTTGACAGATAAGGATGGAAAGGAGATCCGGTGGTGTGCAGCAGGAGACCGAGACGGAGCCGTAGCGCTGGCGGGCGGCCTCTCGCACACGCAGATGGTCCTGCAGCAAATCGTCGGCACGTTGTTGCAGCAGGTCATCGACCGGGAGCTGATGCCACCGGTTCAGAGCCTGGGTGAGCTGAACCTTGGCCACGGCATCCGGCACGTTCCCCTGTGGAGCCAGCGTAGTGAAGAGCTGCTGCTCCTCCCCGGTAGCGAAGCGGAGGGGCTGGGAACCCACGCGAATGAGAGTCACCAGTTCTTCCGCCATGAAGTGGCGGCTGCGGCCCTCATTGCTGAAGGTGAGATTGTGGCGCAAGCGCAGATTGTACAGCGTGGTGAGCTGAGGAACGGCGGCATCCTTCACGCGCACCACGGCGCAGCGGGGGAGCGAGAACTCGCCCGGGTGAGAATCCAGCGACAACTCTGCCAGATAGTCCGCAATTGTGGAGACAAGCGGATGGGCGCGGGACACCGATGCCAGCTCTGACCCGGCGGGGCGTAAGCTGAAGCGGAAGGCGTTTTTCTTATCGCCACGGATGCCGTTCTCCATTAAGCGGCGGGCCAGACCCTCCGGTAGGTTGGAGAGGCGCAGGCTGTAGGCATCTTCCTCCAAAGCCAGAGACTCCAGCGGCGCACCGAGGCGCTTGCAGGTCTCCAGCAGGAAGTGTCGCAGCTCGTCCTTTGTCCCCAGCAACTCCTTCAGGCGCTCATATTCCGGCATGACGTCGGAAGGCTGCAGGGCCTGCTGTGCGAAAGTGGTGGCGCGGGCTTTGTCTGCAGCGGAAGCATCCTTCCATGCTAAGTCGAGCATGTTGTAATCATCGAAATCAAGCACCATCTGCTCAGCGAGAGCTTCAGCCGGTTTCTCATCATTGAGCAGCACCGCATGCACCAAGGCCTCGCCGGTCTTCTTTTCGTCTACCGGCACGGGTACGCGGACACCGAGCTCGTTGCTGATGGTCTCCGCCTTGCGAAGAATGACTTTGAGGATGAAACCGTCCACGGGGTTATTCTGCCCGTAGAGCATGAGGCTGCGGACCACTTTTTTCTTCTGCCCGAAGCGGTCGACGCGCCCCTCTCGCTGCTCGTGGCGCGTAGGATTCCATGCGAGATCGTAGTGAACCACGGCATCGAAGCCGTTCTGCAGGTTGATACCCTCAGACAGACAGTTGGTTGCTACCAGAATGCGCTTCTCCTGCTCGATAAGGAGCTGAGCCTCTTCTGCACGTTCTGCCGGAGACAATTTGCCGGTGATGGCCCGCACGGCATACTTGGGGAAGGCCTTTTGCAGAGCTTCCGCCACATATTCCGCCGTGCTGATATACTGGCAGAAGACGATAGGGTGGTAGTCGTCTTTGAGGAGAGACTTGACCGCTACGCGCAACTTGGCCAGCTTGGGGTCCTCGGCGCTCTGTTTCAGCACCTGCGCCTTGCGGAGTAATTCCTCAATGCGGCCCAGCTCCGGAGCGGGTGCTTCGATATCATCCTCCGAGTCATCATCGGACGGGTCAGCGAGGTGGGAGGTGTACTCGTCCTCTGATTCCGGCGGAAGCTCGCCGCGCAGCTTGGCCTCCAGAGCAGACACGGCAGAAGCCGGGCTGGAGGAGATACAGCGCAACATGGCCAGCATGGCGTACCAAATCATGCGATTATTGGTAGACTGGGCCTCGTGGAGACAGTATTGTCGCACCTCCTCGAAGAAATCCCCCCAGGGACCGGCAAGACGATAGGTCATCTCCACCGTCTCCTTCTCAGGGAGCACGTCCTGCTCCTGCCAGAGTCGCTGGATATCTTTGCGGCGGCGCTGCACCAGATGGCGGGCCAGAGCTTCACGCAGAGAATTACGCTGACGC
>JAZNIZ010000003.1:0-32683 GCA_045577775.1 Akkermansia sp. | reverse complement strand
TTTTTTGTTTCATCGCGGCATACGTGGGAAGGGCTCATTGCCGTCCTTCCCCCGCACCCCCATCCGGGCTAGGGCTGTTCGGGCACCATTAGTGACTGTTTGGGGAGCTTTCCGATGTCGCATTTGATTTTACAACTCGCAGTTGGTGGTTTGGCTTGAGAAAAGAATTGCCGCCCGTTGGGGGCGGGCGGCTTCTGAAGGCTTGTCTGTGTTTTTCCGGAGGATTAGAACCGGAAGTAGATGAAGGGGTTATATGTGGAGGCTGCAATGAATGAGGCTGATACAAGCAGCAGCACCATGAGCCAGATATTGATGAGGGAATATGTGTATCGCGAGCGGGGGGTAATCTGGAGTATACGGCTGAACAACGGAACTGCACATGCAACAGCTATGGCAAACATGGCGATGTCGTAGGTTGCGATGTACTGCGAGAGCGGTTGAACCGAGGGGGAGGTTTGCACCAGTCCAAACATGTTCTGCAAGTATGCCCAGGCGTGTCCCATGTTGTCTGCGCGGAACATGACCCAGCCGATAACGAAAATCAGGATGGTGTAAATGTGTTTGGTGGTGTTCAGGATAATGCCACCTTCTTTCTTATGCCAGCCGGTAACGCGTTCGATGATGATGAAAAGGCCATGCCAGAGCCCCCAGATGACGAAGTTCCAGCTGGCACCATGCCAGATGCCCGTGGCAAGGAACACGATGCCGAGGTTAACATAGGTACGCCAGGGGGATACGCGATTACCGCCCAGGGGGATATAGAGGTATTCCTTGAACCAGGTGGAGAGGGAGATGTGCCACCTGCGCCAGAATTCGGTAATGGATTTGGAAATGTATGGGTAGTTGAAGTTTTCGAGGAATTTGAACCCGAAGATGGCACCTAAACCGATGGCCATGTCTGAATAGCCACTGAAATCGAAATACAACTGCATGGAGTAGGCCAGGGCACCTACCCAGGAGGTGGCGGTGTCAATGTTTTCTACCGGCTGGTTGAAGATGGCATCGGCGATTTCACCAAAGGAGTTTGCCAGAATCATTTTCTTTGACAAACCAATGATGAAGCGCTTGACGCCATACGTCATCTTGGCAAAGGTCAGCTGGCGCTCAGATATCTGCTCCGCGACATCATGGTATTTGACGATGGGACCTGCCACCAGCTGCGGGAATAGTGTGATGTAGAGAGCCAGTTTGTAGATGTCTTTCTGGGCCTTCACTTCTCCCCGATATACATCTACGAGGTAGGACATTGCCTGGAAGGTGTAGAAAGAGATGCCGATGGGCATGATCACCCTGATAAATTGTATATCGGTGTGAGCCAGCTGGTTGATGGTCTCAACGGCGAAGTTAAAGTATTTGAAGTAGAACAGGAATGCCAGATCGACCACTATGGCGAAAATCAGGATGGGTAGCTTCCTCCTGGGGAACTTTTCTACGGCTATGGCGCCCAGGTAGTTGGTCAATATGGTGAGCAGTACGATGGCAAGATAGCGCGGTTCACCCCATGCATAGAAGAGAAGGCTGGCTATCAGCAGAATGTAGTTCCGCATTTCTTTGCGTGCAAGAAAGTACAGCACGCAGACAAGGGGCAGGAACAGGAACAGGAATGTGGCGGAGGAAAATAACATAGGTGTTTATTGTTTGGGGAATTGGCAGTTCTGCAACAGGGGAACAAGGCGTTCTACCTGCTCCATAATAACGATATCAGCGTTGTCCTTAATGTAATCCAGGTCTCCTTGAGTAATCTGGTAGTTCCAGCTGACTCGGAGCTTACCAAAGGTGGAACGCATAAACGGTATTAAGCTGCTGGAGAATGAATCGCGCAGCATGAAGACTCCATGCGATTTTGAGGGGTTTTCTATTGTATTGATGGAACCATTGCCTGTTTCGTTGGGGGATTGTACGGTGACTGTAATATTTGCTGAATCATAGTTTGTTCCCCTAAGGTAGGTCAGTGAATCTTTTTTGCATTCGGGGAGTAAGGTCTCCAAATCACATTGGGCAGATGCATTCTGCTCGAAGGTAGGTGTGAACCTGGTAATGGGGTACTTTTTGCATATTTCATCCATCAATTTTGAGTAACCAATGTTGGCACCATATTGAGTCCAGTGGGTATCGTGCTTGTAATAGGTGTATCCGGAATTGGATGCTTCTCTGAGTTCTGCTAATGGGTAAATGACTTTTATGTCGGTGTTTTTTTGCAAGTGGGCGATGAGTTCCTCTGCTCGGCTTTTCCGTTCTAAGGATGATGGCTGAGTGGCACCATAGTATTTATCGTATACATTATGTTTATTGGGGGCAATAAAGTAGTAGAATTCCTTGCCGTTTGCTTTACACCATTTGTTGATGTCCGATAAATAATTGGTGATAGCCGTGAGCTCATTCGGCTGCAGATGGTTTGTTCTGAAAAAGTCTTCCATGTTGTTATTGGAAAGGAGGAATAACCAGTTGTCCAGACCAACTCTCACTTCACTGTTGCCTTTTTGAGCGGACTTGAAATTCAGGAAACTGTGCAGGCTTATCAGGTAATCTCTACCAAAGAAGCGGTCAGAGAACCATTTGTCAAATAAGGCACCATAGTTATAGCCTCGTTCGAAGAGTTTATCTAATGAGGGCTTCTTCGCAAGGGTACGTTGCTCCCTTGTTGATATTTCGGCATCGCTAATGGCAGACATGGGAATCATCAGCGAACTGAAGAACAGGGTTACAAGAACCAAATCCTTCTTTGAGGCATTCTCTGTTTTTTTGAATCGGATGATATAATGCACAACCCTGATTGAGAGAAGCCCCCCAATAACAAGAACACTGAAAAAGATTAACCAATCTACATGTCGGACGTAGCGGATATTTATATTCTCTTTTGATGAGATACTGAAACCATTGCTGTTGCCAGTGTGGATAATCAGCTCGCTGCCAGAGGAACGCATGCTCTCCGGCTGGTTAAGATTACATTGTCCGGCAAAGTCTGTAATCTTGTAAGTTTCTCTACCTTTAACTGTTAAGTCGGAGATTCGGATTGTGGAATTGGGCTGATTGCTTGAGATGCTTAATTTGAGAAATTCAAGGTGTTTGATGGGGTATCTTATTTCGACCTGTTGGGTACCTGCTGGTACCTGGACGGTGATAGCCTCATGCCCTTTGCCGCTAGTAGACGCAGGGATGGTGTATACAATATCGCTTGTTGAATCGGAGAGAAAACTGATGGTTGTGTATCGGTTCAGCCAAAGCAAAGAGGACAGCCCGAGTATGACAATGACAGCAGTAACAACAAATGAATATTCTGTAATTTTACTGACTTTTTTCATATCTGGTAAGTAGTAAGATTGTACAATGAATGGTTCTATTGTCAAGCTGATTTGCTGGAAATTACGGTTTCGGAAGAATGGCAGGAAGAGCTTGAGTTTTCATTGACTGGTTTTCATCAGGTTTGCACCAATGCTATAACGTGACGGCCAATGAAGAATAACCGTGTCGTTATTTTCTGTGGGGGGCCGTTTCTTTCCTGCCGCATTTTGCTGCTTGCTTCTTTTGTTCTGACCAGCGGTAGAGCAGGGGGGATAGTATTATTCCGGGCAGGCAGCCGTAGTCGATGATGAGTCCGAGAGAGGCGATCCACAGGGGAATGGAGGGGCCGAATCCTGCGTGGAGAAAGAGGATTCCCACACAGAGGAGGAGCCCTCCAAACAGGGGGATGGAGGCATCGCCCCGGTTGTAGCGAGGGTTTCTGCGGATGGTGAGTACCCACTCGGTGATGGAGTACCAGTTGGCTATGACCAGGAAAAGCCCCAGGAGGGTAAGGAGGATGCCAACCCCTGCCAGAATGAAATGAAGTCCGATGAGGTCAGAATCGGGGGTCATGAGGATTGACTGATGCGGCGGCGGTAGCAGGCGAGCAGCGCGATGAGAATCAGCGGCAGGAGTGACCAGTAGAGATCGCCTGCGGTAAGGAGACAGAGTGCTACCCCCAGAAGTGTCAGCTGGGCGATCAGCACGCAGCCGGAAATCCACAGCGGGCAGGGGGCCTTGTATTCAGCGCAGCTCCAGTGGCTGCGGATGCAGCGGCAGAGCAGGATGGCCCAGCTGCAGAAGAACCAGCCTAGCAGTGTGCAGAGCAGATTGATGAGCAGGGTGGTTTCTGCCGAGAAGGGCTTTACGGCATAGAATCCCTCGGTGGCGTAAGCAATGGCTACCAGCGCTGTGCCGAGTCCGAGGTTTGCCATGACGGGGAGTAGCACCAGCAGTGCGATGCCATACACCACCAGCCAGCCGATGTGGCCGAGGGGTAATTTGCGCTCGATTTTCAGGGCAAGTCGCTCTGCCCAGGAGAGGCGGTGGTTCATGTGTGGCGGGAAGGCAGCGGGAGGTTTTGTTTAGAAACGAACACCGCCGCCAACCTCAGGGGGATGACGGCGGTGTGAGATGGGGGTTATCTGGTGCGGGCGCGGCCGATGGCGCGCACGATTTCGCCGATGATGAGAACCGGGCAGGTGACGGCGGCGATGGTGAGCCATTCGCAGAGCGTGAGGGGCACGGTGCGGAAGATATCACCACCGAACTGGGTGGCCAGTACCTGGCCGAAGAGGATGACGGCGAGGATGAAGAGGAAGCTGCGGTTGGTGAGGATGCCGTTCACGAAGCTGTTGTTGGTGCCGTAGACGCGGGCATTGAACAGGTTCCAGAATTGCAGCATCACGAAGCCGGTGAAGAGCAGGGTGACGGAGTGGCGGAAGGCTTCCGGCTCAACTTCCTGCGAGGGCATGCACTTCACGTAGCTCACCAGGGCGATGATGAAGCCAATGCCGAGGCAGAGAATCCAGCGCCACATGGTGGGGGTGATGATGAAGGCAAACTTGTTGCGGGGCTTCTGTTCCATGACGTCGTCGCTGGGTGGCTCGGAGGCGAGGGCCAGGGCGGCGAAGGTGTCCATGATGAGGTTTACCCAGAGCATCTGGGTGACGGTGAGAGGCAGCTCGCAGCCGATGAAGGGCCCCATGGCGGCGATGCCGCAGGCCGCTACGTTTACCGTGAGCTGGAAGACGATGAATTTCTGAATGTTGCGGTAGAGGGAGCGCCCCCACTTGATGGCGCGGATGATGGAGGCGAAGGAGTCGTCCAGCAGGATGATGTCGGAGGCTTCCTTGGCCACAGAGGTGCCGGTGATGCCCATGGAGAGGCCCACATCGGCGTGGTTGAGGGCGGGGGCGTCGTTCGTGCCATCGCCGGTAACGGCCACAACGTGGCCTTTTTCCTGGAGGGCATTGACGAGGCGCAGTTTGTCCATGGGTTTGGCGCGGGAGAGCACGCGGAGATCGTTCACGCCATCCAGGAGCTGCTGTTCGGTGAGCTGGCCGAACTGGTCGCCGGTGAGTACGGCGCCTTGGGGCAGCTCGCCTTCCGGCAGCAGACCGATTTCGCGGCCAATCTGGCAGGCTGTTTCAAAGTTATCGCCGGTCACAATCTTGATGCCTACGCCGGCTTTGTGGCAGGAGGCCACGGCGGCGGGTACATCCGGGCGCACAGGGTCCTGGATGACGAAGCAGCCCAGCCAGGTGAGGCCGGTGCAGGCTTCCTTGACGGTTTCGGGGGTATCGGCGCGGCCTTCCTTGTAGGCGAGGCCGAGCACGCGCATGGCTTTGCGCTGGGCGGTGCGGATGATGGTGAGCACTTCCTCTCGGGCGGTTACGGTAAGCTCGCCGGCATAGGCGGCTGTGCATTTGGAGAGCACGACCTCGGGGGCGCCTTTCAGGAAGATGACTTCCTTGCCCAGCACGGCGGATTTACCGCAGGTGGCCATGAATTTGTTCTGGGTGTGGAAGGGGAGCTGGGAGATGACCTCAAACTTGCTGCGGGCGGCGGCGTAGGAGACACCCTTATCGTTGAGGTACATGAGCATAGCGCCTTCGGTCACGTTGCCGAGCACCTTGCCTTGCTCATCGAGGTCGGCGGTGGAGTTGGCGGCCACGGCTTCGGTGAGCAGGGGGAAGATGGGGGAGACGGCTCCCTGTTCGTTCACGCCGGGGAAGTTGGCTTCGCGCACGGTCATGAGGTTCATGGTGAGGGTGCCGGTCTTGTCGGAGCAGACCACGGTGGCGGCACCGATGGTTTCGCAGGCGTCCATTTCGCGCACGAGGTTGTTCTGCCTGGCCATTTTGCGCATGCTGTAGGCCAGGCTGAGGGTCACGCTCATGGGCAGGCCCTCGGGCACAGAAACCACGATGAGCGTAATGGCAATCATGAAGTAGGTGAGGATTTTATCCGCCGCGGCCTGGGGCATCCAGCTGGCCGGTTCTGCGGGCAGAATTCCACTGTAGATGAGACCACCCAGGGCGATGCCGAAGATGAGACCACCGGTGATGAGGCACTTGCCCCAGGCTCCGAAACCGCTCTGCTTCACCCATGCGGGGGAGGGGATGCGCACCTTCATGTAGCCGAGCAGGTCCCGCAGCACGGGGTACCAGATTTTGAGGGTGGCGGCGGCAATGCCGGCGATGAGGGCGGCAAAGAAGTACCACTGGCTGGTGGTGAGCACGAATTTGCCCAGCAGGGCATCGTGCGCCACGAGGGAGATGAAGAGTAGCATGGCAATGGAGGTGCCGAGCACGTTGATGGCCTGGGAGAGCCCCTCCAGCTGCAAGTTGAGCGGTGATTTGGCGCCGGTTTCCTTGGTGGCGGCTTCGGCAACCTTGCCGATTTCGGTGTGGTCGCCCACTTTGGTGACGCAGATGACACCGTGGCCATCGGTCACGAGGGGGCTGCGCAGCACCACGTTGCGCGGGTAGGCGCCGGGGAGGGTTTCCTCGCCCTCGCCGGGTTGCTTGAGCACGGGTTCGGATTCGCCGGTGAGGGAGGACTGGTTGATGCGCAGGGAGGAGGATTCGAGCACAACGCCATCTGCCGGCACTTCCACGCCGGTTTCGAGGGTGACAATATCGCCCACCACGAGTTCGTTCTTGGGCACCATGGTGTGCTTGCCGTCGCGCAGCACGCGCACGGGGGTGACATCGTTCACCTTGTTGAGAATGTCGAATTCCTTGTTAGCGCGGTATTCGTTCACGAAGCCCACAGTGGTGGCAAGCAGCACGGCACAGAGAATGCCGATGCTTTCAATGGGGCTGTGCTCGCCGGGGGAAAGGAGGACGGGAATGAAGGAGATGACGGCCGCAGCCAGAAGGATGACGATGAGCGGGTCGGCAAATTTGCGAGCAAGTTCCACCCACCACGGGTCACGGCTGGGCGGGGTCATTTCGTTGCTGCCATGCTGCTGGCGGCTTTCCTTTACCTGGGTAGTGGTAAGACCGGTGTGAATATCGGTATATGTCTTCATAAGATTGGGGAGGTGCATTATAGGGGCCCCTCGTTTAAAATGCAAGATTTATCACAAAAAAACAACCGCCGAAGGTGGTGCTGCGGCGGTTGGAAACAGGATTGGCCGGGGGGCTCAATTGAGCTGGGTATCTTCGGCATCGCCGAAGGAGATGCCGATTTCGCGGGCGGCTTCGATGAGCTGGCTCTTGCTGTCTACCAGGTGCAGGGTGCGCACGGCTTCCTCGATGGGCATGGAGACCATATCGGTGCGGTGCAGGGCGACGGTTTCGCCGAACTTGCCGTCCTCGATGAGGTCGATGGCCTTGGCGCCGCAGCGAACGCCGAGCACGCGGTCGAAGGGAATGGGGGAGCCGCCGCGCTGGGTGTGGCCCAGCACGCAGTAGCGGGTTTCGATACCGGTGAGGGTTTCCAGCTTGGTGGAGAGGAATGCGGCAATACCGCCGAGGCGTACCTCGCCCTTGGTTTCTTCATCGAGCGTGAGGAGCTTGCCGCCGATGGTGGCGCCTTCGCTTACTACGATGATGATTTCGCGCTGACCGAGTGCCTTGGTGAGCTCTACTTTGCGCACAACGTCTTCCAGCGTGAACGGAATCTCGGGGATGAGAATCACATCTGCACCGCCGGAAATGCCGCCGTAAAGGGCAATCCAGCCGGCGTGGCGCCCCATGGCTTCTACCACCATGATACGCTGGTGGGAGAAGGCTGTGGTGCGCAGGCGGTCGAGCTGCTTGCTGACCACGGAAACGGCGGTCCAGAAACCGAAGGTGTAGTCGGTGGCACCCAGGTCGTTGTCGATGGTCTTGGGCACACCCACGATGGGCAGACCAATCTGGCGGAGTTCCTGACCAATGGTCTGGGAGCCGTCGCCACCCACCACGATGAGGGCTGAGAGGCCGAGCCGTTCCACGGTGGCCTTGCTGCGTGTGAGCACGTCTTCGGCAATCTGCATGCGGCCGCCTACACCACTTTTTACGGTGAAGTTGCCCTTGTTTACAGTGCCAAGGATGGTGCCGCCGGTGGAGCGGATGTTGAGACAGTTTTCCGGTGTCAGAATGCGCCAGCGCTCGTTTTCGGGCGTGGAGAGCAGACCTTCAAAACCATCGTAGAAGCCATAGACTGTCCACCCACGGGCAGAGGCGGCGCCAACGGCGCCTTCAATCACGGCGTTGAGACCGGGGCAGTCACCACCGGCGTTGAGAATACCAATGTTCATAAGCTTTTATTCGGGGAGTAAGATGAATTTTGTTCTATCCAGGTAATCGTTAGTGGGCAACCAGGCGTCCCATGCGTTCCAGCCATCGCGCAGGAAACGGGCGGCTTCCTTGTAGCGGGTGTTGGAGGAGGGCATGCCGAGCATGACCACCAGCAGACGCTGTGCAAAGGTGGCTTCCTTGCCAGTGGCAGGATTGATACGTTTGACCGATGCACGGCGGGCGGTCACCATGAGGCAGCTGCCAGCGCTGCGGGATTGTCCTGCCTTGAGCCCATCCACATGACCAGAGCCACTGAGCAACTTGTTGTTGTTGCGGATGGTCTGACGGCGAGTGCCGGAGGGAGTGTGAATGGTAACAATGCAGCCGGTCTGGGCCGTGATAGCCAACAGGTCGGTATCGTTGACAGCATAGATTCCGAGCAGAGCCATGTCGCGCGCAGAGGATTGGGTGATGACGGCACCGTTGGTTCCTTTGAATACGGTGGAGGTCATGCCCAGCTTGCGGGCGAGGTTGTTCATTTGAGCAATGAATGCGCCTTCGGGGTTGCTGGTGTTCAGATTGCTGCCGCAGGCATAGGCCAGGGTGGTGGCACAGGCGCTGTCATCCCACATGAGGGCGGAATACAGGGCGTCGCGCACAGAGATGCTGTCGCCTGCGCGCAGACGAAGCAGGTTGGTGCGCTGCCAGACCACTGCCCCAGCCGGCACGGTGATGAGGCGGTTCATGTCCACCTGGTACGCCTTCACCCAATCCATGACCACCACGGCTGTGGCCAGGTTGGTCAGCATGCCGATGGGGCGTTTGAGGTTGGAATTGGATGAGTAGAGTACGCGCCCGGAATTGACCTCTATTGCTACATAGCTGGGGGTGGTTTTATCCGGCGTCATAATCTCCTGGTGGGTGCACGAGGTGAGCAAGCTGCTGACCGCGGCGCCTAACGTACACAGATATGTGAGGGCTTTATTCATTCAGCTTTTGCAGACTTAGCTTTGCTGCACTTACGGGAGGTTTTCTTTTCCGTGGTGCATGCATGTTTGCGGTCCATGTGCATTTCTTCCGGGCTGCGATCGCCGAAGATGACGCCGAGGTCGCGGGCTGTGCTGATAATCTGGCTGTCGGGGTTTACAAAGCGGTGGTGTGCCACGGCTTCCTCAATGGGAACATTGTCGATGTTGAGACCATTGAGTACCACGGTTTTGCCGAAGTCTTTGTTTTCGATAAGCTTCACGGCTTCTACACCGAAGCGCACGCCGAGGATGCGGTCGAAAGCGCAGGGCGTGCCACCGCGCTGGGTATGCCCCAGCACGCAATAGCGGGTTTCGATGCCGGTGCGCTCCTGCAGAATGTGGGAGAGCTTGTTACCGATGCCGCCGAGTCGTTCATCGCCGTTTTCCTTGTTGTGAACGGTGACCAGTTGACCATTCAGGCGGGAACCTTCTGCCACCACCACGATGATTTCGCGTTGTCCGGACGCTTTGCGGGCCTTGATGCATTCAATCACTTTTTCAAGGTCGTATTCAATTTCGGGGATGAGCACTACGTCTGCCGCAGCTGCAATGCCGCCGTAAAGAGCAATCCAGCCGGACATATCGCCCATGACCTCAATCACCATCATGCGCTGGTGGGCGTTTGCTGTGGTGCGGATGCGATCGATGGATTCGGTAACCACGCTGACGGCGCTGTGGAACCCGAAGGTGTAGTCTGAGTCGCTGCAGAGGTCATTGTTGATGGTCTTGGGAATGGAAATCACAGGCAGGCCTTCTTCGGAGAGGAGCTTGGCTGTGCGGGCTGAGCCGCTGCCGCCGATAACGGCCAGGGCCTGGAGACCGAGTGCGTTAATGGTCTTTTTGGCTTTTGCCATGACCTCACGATCCACCTGGCGGCGACCTACCTTATTGGTGACTACCTTGAAGTTGCCAGTGCTGGTGGTGCCGAGGATGGTGCCGCCATAGGCGCGGATTTTGTGCGTTTTGCTGGGAGTGAGGGTTTCATAACGGCGACCGCCTGCCACGGGAAGAAGCCCTTCGAAGCCGTCGTGGAAACCAATGACTCGCCAACCACGGCGGTAGGCTGCGGATACATAGCCTTCAATCACCGCATTGATGCCGGGGCAGTCGCCGCCGGAGTTGAGTATGCCGATAATCATGATTTAGTATGTTGGTGAATTAAGAGTGTGTGGAGGGAGAGGGAATGGCGCCGAAATAGTGGGCGCAGCACCACAGTGCGCGCGGGTGGTGGAAGAAACTCTTCCACATGCTGCCCTTGAGCCCATTGGTGGTGGAGCCGTCCTGGTTGCAGTAGCCGAACCATTCGCCGTGTTCCTTGTCCTGCAGGTGTTCGAATGACCAGTTGTGGATACGCTGGTGCCATTCGGCGTATTTTTCATCACCGGTCATCACATAGGCCAGGCAGGTGCCGATGAGTGCTTCATCGTGCGGCCACCAGAATTTCATGTTGTGCCAGTATTCCTGCACCGGTTTGTTGTATACGTCTGTGTAGTAGAGCAGGCCTCCGTACTTTTTGTCCCAGCCGCGTTCCAGCGCCCAGTCAATCATTTTGCAGCCAATCTCGATGAGTTTTTTGTCACCACCGCGGTAACGGGCTTCTTCGAGCACGAACCAACCGCCTTCGATATCGTGGCCGGGGTTGAGTATGCGTTCGTCGAAGTGGTCAATGACGGAGCCGTCCGGGGCAACGTTTTCGAGCACGGCTTTGATGTCCTCGTGCAGGAAGAGGCGCTGCAGGTCGTCGATGCAGCGGTCAATCCAGGCTGTGTAGAAGCCATCGGTATCGCCCAGATAACGGCGAAGCTCCTGCGCTGTGACAATCATAATCATGCGGCAACCGAGGTTTTCGCCGGGGCGTTTGCCGGTGCTCTTGGGTGCCATTTTGCCGGGGGTGAAGAAGATATCGGCGTAGATATCGAACCAGTGGCGGGCGCGTTCAGCGCTGGCCGGATTACCGGTGGCGCCATAGTGAGCAGCCCAGGCAATAGCGGCAAAGCATTCGCTATAGGCATAGCGGCGCTTGCGGATGGGGGTGCCATCTGCCGTCATGTGGAAGTACATGCGGCCATCGCTGGGGTCAACGCATTTTTCCTCGAGGAACTTCAGGGCGCTTTCGGCATATTGCATCCACTCCGGGCGCTTTTCAATGCTGTTGTAGCAGGTGAGAAGCATCCAGGCCATGCGGCCTTGTGCCCATACGTTTTTGTCGGTGTCTACCAGGGTGCCGTCTGCTGCGCAGCAGTGGTAGAGGCCTCCGTTCACTGTGTCCAGTGAACGGGGAAACCAGAACGGCTCTACCTCGTTGAGCAGTTTGTCTTTGTAGAACTCACCAAGTGCTTTGGTGTCCATGAGATGACTTGGGGTGAAGCTTTACTTGTAGATGGCCCAGTCGTAGAAACCGATAGCCTTGAGCTCGCTCTTGAGGGCGTCGAGGGTGGCTTTGTCCTGCTTGCCCATGGGGAGGCGAGCCGGTCCGAAGTCCACGCCGGTCCATTCGCTCATGAGGTACTTGCAGCAGCCCATGTAGCCCTTGCCGGCAATGATGTTAATCATGGTGACGGAAAGCTGCTGGAGACGGCGGGCTTCGGCAAGGTCGCCTGCGTCTACCGCCTTCATGATGTCATCATACAGCTTGGGAGCATAGTTGAAGGAAGAACCTACACCGCCCTTGGCGCCAGTGGCATAAGCACCCAGGAACCATTCGTCCACACCCCAGGGAATGTCGTACTTGCCACCTTCGTAGTTGAGGGCATCCATGTACAGAGCGAGGTCGGGGTTGGTGAACTTCACGCCCACAAAGGTAGGAATCTTCTTGGCGCAAGCCTCGATGACCTTGCAGGGGTTGAAGCCCACGTGTGTGAGCACGGGGATGTCGTAGAAGTAGAAGGGCAGCTCGGGAGCACCGGAGGCGGCTACGGCGAGGCTGTCTACCAGCAGGTCAATGCTGCCGGGTTTGAAGTAGCAGGGGGCATTGCTGGCGGTGGCGGTGGCGCCGCATTTGGCAGCGTAGGCAGCCAGTTCGCGGCCGTCGTACACGCAGTTGCCACCGGTGTGTACTACCACATCGATGCCGTATTTCTTGCCGGCTTCGCCCCAGGCGGCCATGTTTTCCTTACGCTCGGTGAGCTGCATGTGGGCCGATTCACCAGTGGATCCAGTGATGAATACGGACTTGATGCCCTGGCTGGCAAGGAATTTGGCCTGGGCGTCGACTGCGTTCGGGTTGCAGGAGCCATCGGCGTTCATCGGGGTATGCGTAGCAGCGCAAAGGCCGTGGATTTTAAATGTGGTTTCCATAATTTCAGTTTGTTTGTATGAGTATGATGAGTGTACTAATGTGGCAGACCGTAAAAATGCCCTGTGCTACTATTAACGCAAAGGGCATGATTTTTCAAGAATAAACTGCGGGAGTGGCGGGATTCGGCTCACTTTTCTGGTTTTGCGCGGAGGAAACGGAGTTTCAGCTCGTTTTCCGGGTGGTTTCTGGCCTTGTTTTTCTGTCGGATGAAGCCCTGTACCTCGGGTGGGAGTTTATCCATGATGTAGAAAGTGACTTCGGCGAGGTCATTATCATCGAACGAGACGCCGACGAGCCATTTATCCTGGTTCCGGGAGATTTCGAGGGTGTAGGGTTCTGAATCGGTCTGCACCCAGGAGTAGTGGAAAGTGGCTTTGTGGTTGCAGCCGCGCCAGTGAGCGGTGGTGTCGGAGACCTCCACCCAGCCGAGCTTACCGGTTTCCTGCCACTCACCCAGCACGAGCTGGCGAGGGTCTTTGAACCATCCGGGCAGCATGAGCGCCAGACAGGCAAGTACAGAGAGCAGGATGAGCAGGAAGATGAGTCGCACCCGGGTCATGGCGTCATGAATTATAACAGGTTCTGACCGTTTTGCAATCATGGAATACGCTGGATGCATCATTGCATGCATGAAGGAGCTCGTTTTGCTGCGCCATGGAGAATCGCAATGGAATGCTGAGAACCGGTTTACCGGGTGGGTTGATGTGCCGTTATCCGTGCGCGGGCGGCGGGAATCTGAACTGGCCGGGCGGCGGCTGCGGGAGAGTGGGTTTGTCTGCCGTGCGGCGTGTACCTCATTGTTCATGCGAGCCATTCACACAACGAACATTGTACTGGCGGCACTGGATTGTGCCTGGGTACCGCTGTATAAGGACTGGCGGCTGAATGAAAAACATTATGGCGCTTTACAGGGCCGCGATAAGCGCGAGGTGGAGCAGGAGATGGGCGAGGAACTGGTGCGGCGCTGGCGTCGGGCGTTTGATTGTCCTGCACCGCCTTTGGCTGCGGAAGCTACCCGGCTTCAGGGGGAGAATCCGCGCTATGCTGCGATTCCTGCCGGACAATTGCCGGTAACTGAGTCGCTGAGCGATACTTTGCGGCGGGTACGCGCCTGCTGGGAGTCAGAATTGCGGCCTCGTCTGTATGCAAGCGGGGCATTGCTGGTGGTGGCGCATGGTAACAGCCTGCGGGCGCTGGTTATGCATTTGCGAGGATTGAAGCCTGCAGAGGTGGAGAAATTGGAAATTCCAACAGCTCAGCCGCTTAGATTTGTGTATGATGATGATATGAATCTGGTGGTGTAGGGTTGTGGTATCAGGGTGAAACGCGGTACCGTCTGCCGGTGAATGATTGACCCGCCGGTGGAGTCGTGCCATGCTTCGGAGCATGGCTATACGAATGAAAGAGTGGGGGCTGCTGGCGTATCCTCGACAGGGAGTGCATTTGCCGCTCAATGCATTAAATGATTGGAGTCGCACAGGGCGTGCGTTGGGGCAGGGTGTGGCTGCTGCTGGCACTGGAGTTGCAGAGCTGGCAGAGGCGATTCACCGGGTGTCGGCGGCTGGAAACGAGGCGGATATTGCTGGTATGCTGGATGAAATAGCCCGGGAGACCACGGAGGAGTTGTCGGGGAAGGTGGTGCGTGATTGGGATTACAGTTGGGAGCAGGCGTATGCTCCGCGCGTACAGCAGATGCTGGAGCAATTTGAGGGCGATACCCGGGAACGAGCCCGCAGAATGAGCGAGGTATACGGTCATCGATATTCGCTGGAAGGACAGCGGCGTATGGAATTGGACCACTTGCACCGCTCTCGCAAACAGTGGCAGAATCAGGTAGATGCCGCCGTGCAGCGAGGGGATGTGGAGGCCGCACGGCACTGGGTGGAGCAGGGACGTGAGGTTTTTGTGCCGGTGGAAAGCGTGCCACAGCAGCTTGAGGAGGTGCAGAGCCGCAGTTTGTATTCTCAATGGTTGAATCGGTTGCAGCAAGACCCGCACGGCACGTTGCAGGCATGGGATGCTGAGGAATCACCCAGACCACAGGGTGAAATAGAAAGTAAGCGCCTGGAAGCAGATATGAGACAAGCGCGCCAGTCTGTATTCAGCGCGTTGGCTGTACAGCTGACTGCCGGGGTAGAGCAGGGGCGAGAACCCGATGCCGCCGAGCTCGAACAGGCTGTTTCTGCCGGGGTGCTGCGGCCTGAAGCCGTGCAATCCCTTCAGCAACCCCGCCGTGAGTTATCTGCGGCAGAGGCATGTAATTGGTTGCGCCGCATTGATGAGCGATCGGGAAATGATGATGAGAGCATGGCGGTGGAAATAGCCCTGGCTCCCATTCCACCTGAGCAGCGGCGTATTTTGCTGCAACGTTTGCAGAGCAGTGCTCTGGTGCCGCAGCCGCAGCGTTTCGGGGTAAGCCGAAAACTGTGGAATATGTACCAGGAGGGGCGCTTCGGTTGCCCGGGTGATACTGAGGCGCTGCAGTGCCTGGGCCGTTTGCAGGAGGAGGCCGCTGTGCGATTGGCTCAGGAAAATGAGGGAGAGAATGAAAAGTGGCTTTCCAGATTACAGCAGGAAAGTGACAACTGGGTGTGTTACCAACCGGAATAAAATGTTATGAAAACAATAGAACAGGAAAAAGTTGAATATGAAGCCCCGATTCCGTTGGAGTCGCTCCCCCAGCCGCAGGTGGGTAACGAGGGCAAGGAATTGGAAAAGGGCCTGTATTGGAATAAATTGCTGACTGGTAATCCTGCCACGGTTCCTGATGAGGTGCGAAAAAAAGCGGGGGCCGATGATGAAACTCAACCTGCGGAATCGCGCGATTACCGCCTCATGAACAGTATTAATCGTTCCTGGGTGGTGGATCACCGCGGGATGAGCCGCGAGCAGGTGCGCGCTGAATGGCCGGAACTTCGGCGCGGTATGGCGCGTGAGCTGGGAGTGCGCGATGATGAGGCTGAGGTGTTTACGGCTCTTTCGGTACAGAATAGCGAGGCTCCGGTGAGAAAGAAAGCGAGAGATTTGTACGAGAAGAGTTACAAGGCTGCTCTGGAGGGTAGAAAATCCGAATTGCCGGTGGAGCAGACTGAACGCAGCTTGTGTGAGGATGCCTACCTGCGCGGCACAGAGGCACGCGAGGCTTGTATGCCCCTAGCTGAGACGGTGTCCGAGGCATGGTCATTGCTCAAAACTCTGGATTCAGAGCTTGTAACGCCATTCCCGATTATTGAAAAAGGCAGGGATTTGTGGCAGACCGTAGATACGCTGGCAGAAATGGAACCTGCGGAGCGAGCCCGGGTGTATGCTGTGGCGCTGTCGCTGGACTCCACCCGGAAACTTAAAGAAGAGAGTTCGAATCTGGGCGGCGCTATGTTGCACAGCATGAGACGCGGGGCAGATGATATACGCCAGTCATTGATACAGGGGAGTGGTCATGTATCGGCAGCGTTGATGCGCGCAGCTGGCGAAACGTTGGATAGCGAGAAGCTCCGCGGTTATAGTACTGCGGTAGATAAAAGATTGCAGACGTTACATGAACTGCGGCGCCTGGCACAGGGTGAGTTGTTCCCTATCGACCTGGGGGAGGATGCTAACCTGGCAGAGCAGATGCTGGTAGATGCTGCCGGGGCTGTACCTGGGGCGGCGTTGACATTTGCCGGCGGGGCTGGCTTTGCAACGCTGGCAGTGGCGGGTACTGGTGGTGCCGTGGCAGAGGCCCGGAGCCGCGCCCCCGAGGGACGGCAGGAGCTTCAGACGGCAGCCGGGATTCTGGGAGGTGCGTTGCAGGCTGGTATTTATATGGGAATGTCTCGCGTGGGCGCCAAGATGCTGGACCGCACCATCAATGGGTTCCTGAAGGCGGGGAATGCGGGAATTAAGGGGTATTCACTGGCATCTCTCAAGGGATTAGCCGTACTGACCTCGGAGAACGCTAAATTGCTGATGGCTGGTAAGTCTGCCCAGCTTGCTGAGCTGGGTATGCAGGAACTGGCCGCCCGTGTGGATAATGTGGCCTCCAATATCGATTGGGAGAGCTTTGGTAATAGTTTCACGGATATTGAGACGAACATGCGCGAGGCGGCCATGAACCTGCCCTTTGTTCTGATTGCGGCTGGCCGTGCGGCGCTGCACCATTTCCGCTCGCCCTCTCATTTGCTGGATAATGGGGAGCTAATGGCGGAATGGGGCGTGAATGAGGCTACCCGGAAACGCATTCTGGATGAACCGGATATTTATGTCAAGAACGATTTGTTGCGCGAGGCTCTCTGTTCGAGTACTCGCTGGGGCGGCACTGGCGCTTTGGATAAATTGATTCGTTCGTTGAAACTGCTCAATACTGAGCATCACGTAGGGTTCCAGGACGATACTGTTGCTCGTACATTCCTGAATAAACGCCCAGACCACGAGGGAATGGCCCATCCCAGACTCGTGGAGCGAGATGTGAAAGACCCCGAGACGTTCACCATGTTGGTAGAACGAGCTACCGGGCGAAAGACTCCACCCCTGAACGCGGAGAAGAGTATACCTTACCTGCTCCTGTATGACGAGTGGTTCCAGCGCGCTCATGGCGATGCCCCGATGGAGCGCGCAAATCGCGTTGAATATGATAAGCGTATGGTGCAGATTATTAAGGATAAATCCGCTAACATTCCTTTGCCGGCACAGCTGAATGGTATATACAGTCCATACCGGGAGGAAGCAATTCGCGCGTTGATGAACGATTATGTGCTGGAAACCAAGAAGCTTTCATATCGCTACCTGTTAAATACCGAATCTCTGGATAGTCTGCGGCGTTCGTATAAGAGCGAGAGCGATGCCCGCACGCGCACGGAGTTGCGGCGAGCCCGCATTCCCAGCGAGGTATGTGCAGCTGTTCTGCGATGGATGCAGGGCACACCGCGTGAAGAAGCTCTCAATACGCTCAGTGAGAAACTGTCGGAGATGTATCTGAACTACCGTCGTAATGCAAAGTGCGCGCCGCGCTGGTTGCGGGAATCTCCACGGAGCACGTTTGTAGACTGCTACGACCGGGCCTTTTCGAGCATGAACTACTCTGCGAAGGTGAAAGATGAACCATTGCGTGAAGCCTATCGAATCATGATTGGAGCCCGGGCATGTGCAGAGGCTCTCATGGAGGTGATTCCCCATACGCGGGATTTCCAGGATGCTTTGTGCATGGGGTATGACCCGGCGGATATCTATGCACATTTGCTGCATCGTGAGTTCAAGGATTGTCTGGACCCGAAAATCTGGAATCCGAGTTCACTGCCGGAACTTTCTCCCAATATGGGGGATAACCGCTCGCGTTATCATCAGAACAGGGAGGTGATGCTGCGCTATTCTGAGTTGAGTGGTTATGATATTGAAAGTACCTCCGATGGCAGGAACGGAAAGCTGTGGAGAATACGCCGCCCCGATGGCCGCTACACTCAATGGTTTGACAGCCCGGGCCATGCGCTCAACTCGTTGGTTGGCAATGTGGAGCTTTCATTCCTGCCCATGAGAAAGGGTAAGTTGTTTTCTGAGCTTCGCCAGGGCATGGTGAAAGATGAACTCAACCGGACATCATACTTGAGACGCCGCATGTTCGCGATGCCACAGACTTCCTTCATCGGCTATGATCACCTGTGTAACACCGCTACCCGGGAACTGTGTGCCCAATGGATGGGCGATGCCACTATGTTCAAGGTCGGTATGGAGTTTGTTCGTGAGTACAAGGATTGGAAACGAGCTAAGGGGCGGAGCCTTGACTATTCGTTAAAGCTGATGCCGACTGAGTCTGACCGTTACCTGGTGCGTTTTCGCAGACCGTTGACTCCGCTTTCTCTGGCTCAGTTGAGTTTTAAGGCTTACTGGAATCGCATGATGACATCTGGCTGGGTGAAACCGGAAGCCGTGGCTGATCTGCTGGTGAAGGAGCAGCTGATATCGGAACCGGAGCGAAACCGGATCATGGAGATTGGCGCTTCCCGGAAATTGGAATGGCGGCATTTTTCTGGTCCCAGGAGACGCATGCTCAAGCGGTTGTATCCGGACGGTATGCAACCGGGCGACTCCGTGAGTATGTGTGCGCAGCTGGCGTCTCACATGGCAGATTTGAATGTCTGGTACATGCTGGCTCATTTGCCCGAATCCAGATTGCCGGAATCTGTGAAACAATGGTTCCTGACTACGCCGTTCAGTAAATACACAGTGCCGGAATCTGCCATATCTCACCATGAACAACTTGTGAGAAGCAACCGCCTGGCGGCAGAGCAGGTCAAGGAAATCATTCCGAAAGTTGCCAGCTTGCGCAACCGGTATAGCAAGGAAAAACCGATTCCTCTGGAAAAATATCTGAGGGGGGCGTATGAAACGGATGATTCCCGGCGTTATGAGCAAGGGTGGTGCTTTGCCCTGGGCGGGGAACGCACGTTCCGGGCGGCTGGTCAGCCACTCTGGAATTTGCTCGACGACCCGGTGCGAGGGTGGAAATTGCTGCCTTCTGCTGACCGCGAGTTAATATCTCAGGAATTGGCTGGCACATTTGGTGAGCGACCGGCAGAAGAATGCTTCCAGGAGCTGGCTGATGTGCTGCAGAAATATCCGCAATTGCGGGCATACGGCATTGTGAACCGGCGAGGAAGCGAGGTTTGCCGCATGTTGCTGAATCCCCTGCAGACCGTAGATATCGTGGAGGCTGACTATTCCAAGAAAGGGAATAAACGAACCCTGCGCCCTGTGAACGTGGAAAAAGGATATACCATGGAAAAGGATGTGGAGCTTCCTGCCGAATGCCGGGAGGATGCCCGGGTTATACCGTCTTTGCAGCTGTTGTCGGAATTGCGCCGCACGGTAGCCATGGTGCCATTCTCAGATTGTGATGGCATATGGTGGAACCTGCAGCGATATGGCGGGGCTGATGGCAAGCGCCCTGGCAGGATAGATGAACGTTGGACCACCGAAACCGGTCTGGCTTCGTTTGTCCGGTATTATAACCGCCTGGCCGAACATATAGAGGCTGCTCCCGAAAATGCCCGCCCTGTGGTATGTGGGGTGAGCCTTGGGGGAATTCGACCAGGAGAGTTGGATACATCCCGCTTGCAACATGTAACAGTGTATCGCGCGTCACACATGCCGGAGCAGATGATCCGGCTGATGCCGGGTATGCCGGATTCCGCACGCCCGAGTTTTCGTGTTCCCTATGTGGTGCAGACGGCGGATGGCATTCCGCAGATGAATACCCGCCTGGCTCGCAGTGCCACTGATGTGACAGAGGCACTTACTCCATTGCATCGTTACGATTATGATGTGGAACGCTCGTATGATTATAAGAGTAATTGCCGCTGGAGAAAACGCCAGTTGCATTCACACCTGGAGCAGTTACTCAATGTCCGTACTATGGATGCGGCCAAATGGGAAAAAGAAGACAGATATCACCTGAATAATGAAGAATTGTTTATGCAGATTTTTCAGGATTCGCGCCTGCCGTATTTCCTGGAGACTCGCGACCCATCTCAACTGACACGGGGTGAGGCGCTTACCTGTGAGCTGGCGCGCCGTATGCTGCTGGCAGAGTATGGTTCTGACCGCGACACCCATGTGCAGGAATTAGTGGAATTCTGTGACGAATTACGACTGAACCCAAGCGATATCGAACGCATTGAAAAGGTGTTGAACCGTGTTGTTTCTCCTGACCCTGAACTATATGGTGCAGAGGAATCAGAAGAGTTGAAATCGGAGGATGAATCAGAGGCAGATACCGACGATGTTGAACTTGATTGACCCGCAGTTCCGCAGCCGCCTGAGTGACCCGCTCTGGCGCCTGAATAACCTGTACTGGATTGAGAATAAATCTGGTCGCATGCAGCGCTTCACGCCGAATGCGGCGCAGCTGCGCCTGCATCGTAACCTGTGGCATCGCAATGTGGTGCTCAAGGCACGCCAGCTGGGTATTTCTACCTATGTGGCCATGCTCATGCTGGATAACTGCCTGTTCACGCCGAATTTCCACGCCGGTATCATCGATAAGACCCTGCCGGATGCCGAGCAGAAGCTTGAGAAGGTGCGTTTTGCCTGGGAACACCTCGATTACCTGCCGCCCCACGCTACGGAGGAGGAACAGGCTCTCGCCTGCGTGGGCTATCTCATCAAGCAGCATAGCGGCATGGTGAAAAAGGGAGCCTGGCACCCCGCGGCAGATGCCCGCGGGCGGCTTGCCTTTGCCAATGGCAGCGATATTCGCCTGGGTACCACCCTGCGCGGTGGCACCCTGCAACTGCTGCATGTGAGCGAGCTGGCGCATGTTTCGGTGCATGCTCCCTGGCGCGCCCGCGAAATCCGCACCGGCGCCATCAACACCGTGCCGGCAGAGGGAACCATCATCCTGGAAAGCACGCACGAGGGTGGCCGCTATGGCGTGAATTACGAAATGACCTCGCAGGCCATGGAAAATTGCGCCAAGGAGGAACTCTCTCCGCTGGATTTCCGCTTCTTCTTCATGAGCTGGTTCGATAACCCGGACTATGCCTTGCAGGGCAGGGCCGGTTGGTCAGATGCCCAGGCCGCTTATTTCGAAAAGCTGGAGCGCGAGTGCGGGGTGCAGCTCACCCACGCGCAGAAACTCTGGTACGCCCGCATGGAGCGCACCATGGGCGCCGCCATGAGGCAGGAATACCCCTCCACACCGGATGAAGCCTTTGCCACCGGCAACGATGGCGCTATCTACGGCGCACAGATTGCCCGCCTGCGAGAGAAGGGGTGCATTGGCTGCCCATTTGAGTACAACCCGCAGGAACCGCTCTACACAGCGTGGGATTTGGGACTCAGCGATCACACTTCCATCTGGCTGGTGCAGAATTATGGCGGCAATGTCTACTGGCTCAACCACTACTCGGCCAACCAGCTGCCGCTGGAGCATTTTGCCGGTAAAATCCGCGAGTGGGAACTGAGCTACGGCCATATTGCCGCGCATTTCCTGCCGCACGATGCCGCCCACCGCGACCCGCACGGTCAGTCCTATGTGGAAAGTCTGGCGCGCGAGGGGATCTGCGCCGTGCGTGTGGTGCCGCGCACACCGGATATCTGGCGCGGCATCAATTCGCTGCGTGGTATCCTGGCGCACAGCTGGTTCCACCGCGATACCCTGCAACAGCGCGTCAACCCGCGCGGGGAAAAAGAACCCTCCGGCCTCAGCTGCCTGGAAATGTACCGCACCGCACCTGCCGGGGCTTCCGGCACGTATCGCGAAACCCCGGTGCACGATGCTTCCTCGCACTCGGCAGATGCCGCCCGCATGTTTGCCGAAGCGCTGAGCCACGGCATGGTTTACCCTGTGCAGCTGCGGCTTACTCCTCGCCGCGCGCGTATGTGATGAAAAATTCCCTATGAATACGAATAAGGAACAACACAACTGGCTGACTGGTCTGCTGACTGGTTGGGGAATTAAGGAATCCTGGGCCAAGCTCATTGCCGGTGCCATCATCGGCGCGGCTGCTGCTGCGGGATTGCTGTGAAGGAAGCAGCGGGCCTGGTGCTTCGGCATCAGGCCCGTTTTAGCTTGATGTATCGGGGATTCTTGTTACAATGAGCCCATGCTGGAAACGTTCTTTATCTTTCTCATGGTGTTTCTTGTGAGCTTGTTTTTCCGCAATCACATTCTGCCGGGGAAGGATGGTATGGTTTATGTGGATAAGTATCATAAAATCCAGATTCGGCAGCATCCGGGGATATATGCTTTGCTGGTGTTGAAATTCCTCGTACTTCTTGCTTTGTTCGGTGTGCTTACCTATGATTTGCTCACGCCGGGAAAAATGCCGGCGATGGTGTACATAGGACTGATACTGGCTTTTCTGTTTACCTTGATGCTGTCCTATATCCCATGCTTGTTGCACGCGCTCAGGGAATTAAAGACAGGGAAGAGACGGTGGACGCGCAAGAAGATGTTGCAGATTTTTCTAGTGCTGGTGGCCATCGGGGTGCCGGCTTATTATCTGATACGGGCTCTTTTTACGATGTTGACCTTCTGATTTCAGGTAAGAGTTCCGTCCGGTGCAGCCGGATAAAACCAAAGATAAGTCGTTTCCCAATGATAGGGAAAGGGAAAAGCGTTGCAGCAAAAGGTAACGATATCCAGCCGTTCCGGCAGGACGATATCTGCTGCGCAGACGATATCGCGGCGCTGCCGCGACGATATCCTCACTTCGTTCGGACTTATTGATCCATGGCATCCGGATTATCCATCAGCCCGGATTTCTCCAGATAGTAATCATAGCCGCCGGCGTAGGGAGTGACGGTGCCGTGGTTGATGTGCAGCGTCTTTTCTGCCAGGGAGCGGATGAAGTGTACATCGTGCGAGATGAATACCAGCGTGCCTTCGTACCGCTTGAGTGCCTGGGAAAGGGCTTCCACGCTCATGAGATCGAGGTGGGTGGTCGGCTCGTCCATGAGCAGGAGGTTGGGCGGGTTCACCAGGAACTTCACCAGGCTCAGGCGCGATTTCTCACCACCGGAAAGTACTTCCACGCGCTTTTCGCAGTCGAGCTTGCGGAACATGAAGGAACCGAGCACGGCGCGGGCTTCTTCCTCTCGCAGTTCGGGGTCGGCTTTCATGATTTCCTCCAGCACGGTGAAGTTGGGCGTGAGGTTCTCCGAGCGCATCTGTGAGAAATAACCGATGCGGGTGGTGGTGCCGAGCACGCGCTGGCCTTCGTCGATGGGGATAACCCCGGCCAAAATCTTGAGCAGGGTGGATTTGCCTGCGCCGTTCGGCCCCACGAGTACGATGCGGTCGCCACGCTCGATGAGGAGGTCGAGGTTCTTGTAAATGCGCTTCTCGCCGTAGCTCTGCCCCACTTTTTCCAGCTCCAGCACTTTCTGCATGCTGCGCGGCGGTTGTGGGAAGATGAATTTGAACACGCGGCGGCTCTGGCGGGGCTTTTCGATGCGGCGCATCTTTTCCAGCTGCTTGATGCGGCTTTGCACCTGCGAGGCTTTGGATGCCACCGAGCGGAAGCGCTCGATGAAGGATTCGATGTGGGCGATTTCGCGCTGCTGGTTGCGCCAGGCGGCCAGCACGAGCTCATAGCGCTGTTCCTTGAGTTCCAGGAAGCGGGTGTAGTTGCCGGTGTAGCGCACCAGTTCGCCGTTTTCGATATCGTACACGGTTTCCACCAGCGAATCCATGAAGTCGCGGTCGTGCGAAATCATGAAGATGGCGCCCGGGTAGTTCATCAGATAGCGCTGGAACCACAGCAGACTCATCAGGTCCAGGTGGTTGGTGGGCTCGTCGAGCATGAGCAGATCCGGCTCGGCCACCAGCAGCTGCGCCATGTGGGCGCGCATTACCCAGCCACCGCTCATCTCGCGGGCAGGGCGGTGGAAATCCTCGTCCTTGAAAGCAAGCCCCTTCAGAATCTTCTTGGCCTTGGGTTCAATCTGGTAGCCGTCGTGCGAAATAAAGGTATCCATGGCGGCGGCGTACTCATCGCTGGAGTTATCGCCTTTAGCCTCGCATTCGCGCAGGGTGCGTATGGCGTCGCCCATTTCCGGGGTGGTGCTCATGGCAATTTCCAGCACCGTGCGGTCGGTGGGGTCGCCGGCTTCCTGCTGCAGGTAGCCCACCACAGCGTAATCATCCATGACAATCTGACCTTCATCCGGCGTATCATCGCCGCGAATCATGCGGAACAGGGTGGATTTTCCCGCCCCATTGGGTCCTACCAGCGCAATGCGCTCGCCCCAGTTAACAACCAGCTCGGTCTCGAAGAACAGCGTGCGGCCGGCGTGTGCTTTGGTGAGTTTCTTGATGGTCAGCATGGCGCGGCAAGTATACACTATTTCCTCCAAAATGCAAATGATTTCCGATAATTTCGACAATGCATAGGAAAATGCAAGGTTTTTTGCTTGCTCCGCGCGGGGTTCGGGGGTAAAATGGCGGGCAGTACATTAGATGACTGACCAGCAGAAAGAATTGCGCCTGCTGAGCCACCGTTCTACCCGGGCGGTGGCGCAGGTGTTGTTGTTGCTGGTGGTGGTGCCGGTTGGGATTCTGGCGGGCTGGTGGGTGATGGCGCCCAGCGCGCAGAATTTGGCTGTGCGGGCCTCGGGAGGTGGAGATTCCGCCGCGCTGCTGGAGCTGGTTCAGCGTGCACCGCAGCAGGTACAGGCGGCAGAAGCGCTGCAATCGCTGCTGGGGAAAGACGAGGGCGCATTGCTGGCGTTGGTGGACCTGGCCGCGGGGCATGAAGCCGCCCTGCTGCAGCTGATGTCTGTAGCCCGCGCGACCCCGGAGCGCATGGAGCATCTTTCCGGCGTGAAGATGAGTTATCCTTTTGCCCTGACCCTGTTGCAGCATATGAAACCGGAGGGACTGCCCCGCCTGCGCGAACAGGCCGCTGCCCGGGCCGATGCTGCTTTTGTGCTGGGGGTGGCATACGAGAATGGGATTCTGGTGCCCCGGGATTGGGCTCAGGCCGCCCGGTGGTATGAGTCTGCCGCCCGGCAGGGATTGGAGCTGGCCTCAGCTTATTATTCGCTGGCTGCTTATGAGGCGGGGTTGCAGTGTTGCGATGATGAGGGCTCTTACAAGGCTGAGGCTGCCGCGTGGTTTCGCGCTGCGGCAGAGCAGGGGCATGCGGCGGCGCAATGTGCGCTGGGGGTCTGCTATTCCACCGCTGCCGGCGTGCCGATGGATTTGAACCTGGCGGTAGACTGGTATGCAAAATCGGCCGCGCAGGGCTATGTGGATGCCATGTTCAACATGGGGTGGTGCCTGCTGGATGGGCTGGGTATCGAGAAGGATGTCGAACTGGCCGCCGCGTGGTTTCTGAAGGCGGGGCATCTGGGCGATGCCTTGTCGCAGTATTACGTGGGGCAGATGTATGAAACCGGGGAGGGCCTGCCGCAGAATGCGGCGCTGGCTGTGCGCTGGTACACGCGCTCTGCAAGGCAGGGGTGCGACCTCGCCCAATGGGCCCTGGTCAAATGCTATGAACAAGGTATTGGCGTACCCCGGAACGCTGAGTCTGCCCAATACTGGCAGGAAATTGCCGAAAAAGAATCTCAACCTGCTACTGATCATTCTGAATTATGAAAGTACTCTCTATATTGCTTCCGCTGGCGCTGGTGTCCTGCTCGCTGATTCGCCCGGTTTCCAAGCCCTATTTCAACGATGATTGCGGTGAAGGGCTTGTGGGCTACTGCATCAATGGCCGCGATGACCGCCGCTGGCATGCCGCTGTGGCGGCGGCTCACGATGCCCAGTTGCAGGCGGCTACCAAAGCCCAGGTGGAGCGGGATTTCGGCAATATGCATGTGACTCTGCCCGGGCCCGACAAGACCGAGGCGTTTGTTTATTTCTATTTTGACCACCCGAAGAATTGCGAGCAATACATTCATGCCCTTCGTTTTGATTTCACCGCAGCCGGGCGGGTTTCCCGCGCCGAGGTGGTGCTCATGGAGGAGCCTTCGCTGGTAGAGCCCCACTGATACCGGCGTGGGGGAGCGCTTCCCTGTTTCTCTGCCAGCAGCTGCCCTGAAGGCGGTCAGAAGCAGAGCAGGGGTATCATTTCTGTTCAATCATCCGGAACGGCAGGGCGGTGGTTTCTGTGGTGGAATCAGAATGAAAACGCACGGCGGTGCCAGTGGTCGGACTGGTGAAGTATAAATGCCAGGTGTTTCGGTGGATGAATCCGGGCGCCCCGAGCCGGCTGCAATTTTCGTGGAGGGTGGGATGGGACGTTATGCTCTGGTGCCACGTATTATAATGGTGGTAATATTCGTATCCGTTGCTGGCGTGGCGGTGTGAATTGCCTGCTGGAAATTCAAAGCGCTTGTTGCCCAGAATCAGGCATTTTCCGGCCATGTCCTCCGGTGCGGTGAAGCCGGTGGCGTATTCGGGTTGGATAAACGAGGGGCGTGTGTAGTCGTACCAGGGGTCGCTGAAGTCGAAGTCTACGCCGGGGGTGATTTCCTCAAACCAGAAATAGGTGAAGCTCAGCGGCATCAGGACGGCGCTCACAGCTACATCTGCCACCGTGGCAGCAGCCTGCACGGGCAGCAGTGGGTAGTGATACCAGGCGTGTTGTTTGTTCAGGTGGCTGATGCAGGGGGCGGCGTTCTCCACCCCGAAAAGACCGAGCGATTCCGCCCCCGCCGGGTCGAAATCCGGGGCTGGTTTCAGGCTTGACTTCAGCAGACCGATGGCGCCGTGAGCATCGGGTTCATGGAATCGGATGATTCTGGGAGCCGGTGCCTCGTAATATTCAGGGGTTGCAGGGTATTGCTGGAGTTCTGCGGCGCTGTAGGGGCGGTTGTAGGTGCAACAGTCTTCGAATGGATTGCCATTGCTGAATAAAGGGAAATACTCGTAGCCCCTGCGGCGTTCAGGAACCCATGCCAGCGGGATGCTTACATAATAACGCCCCTCCTTCTGGTAGAGATGGCCGCAGTAGGATACACTCAGGTGCTCATCATCCGCCATGGGAACGAGCCGGGGTACCTTGGTGCCGATGCTGCCGATGGTGCGCCCCATATCGGAGTATATGCAGGAACTTAATCCCGCAGCGCAGCAGATGGTGAGTAGAAGACTATGGAGGGTGTGCGTTTGCATGGTTGAAATGCGATTATTTCTTTTTTGGTGAATCACCCGGTCGTTCCGACCATGCCAGTTTGGTGACGCAGCGGATGAGACCGCGGGTGACGATGCCGAGGCGGTTGTAATCCAACGTTTCGGGGGTGTCGGTCGCTTCGTGGTAATTCGGGTTGCGGAGCATGGCTGTATCGGTGACCATGACCGATGGAATGCCGAGAGGATGGTAGTTGCGGTGGTCGCTGAAAAATAATTCAGTGGCCCCGGCCCAGGGGACGTTGAGGCGCAAGGCCGGCATCTCGTTGCTTAAATCGGCGTATACTTGTCTGGCAAATGGCCGGGCTTCAAAATTTCCCACTACTGCAATGAAATTGCCGACGGTGGGCAGTAGCAGCGCCTGCCCCGGAAACAGGGTGGGCTGGCTGCCCGGTGCATCGCTGTAATAGCCCAGCATCTCTAGGCAGATAAGCCCCGCCACCGTCTCCGGCTCGCAGGTGGAGGCGTGGTGGGCGCTCCCCATGTCTTCGGTCTCGAACCACGGTGGTTCCTCGCATGCCCAGGCCACCAGTTCTATATCATGCGTGGGTGCCTCGCGGGGCAGGCGCGCTGCGAGTTCGAGCAAGGCTGCTACGGCGCTGGCGTTGTCATCGGCTCCGGGGTTGCCTTCATCGGTATCGCAGGCATCGTAATGCGCGCCGATGATGTAGCGCCTGCCGGAGCTTCCCCGCCGCAGGGCGCAGAGGTTGTAGTGGGTCTCGCCATCGGAGGTGGTGAATTCCTGGCGGCTAACTTCCCAGCCGGTCGCCCTCAACTCGCTTTCAATATAGTTCCGGGCGTGTTCCAGGGTGGCGCCGTAGCGGGGGTGTTCGCACAGCCTGGTCACATGTGCCCGCAGACACCCGATTTCCTCTTCTGTGGCGTTTTCCCCGGGCTGTGCAGAGGTGCTTTCTATCATGATGCTAATCGCAATGATGATGGAAAGCAGCAGGAGACTCAGGGCGAGCCCTGTCCACTTCAAGAGTCGCATGGCAAGCCGGGGGAGGGAATGTGAGAGCATGTTTCCTGTTTATCACATGGTTGATGGTAAGTCAAATGAAATACATCTGAAACAGCCCCGTGTGATGCTATGCGCGGGATGCTTGCCCCGGCTTCCCGCCTGAATTTAGTTGACTAACAAATTCTGCCGGAGTATAACAAGGGTGACGCATGAACCAGCCTGTGCCAGAGCCGCCGCTTTCCCGCCTGTGGACGGCCAATTACACCCGCGCCTGGGTGGCCAATTTCCTGTTGTTCTTTTCGTTCATGGTGATGACTCCGCTCTTTCCGGTGTATCTGAGTGTGGAGTTCGGGGCAGATAAGGATACGATTGGCTGGGTGCTGGCGGGGTATAGTGTTACGGCGGTGCTGGCGCGTTTTGTGAGTGGCTGGCTGGTGGATAGTTTTCCGCGCATGGTGGTGCTGGTGAGTTCTTTTGTGTTGTTTGCCCTGTGTACTGGTGCGTACCTTCTGGTGGGCAGTCTGCTGGCGTTTGCCATTGTACGCACGCTGCATGGTGTGCCATTCGGCTCTGCTACGGTGGCCAACAGCACGGTGGCCGTGGATTCGCTGCCATTCAGCCGCAGAGCAGAGGGGATTGGTTATTATGGCTTGAGCAATAACGTGGCTACAGCGCTTGCTCCCAGCGCGGGGCTGGCTATATATGGTGCGTGGGCAGATTTCCGCCTGCTGATGTGGGTGGGGTTGCTCTTAGCGGTGGCGGGGGTGATGGTGACTCAATCAACCCGGTTGCCACGGCGTCCGCGGCCGCTGCCTCGCAAGCCGTTCAGCTGGAAAAAGCTCATCCTATGGCGTGCCTGGAGCCAGGGCGTGACGACTATCTGCCTGGCGTTTGCCTACGGTAGTATTTCTACCTATGTGGCGCTGTACAGCATGGAGGTGCTGGGAATCACGCACGGAACGGGGCTGTTTTTCCTGCTGTTTTCCATGGGTCTCATCTTATCGCGCCTCGTGGGTAGCCGCACGCTGCGGCAGGGGCGGATTGTGCAGAATGCCGTGGTGGGTATTTCCCTTGGCTGTGTGGGCTATGCCTTGTTTGCCGGGGTGCGTGCGGAGTGGGCTTTGTATGCCTCGGCGCTCATCTGCGGCCTGGGAAATGGTCACTTTTTCCCGGCAGTGCAGAATATGTTCATCAACATGTGCAGCAAGGATGAACGAGGTACGGCCAATTCAACCTTGTTCGTCTCCTGGGATATCGGCGCGGGTATAGGCACCCTGCTGGGCGGGGTGCTGGCAGAGCTGTATGGATTTGATTTTGCCTTCTGGACTGCGGCTGGTGTCAATTTCTGCGGCGTGGCGCTTTTCCTGCTCTACGGCTGTGCGGCTTACCGGAGAAATGTGGCTTAGTTTTCCTCATCTTCCTCGTCATCGGGGTGGAGCCAGGCATCTATCCGGCTCCCGATAAACCATGAAAGTGCAACCCACCCTAGAGCGAGAAAAAGTATGTAGCTGTATGAAATCCGCCCATGCCGCAGGCTGAAATAATGGTGCGACCGCAGAACATCCATGGGGTCCACCTGCCAGTAATGCAGCCCCAGCAGAATGATGACGCCCAGCACCAGGGCGCAGGCCAGTACGTAATAGCCCTTGCGGCGTTCATCGGCATTGTCCTGCCAGGCGTTGTAGCACACCAGCCCCAGCAGCAGGATGAACATGATGATTCCCCAAACACCGTAGGTGGTGTCTGCCAGAGACCCGGTATCAGCCAGACAGTACATGCGCCCGATTATAGGGCGCGCCGGGTAGATGTCAAATTTTTTTTCCATTGCGTGGTTTAGTCTTTCAAATGCAAGTCCCTTTTGTTACAATGCCGCGCATGCTTGCCGCGCCGATACATCCTCTGGACACCAAGGGTCGCCCCATCATCCTGATTGGACTGATGGGCTGCGGCAAAACAACGGTGGGCAAGGCGCTCAGCAAACGCACTGGTATGCCGCTGCTGGATACCGATGCTATTATCGAGGAGCAGATCGGCTGCCCGATTCCCCAGATTTTTGCCGAAAAGGGCGAGGCTCATTTCCGTGCGCTGGAAACGGCGCTGCTGCGCTACCTCTTGCAGAACCCCACCCCTAATCCCTCTATTATCTCTACCGGTGGTGGTATTGTGGTGCGTCCGGAAAATCGCAGGCTTCTGCGTATGCTCGGCTTTACGGTGTGGCTCAACGTCTCGGTAAATGCTCTGCTGGTGCGCACCGCCCGTAGCACGAACCGCCCGCTGCTGCTCAATACCGACCGCCGGGCTGTCTTTAACCGCTTGGATGCCGAGCGTCGCCCGTTTTATAAGGAATCTGCCCACTTGTGGCTGGAGGCTTCCAACCTGGATGTGAATTCTGTGGCGGTGCGGGTCTGCGATGAAGCAGAGAAGTTTTTTGCTGCTTTCTGAGGCGGAAATTCTGCTTCTTCACATTAGTTGCTTGACTCGGAAGCTGTTTTTGTGATAGGATAAGGCCATAGAATCACGTAGTTTTAACAAGAGATTTTTAAATATGAAACCCGCTACATTCAACTGCACCGTACTGCGCGATGGCCACCAGTCGCTGGCCGCTACCCGCATGTCTACCGAGCAGATGCTCGAAATTGCTCCCATTCTGGATACCATGGGCTTCTCTGCTCTGGAAACCTGGGGTGGTGCCTCCATCGACTCAGGTCTCCGCTTCCTCGGCGAGCACCCGTTTGACCGTCTTGATACGCTCAAGAAGCTGGCTCCCAAGACTCCGCACATGATGCTGCTGCGCGGCCAGAACCTGGTGGGCTACACCCACTATGCCGATGACGTGGTGGAAGCTTTCGTAAAGCTGAGCGCCAAGCACGGTATGAACATTTTCCGTATCTTTGACTGCCTGAACGACCCGCAGAACATGCGCACTTCCATCAAGGCTGCCAAGGAAGCCGGTGCCCAGGCTCACGGCACAATCTGCTACACCACCTCCCCGGTGCACAACCTGGAATACTTCGCCAACCTGGCCAAGGAAATCGCTGATATGGGGGCCGATGCCATCGTTATCAAGGACATGGCCGGTCTGATTCCCCCGGCAGAGACGGCTGCGCTGACCGAAGCTATCAAGAAGGCCTGTAACCTTCCCGTGTGGATTCACACGCATGAGACTGCTGGTCTGGGTGCTGCTACCTATGTGGCGGGCATCAACGCCGGCGCCGATGCTGTGGACGTTTCCATCGCTCCCTTTGCCAACGGTACCGGCCAGCCGGACTGCATGCGCATGCTTGCCCTCATGAACGGTTATGAGCGCGCTCCCAAGCTGGAGGACGAGGATGACTTCAAGAAGAAGCTCTCTGAAATTTCTGCTATGCTGCAGCCGGTGTACGACAGCCTTTCCCGCTTCACCAGCCACGCCAACGAGATTGTGAACAGCGATACGCTGCGCTACCAGGTGCCCGGCGGTATGCTTTCCAACTTCCGCAGCCAGCTCAAGGAAATGAACATGACCGACAAGTTCGAGGAAGTGTTCGCCGAAATTCCCGTGGTGCGCGAGGCTCTGGGTTGGATTCCGCTGGTAACTCCCACTTCTCAGATTGTGGGTGTGCAGGCCATGATGAACGTGAAGTTCGGACGCTGGAAGAACATCACCCCGCAGTGCGCCGACGTGGCTCTGGGCTACTATGGCCGCACTCCCGCCCCCGTGGATCCCGAGCTGCAGGCCATGTGCGCCAAGAAGATGGGCAAGGAGCCCATCACCTGCCGCCCTGCCGATCTCATTAAGCCCGGCATGCAGGATCTGCGCGACAAGCTTGCCGCCAAGGGACTGCCTGTGACCGACGAGAACTGCGTCATCTACTGCATGTTCCCGCAGCAGCTTGAGGACTACTACGCTGGCAAGAAGCCCGAGCCGCCCACCACTCCCAAGCAGGAGAACTTCGGCGCTCCCGCTGCGCTTTCCACCGTGGGTGTGGCTGCCGCTATCTCTGGTCGCAACATGAAGCTCAACATCATGGGCCGCGAATATGATGTGACCATCGAAGAGAAGTGATTGCTGCCTCATGCGATTTGCAAGAGTGATGTCTCAGATGTGATATTACCGCTTGAATGCAAATTTTGCCCAGCTCTTCACGGAGCTGGGCTTTTTGTACGACCGACGCGATATGCGTACTGCGGTGAAAGTCCGCGCGGAGCCGCGATGATGCGGAATCCCAGACCTGAAGAACAACTGCGGGGAGGTAACAAACCGTGGGAAAGGAAGTTCGAGGGGAAATCCCG
>JAZNIZ010000002.1:0-23657 GCA_045577775.1 Akkermansia sp. | reverse complement strand
CCCAAGTACTATAACTGGAGCCAGGTCTCCCAGCGCGACATCGAATCAGCGCTCCGCTCCGAGCTCTGCGATTTCCTCGAGTTTGCTGAACGACTCCGCTTTTACCCCGTTGTCCAACTCTCCATCGGGCTCCAATTCTAGAGACAGCTCGTATACCACATATAAAGTCAGACGTCATATCGACAGGAACCGCCAGATTTCCACCCACTGGCTCGCGCACCAACAACTGTTTGCAACATCAAGTTGAAGCAGCCAGCCCTCAGACGGCCCAAAGCGGAGTCTGAAGTCACCCCCTGCGTCTTTTTCAATCTTTCGGTTTGCGTATCATATGCCATGTATTGCCATCCATATCAATACTCAGTATTCCCACATACTCCCACCCGGCGGGTATCTTCTTACTCACATCCAGCCATGTAATTTTCACATTCGCCCCATACCTCTGCTGCTGCTTTTCCAGTTGCTCAGGCAGCTCCTGCGTGCCTATCATGAACGTGCTGTATCTATACTCCCGCGCATCATCCACGCCCTGCCGGAATAGTACCACAACCAGCAACACCATCACTACTCCCAGCAAAACCGTGTTCAGATTCCACTTCTTTCTGCCTGGCTCCCTGGCAACCGAGTGGCCACCCACCGGTTGCCCCTGCGCTGAGCGCATGCCTGTTATCGCTAATCCTTGCTTTTTACCAGCTGCCATTTTCCTCACCTTGCCGTGTAAGCTTATCGTTATTCTTTTTTACCTGTAAGATACTCACACGTTAAAATAACTAATTCCCGAGATAAAGGTTATAACCTTTACGCCTATAGGCAAAACACTCTAAAATACAATTAAAATGTTACGCATTCGACTCATTATTACATGGGCGGGACTATTCATTTCTACGACGACGAGCGCAGAGGGCCGCAAGAGCCAGCAATGAAAGCGTTGCCGTTGCCGGTTCAGGTATCAGCCGGAAGTAAACGACTTCTGCCATTTCAGCATTAACATCATAATAGCCTTGCAATCGAACGGTGGATAATTCATCTACCGAAGAGAATGTCAGATAGCTAGGCAAATTCTTATCGAAACTCACCGGCATGCCATCATCAAAACTCACGGCCAGCCAATTCCCCACAGGCACATTATTGATCGACAATTTTCCTTCTGCATAGCACAAGTCGTCGGCACGCAAATCCAATATAAGAGAAGAACCGGTCACGGTATAATTATTCAATGCCGTAGATGTAAGCAACATTATCTCCGTGGAGCCTTCCACCGTTATTTTATCTGTACCACCCGGCGTTTCCAAGGCATGAGACTCTTCCAAGATCAACGGTTTTGCCGTAGTGTTTGTGCCGATTGCCAACTCAATAATGGTGTTATCAACGTTCAATGTAGCAGGATCATCCGTCAGCCTGGTGCTTGCTGCGACAAATACATCGCTGAGTGAGAGTGTGGCACCAGCCCCTGCTTCAACAAACGAGTTCTCCAGGCGGGCATGCGAAATGGAGAACTCCTCTTTCTCCGATACGGCAATGGAAACATTCTGAACCAACAGCTGATTCTCCGCAGTACCGCCCAGAGCATCAGCGCTCAGCTCATCCACTGCCTTCAGAGTAGCATTGCCCGTTGCCAATGCCGAGATAGTGACGGTATCCCCCATCTGCAACCGGCTCTTGCCCACAACATTCACAGTTTCCACACCGCGCATCACACCAGTCATCACGAAAGGTGCGGCATCCGTTCCCAGTTCGATGCAGACCCGCCCGGGACCGGTCACCTTGCCGGAATATGTAGTGGCGGTATCCGTGTCGGCAGAATAGCGGACCGTCATATCCGCGCCGGACTCCAGTGTCACATCTCCCCAGTGCCCATAGAATTCTGCTATCTTGCCCGCGGTGCTTTCCTTCTTTTCACCACCCTCAAGGTATTCCTCAGCATGATTCACGCCTTCGTGCATCACATAAGCACCTCCTGTTCTGACTGTCACATCACCGGTCAGGCGGGCGTGACTTGCCAACTCAAAGGTGGCGCCTTTTTCTACGGTTACGTTCATGGCCGCATCTGCATAGTGCCAGTCATCCTCTCGGGTGCTAAAATGCGCCGTTTGTCCATTGTTGCTGACTTCCGAACCATAACCATGCACGGTCAGTGTACCAGCCAGGCGCACGGTGCCCTGTTGCACCGTCAGGCCACTGTCCTGGTGCTGGTTCAACTGGGTGCGTATGCCATTCAACTCCCATATACCGGTCGAATCGTGCACAATATGCAAACTCCCCTTTGCACTGTCGCGGAGGGAGCCCACAAAATGCGTGGAACCGCCCTGCCTATACGTCAACACCGATTTCTGCTCAGCCTCGTTGGTAATGACGGCTTCTTCTGTCAGAGCATTGATGGTGAATCCTTTTCTTGTCTCGCCACCCTGGGTATACCAATCCATGCTTACCCCATTCATATCGAGGGTGCCGCCACCATTGCCAAAGGTAAGGTCGCGGTTGATTTGCCCGGCATCATGAATACGCAGCACCGAACCAGTGTTCACCAGCACATTGTATGCTGCATAGCCATCCTCCTGGTTCAGCAGGGTTTCACCGGCACCGCCCACATTCAGGAAAATCTCATTGTTGCCCGTGCCGCAAAGATTGAGCGTACCCGCACCCACCTTGCGCCATTCGCGCATGTAGTCAACATCCGTATTTCTCAGGCTGATATCCACCCGCACCCCGTCATCAACCACATAGCCGGCCGAATTGAGCAGGTTATTATTGGCAGATTGCACATGATACTCTACATTTTTATGCCCATTGGCTGAAAATTGCAGGTAGCCAATACCCAAATCAGTATCCGTCTGCACATCAATGGTATACTTTGCGGCATCCTCAGCCGCCTCAAACACTATATTCTGGGTCTGGTACAGCTTGGCATATGTCACGCCCTCCGGAATCACCGAATACTTCTCGCCGGTTATCGGGTCCTCTCCATTATATGCACTCTCAGTGGCGTTCAAATAGTCATCGCCGTAGCCATACCAGGTATCGCTGTCCTTGAGGTCGGAGAGCGATTTCCAGGTGTGCTGCCCGGTAGCAATGCCGTTGAACATGACAGAGTCCCAATTCTCCTTGTAGAGATTCGTGCCATCAGATTTGTATAAACAACCCACAGCCGGAGTAATGGTCACCTGCTGCCCATTGATGGTATCTGTCACCCCATTGTCTTTGTCGGGATCCACCTCAGCCCCTTTGAATTGCACGCCACCGCCCGTCCAGGCCATATTTACCCGCACATTGTCAGCCTCCATCACATTCTGGGACCACTCAGCCGCATGACCACCGCGTTTGAGAGTGTCCCCATTGTATCCGATGTGGGTCATGAGCAACTGAAAGCTCTTACTCTCGCTATCCCACACAAAATAGGGGCTGCCGGAATCTGCCCCTTGCGAGCCGAATGGCAGCGGGGTGCTGGATGTGGCTCCACCGGATGACGTCTTGTCTGCCGTTGTCACATAGATGCGTTGGAACTCCCCCATATCGCGCACGCTGTTTATCACCCCAATGCCGCCGACCGTATAAATACCGGCACTATTATCATCCAGAGACAACGCACCATTCTGATTCCAATAACCATGAATACCGCCCCCCACATGGTAAACGAGGGCCTTATTGTCGTCCTGCATCAAGTTTTTGCTGACATCTCCCGCATAAAGGGAAGACGGCACCACATCCGTCACCAGTTTACTCAGGCGCACAACCTTATAATCCTGCTCAGTGTCTCCAGCGCCTCCGAAAATCTGATGAACAAACATGCTGCCCTCCTGAATACCACGATACTTAGTGGAGCGGCTTTCCCCAATACCCCAATCATTGGAGGTGAAAGTCGGCATCGGCGCCGATTGCTGGTGAGCCACCGTTGCTACGTAATTGTATCCGATAGCGGTGCTGCTGCCTATATCTGACACGGCATCAAAGCTAATCATGCCATGTTCCAAAGTATAACTCTGCAGGAAAGAAGTTGAAGTGTAGCTCAGTTTCACCCCACCATCACGCTCACGTATATAATCGAGCATGGCATTGGTTGTTCCCACCACAAATCGCCCGGAATTAGTGGCAAAATCGATGTAGGTCTGGCGCGATACATCAGAATGCATCACCGCTCCCACCGCGCTCTCTGCGCTCCACATCAGCAGGGCTGCCATCAATAACCGAGGTAAGTGTAATTTCATAACAGTATAACTAGTATTCCGTATTCTAGCAAACAAGTGTCCAGAGTCAAGTAGAAAGCTCTCAGGTTTTGAAAGAGAGTGAGCGGCACAATACCTGCCGAAAAAAAGAAAAGCCGCCACTCAAAATGAGTGACGACTTTTTCTGGCTGTAGAGTAAACGCTTATTTCAACGCTTCCAATTCCTGTAAGGTT
Source organism: Akkermansia sp. (assembly GCA_045577775.1). Classification (GTDB taxonomy): domain Bacteria; phylum Verrucomicrobiota; class Verrucomicrobiia; order Verrucomicrobiales; family Akkermansiaceae; genus Akkermansia. The sequence goes on along the minus strand of JAZNIZ010000002.1, from coordinate 19,266 downwards.
TCAGCGATAATGCCACGAGCCATCTGCAAATCCTGGGCATGGGTTCTTCTGGTGCTACGAGCTACGGTGAAAATGGCAGCCAGTCGGACATTCATGCTGTCGATAACGACGGCAGCTTCGGGGGATTCGGAAGTCCGGGAACGAAGAAGGTTGATTTTCTCAAACTCCTCGATACCATCGCGCAGACGCTCAAAGCGAATGGAGGTGCGGTTGCCGGGGTAAACCAGGAAGCAATCACCAGTAGACCAGGAACCGAAATCTGTGCTTTCGAGCGGATTTCGTGTCCACGAATTATAGGCCCAGCGCAGGAAACCGTCTAATTGATTAGCGGCGGCAAACAAGCCAAGCCATTCAGCCTCTGCCGGCGCAGAGGTTGTGTAGGTGTTTGGCACAAGCGGATGCATGCATACATAGAAAGTGGTGATTTTTCCGGCGGCTTTGCGTTCGTGCAGCAGAGAGCCCAAGGCGCTGCCTGCGTGGGTCAGGACGGGGGAAATGTTGTACACCTCGCGGGTCAGATCCGAAGGCTTATCCACTGCCGAAGCAATGCGGAAAGTGGGTGCGTTCTCCTTCACCAGTCGCATGGCCTCGCGCACCATGCGGTCGGGGCGTTCATCAATAGCGATACATGTTTTTTCTGCCCAGCCCTTGACTTGCATGTGGCCGTGGAAATCACGCAGGAAGGGAGCCCAGACCTGCTCAAAGGAGGGCTGACCGGGTTCGGCTTTCATTTCTGCCCATGTGCCGGAGGCTTCGTCGAAATACTTGACCTTCAGATGCCAGGGGAGCATGGAATAACAGCTGATCTGCTCGCGAATGCCGATTTCATCGTGCATGAAGTGAATCCACGCATCCAAATGGCTGTAGTCGTAGCGCATGACACCGTCCTTACCCTTCACCCAGCGAATCATGGAAGGGAACCAATCGTAGGTCTGCGCGTTCCATGCTTCATCCAACAGGGTGCAGGTGATGCTTTTCTGCCCGGCTTCTGCCAGACGCCGCATGAGGGGGCGCATAATAGCAAAATGAGCTTCTGACCACGGCTCGGCATCGTGCCAGCGAGCCACGGCCTGCGGGTGCTGCCACAAATCGAGGTGTATTTTCCAATCTCTGGGTGCGGGTAAAGTGGCATCCACAACTTCCAGCTCCACCTGTTGTACCACCGGCTCACAACCAGGTGCAGAAGCCGTTATGGTGCCGGTATAGCGCCCTGGTCTGGCATTCTGGGGAATGTTTACCTCGTACCAGACCGCACGGTGTGAACCGACGGCGTGGTTGCAGGTGTTTTCATTCGCTATAATATCTGCCGTGATGGTGCCACCAGCTTCTACATAGCGAATCATGCTCACCGAGGCGGGGATATCTTCCCCATCATGCGACAGGGGGGAGCAGTGTACTGAAAGCTGCGCGGCATTGTACCCGGTCGAGATGGCCAGCTGACCGCTGCAACGCTCGCCCCGCCACCCCTGCAGTTTCATTGTTTCAGGTGCTATATCCTGATGAAAAGGATAAGCAGAGCCAACGGTGAGTCTTTTATCAGGGGCTGGGGTAATGACCAGCTTTGTAGCCATGGGCTGGATAATCGAATGACGTGGCGTGGTTACATCGTAAACAGGATGCCTTTCTGCTGTATCTATGGCCCATGCACCTGAGGTAAATGCGACGCTCAGGCACAGAAGAGTATGTCTTGAAAAAGTCATGTTGTACATATACCACAGCCCCTGGTATAAATGAACCTTAAAGTGTGTCCTGGGGCATTTTGAACTTGCCAAAAAAGGCCCAGGGTACATAATGATAACTATGTTCTACAAATATCTTTTTCCTCTTCTTGCAAGCGGCATTGTGGTCGCTTCTGAAAGTTTTGAGACTATGTCTGCCGGAGCTATTTCTTCGGTAAGCACGGCTTATGGCGAGTTATTGGCGGAACCCGGTCATGCCGAAATCTTTCAAGGCGATGCTCGTACCGGGGCTCAGTACCTGCTCATCAAAGGTGGTGCGGAGCGTACCGTGAAGCTGTCTCTCCCTGAACCTTTGAAAGACGTTGCTCAGCTGACATTCTGGGTGCAGCGGTGGACAGCTAACGGCAATTTCCGACTTCAGGTAGTAGCTGTAACGCCTGCTGGCGATGTAGTCGTGCAAGGTAATCAACCCGCTGCCGTGAAAGAATATGCGCATCAGGCACGAGTGATTTTGCCCGCCGGAACAACAGCGGTAAAGCTGGTCTGCTCTAGCTTGGAGGCTGGCGGTGCGTTGGTAGACGACTTGGAGCTGTTTGTAGGAGATATGCGGTTCAGTTCTGCAGAGCTGTGCAATACGGGAGCTCAGCCTATTCTGCTGCGTGCGCCCATCAATCCCATTTTCAGTTATAAGCTGACAACTGTTGGAGCCGCTAATCCCGTGTCCATTGATGCGTTTAAGCTCAAAATCACTCCGGCAAATGCTGTTTCCAAGGTGACATTGCGCTCCGGCATTTCCGACCGCTCCGTAGACGGCACTATCGGAATGAAGTTCCGCAAGGGGAAAGTGTATGGTGCAGCCACCCCGGCTTCAGATGGCACGGTAGCAGTCAGCTCTTCCGAGCCGCTCTCTCCCGGTGAAACGGAATTCTGGGTGGATGTTACTCCCGCGCCCGGCGTAAAAGTTGGCAGTAATATTACTGTTGAGGTTCAGGGATTAACGGTTGGCGGCAAGGACTGCAAGGTTCCCAGCCAGAGCGTCACCCAGAGAGTTGGTTATCTCGTGGCTGTCCCGGATGCCAAGGTGGCTACCATTTCCGAGGGTGACAGAGATTGCATTACTTACCGCATTCCCGGCATGATTCGCACCAACAAGGGTACATTGCTGGCATGCTTCGATGCCCGCTACGCTAATCATCTCGACCTGACTGCAGATATTGACGTGGCAGTTGTCCGTTCAGAAGATGGAGGTATGACATGGAGTGAACCTTATGTGGCTATGGATGCTGGTCCCGGTAAAGGAAACGGATGCGGCGACCCCTGCATTCTGCAAGACAGCACTACCGGACGCATCTGGGTACAGGCACTTGCCACTCACTTCGATAAGAATCCCTGTATTTTTAATTCGAGCCAAGGTTTCAACCCCGATACAACCGGGCAATGGGAGATGGTATACAGCGATGACGATGGCAAGACCTGGAGTAAGAACATCAACGTCACTACACAGATTAAGAATCGCGAGTGGAATCTTATTCTGGCTGGCCCCGGTTGCGGTATCACCACAAGCAAGGGCGTTCTCGTATTCCCCGCCCAGATATGGCAGAACGGAGCAAACCCGCGAGGCCGCAGCACGATTTGCTACTCCATGGATGGAGGCCTGACATGGACGTATGGCACAGGTGTCCCCATGTTCACCTCTGAATGTCAGGTGGTGGAACTTGCCGATGGTGCGTTAATGCTCTCCTGCCGCAACGAGACATTCCAAGGAAAGCGTGCGGTGTATATCACCCGAGACTTCGGTAAGACTTGGCAAGAGCATGAAACTCATAAGAAAGCGCTCAATGACCCCGCTTGCCAAGCTTCCCTGATTACGATGGAAAGCAAGAAGTATGGCCGAATCATGCTTTACTCTCACCCGAACTCCAAGCCAAAGCTGCGCAATCACATGACCATCCATGTCTCTTTGGATGAAGGTAAGACATGGAGCGAAGGCCTAGTGTACGATATTCGTGAATGCTGGGGGTACTCCTGTATTGCCCCCATTGATGACGAAACCATCGGTATTATCTACGAGCCCTCTCATGTCAGCGAGACCAATGATTACCATGGTATGGGCTTCCTCCGAATCCCGCTGAGTGAGATTATTCCCCAGGCTACAAAGTAAAAAGAGAATCCCCATATTGCCGCCGCTGCCATGATGCCAGCGGCGGCTTTTTTGTGTATCATTCATTGTTCTTATCAATTTCATTGCATCCATAAATGAAACACGAAATATGTTCTGCAAAATGAAAAATTGACGCGAACGCGCTTCTTCCTTAAAATATGGTCAATGAAGATATTATCCATACTTTCAGCAATGATGGTGCGGGTTGCAGCACCGCTTCGCGCGGACAGCCTGGCAGGTGTACAAGCCCGCAATGCCGGCTTGCCAGACTACCAGCTCCTGCATGCAAAAACCTATGATGCAACAAAACCGATGATGTGGCTCTTCCTGGGCGACAGCATCACCCACGGTTGCCTGCACACCCATGGTGGCCGCAGCTACCCCGAGCACTGGATGGAGATTGTGAAATGGGAGATTCTACGCGAAAAGCAGACCCAGCGTACCAATGATTTGGTAATCAACGCCGGTGTGAGCAGCGAAACCGCCCACGGATTTCTGAACCATGTAGATTGGCGGCTCAATCAATTTAACCCGGATGTGGTGTTCATCAACTTCGGGATTAATGACGGAGACCGTTTCGGTGATACAGAGCAGTTCCGCGCAGACCTTACACAGATTGTCAGACAAGTTCGGGCAAAAAAAGCCATACCTGTTTTGCAGACCAACTCTCTCACCCTGCTGGCAAAAGCATTCCGCCCTCATTTTGCTGCAATCATCAGAGAAGTAGCCGCTGCGGAAAACGTGCTGTTAGTTGACCACACAGCCGCCTGGGAGGATATTGCCGGTAAGCCCGGAGCCTCTGCCGGAAACAGGCGAGACTCCATCCCTGCCCCGCGCTATCTCATGAACAATGACCTGCATCCTAATGCTGCCGGCCATCTCTTAATGGCACAGACCATTGCCCGCAGCCTCAACCTCATCCCGGTGAATAGCCCCACACTCAAACGACAGGCCAAATAATACCCCCCGCTTCACATTCCCGGCTCTCTCACTCCCTGGCAATCAGAACATGGTTCCTCCTCATTCCTTCGGAAAACGAGCCGACCTCGCAGGGTACTTATTGGCAGAAACACCAGTGATTGCACTGTGCGTTTTACATTTTGCTTGACCTTAACAAAATCCGGGTGTAATCTACACATAGACCATACTCTAGATTTTGGTCAACAATACACACACCCAATAGAAAAATAAGATGAAAAAACTACTTCTGACAGCCGTCATGAGCGTGTGTGCCTTTGCCGCACAGGCATTAGGCAACGTAACAGGATACTGGACCACCATTGATGACGAAACCCAGGAAGCCAAAAGCGTGGTGCAGATCTACGAATACAAGGGCAAGCTATATGGACGCGTGGTCGAACTACTGAAAGAGCCCGGAGCCAAGGCAAAGATTAAAGGTAGTCCGGCTATCAAGGGACTGACCATTATCTGGGACCTGGAGAAGGATGGCGATAGCTACAGCGGAGGCGAAATTCTGGATCCGCAGAAAGGCAAGGTATACGGATGCGAAATCTGGCGAGAGGGCGAGAAACTCATCGTTCGTGGCAAGATTGCATTCCTGGGCCGCAACCAGACCTGGCTACCCAATACCACCTTCAAGGGAACAAATGACGTGCCCACACCAAAGATTCCCAAAATCTGAATCTGCCCAGCCCAGACACCGAAAGCGCATCCTCACAAAACAGGGTGCGCTTTTCATTTAGAGAGCATATTCAAACATGTGAAAGAGCTGCCAGCCCACCTCATCATAATAAAGCTTTACCTCTGCACACTTCTCGAAGCCCAGTTTCAGGTACACCCGCTGAACAGGGAGGTTGAAATCTATTAAATCCAACCGCACCGCTTTATCCCCGCGAAGGCGTGCAGTGTCTATAACACAGCGCATGATTGCAGAACCCAGGCCCCGGCCCTGGTGTCTGGTATGAATTCCAAATGCGTGCACAACTGCTACCTCATCAGCCGAAGCCTTGACACGCCAGGGTACAGTCAGGTATCCATCATTGGCAGAGTGATTCACAATCAGGCCTGCCACGATTCCATCGTCCGGGTGTTCCGCAATCCAGAGTTCGCCGGCGGCCAGCGCATCCAACAGGTAAGAATCAGCAGGATGCCCCTCTTTATCCCACAAAGGATGGTAGGGCTGCTGCAACAAATCATCAATCAGACAATCGTAAAAGCGCCGGATGACCGGGAACTCCGCCGTACCAGCTATACGGAGCGAATAACCAGGAGGCAGTGCGGGCATCGCATTCATCGGCTATTTCGGCAACAAGGACATAGCAAACACCATACCCCCCAGGAATACACAACCAAGCAGCATCAGCAAAACAGGGCGCACATATAACAGACCGGAACTAAGCTCCTGAGCGGCATCCGGGCGCTCATCTGCATACACCGGCGGGCGGTGAGCCTGCAAAGCCTCCTCCTCTGAGGCATAAGGGGTTTCCCCCATGATATCGTAGAGCTGACCATTGGCCCCAGTATATGAAAAAACAGGGTAATACAGGCACTTCCCTTCCATTGTCCGATGACACACAGCACTACTGGCGTGTAGACCAGCATGCTTCATCTGATAACGCTTGCCAAGCATGCGCAAACCGCGGAGCGCACTGACAAGGGCTAACCCGAAGCACAGGTAAGTGAACAACAGTGGCAGAAATTGAATAATCTTGGTCTGTATAGAGGCCGCCAGAAACATGGTACGTTCATTATATCAGGTAAAAGCGAGAGGTCAAGCACCCGATTGCAACTTTATGAAACATGACGCATAGCACATGCCATATTCAAGCCTCGCGCTGTCGAGAAACAGCCCACACCCCGGCAGCGATTAGAACCACAGCCACCACCTTCTGCCAGGTTAGAGCATCCACCCCCAGCAGAATGCCCACAGTTGCAGCAATAACTGGCTGAATATAATTATACGCTGTCACCGTTGGCGCCTCCAGATAGCGCTGCCCGACAATCATCAGCAGATAGCTCACAAAGGAACCAAATATAACAACATATGCGCTTCCTAGCACCTCGGGCATTCCCAGCTGGTGCCAAGGAAGCAGGCAGACTTCCCGCATCCAGAAGGGCATTGTCAGCACAGCCGATATGAGGAAAAGCCAGCGCATCAATACCAGCGGATGATATTTCTGAATGACTCCGCTGAAAAACACAAAATAAAATGAAACAGAAAACTGAGAAAAAAGGCAAATAGCATCCCCAAGGGGATTGCCGCTACGCCCTCCCTGCACTTGTGACCCCAGAATGAGAATCAACGCGCCAGATGCAGCCAGCAGCAGCCCACCGATGCGCCGCCATGTTACCGAGGCCTGCAGAAATACAGCGGAGAGAACAAAAGTGAATACCGGGGTACTGGTGGTGATGACACAGGCATTCGTGGGGGATGTGTACTGCACCCCCAATACATAGCAAAACTGGTTGATACCCATGCCACAGAGAGACATAATTACAAGGGCACACCAATCGCGACGCTCAATGCGTTGCTGTGGCACAGCCAGAGATGCCAGCCAGAATAAGCCAGCAGCTCCGCACAGGCGAAAAGCAGCCATGCTCACGCCGGAAATCAAACCGCTTTCCATAGCCCACTTGCACAGCGGGCTCATTAAGCCGAAGCACACAAATGCGCAGAGTGTAATGAGATGAGCTCTACCCTGTGAAACACGCTTTACCATATTGCTGATCCCCGCCTCGCCAATGTACTGCTGGCACCGGGATTCCGACTACAGAGGCTCACCATTCTCTTACTGCTTACGCAGATAAAAAACCCCAATCTGCACTTGCTTACCCAGCAGTGCGGCAGACGGTGTAGGCTCTACCCGGTATATACCTTTGTACACGCCATCCTTCAACCTGCCCGTCCAGGTAATGTTCACAAATGTCTGAGTATCACCCTCCGAGCGGATGGTTAAATCCTTTCCGTTAATATATCCCACAAAGTGACCACTTCCATACAGATCATCCTGCATCACCAGCACGCCCTCCACTTTTTCCCCCTGCTGCTTCATGGTCATCTTCACGCCTGTACTCTTACTCTTGATTGTGCTATTCCGGCACTCACCTACCCACACGCCTTCTGCCGAATCAGAACACGCCGAGAACAAACAGGCCACAGCCACCACACATGCTGATTTAAAAAAAGGGTTCATAGCTAATACTTTTTTTATTGTACTCACTTTGCCTGTAATAGCAAGAAAAAGTTATTCACAAGTTATTCACAATGTCATAATTCCCTGCCAGCCAAAATAAAGCCGGGTGATTCAAAGAACCACCCGGCTTCCATAAACATGGTTTTGCGAAACCTTAGCTATTAGATGCTGTCGCCCAGCTTCTTCATAGCCTCAGCGGCGCGGTTGGAGTAACCCCATTCGTTGTCGTACCAGCCGCAAACCTTCACCATGTTGCCGCCCACCACATAGGTGAAGCCGGCGTCGAAGATGCAGGAGTGGGGGTTGGAAACGATGTCCTGAAGCACGAGAGCCTCTTCGGAGTACTCGAGGATGCCCTTAAGCGGACCCTCAGCAGCTTCCTTCATGGCAGCGTTCACTTCTTCCACGGTCACGTCGCTCTTCAGCACTGCCACGAAGTCGGTCAGAGAACCGGTCGGGGTGGGTACGCGGAAAGAAGCACCGTTGAGCAGGCCCTTGAGCTGGGGAATCACCTCACCGATAGCCTTGGCAGCGCCAGTGGTGGTGGGGATGATGTTGATAGCAGCTGCGCGCATGCGGCGGGGGTCGCTGTGCGGCAGGTCAAGGATGCGCTGGTCGTTGGTGTAGGAGTGGATGGTGCTCATCATGCCCTTCTCGATGCCCCACTTGTCGTTAAGAACCTTCACCATGGGGGAAAGGCAGTTGGTGGTGCAAGAAGCGTTGGACACGATGTTGTGCTTGGCAGCATCGTACTCGTTGTCGTTGATGCCGATGCAGAAAGTCAGGTCGGGGTTCTTGGCGGGAGCGGAGATGAGAACCTTCTTGGCACCAGCCTTGATGTGACCCTCAGCCTTCTCACGAGCGGTGAAGAGACCAGTGGACTCAAGCACTACGTCTACACCCAGCTCAGCCCAGGGAAGCTGATCCGGACCCAGCATACCGCCAACAATCTTGATGGGGTGGCCGTTCACAACCAGGTTGTCACCATCAACCTCAATGGTGCCCTTGAACTTGCCCTGCGTGGAGTCATACTTAAGCAGGTGAGCAGTGGTAGCGATGGGGGTAAGGTCGTGAATAGCAACAACCTTCTCGAGCTCGGCCTGGGACATGGCGCGAAGCACATTGCGACCAATGCGACCGAAACCGTTAATAGCGTATTTAGCCATAGTAGTATTTTATATGGTTTTTTAAGTTTAGACCCGCCCGGCCACCGGGCCTGGCAAGGCATAAGTAAGTATATAGATTCACCCCCTCAGAGTCAACACAAATTTCCTCTGCCCTGCCAAAAAAGCCCGCAAAACCCGCAATTAACCAGCCCCCCCCAAAAAAATACGGAAATTACAGCCAGGCACATACCAGAAATCGGGAAATGCAGCACGGTCATTCGCTGCATTCCAGCCTCCGAACGCAGTTTCTGAACCACATTCTTACGCGGCAATGCTGAAGAAAAGCCTCTGTACGCCCGGAATCTGCAACATCTCCGGAAAATGAGAGCACCGTATGCAGCAACCGGTCTATCGAGGCTCGCGGTAATAACGACGAATCTGGCTGATTTTTTCCAGCAAGGGCTTCAATTCCTCTGCTTTTTGTCTATATTTCCTGGCCTTCCGACCAAATAATAAAATGGAACAAATCATATACCGATGATATTTCCGCCTCATCTGCTCCTCTGATAACAGCAATGACAAACAGTCCTCCAGATGAGGAACACCACTTGCGCAGAAATCCGACACCTGAATCGGCTCGACTTCTGCATCCACCTCCCTGGCAAAACGAGCGGAATCATAGCTGAGAATCTTACCGTCATTTTGCGCAAAATCTGGCTCATCCCATGCAAAGCGATTTCTTGCAGAAGAACAATACAGCACATCATACAAGAACGCCAGTTTTTCAGAGGCGGAGTGCAAACCGTGAAGAGTCTTGTAGATATCTGCGGGATAAATCATCTCATTTACCGCACGCAAATATATAAAATCCTGAACAGAAGCATGCTCCCCGGGCAGAGTTTCCAGCAACTCCAGCTCAGCCTGGTCTGCATTACTTGTTGCGGAGCCATTCCAGAACAAATCCCGTTTAACCACCTTGGCCGGGTAGCCTGCAATGATAGAGTTATAAGGGCAACACTTGCGAGACAGAATGCTATTTGCCCCGATAATGGAACCGGATGCCACCTTGGAGCCTTTATAGATTGAGCAAGCCCGACATACCCACACATGATCCCCCAGAATGATGGATTCTGCCTGATTTACCCTTGCGCGGGTCGAAACATCGTACACAGGATGCCAATCGGATGTGCGTATGTCCACGGGATATGAAAACCACGCTCCATTACCGATAATGATGCTGGAAGCCTCAGCTACCGCAATTCTCTGAGTCCCGGCAGGATTGATACAACAGCCGGAGCCAATGTACAAGCAACATCCATTGTACACGGAAATTTCGGCTCGACCCAGCCCGCTATCTGCAAAAAAAACACAATTTTCTCCCACCAGCGATATCTTGGCCTTATCAATTAACGATGAAGGCCCCAGAAACACCACAGAGTTTCTGCAATTCTTTAAGTTCAGACTCCCGCCATGCTTGCTCAATGGCATGTAATGGTAGATTACATTATTAGAGGAATCTGTTGTCTTGTATATTTTCATCGGCATACATTATAAACCGGCGCCTTTCTTTCGCCACTTAGGAAGCTAATTTAAGCCCCTTCTTCTCGTGTTCACCAGGCGTATGTGCGTGTTATATCATTCTGTATCCTCGGATGTCAATCCATTTTTGGCGCGATTTTGTAGCGTGCGAGTTGTAAAATCAAATGCGACACCGGAAAGCCCAAAAAAAGTCACCAAAGGTGCCCAAACTGCCCTAGCCTGGATGGGGGTGTGGGGGAAGGACGGCAATGAGTCCGTATGCTTTTACCCTGCATGTCAGACATCACGACTTGACACCATGCTGCACATGTGGCATCATAACCCGCGTTATGCGGCCCCGTCGTTCAATGGATAGGACGAAGGTTTCCGGTACCTTTGATGTGGGTTCGATTCCCGCCGGGGCTAGCCGCCATTACAAAAAGACCTGCCACTCGGCAGGTCTTTTTGTTTTACCCCTATCTTTATCAATTATTTAGATAACAAGATGCCCATTTGCTAAAAAAATTATCAAAAAAAGGCTTGCATTCTGGTGCAGCATCGTGTATCATCTCGGCGAACCCGTTCGGGAGCAAAAAACATGCGAAGTTAGCTCAGTGGTAGAGCACATCCTTCACACGGATGGGGTCATAAGTTCGAATCTTATACTTCGTATCACGCGTAAGAAACCCTGCAAACTAACAAATTGCAGGGTTTCTTCATTTTTTTCTGCAAAAACATTGCAGCATCTGCCCTGGTGTGCTAGAATACAGGTTGTATGAAAAAGTTTAAAGTAGGTCTTGTAGGCCGTATCATCATAGCCATGGTCCTGGGCATGTTCTTGGGCGATGTGTTACCGCTCAAGGTCACGCGAGTATTCATCACATTCAACGGGCTGTTCAGCCAGTTTCTGGGATTCATCATCCCCTTGCTCATCATAGGCTTAGTGGCACCCGCCATAGCCGACATCGGTAAGAAAGCCGGGCGCATGTTGCTGGGAACCACGCTTCTGGCCTATATTGCTACCATCATTTCGGGCTTTGCCTCCTATTTCACGAGTGTGGGGATCTTCCCGGGAATGATAGAGGCGGGGACCCTCTCACGCTCTCTGGCGCAGGCCAATGACGCTACTCCCTATTTCACCATTGAGATTCCACCGGTCATGGGGGTAATGAGCGCACTGATTCTGGCCTTTATACTGGGGCTGGGAATGGCCAATGTGCATGGCATTTCCCTGCACAGCATGTTCAATGATTTCCGCGAAATCATCTACCGCACCATCGCTCGCGTTATCATCCCGCTGCTGCCGCTCTTTATCTTCGGCATCGCGCTGAACATGTCGTACTCAGGCCAGGCGGCAGCTGTACTCTCGGTATTCATTAAAATTATCGGCGTCATTTTTGTGCTGCACCTGGTGGTGCTTCTTTTTCAGTACTGCGTGGCTGGGCTTTTCAACAAGCGCAACCCCTTCCCGCTGCTGGCACGCATGCTCCCGGCCTATTTCACCGCACTTGGCACCCAATCCAGCGCGGCTACCATTCCGGTCACCCTGCGCCAGACTATCGCAAATGGCGTGAACCAGGATGTGGCAGGTTTCGTCATTCCGCTCTGCGCCACCATCCATCTCTCCGGCAGCACGCTTAAAATCGTAGCCTGCGCCATCGCCATCATGCTCATGCAGGGAACCCCGCTGGATTTTGTCCAGTTATCCGGATTCATCCTGATGCTGGGGGTGGTCATGGTGGCGGCTCCCGGTGTGCCAGGCGGCGCCATTATGGCGGCCCTGGGCATTCTGAACAGCATGCTGGGGTTTGGTGAGCAGGAACAGGCTCTCATGATTGCCCTGTATATCACCATGGATAACTTCGGCACTGCCTGCAATGTCACGGGTGATGGTGCGCTCGCCCTCATCATCAATAAATTCTACAAAGCGTAACGCACAGGATCCCCTGCTCTATTTCCCGATTCCGGAAGCCCCTGCTCATGCAGGGGCTTTTTGCTGCACCAATGAACCGCCGCAAAGACCTAGGGCGGTTCTTTGCGGCGGTGTTATGGGTACTCTGTTTCGGTTACGGTTTCTGTATCAGCGTCCATGGCGGCAACACCCCTTTCTGCTGTGTGCCATGTGGCGGCGGTGCTTCGCCGCTTTCATGTGCTTGCAGCAGTGGTTCTTGTGGCGAGCCTTGGCTTTATGCTTCTCGACAGAACGGTGATTTTCCACACAGCAGGCCTTTTCCTTGCCAAAGCTGACATACACATCGGCCGCCTGGGATTGACTGTTCAGAGCGAAGAAGGCCACGCAGGCCAACACAGCGAATTTCATCAGATTCTTTTTCATGGTCTTTGCTTTCTTTGTTTCGCACGGGCTTCATGCGCCGTACATTTACCAAGCGCAGCTCTCCATTATTTTTATTTGAGTTTTTCAACATATTTGAGAAAACTGGCAAAAAAAAGCTCCCCAGTTCCATCATGAACCGGGGAGCAGGAAGAATCATATCAGTGTTTAACAGGCTGGCTATCAATCATTTTCTTGGTGATAGCTTCAAATTCCTCGTACTCAAGCTGAAGTTTGGCAATGCGGCTGAGTTCCTTGTTCAAATTACGGTTCAGCGAAGCCGCCACAGAGCGGTATTGGATGTAGACATCAATTTTATCCTCATCTTCCTCCATGATTTTCACCATCCCCAGAGCCGTGACAGTTCCCTCAGCAGCCATGCTGGGAGAAGCAGAGCCGTAGAGTTCCTCCAGCTCCGGCACAGATTTCTGCGCAGACTTCAAATCCCTCACTCTTCTGAGGATTTTGATTGTTTTTCGCAGTTTATCGAGATAAGCCTTTGTTTCCTCCTTAGCCATGAGGGCGTCCTCTCGCTTCTGGGCATATGAGCGTTCCCCCTGTTCCTCCTCCTCACCATCAAAAACATCCTCATTGGTCAGGCTGGCGTCGATACCATCCGGTTCAAAGAGGGCCTCTTCCTTAACCACCTTCTTGGCCGACTTGGCTTTCTTCTTTTTCTTAGGTGCAGCATCCACCTGGGGCATTCCCACGGTCACGAACAAGGCTGCCAGAATCATCAGATATTTCAGTTTCTTCATCGTACAAATAAGTTGAAAAGAGCATCAGAGGGCAGCCTTCACTTTGGCTTCCAAGGGCGCCAGGTCATAGGAATCGGCCCATTTCTTTAATTCTTTGCCGGTATAGGAGGAAAGTCCGTCTGCCGTGAGCTGGCGAGCCAGCACCCCGGCAGGAATCAGCATGCAGAAGAAATCCGCATCGCTCTCGTAGCCCACCTTCACCTCACCGCTGCGGGTCATGATGACGCCATCGCAGGGGCTCATGCTGTTGAGTTCCACAATGGCGGCGGTAAGCGCATCGCGCTCAATCTCGTAGCTGGGGGAAGTCTCCGTCGGCATAACGAAAGTATACTAAATGCACAGAAAAAGACAAGCGTTATTTGCGAAGCAACGCACCAGGAGTGCGGAACAAGCAGCCCACAGCAAAGGTAGCCAGCGTACCCACAGTCACACGCCAGGGGAAAGCAATGGCTGGCAACCAGCCCTGACGCCCGCCGATTTCCAGCAGAATCACCACGGCAAAGCCGCAAAGCATAGCCACCACATTGCCGCCATCGCACCCGCGGCTCTTGGTCAGCATGCCCAGCAGGAACACCCCCAACAGCGAACCATAAGTATACCCGAAGATCCCCAGGGCAATGGGCAGAATGCGCACGGTGGGGTCCATGACCGTAAGCCAGGCCGTGCCTGCCCCCACCACAATGAGCAGCACCGCAAAGAACACCGTGAGCCAGCGCACGGCGCGCAGCTGCTCGCCCTGCCCGGCCTGCGGGTGGAACACATCCACGTACCAGTCACGCGTCGCCGTAGTGGCCAGAGCATTGAGCGCAGTGGAGAGCGAGCCCATAGCCGTGGCCAGCAGAGCCGCTACCAACAGCCCGCGCACCCCCGCCGGCAGGCAGTGAATGATAAACCATGGGAAGATTTCAATCTGCTTCTCCGGCGGGGTAATGCCATTCTGCGCAAAATACACGAAAAGCAGCATACCGCAGGAAATAAACACCAGCACAATGGGCATATCCATGAGGCCGGAGAGAATCACCGCGCGGGCGCCCTTCTTGCTATCGGGCGCAGCCAGCATGCGCTGCACCATGTCCTGGTCGGTGCCATGCGTGGCCATGGTGATAAAGGTGGAACCCAGCACCGCGCTCCACAGGGTGTACTCGCTGCTGAGGATATTCCTGATATCGGCCAGCAGTCCCTGCCCGGTGAGGCCGGAATCGAAGAAAGCCCAGGGTTTCAGGTTCTTGATTTCGCAAGGGTTATAATCCCTGTTGCCCAGGTGGTAGCAGATAGCATCCCAGGCGGCGCACCAGCTGCCATCGGCCTTGATGCTGAAAAGCAGCACCCCGATGGTCGTAACAAGGGAAATCGCCAGAATAGAAGCCTGGAGCACATCGGTCCACACCACGGCCTTGAGCCCGCCCAGCGTGGTATATACCGCCGTGGCAATGGTGATGAAAGTGAGCGCGGCAATATAAATCACCACCGTTTCCACCTGCCCGGCACTCTCCTTCCCGGTCACCATCATGTAGGCGATTACCAGCAGAATACCCGCAAAGAACAGGCGGGTGCCACTGGCCAGCACGCGGCTGATAAGGAAGGTAATACTGGCCCAGCGCCGGGTAGTAAGCCCGAAACGCTTCTCCAGATACTCGTAAATGGATACCACATTGTACTGGTAATACGGCTTCAGGAACAGACGTCCCACGATAATGCGCCCCAGAATCGTGCCTATGGCCAGCTGGGCATAGGTAAAATTGCGCAGAGCAAAGCCCTCGCCCGGAGCCCCCAGGAAAGTGGCAGCGCTGATTTCCGCCGCCAGAATGGAAGCCAGAATAGCCCACCAGGGCAGATTGCGGTTGCCCAAGGCATAGCTTTCCAGGCTTTCCTGCTTGCGCCCCACATAGAGGCCAATACCGAATATGGCGCAGAAATACGCCAGAACTACCAGTATATCAATCATCGTATCACGTAAAAGCGGCGGCGGGCATCTGGTGCCCACCGCCGGGAATTAAAGAATGTTGCTTATGCCTGCTGGGATTCCAGTGCAGCAGCCACCAGACCAGAGAACAGGGGGTGAGCACTGTTCGGGCGGCTCTGGAATTCCGGGTGGTACTGGCAGGCAATGAAGAAGGGATGAGAGGGAAGTTCCACCACTTCCACCAGGCCATGCTCATCGTTCACGGCAGAAATCACCATGCCGCCCTTCTCCACCTCTTCGCGGTAGTCGGCGTTGAACTCATAGCGGTGGCGATGGCGTTCGGAAATGACCTCCTTACCGTCGTAAAGCTTGCTGCACAGCGTGCCGGGCTTGATGTGAGCCGGGTAGGCACCCAGGCGCATGGTGGCGCCCATGTTCTCGATGTGCTTCTGCTCTTCCTGCAGGCACACCACCGGGGCCTTGCTGTCCTTGTTGAACTCGGTGGAGTTGGCATCAGCATGACCCAGCACGTTGCGGGCAAATTCGATGACGGCCACCTGCATGCCAAGGCAGATACCCAGGAAGGGGATATTGTTCTCGCGAGCATACTGCACGGCCTTGATTTTGCCCTCCACGCCGCGGTCACCGAAACCACCGGGCACCAGAATGCCGTCCACCTTGCCAATCATCTCCTCGCAGGAGCCGTTGGTCAGCGATTCGGCATCCACGCGAACCACCTCCACGCGGCAGTCATTCGCCGCACCGGCGTGCGTAAAGCTTTCGTAAATGGACTTGTAGGCATCCTGCAGGGAAATGTACTTACCCACCACCGCGATACGCACGCTGTGGGAGGGGTGAATCACGCGCCCCACAAACTTCTGCCAGTCGTCCATCTTGGGCTTGGGAACAGTGATTCCCAGCACATCGGTCACGATGCGATCCACCTTGTCGCGGCCCAGGTCAATCGGGCATTCGTAGATGCTGTGCTTCACGTCGCAGAAAGCCACCACATTGGAAGCCGGCACGTTGCAGAACATGGCAATCTTGCGCTTTTCTTCCTCGGTAAGGTTGTCCATCTCGGTACGGCACACAATCATATCCGGCTGGATACCGATTTCGCGCAGCTTGGCCACACTTTGCTGCGTGGGTTTGGTCTTGGTCTCGCCCGCTGCCTTAATGTAGGGCAACAGGGTCACGTGAATAAAGCAGCAGTTGTTGCGGCCCACCTCCTGGCTGAACTGGCGCAGCGATTCCAGGAACAGGAAACCTTCAATATCACCCACCGTACCGCCGATTTCCGTGATAATCACATCGCAGTTCTTGTTCTTTTCGGTCAGGTCATAGAGGCGCTGCTTAATCTCATCGGTCACGTGCGGAATATACTGCACCGTCTTGCCCAGGTAATCGCCGCGGCGTTCTTTTTCCAGCACACGTTCAAACACCTTGCCACTGGTCAAATTGTTCAGCCGCGAAAGCTCGCAATGCACAAAACGCTCGTAGTGGCCAAGGTCCAGGTCCGTCTCGGCGCCGTCGTTCAGCACATACACCTCACCGTGCTGGTAGGGGCTCATGGTACCCGGGTCGATGTTCAGGTACGGGTCAAACTTCTGCATGGTCACCTCCAGACCGCAATGCTCCAGCAGCGTGCCGATGGATGCCGCTGCAAGACCTTTACCCAGGGAGGATACTACACCGCCAGTTACAAAGATGTATTTCATAATCGTGTTCTCTGTGTGGTTAGAGTAATGGTACCAGACAGGCCCGCCAATGTCGAGTTTTTGTACTTCTCTCCACCGCCTCCACCCGCACCGCGTACGCCGTAAACACTTCATTATAAAATAATGCTTGCTATTTCTAGAAATTTTTCTATACTTTCTTAGGAGGCCTTATAAAGTTATGAATTCCAAAGCCAGAATCACCCGGTATATGCAGCAGCAGCGCAGCGCCACGCGTCCGCAGCTGGCAACCGCGCTGGGGTTGAGCCAGGTAAGCACCAACGCAGCCGTCGCAGCTCTGGAGCAGGAAGGGGTGCTGCTTCGGGGTGACACCATTCCCTCCGGCGGCGGGCGTCCCGTGCGGGTTTACCACTTCAACCCGCAACACGCAGCAGTAGCCCTCATCAGCGCCACGCCGGAGGCGCACTGCACCCTGCTGCATTTTGAGCTGCTGGATCTGCAAGGGCATATCATCGAGGAAAGGCAGGCCCGATTTGTGCAACTGCACGCCGAAAGCCTGGATGAGTGGCTGGATGTCGCCGCCAGGCGCCACAAGCTGCACCGCATCTATCTGCCACCGGGGCTGGGCAACACCATGCAGGCCCACCTGCAACAACGCCACCCCTGCCCGGTGCAGGACTTCTACGCCGCAGAAGCCCTGGCTGGCGAGCGGGAAAACACCCTCACCCTTCTGCTGCAGAAAGGACGGGCCCCGCAAGGCGCCCGGCAGCACCATGGCATCGTCACCCCCTGCTCGCTGCTGCACCTGCTCCCCCTGCCCACCGAGTGGGAATCGCTGAACTACGCCGACCACACCCTGGTAGAAGAAATGCTGGCCCGCCTGCTGCAACTACTAATCTGCACCATAGCGCCCGCGCACATCGACCTGCATGCCGATTTCTGGAATGACCGCCTCATCACCCGCCTGAACTTCAACCTGAGCACCAAGCTTCGCGGCACCCCCTTGCCGAAGATGCATTTCTCCACCATCACCCCGGAAAAACTGCACACACGCATTCGCCAGGCGGCTACAATAAAACGCTAGACATTGATATTTTTTTTGTTACAATAATCGCAACAAATATGCGAACCCTTTTACTTATCCTCACCAGCCTGCTGTTCAACGCCTGTCTCCAGAGCGAGCGCAGCCTCAAATGGAAACATTACGAAGAAACGGTTCTTCGCGAAGGGAAAGTCCCACTGCACCCGGAGGAGCTCTACCCCGAAAACGCAGAAAAGGGCTATGTATACGATGTTCCCATTGTGGCAGGGCGGCGCATCGGCGCGGATGAACGCGCCCGGATTCAACAAGCCATGCAGCAGGCCGCGCAGGTACAGGTGAAGCGCATCCGCGCGGCCAATGATGACCACTGGTGCACAGAAACCACCGAGGAAACGCTGCCGCCCGTACCCATCAGCGCCGGGATGCGCCAACTCTTCGCGCGCTGGACCACTGCGCCGGAGTGGCTGCAGCTCGTCTTCCATGATTTCGATGTGGTTGGCACCTTCTGCACCGAAGACCACTACATTTTCCTGGATGCCGGTGGAGCCGAGCTCGCCGTACTAGAAATCTATGCACAGGACAACGTGTGCAAGCCCGAGGGGCAGGAGCACTACGATTACATGCGAAAGGAGCTCAACAAACTGTTCCTCAATAGATAGCAATCGGCGGTTGACCCACCTCCTTTAAAAACAGCACTGCGTCAAAATAAAGGGTGTGTTTCAGATTTGCTGGGTTATTTGCAGAATTATGCATGCATTTGTACACGTTGCCCAGGTGAGTGAAGCGAACGGAATTAGGCGCCCACGGAGTGGGTGCTGAGATGTCAGGCAGGGGGCAGCAATCGCGTCCCGGGTGGGCGCAAGCCCACCAGCGATTGCGCACCCCCTGCTAATTGAAAAATAAAGGCGGAGCCCGCGAGAGCGGGTGACAGAAGGGG
>JAZNIZ010000001.1:0-14281 GCA_045577775.1 Akkermansia sp. | reverse complement strand
ATCAAAATCTCATCATATAAGGGTGTTGGGCACCAAGGTAACTTTGGGCTTGATTAGTTCGAAAAAATGAGTACTCTAAGGTTCGATTAATTTTGAGGCAGCCACCCCCCTGGGTTCGATTTTATTTTGAGGCAATACGACCATATTGAATACGCAGCAAGGCGCCGCACCATGACACCACCGTAACAAATTGCCAAGGCGGCAGGAAACAGACGATTTCACGCGTCAGGCACAGAAAAAGACCGGTTCCACAGGGGAACCGGTCTTTTCTTATGTAAGGTGTGTGGAAGTGATAAACTTCAACAAATACCCTTCCGCCTTACAGCACCTCGGGGGCGAGGGACACAATCTTCATGAAGCCTTTTTCACGAAGCTCGCGAGCCACCGGCCCGAAGATACGGGTACCACGCGGGTTGTTATCCTTATCGATAACCACCACGGCGTTGGTGTCGAAACGAAGCACGGAGCCGTCGTCGCGACGGATGGGGGCGGCGGTACGCACCACCACAGCCTTCACCACCGTACCCTTCTTCACAGAAGCGGTCGGGATGGATTCGCGGATGTGGCAGGTAATGATATCACCGATGTGAGCCTGGTCAGCACCGCTCTTGCCAATCACGCCAATCATCTTGGCGGTACGGGCGCCGGTGTTGTCGGCCACCTGAACGAGGGATTCCATCTGGAGCATAGTAGGTAATGTCCTTTCTGGTTAGAATTAGTGTTTCAGGATTTCCACGAGCTCCCAGCGCTTGAGCGCGGAAAGCGGGCGGGTTTCACGGATACGCACCTTATCGCCGAGCTGGGCGGTCTCGTTCTCATCGTGAGCATAGAACTTCTTGCTCTTCTTCACGATTTTCTTGAACACGGGGTGCGGAACGCGGGCCACGTATTCCACAACGATGGTCTTGGCCATCTTGGTGGAGACAACAACGCCGACGCGTGTCTTACGAAGGCCCTGGGGCTTGGTCGTAGTAGTTTCTTCGCTCATATTCTAAGTCCTTGGGTTTCGTTTGATTTAGGCTTCGGCGCTGCCCTCGCCCTGAACAGTCAGGGCGCAGGCGAGTTCCTTGCGGACGATGCGGATGCGCTGGTTGTTTTCCAGCTGGCCAGTGGCCTGCTGGATGCGCAGGTTGAAGTATTCCTCGCGCAGACCACGGATGTGGGCGGCGAGTTCCTTGGCGGGCATACCGCGGAAGTCTTTAGCTTTCTTTACAGGCATAATAATGTAATGTTTGAATAGTTACTAGTTTTAGGCCTGGGGTTCAACACCCTGGCGATAGACGAAACGAGTGCGGATACCCAGCTTGTTGGAGGCGAGGCGAAGAGCCTCACGAGCGGCGGACTCGGTCACACCACCCACCTCGAACATGATGTTGCCGGGGCGGCATACAGCTACCCAACCCTCAACAGCACCCTTACCCTTACCCATACGGGTGTCCGGCGGACGCTTGGTGAAGGACTTCTGCGGGAAGATGCGGATGTACACGCGGCCACGACGGCGCAGGTAACGGTTGATAGCGATACGGCAAGCCTCAATCTGGTTGTTGGTCACCCAGCCACGGGTGAGAACCTGCAGACCGAAGTCGCCAAAGGCAACATAGTCACCGCTGGTTGCATTGCCGCCGCGGTTGCCGCGGTGCATCTTGCGGTGGTTGTCCTTAATACGTTTGGGCATTAAAGGCATAGTCTTATTCTCCTATTGTTTAAAGTTTCGTGTTAGACATTAGGCGTCGCGGCGGGAATCGCGGCGAGGACGCTGCGGACGGTTCTGACGTCCACCCATCTGCGGGGCACCAGCAACCTCGGGTCGCTTGTTGATCCAGCACTTGATGCCGATGATGCCGTACAGGGTACGAGCTTCGGCAAAGCCGTAATCAATCGGGGCGCGCAGAGTCTGCAACGGCACTTTACCCTCGCGGTACTGCTCGGCACGGGCGATATCAGCACCACCCAGACGACCAGCGCAACGAACGCGGATACCCTCGGCACCGAAGTCCATGGCCACCTGCACGGCGCGCTTCATGGCGCGGCGGAAGGACACGCGGCGCTCAAGCTGAGTGGCGATGTTCTCGGCCACAAGCTGGGCGTCGAGCTCCGGCTGGCGGATTTCCATGATGTCGAGCTTGACCTGGGCGCCACTGCACAGCTTGGAAAGGGCGGCGGTCATTTCCTCGATGTTCTTGCCCTTGGGCCCGATGATGAGGCCGGGGCGAGCGGTGGCGATGGTCACGCGGACGCTGTTCCATGCGCGCTCGATGGTGATGCGGGAAATCGCAGGCGTGGAGCCCTTGAGATCCTTATTGAGATCGGCGGTGTAGTCCTTGATGAACTTGCGGATCTTGAGGTCCTCGTGGAGCTTCGTGGCATAGTCCTTGCCCGTAGCATACCACTTGGAACGCCAGTCTTTAGTAACGGCAAGACGGAAGCCGATAGGATTTACTTTCTGACCCATAGTGTTATGTTAGTTTGTTATGGTTATGCCTCTTTGTTAGCGAGGATGACAGTGATGTGGGAGGTGCGCTTGCGGATCATGTTAGCGGAACCGCGGGCGCGGGCCATCGTACGACGGAAGGTCGGACCTTCGTCCACCATCACGCTCTTGAGCACGAGTTCATCAGCGGAGAGACCGTTATTGTTCTCGGCGTTGGCCACAGCGGCCTTCAGGGTCTTATTCAGGAGATAAGCGCCCTTCTTGGGGGTGTAGCTCAGCACGTCGGTAGCCTGGGTTACAGACATACCCTGGACGGCGGCGGCTACGTCGCGCATCTTCTTCGCAGAGATGCGTGCATTCTTGTATACTGCTTTCACTTCCATGTTAGGATATTTGTTGAAGAATTAGTCGTTTATTTTTACGGACACGCGGTCACCTACTGCGATGCTGAGCACCGGGTTGAGATGACGCTGAACCAACAGCCCGGATACGCTCTTGCGTACGTCGGTCACCATCGTATCAGCAATGACCTGGTCGCCGCGCGTAATCTCCATGGGCATGCCCACTTTGACGCCGCCCTTGCTGCCGGCATTGATGACGATGAGCCCGGATTCGGTATCGATGCTGAGCACCTTGGCCTCATCCAGCGTGCCGTCCAGCTCGCTCTGCTGCTTCTGGCGAAGGCCCAGGGCCACCTCCAGTTCCTGCAGCGCGGCTTCGAGCGCCTGGCGGGCGGTTTCGTCCTCTACCATGGCGTTGCGCTTGTATTCGGCAACGGCTGCGGCAAGACGAAGGCTGCCCTGGCGAACATCGTCCAGCTCAGTCCGGGTGGACTCAAGCATGGAGGCGATTTCGATAAGCTTTTCCTCCTGGCCACCCAGGGCGGTGCCACCAAGCGCCTCAAGGCGCATGCTGACTTCCCTGAGCTGCTTGCGGGCTTCATCAGCATCTGCCCGGGCAAGCATGTAGCTTTCGCGGAGGTTGGCTACCTGGCGTTCCAGCTGGTCGATTCTGCGGTCCGTAGCACCATTTCCACCCTCACCAGCACCAGCGCAGGTTCCCGCGGCCAGAGCGGCCAGGGTCACAAGGCAGGAGCTGAGGTGAGCAGCGGTCATGGTTCAGTTTCGGTTAATCTTATTACTTCTTGCCGATACCACCGTGAGCCTTGAAGATTCGCGTAGGAGCGAATTCGCCAAGCTTGTGGCCCACCATGTTCTCTGTCACGTATACCGTGGCGAAAGACTTACCGGTGTGCACCAGGAAGGTGAGACCGACGAAATCCGGAATCACCATGGATGCGCGGCTCCAGGTCTTGATCGGCTTGCGATCCCCGCTCTGCAGCTGGGCGTCAACCTTATCGAGAAGAGGCTGGCTTACGAAGGGTCCTTTTTTGAGGGAACGTCCCATTGTTCTTAGAAATGTTTGTGGTTAAAATTACTTGGCGTTACGGCGCTGCACGATGAACACATCGGAGGGCTTGCGGAGACGGCGGGTCTTCTGGCCCTTGACGTGACCCCAGGGGGACTTCAGGTGCTGACGACCACCACCGGACTTGGACTTACCCTCACCACCACCGTTGGGGTGGTCGACGGGGTTCATACACATACCGCGCACGGTCGGACGGATACCCATCCAACGGGTGCGGCCAGCCTTACCGGAGGATTCGTTCATGTGCTGAGCGTTGCCCACCTGACCGATGGTGCAGTAGCACTCTACACGGAACTTGCGGATTTCGCCGGAAGGCATCTTAACCAGGGCGTACTCACCATCGCGGTTGGAGAGCACAGCCTGCTGACCGGCGGAGCGAGCAATCTTACCACCGGAACCGGGACGAATCTCGATGTTGTGAATAGCAGTACCAAGCGGTACATTCTTGAGGGGCATAGCGTTGCCCACCTTGGGAGCCACGTTCTCACCGCTCTGCACGGTCATACCAACGGTCAGACCCACCGGAGCCAGGATGTAGCTCTTGGTGCCGTCTGCGTACTGGATGAGGGCAATGCGGCAAGTGCGGTTCGGATCATACTCAATACCGAGCACGGTAGCGGCTTCCGTGCGGGTGCGGCGGAAGTCTACCAGGCGGTAGTGGTACTTGTGGCCACCGCCGATGTGGCGGGTGGTGATGCGGCCGTTGTTGTTGCGGCCACCGCTCTTGCGGATGGGCTGCAGGAGGCTCTTCTCAGGCTTGGACTTGGTGATCTCGTCGAAAGAGGGCAGAACCTTGTAACGGTTGGACGGAGTGGTAGGCTTAAATGACTTGAGGGACATGATAGCTTACTTTCTTGTTAGGGGTTCCAATATTAGACAAGGTCCAGAGACTCACCAGCGGCCAGGCGCACAAATGCCTTTTTCCAGGCGGGTGCGTTACCGGCATCCTTCGTGCGCTTGCGGCGCACCTTGCCATCGTAGTTAGCGGTGCGGACGGAGGCAACCTTCTTACCGAAGGCTTTCTCCACAGCCTGCTTGATCTCAATCTTGGTGGCCTTCACCGCCACTTCGAGCGTCAGCACGCCGTTCTCCTCGTGCAGCACAGTGGCCTTTTCGGACACGCGCGGCTTCTTGATTACGTCGTAGATATCGTTCATGATTACTTGGTGCGGTTGGCGATGATTTCCATAGCGGAGTCAACGATGACGACCTTGCGGGCATCCAGCAGCTGCTCCACGTTCACCTCAGCGGCAGACATGAGAAGCACCTCGGCCACGTTGCGGCCTGCGCGCTTGGTCATTTCGTCGAAGCTGTCGGCGATGATGAGGATCTTCTTACCCTCGGCAATCTCGGATACAGCAGCAACGAAGGACTTCGTCTTGCCGTCCTCGATGGAGAAGGAGGGAACGGTTACAACTTTACCACCGGTGATGATGTCGCCCAGCACGCGGCGCAGAGCCAGCTTGCGGGTGGACTTGTTCACCTTCTTGGAGTAGTCGCAGGGGCGGGGACCGAACACCACGCCACCACCCACAAAGATGGGGGACTGGTGGTCGCCGTGACGGGCATTACCCGTGCCCTTCTGGCGGTAGATCTTGCGGTTGTTACCAGCAACCTCACCGCGGGTCTTCGTGTTGGCAGAACCAGTGCGGCGGTTTGCGCGGTAGGCAGTCACCAGGTCGTGTACGGCCTGGCTACCCTTCTCGGGACCCACCGTCACGACACCGGCGGCGTTGGCTGCCTCAATTGTCAGTGTATTAGCGGACATAGATAGGTTTTCCTAGTTCGTTTGTTTATTTACCGTTCTTCTTCTTGGCGGGGCGAACTACAACGTAGGAACCCTTGGCGCCGGGCACGGGGCCAGACACAAGAATCACGTTGTCATCCTTACGCACCTGAACGATCTTCAGGTTCTGCACGGTCTTGCGCTCAGCGCCCTGGTGGCCGGGCATCTTCTGGCCCTTCCACACGCGGGACGGCGTGGCGCAGGCACCCACACCACCAGTACGGCGGTGCATCATGGAACCGTGCGTCATGGGAGAGCCGTGGAAGTTATGACGGCGCATAACACCCTGGAAGCCCTTACCCTTGGACGTGCCGATCACGTCCACCCAGGCACCCTCCTCAAAGAGGCTGCAACCGGGATGCTCAGCGCCCTCTGCGGGCAGCTCGGCGGCGTCCACGCGGAACTCCTTGAGGAGCTTGGCGGGGGCGATACCCAGCTTCTTGAAGTGGCCAGCAACCGGCTTGGAGAGGCGGCTTTCCTTCTGAGCGTCGAAGGCCACCTGGATGGCGGAGTAGCCATCCTTCTCCTCGGTCTTGATCTGGCCGTAAGTGTTGCCGGTCACGTCGATAACCGTGACGGGAATCATGGCGCCGGTCTCCTTGTTGAAGACGCGGGTCATGCCAACCTTCTTACCAATAAGTCCTAAAGACATGTTATTAAAAAATCTGGTTAAATGTTAGTATTAACGGGACGGGAATCAGATCTTGATCGTGATGTCCACACCAGCAGGCAGGTTGAGCTTCTTGAGCTCTTCCACCGTGCGGGAGGTCGGCTCAACGATGTCGAGCAGGCGCTTGTGGGTACGGATTTCGAACTGGTCGGCAGATTTCTTATTAACATGGACCGAGCGGTTCACAGAGAACTTCTCGATACGAGTCGGCAAAGGAATCGGCCCGGCGACTTTTGCACCTGTACGCTTGGCGGTCTCGACGATCTCGGAAGCGGAGCGATCGATAGCGCGGCTGTCAAATGCACGGAGACGGATGCGGATTTTGGGACTTTGCATGAACGTGCGGTTATGTTTAGGTTAATATTGTTTTGGTTGGTTTACTTGTTACCACCGCGAGCCTTGACGATTTCGTTGACAAGGTTCTGGGGTACTTGTTCGAAGTGAGAGGGTTCCATGGAGTAGGAGGCGAGACCCTTGGAGAGGGTACGAATGTCGGTGGAGTAACCGAACATTTCAGCCAGCGGCACATCGGCGGTGAGTACACACTCAGCACCCTTGTGCTCCATGTTCTTCACCATGGCGCGGCGGCGGTTAAGGTCGCCCATGATATCGCCCTGGTTTTCAGCGGGGGTCACTACTTCAACAGCCATGATGGGCTCCAGCAGCACCGGGCTGCACTTGGCAAAGGCGTTCTTCATAGCGAAGATAGCAGCCATCTTGAAGGCGTTTTCGTTGGAGTCCACTTCGTGGTAGGAACCGTCGATGACGTCCACCTCCACGTCCTCCACGGGATAACCCGCAACAGAACCGGAGTTCATGGCTTCATTCAGACCGGCGTACACAGCGTTCATGTACTCCTTGGGAATAGCACCACCCACAATCTTGTTGGCAATCTTCAGACCGGAACCGCGTTCGCCGGGGCGCATGGCAATCACCACGTCACCGTACTGACCACGACCACCGGACTGCTTCACCAGCTTACCCTGCACACGGTCAGCAGAACCGGTGATGGTTTCGCGGTAGGCAATCTGGGGCTTGCCGGTGTTGGCCTCCACCTTGAACTCGCGGCGCAGACGGTCCACGATAATGTCGAGGTGAAGCTCACCCATGCCGGCGATGATGGTCTGACCGGTCTCTTCGTCGGTCTTCACGCGGAAGGTCGGGTCTTCAGCGGAAAGGCGCTGCAGAGCGTTGGACATCTTCTCCTGGTCGCCCTTGGTAAGGGGTTCCACAGCCATGGAAATCACGGTGTCCGGGAAGGTCGGGGGCTCGAGCGTGTAGTCGAAGTCATCAGAAGCCAGGGTGTCACCCGTGGTGGCGTTCTTCAGACCCACGATAGCGGCGATATCGCCAGAGTATACGGCGTCCACGTCGGTGTGCACATTGGCCTGAATCTGGAGCAGACGGCCCACGCGCTCACGCTTGCGGGTACGGGGGTTGTAAACGGTGTCGCCCTTGCGCACCACGCCGGTGTATACGCGGATGAACACGAGGGAGCCCACGAACTTGTCGGCCCAGAGCTTGAATGCCAGCACCACGGGCTTGTCGTTGTCGGAGGGGTTGATTTCCTTCACGTCGAACACCTCGTAGCCGTTCTCGTCGAGACCGGAGGCAATCGTGCTGGTCACAGTGGCCTGCTTACATTCCAGCGGGCTGGGCAGGTAGTCCACCACAGCGTCCAGGAGGCCCTGCACACCCTTGTTCTTGAATGCGGAACCACCAGCCACGGGGATGAACTTGTTGGCGATGGTAGCGCGGCGGATAGCCAGCTTCAGGGTCGGGGCATCGATGGGTTCCTCCATAAGGTAGAGTTCACCCAGCTCGTCGTCCACGTTAGCCACGCATTCCTTGAGTTCTTCAAGGTAGGACTGGCCGATTTCGAGCAGCTCGCCCTCCAAATCCCTCACCTCATAGGTGGAACCCTGGCGGTCGGAGTCATTGTAGAAGATAGCCTTCTGGTTCACCACGTCAATCTGGCCGCAGAGCTGGTCCTCGGAGCCAATGGGCACCAGAATCGGAGCAGCGTTGGCACCCAGCTTGGTGCGGATATCGTTCAGTACGTTCGCGAAGTTGGCACCCACGCGGTCCATCTTGTTCACGAAGCAGATGCGGGGCACCTCGTACTTGTTGGCCTGGCGCCACACCGTCTGGGTCTGGGGCTGCACGCCGGCAACACCGCAGAACACCACGATAGCGCCGTCGAGCACGCGCAGGGAACGCTCCACCTCAGCGGTGAAGTCCACGTGCCCGGGAGTATCGATAACGTTGAGCTGGAAGTTCTCGTTCTCGAAAAGCTTGTGGCAGCCCTCAGCGGGCAGCTGCTTCCAGTTGGTCGTAACGGCAGCGGAGGTAATGGTAATACCACGCTCCTGCTCCTGCTCCATCCAGTCGGTCGTCGCAGAACCTTCGTGGGTCTCGCCGATCTTGTGGATCATGCCGGTGTAGAACAGAATACGCTCGGACAGCGTGGTCTTGCCGCCGTCAATGTGAGCGGCAATACCGAAGTTACGGTAGCGCTCAAGCGGGGCCTTACGGTCAGGGCTGCTATAGTTATTAGCCATATAGTAATATGAATGTTTTAAAGTTCAGAGATTACATCAAAACTTCCAGCAGGCGCTTATTACCAGCGGAAGTGAGCGAAGGCACGGTTGGCCTGAGCCATCTTGTGCACATCATCACGCTTACGCACGGCAGCACCCTGGTTGGCAGCGGCTTCCTTGATTTCGTTAGCCAGAGCCTTAGCCATCGGGATACCCTTGCGGTTGCGGGCGTAGTTGATGATCCAGCGCATGGCAAGAGCCTCGGAACGGTCAGGAGCCACTTCCAACGGAACCTGGTAAGTAGCACCACCCACGCGGCGGCTCTTCACCTCCACACGGGGCTTGGCGTTCTCAATGGCGCGGGTCAGAACCTCCAGCGGGCTCACAGTGTCGGTACCCTCGTTGGCAAGGTCAATAGCCTTGTACACGATACGCTCAGCCAGGGAGCGCTTGCCGTCCAGCATCACCTTGCAAATCAGGCGGCCAACCAGCACGGAATCGTAACGGGAGTCACGACGTTCAATCTTCTTGTAGACGCGTTTACGACGAGCCATAATCTTAAATTTTTATTAGTTCAGTGTTAATTCTTAGCGCTTCTTAGCGGGAGCGGCGGCAGCACCAGCCTTCGGGCGCTTGGCACCGTACTTCGAGCGGCCACGGCGGCGCTTGTCAACGCCAAGGCAGTCAAGAGCACCACGAACAATATGATAACGAACACCGGGAAGGTCCTTCACACGACCACCACGCACAAGCACGATGGAGTGCTCCTGCAGGTTGTGGCCTTCACCGCCGATGTAGGCGATTACTTCTTCACCGTTGGTAAGGCGAACCTTAGCAACTTTACGCAGAGCGGAGTTCGGCTTCTTCGGCGTGCGGGTCATCACCTGCAGGCAAACGCCGCGGCGCTGCGGGCAGCTGTGAAGAGCGCGAGACTTCGACTTCTCTTCCGGTACTGTACGTCCCTTGCGGACGAGCTGATTAATAGTCGGCATGTTACTTATTTATGATTTTGTTTTTCAAGGTTTTACGGCTTGTGTCGCCACCTCCTCATCCCTTGAGGAACGCAGCTTTTCACCTCACCGGATTACCCGATAAAGACCGGTAGACAGTACATCCCTGTACAGTCCGCGGTCGCGACAGTTTACTCCAAATTTCCCATAAATCAAGCCTTTTCTTTGAATTTCAATAGAATTTTTAATTTTTTTCCAACCGTCGGAGCAAGGCACGAAAAAACCCGGCAAAAATTTATTTTTTTGCCGGGTATGACACCATTTTTACCCCCCGCGAGTTCCCTTAGCGGGAGCCACGGCGCATGTGGAACACCCCCAGGAACAGCACCAGCCAGGCAGCTTTCACCCCCAGCAGACCATACAAATCCGCAGTGCGCTCCGGTGTCCAGCCCGTCGTCCGGAAACAATCCTCCAGCCCGAAAATGCCATCCGGCTGCAGCAGCGGCAGCAGAGAAACCAGCGAAACATCTGCAAAGCCCAGCGAGCTCGCCACCCCCAGCATCCCCCACGCCACCAGCTCCACCACCAGCACCCCCAGGAACGCCACCGTGCGCTGATTCGGGAACAGCGAACTAAGCAGCAGCGCCGCCAGCAACGCCACCAGAACATCCAGCAGATTATACCCGAACACCAGCAGCAACTCCGGCACCCCCATGACCGGCAGCGCCCGCGCCGTCATCACACTATCTCCCGCCACCTGCAACTGCTCATGCTGCAGGCACACCAGCGGCACCACCGCCGCATAGCACAGCACCACCGCCACCGTAAACCACAGCGCCCCGCCCCACATGCCAGGCTGCTGCAGCACCCCCGGCAGCCAGCGCACCGCCTTTGCGCCACCGCGCACACCACCATCCGGGTGCAGCATATCCCACACCGCCACAGCCAGCATCAACCCCACAGCCCAGCCATACGCCTGCCAGGCAACATCCAGCACCCCACCGGCGCAACACACCAGCAACACCCCATACACCAGCAGAGCCAGCAAACTGCACACCCGCGCCGAAGCCGCGCAATTCTCTGCCGGATGCGCATAATGCCGCCGCGCCTCCTCCAGCAGCACAAGCGTCATCACCCCACACGCCAGCACATGCAGCAACACGCGCCACCAGCCTGGCGCCTGCCCCGCCATCAGCTCACGCACCACATCCAGCGGCACCAGCCACACCATCAGAAACGTCACAAACGCCCCCACCACACGCGCCAGCGGCGGCAGCATCGCCGTAGCCTGCGCCGCAGCAATCATCGCCCCCGCCTGCGCCAGCAACAAAGCCAGCATCACCCCGTGCAGCAACACCGCACCCCCCAGCGACTCCGCCGGCACCCGGCACAAACACATACCCACCAGCGGCAGCGCACACAACACCAGCAGCAGCGCCTGCGCCATCCCCGAAAGCCACGTGCCCCACACCACCTGCCGCGAACTCAGCGGCGTCAGCCGCACAAAATTCACCGCAGCCACGCGCACCTCAGCCGCCACCGCCAGCGATACACGCGCCGGCACCACCCCGCACAACAACACCGCACCCAGCATCAGGAACCTATCATAATACGTAAACAACGTAATCAGATAATCGCCGTGCGTCTCGCGCAGCAACACCATACCCCCCAGCAGCGCACACGCCAGCACCCCCAGCAAATAAAGCGGCGAGCGCAGCATCTGGCGCCAGTCCTTCACCATCGCCGGCGGCAACCAATCCGGCAACACATCCCGAAAATCATGCTTCTCATTCATGGCCATTCATCAAATCAATTACAGTCTGCTCCAGCGAAACACGGCGGCGTGCCACCTCCGTCACCAAATGCTGCGCCACCAGCGCGCGCAGCGCCAACGCCAGCTCCTCGCCCTCCGCCCCCAGGTACAGAGCCTGCACCCGCCCCGGCGAAACCACCGCCGCCTGCTGCCAGGCAGACGGCGTCCCCGCCAGCTCCTGCACCAGCGCCTCCCCTGCCCCGGCATCTGCCAGCGCAAACTCATACCACACCCCCGGCACCTGCGGCAACGCCGGCTCCACCCGCAACGCCTCACAAGCCGAGCAACGCACAATCTGCCCCTTATCCATCAGAATAATCGTATCACACATCTCAGCCAGCTCCGAAACAATGTGCGACGAAATTAAAAGTGTCTTCCCCTGCCGCTGCAGCTCGCGCACGCAATGCTTGAACTCCACACGCGCCCGCGGGTCCAGCCCCGCCGCAGGCTCATCCATCACCACCAGCTCCGGGTCACCCACCAGCATGCGCGCCAGATTCACCCGCTGCGTCTCCCCCTTCGAAAGCCTGTCCACCATGCGCTCCTGCATCTCACCCAGCCCACAGAACGCCAGCACCCGCTGCACCTCCGCCCAGCGTGCCGCCCCCTTCAGCCCAAATGCCCGCGCATAAAAATCCACATACTCCCACACCGTCGTGTGCGGCGGCGGGTTAAACGCATCCGGCATCCAGCCAATACGCCCGCGCAAGCGCCACGGCTCAGCCGTGGCATCCACCCCATCGTACCAGATCTGCCCAGCATCCTGCAAATCCATTCCCACCAGAATCCGCATCGTCGTCGTCTTACCCGCCCCATTCGCGCCAATCAGCCCCACAACCTGCCCGCGCTCCAACTCAAAAGTCACACCCCGCACCGCCTGCACCACGCCAAACGACCTCGCAAGCCCCTCCACCTTTAACAAAGCATTGCCCATACACCCCACATTCTACCAAACCCACCCCCACAAGCAAGCCAAAAGGATTGACAATCGACTATTGACAACTGACAAATGGGGTAGTTCCGCAGGCGAAAGCCTGCCTGATTCTGAAACGCGCGCACGCGCGCGAAAGCCCTTTCGGCTCAAAACGCCCCGGTTTACGGCTCACTTCTACACCGGAATGAGCCGATTTCATGCCCCTCTTGCCTGTGCGGGCGTATCAACAAGCAGCCCCCAGGCCGCAAATCCCCCTTCACCATCAAAAAATTAACCCCCGCTTGTTCAGCGGGGGTATGTATGGAGTCACACGATAAATGGTGAAGCAGCGCACTTCACATGTGCTGATTCTGTATTTGTGTGATAATTCTTCATATTAAAGCATCAACGAGTGGCACTGGCGAGGCCGTCATGACAATACCCGCCGAGGCTGTTCCGCCATTCAGTAACACAGGCATCAACGAGTGGCACGAGAGTTGCGAGCATGGAAGAAAAGCATCGACCAAGACCGCCATTCAGTAACACAGGCATCAACGAGTGGCACAATCGCCCACCCATGAACAACAACACCGATTCTCACCCACCGCCATTCAGTAACACAGGCATCAACGAGTGGCACTACACAACAAGTGTACAGAAGAAGCTAAACTCTTCCGCCATTCAGTAACACAGGCATCAACGAGTGGCTCATTTGCGGGCGATGGTACCGGCAAGCGCGGGGCGCCGCCATTCAGTAACACAGGCATCAACGAGTGGCACGGGTCATGGGGTGGATTTTGGCAAAGAAGCTAACACCGCCATTCAGTAACACAGGCATCAACGAGTGGCACACGATGATGAGGTGTGCGAGCGCGAGCAGCGCTGGTGGCCGCCATTCAGTAACACAGGCATCAACGAGTGGCACGGTGCATAACTCCCGACCACCCGAGCAACGAATATCCGCCATTCAGTAACACAGGCATCAACGAGTGGCACGCGGCAATAGGCAAAAGCGCAACGTCGCTCCAACCGCCATTCAGTAACACAGGCATCAACGAGTGGCACGCGGCAATAGGCAAAAGCGCAACGTCGCTCCAACCGCCATTCAGTAACACAGGCATCAACGAGTGGCACCAATTATGAATTAGATGACAAACGTGCCCAGTTGCCGCCATTCAGTAACACAGGCATCAACGAGTGGCACCAAGGTTCACCGCGTTATCAATCCCCAGCCGCTTCCGCCATTCAGTAACACAGGCATCAACGAGTGGCACAGTGCATCCCGCTTGATTAAGAAAGTTTATACACCGCCATTCAGTAACACAGGCATCAACGAGTGGCACGGACGAATTGCGCGAGCTGGAGGACGAAGAAATCGGCACGCCGCCATTCAGTAACACAGGCATCAACGAGTGGCACCAGAACACAGCTAACAGAAAAGGAAGTTGAACAACTCCGCCATTCAGTAACACAGGCATCAACGAGTGGCACGTGGCAAAAGCACATTTTTCTTCCAGTAGCTCACCACCGCCATTCAGTAACACAGGCATCAACGAGTGGCACCTGGCTAGCACCGGGCATCACTCCCCAGACGAGAACCGCCATTCAGTAACACAGGCATCAACGAGTGGCACCAATACTTGTTGTATTCGGTATTGTCTGGAGGATTCCGCCATTCAGTAACACAGGCATCAACGAGTGGCACTCAAAAGTTGTCGCTTCAACTCGTGAGATACAGACCGCCATTCAG